>NZ_JAKFCG010000001.1:0-7751 GCF_036677245.1 Sphingomonas sp.
CCGCCGCCGCCGCCACCGCCGCCGAAGCGATCACCGCCGCCACCGCCGCCGCCGAACCGATCGCCGCCGCCGTAGCCCCCGCCACCGCCGCCGCCGCCGCCATAGCGGTCACCGCCGCCGCCGAAGCCGCCGCGATCCGAGCCGTAACTGCTGCTGCTGTCCTCGCCGAACCCGTCGCGCTTGTCTCTACCGCGCCCGCCGCGCTCGCCGCGGCGTCCTCTATCAAAACCCATGCCGTGTTAAACTTTCAAAGGCCCGAATCCCTGTTAGAACCACCGCGCTGGGCTGAACGCGCAAACGGCCTCGGCACGAAAATGGCGCACCATCGACTCATATAGCGGAAAATTTACGAAGCTGCGAGCAGTTTTGGCGCATTGCTTTTTTGCACCCGCCGGGCTTGGCACCGGGGGCCGCGCTGATGCATTGGACCGCACGCGCGCGGCATGGGACCGCCGCCAGGACGGGAAGCCAGATGGACAGCATCATCAACGTTTTCAGCGAGCCGGCTGCCTGGGCCTCGCTTGCGACCCTGGTCGTGATGGAGGTCGTGCTCGGCATCGACAACCTCATCTTCATCTCGATCCTGTCCAACAAGCTTCCCGAGCATCAAAGGCAAAAGGCGCGCAAGATCGGCATCACGCTCGCTTTGGTGATGCGGCTGGCCCTGCTTTCGACGATCGCATGGCTGGTCGGCCTGACCAATCCGGTGTTCGACCTTGGCATCCAGGGCGCCCCCGGTCCGCATGGTGAGCCCGGATTCGAGACCAGCTTCTCGTGGCGCGACCTGATCCTGATCGCCGGCGGCCTGTTCCTGCTCTGGAAGGCGACCACCGAAATCCACCACAATATGGATCCGCACCCCAATTCGGACGTGTTCGACACCGCCAAGCCGGTGCTCGGGTTCGGCGCGGCGATCGTCCAGATCCTGATGCTCGACATCGTCTTTTCGATCGATTCGATCCTCACCGCGGTCGGCATGGCCGATCATCTCGTGATCATGGTGATCGCGGTCGTCGCCGCCGTGCTGGTGATGCTGCTCGCCGCGGAGCCTCTGGCCAATTTCATCAACCGCAATCCGACGATCGTCATGCTGGCGCTCGGCTTCCTGCTGCTGATCGGCGTCGTGCTGGTCGCCGACGGCTTCGGCGTGCATGTGCCCAAAGGCTATATCTACACGGCCATGGCCTTCTCGGCGGCGGTCGAGGGCCTCAACATGGCGGCCAGGCGGCGGCGCGACCGGGCGGCGAAGCAGGGCGGATAGGGCCTCACCGCGGGCGCCGGCAGGATCGCGCCGCTTCGGCCGCGATGCAGGCTCCGCCGGGCTGACGGGTGAAAAATGGCGCGCCCAGCCCCATTGAGCCATCCCCCGCTTCCGCTTATGCGGGGCGAATGACTGTCCATTTCCATGAAGAAGATCTGCCCGAGGGCGTGCTCGCGCCGGGCGCGGTTGCCGTCGACACCGAGGCCATGGGGCTGTTTCCCGGCCGCGACCGGCTGTGTCTCGTCCAGATTTCCGATGGCCGCGGCGACGAGCATCTCGTCCGCTTCGCAGCCACCAGCGATTTCGCCGCGCCGAACCTCAAGGCGGTGCTCACCGATCCATCGCGGCTCAAGCTCTATCATTTCGCGCGCTTCGACCTTGCGACGATGCACGCCTATCTCGGCGTGATGGCGGCGCCGGTCTATTGCACCAAGACCGCCTCGCGGCTGGTGCGGACCTACACCGACCGCCATGGCCTCAAGGACCTCGTGCGCGAGCTGCTCGGCCACGAGATCTCCAAGCAGCAGCAGACTTCGGATTGGGGCGCTCCCGAGCTCAGCGACGCGCAAAAGGAATATGCCGCCTCGGACGTGCGCTATCTGCACGGGCTCAAGGAAAGGCTCGACGAGCGACTGCAGCGCGAGCAACGCGCCGCGCTGGCGCAGGCCTGTTTCGACTTCCTGCCGCATCGCGCCTTGCTCGATCTCGCCGGCTGGCCGGAGGTCGACATCTTCGCCCATGTCTGAGCTTGCGGCCCAGGAACGGCTGAAGAAGCAGGGCTGGGCGGCGCCCGGAAGCTCTCACGACGCCGTGATCGGGACGCTGAAGATCGCGTTGCCGGCGATCGTCGGCGTGCTGATCGCCTATCTTGCGATGGCGCCGCTCACCCGCGGGCAGGACATCAGCTTCATCCTCGACAAGAACAAGGTCGAGGTCGCCAAGGAACGGCTGCGGGTCCAGGCCGCCCAATATCGCGGCCAGGACGACCGCGGCCGGCCGTTCACAATCGCCGCGCGCCAGGCGGTGCAGCCGACCTCCCGCCAGCCGATCGTGGACATCCACGGCATGGCCGCGCGGATCATGCTCGACGACGGGCCGGCCGCGCTCCAGGCCGACAAGGGCCGCTTCAACGTCGAGACCCAGCAGGTCGCGGTGGTCGGGCCGATCCTGTTCACCGCCGCCGGCGGCTATCGGCTCGCCACCCGCGACGTCACGGTCGACCTCGATCAGCAACGGCTGGCCAGCCGCGGCAGGGTCGAGGGCACGATGCCGCTGGGCCGCTTCTCGGCGGACCGCCTGCTGGCGAACCTGGCGAGCCGGACAGTGACACTCAGCGGCAATGCGCGCTTGCACATTGTCCAGGCCGGCCACAGATGAGCCTCATGAAAGCCCGTTTCCTCGCCTGCGCCGCACGCGTTCGCGCCATGATCTGGCCCGCCCTGATCTGGGCGGCGATCGGCGGCGCCCCCGCCCCCACGCCGGCCTATGCGCAGACATCGGCGCTTCGCGGCCACAACAGTGATGCGCCCGTCGATGTCGCTGCCGATCGCATCGAAGTGCAGGACCGCGCCGATCGCGCGGTCTTCTCCGGCAACGTCGTCGTCCGCCAGGCCGATCTCACGCTCAACACCGAGCGGCTCTCGATCGCTTACACCAAGGCCGGAGGGGTGCAGATCGAGCGGCTCGATGCGAGCGGCGGCGTGACGGTGCGCAGCCCCTCGGAGACGGCGCGCGGCCAGTTCGGCATCTACGACCTCAACCGGCGCATCATCACCTTGCTCGGCGGCGTCACCTTGATCCGCGGCTCGTCGCAGGTACGCGGCGCGCGCCTCGTGCTCGATCTCAACAGCGGCCGCGCGGTGATGGACGGCGGCGCGGTCGGCGGTGCTCCCGGCACCACCCGCGCGCCGGGCGGCCGGGTCAGCGGCACTTTCACGGTTCCCAAGCGCACCAACTGAGCTCTGCGGCAAAATAGCGTCGCTTGTTGTCGAGGCGCCGGCTCCTGCGTTGGAAGGCGTTTGAAACCGCATTGCTGGTTGCGAAAAGCCGGTACCCACCTTTTCGCTTTATGCTTTAGGCGCGGCGCGAAGGTCACAGCCGGCGATGATTCCGCGCGGGCCGCCGCTCGCCACTCGACCTCGCCGGCCAAGTCATGCAGGAATCTTGCCAGTTGAGGTGATGCGCGGTCGGCCGTAGAGGCGGAGCGACGCTGGAGCGACGATGAACGAGACCGTCACGATGGACCAATTTGGGCAGAATGCCGCGACCGGCGCCGGTCTCCGCTCCGCGACTGGCTCGGCGGTCGGCACGGCCGCGCGCGGGCTATCGGTGGTTTCGATCGCCAAATCCTACGATCGCAAGATCGTGCTCAAGGACGTGTCGCTCGGAGTCGAGCGCGGCGAGGTGGTCGGGCTGCTTGGTCCGAACGGCGCCGGCAAGACCACCTGCTTCTATTCGGTGATGGGCCTGGTCAAACCGGACAGCGGCCGCATCCTGCTCGACGGGGAGGACATCACCAGCCTCCCGATGTATCGCCGGGCGATCCTCGGCCTCGGCTATCTCCCGCAGGAGACGTCGATCTTCCGCGGGCTCAGCGTCGCGCAGAACATCATGGCGGTGCTCGAGGTCGAGGAGCCCAATCGCGCCGCGCGGGCCGAGCGGCTCGAGCAGCTGCTGAGCGAGTTCCACATCGAGCATTTGCGCGATTCGCCGGCGATGTCGCTGTCGGGGGGCGAAAGGCGGCGCTGCGAGATCGCGCGCGCGCTCGCCGCCGATCCGTCGATCATGCTGCTCGACGAACCGTTCGCCGGCATCGATCCGATCTCGATCGCCGACATCCGCGCTTTGGTACTGCAGCTCAAGCAACGCGACATCGGCGTGCTGATCACCGACCACAATGTCCGCGAGACGCTCGATATCGTCGACCGCGCCTGCATCATCTACGACGGTCAGGTCCTGTTCGCGGGCAGCCCAGAAGCCTTGGTGGCGGACGAGAAGGTCCGCCGGCTCTACCTCGGCGAAAGCTTCGAATTGTAGCAAGGTCTGACCATGGCGCTCGGGCCTCGCCTCGACCTCCGGCAAAGCCAATCCCTGGTGATGACACCGCAGCTCCAGCAGGCGATCCGGCTGCTGGCACTGTCGAACCTCGAGATCGAGGGTTTCATTGCCGAGGAGGTCGAGCGCAATCCGTTGCTCGAGTCGGCCAGCGACGACGGCGCGAACGAGCCGGCCGAGCCTTCCGGCGAGCGCGTCGAGCGCGCGGAGCCGGAACGCGTCGACGAACTCGTCGCGCACGGCGATGCCGAGCGCGATGCGCCGCTCGATGTCGATTATCAGGGTGAGGATTTTCAGGACAGCGCCGCCGACCGCATGTCCAATCACCCGGCGGATCCTGCCGTCGGCGGCGATCGCAGCGGTCTCGACGGCGGCCTGGGCCTCGAGGGGATGGGCGGCGGCGGCGAGGCACCGGACCTCGACGCCCTTGCCGGCAGCGATCTGTCGCTGCACGAGCATCTGCTCGGCCAGGCCGGCGCACGCCTGTCCGGCACCGACCTCTTGATCGCGCAGCAGATCATCGAGCAGATCGACGAGACCGGCTATATCTCGACGCCGATGCTCGCGATCGCGCAGCGGCTGGGGGCGCCGCTCGGCGAGGTCGAGCGCGTCCTCGCGATCGTCCAGGGCTTCGATCCCCCCGGCGTGGCTGCGCGATCCTTGTCCGAATGTCTCGCCATCCAGGCGCGCGAGGCCGATCGCTACGATCCGGCAATGGCGCGGCTGATCGCCAATCTCGACTATCTCGCCAAGGGCAATCTGCCGGCGCTGCGGCGCATCTGCGGGGTCGACGAGGAGGATATGGGCGACATGATCCGCGAGCTGCGCGCTTATGATCCCAAGCCGGGCTGCAAGTTCGGCCAGCCGAGCAGCATCGACGCGATCATCCCGGACGTGTTCGTCGCGCGCCGCGGCGCCGGCTGGGCGATCGAGCTCAACCAGGCGACCTTGCCGCGGCTGCTCGTCAATCGTGCTTATTATGTCGAGCTCGCCGGCGGCGCGCACAGCAAGCAGTCCAAGGCCTGGCTGTCGGAATGCCTCGCCAGCGCCAATTGGCTGGTCAAGGCGCTCGACCAGCGCGCCCGCACGATCGTCAAGGTCGCGTCCGAAATCGTCAAGCAGCAGGACGCCTTCTTCCGCGACGGCGTCGCCTATCTCAAGCCGCTGACCTTGCGCACCGTCGCCGATGCGATCGGAATGCACGAATCGACCGTCAGCCGGGTGACGTCGAACAAATATCTCGCCTGCGACCGCGGCCTGTTCGAGCTCAAATATTTCTTCACCAGCGGCATCCAGAGCTCCGACGGCGGCGAGGCCGTCTCGGCCGAGGCGGTCAAGAGCGCGATCAAGGCCCTGATCGCGGCCGAGGGCGCCAAGGTCCTTTCGGACGACCAGCTCGTCGAGATGCTGCGCGCCAGGGGCTTCGACATCGCGCGCCGTACCGTCGCCAAATATCGCGAGGCGCTGGGGATCGGCTCGTCGGTGCAGCGCCGCCGCCAGAAAGCGATTGGCAGCCACGCCGCCTAGAACGTTTTGGATTTCGCAACGCGCGGGCGTTCCGGCCGTGAACCGGCAAAGGAGTCGCACGATGACCGACCAGAAGAAGAAGGGCGATTTCGACCATGATGGGGCCCCCCTCGCCCTATCCGGCGGATAGGGCAGCCCCATCATCAGCGCGACAACCGCAACGAGAACAGCCGCACCGGCAATCAGAACAGCGGCCACGGCGGGCACAAATAGGCTTGGCCCGCTCCGTGGTCGACCGCTAGCCCTCGAAAGCGTCCGGCCGCACGCGCAGGATACTTGACGCGCGCCGTCTCTTCCCCGCATCCGGGCAGGATGGACGCCGCCAGCCGCACGCACCGCCTTCGTTCGATCGTCGGCGGATCGGCCGGCAATCTGATCGAATGGTATGATTGGTACGTCTATTCCTTCTTCACCCTCTATTTCGCCCCGGCCTTCTTCCCCGAAGGAGATCGCACCGCCCAGTTGCTGAGCGCTGCCGCGGTGTTCGCGGTGGGCTTTTTGATGCGGCCGATCGGCGCTTGGCTGATGGGCGTCTATTCGGATCGAAAAGGCCGCAAGGCAGGGCTGTCGGTGTCGGTCGCCTTGATGTGCGGCGGCTCGCTGATGATCGCCGCCACCCCGACCTATCACAGCATCGGCGCGCTCGCCCCGGCCCTGCTCGTGCTGGCGAGGCTGCTCCAGGGCCTCAGCCTCGGCGGCGAATATGGCGCGAGCGCGACCTATTTGAGCGAGATGGCCGGCCGCTCGCGCCGCGGCTTCTTCTCGAGCTTCCAATATGTGACGTTGATCGGCGGCCAGCTCGCCGCCGCGATGGTGCTGATCATCCTGCAGCTGCTGCTGACCGAGGCCGAGCTCGAAGCCTGGGGCTGGCGCATCCCGTTCGTGATCGGCGGCATGCTGGCCTTGTTCGTCTTTTACATCAGGCGGCGGATGGCAGAGACCGAGAGCTTCAAGAACGCCCAGGCGGCGAACACCCAGGCCGGCGAGCTAGAGTCTGGGCCAGAGTCTGGGCCAGAGTCTGGGGATGCGTTGCGATCGAGCGGCTGGTCGCTGGTCAAGCACCATCCGCGCGAGGCGTTGCTGGTGATGGCGCTGACCGCGGGCGGCACGCTCGCTTTCTACGCCTACAGCATCTACGGCCAGAAATTCCTGGTCAACACCTCGGGTTTCGACCGCGAGACCGCCACCCGGATCAGCACCGCCGCATTGTTCCTGTTCATGCTGATCCAGCCGCTCGGGGGAATGCTGTCCGATCGGATCGGCCGCAAGCCGATGATGATCGCGTTCGGCATCGCCGGCACCTTGCTCACCTATCCGATCTTCGTTGCGCTGGAAGGGGTGCGAAGCCCGTATGCCGCTTTCGGCCTTTTGTTCGGGGCGCTGGTGATCGTCACCGGCTACACCTCAATCAATGCGGTCGTGAAAGCCGAGCTCTTCCCCGCGCACATCCGCGCGCTTGGGGTCGCGCTGCCTTATGCGCTCGCCAACACCATCTTCGGCGGCACCGCCGAATATGTCGCCTTGTGGTTCAAGGACCAGGGGATCGAGCGCGGCTTTTACATCTATGTGACGATCATGATCGCACTGTCGCTGATCGCTTATGCGCGGATGCGCGACACGAGGGATCACAGCCGCATTCTCGAGGACTGAGCCCGACACCACACGCCGAGCTGGTTAAGATCGGCTTCACCATGAACATGCTGAAAAAGCTCATCCGGCCGCTGACCGGCCACGGCCCGGCCCGGAATCTGCGACGAAACGAGCCCGATCCGCCGTGAAATTCATTGTGCTCCAGTTATGAAACAGGAACCCCACACGCTCCGCCGCGCCGCTGGCCTGCTCCTCGCCGCCACCGCGCTCCCCCACACTGCGCTGCTGGCGCAGGAAACACAGCCCGCCGCTCCGACGG
>NZ_JAKFCG010000002.1:0-4613 GCF_036677245.1 Sphingomonas sp.
CGCGAGGAATATGCGCGGCATGTCGTGGCGGAACTCGGGGAGATGTCGCTGGAAGCCGGTGAGGAGGAGGTCCTTGCCGAGCGCCGCCAGCGCCTGATGACGCTGGAAAAGGCCGCCGAGGAAGTTCGCGACGCCGACGAGATTCTCAATGGCCCGACTGCGCCCGGTCCGGTACTCGCCGGGCTGATGCGCCGCCTGGTCCGCAAGGCCGATGCCGGTGCCGCAGTGTTCCAGCCGATCGTCGAGGCGCTCGACAACGCCCTGGTGTCGCTCGACGCTACCTCCGACGCGCTCGAACTGCTGAAGCGCGACATGGCATTCGATCCGGCTGATCTCGAAAAGGTTGAAGAGCGGCTGTTCGCTTTGCGCGCCGCCGCCCGCAAGCACCACACCACCTGCGACGGGCTCAGCGAGGTGCTGGCCAAGTACCAGAACGATCTCGACATGCTGCAGAGCGGCGAGGCCTCACTGAAAGCGCTGGAAGCCGCTGCCGAGGCCGCCCGCAGCGCCTATGCTGCCGCTGCCACGGCCCTCAGCAAAGCACGCGACACGGCGTCTGCGGCCCTCACCAAGGCCGTGGAAGCGGAGCTGCCGGACCTGAAGCTCGGTGCCGCCAAGTTTATCGTTGATCGGCAGGTGGACCCGGCCCGCGTGGCCGCCTCAGGCCACGACCAGATCGCCTTCCATGTGCAGACCAACCCGGGCACCCAGCCGGGGCCGATCCTCAAGGTCGCTTCAGGCGGCGAGCTCAGCCGTTTCCTCCTCGCCCTCAAGGTGGTGCTGGCCGATCGCGGTTCGGCGCCGGTGCTGATCTTCGACGAAATCGACACCGGCGTCGGTGGTGCCGTTGCCGACGCCATCGGCCGGCGGCTGGCGCGACTCGCCGGCAAAGTGCAGGTGCTCACCGTCACCCATGCGCCGCAGGTTGCGGCACGGGCGCAGAGTCACCTGCTGATCGAAAAGCAGGCGATCGAGGAGGGCGCGTTTGTGCGCACCCACGTCCGCCGCCTCGATGGCAAGGCGCGGCAGGAAGAAGTGGCGCGCATGCTGGCCGGCGCCAAGGTCACCGACGAGGCGCGCGCCGCGGCCGGGAAGTTGATTTCGGAGGTATCGTGAGCGGGGCGGAACGTGAGATCGAGAGTTTCTCCGAGGCGGAGGCCAAGGCGGAACTCGACCGGCTGCACGAGGTACTTGTCGAGGCCGACCGCGCCTACTTCGAGAACGACGCACCCGAAATCACCGATGCCGAGTACGACGCGCAGAAGCGCCGCTACCAGGCGTTCGAGATTGCGTTTCCGCAACTCAAGCGCCAGGACAGCCTCAGCGACAAGGTCGCGGGCGCGCCGGTCGAGGGGTTCAGCAAGGTCCGGCACGCCGTGCCGATGCTCAGCCTCGCCAAGGCCTATAGCGATGAGGACGTGGTCGATTTCATCGAGCGCGGCCGCCGCTTCTTCGAGCGCGACAAGGACCTGAAGCTGGTCTTCACCGCCGAGCCCAAGATCGACGGGCTATCGGCGTCGCTGCGTTACGAGAACGGCCTGTTCGTCCAAGGCGCGACGCGCGGCGACGGCACGATCGGCGAGGACATCACCGCCAATCTCAGAACCATCGCCGACATCCCGCACAAGCTCAAAGGCTCGGGCTGGCCCGAAAGCATCGAGATCCGCGGCGAGGTCTACATGACCATGGCCGAGTTCGAGGCGCTCAAGGCGCGCTCGGCGGCGGTCGGCGGGCAGGAATACGTCAACCCGCGCAACACCGCCGCAGGCTCGCTGCGCCAGAAGGACCCGTCGATCACTGCCAGCCGGAACCTGAAATTCTTCGCCTATGCCTGGGGCTACACGTCGGCAGAACCAGCGCCGACGCAGTATGGCGCGGTGCAGAAGTTCGGCGAGTGGGGATTTGCGATCAGCCCGCTGATGGTGCGCGCCAGCTCGATCGACGAACTGATCGCGCAGTACAGGAAGATCGAGGAACTGCGCGCCTCGCTTGGCTACGACATCGACGGCGTCGTCTACAAGGTCGACAATCTCGAGCTGCAGCGCCGATGGGGCTTTTCGAGCGGCGAGCCACGCTGGGCCGTAGCGCACAAGTTTGCAGCCGAGCAGGCCTTCACCACCGTCCGGGCGATCGACATCCAGGTGGGACGCACCGGCACGCTGGCTCCCGTCGCGCGCCTCGCGCCGGTCGGCGTCGGCGGCGTGGTGGTCGAGAACGTGACGCTCCACAATGAGGACTACATCAAGGGCATCGACAGTACCGGCGCGCCAATCCGCGGCGACGAGCCGATCGACGTGCGTATCGGTGACACCGTGGTGATCCAGCGCGCCGGCGACGTCATTCCGCAGATCGTCCGGGTCGTGCTGGAGAAGCGTCCTGCGGACGCCGTGCCCTACGAGTTCCCCCATGTTTGCCCGGTCTGCGGCTCGCCCGCGACGCGCGAGCTCAACGAGAAGACCGGCAAGGAAGACTCGCGCCGCCGCTGCACCGGCGAGCTGATCTGCGCCGCCCAGGCGGTCGAGCGGCTGCGCCATTTCGTGTCGCGCGGCGCCATGGACATTGAGGGGCTGGGTGCCGAGAACATCGACCTGTTCTTCAACTCCGGCCTCGTCAAGACCGCCGCCGACATCTTCACGCTGCGGGACCGTCGTCGCGCCGTGCAGCAAGCCTTTGCCGCGCGGCGCGACGAGCAGGCGCGGCTGCGCGAGGAAGCGTCGGGCAAGACCCGCAAGAATGTCCGCACCGTCGAGGACCGCAGCTTCGAGGGACTGGAGAAGCTGTTCGCCGCCATCGACGCGCGGCGCGAGCCGGAGCTCGACCGCTTCATCTTCGCGCTGGGCATCCGCCACATCGGTGAGACCACCGCAGCGGTGCTGGCCAAGACCTTCTCGACCATCGAGGAGTTGATCCGCGTCGGCAAGGAAACGGCCGCGCATGCTGACGATCCGCACTCGGTATTCCCGTCGGTCGACGGCATCGGCAATACCGTCATTGAGGCGCTGATCGATTTCTTCGGCAACGAGCGCAACGACGACGTGCTCGATGCGCTGTTGCAGCAGGTGCACCCCAAGCCCTACGTGGTCACCGTTTCGGCCACCAGTGAAGTGGCGGGAAAGACTATCGTCTTCACCGGCAGCCTCGAGAAGCTCACGCGCGGCGAGGCCAAGGCGATGGCGGAGCGACTGGGCGCCAAGGTGGCGGGCTCGGTGTCGAAGAATACCGACATCCTGGTGGCTGGTCCCGGGGCCGGCTCCAAGCTGAAGGAAGCTCAGGCCCTCGGCATCCTTATTCTCGACGAAGATCAATGGCTTGAGTTGGCGGCCAAATAGCCAACTGCAGGGAGTACCGGGATGCTGAGACTGGCGATTGTCGCATTGTGTGCGGCGCTTTCACTCCCGGTCCTCGCAGGCGAGGCCGGCGACATCTCGCGCAAGCATCTATACGCCGGAACGATCGGGCAGGGGCTCACCGAGCTGAAGCCGTTCTACGAGCGGCAGGACATGGAAGGGCGCTTCGGCGTGGGGCTCCTCAGCTTCATCCAGGGCGTCGAACATTTCGCCCAGGGCCTCTACCGACACGGCTTCGCCTCGCCCGATGCCGGCCCGATCATGGGCGCACCGCTGGCCATGCCCGTGCCGGTGAACCCCAATCCGGAACCGCTCGACTACGACAAGTTCCGCGCCATCCTGCAGCTCCTCGTCGACGACATGGACGCCGCTCGCGATGCGCTGCTCGCCGCTGGCGAGAATGGCGATTACGTGGTGTCGGTCGAAGTGCTGAAGGTCCGCATCGACCTCGACGGCGATGGCGCCGGCAGTGAGACCGAGAGCATCGGCAACGTGCTCAACGCCATGTTCGGTGCGGCGACCGTTCCCGGCCCGACCGATCCCAATGCACCGCCGCCCGCAACGCCCACCCCGCCCGATTCGACCATAGGCTTCGATCGCGCCGACGCCATCTGGCTGGGCGGCTATTCGCAGATCCTCGCGGCACAGGCGGATTTCCTCCTCGCCCACGATTTCCGCGCGCTGTTCGACACCACCTTCCACCGGCTGTTCCCGCGCGCTGACCTGCCCATGCAGGAATACACCCGCTCGACAGGCACGCTGATGCTGGATCCGGCCTCGGACAACGCCATCGCCGATGCGCTGGCGGCGATCCACCACCTCAACTGGCCTGTGGTCGAGCCCGACCGGCTGAAGCGCGTGCTGGCCCGGTTCAAGGACATCACGGCGCTCTCCCGCCGCAACTGGGAAGCCATCCTCGCCGAGACCGACGACAATCGAGAGCTGCTGCCCAACCCGAAACAGAGCGGCATCGCGCCGGATGCCAAGATTACTGACGCGCAGGTGCAGGCCTGGATGGCGACGCTCGACACCGCCGACCAGGTGTTGGACGGCAAGCTGCTGATCCCGCACTGGCGCTTCCAAAAAGGCTTTGACCTCAAGGCCTATTTCGAGACCGCCAAGAAAACCGACCTGGTCATGCTGATCACCGGCTACGACGCACTGCCATTCCTCAAGGACGGCCCCATCGCCAGCGCCGAGTCGTTCCGCGCCGCCAACGAGGTCTTCGGCGATGCCCTGATCGGCTACGCCTTCTGGTTCAACTGA
>NZ_JAKFCG010000003.1:0-33465 GCF_036677245.1 Sphingomonas sp.
CTGTTGTCGGATCTGGCGTCGGGCGTGACCGGCGAAATCCATCACGTCGACGGCGGCTATAACGTCATCGGCATGAAGGCCGAGGACGCGCCAGACATCACCGCCGGGTAAGGGCAGGCAGCGCTTCGATGGATTCGCAGCCTGCTCAACGCTTTGATGCCGCATTGCTGGTTGCGAAAAGCCGGTACCCACCTTTTCGCGCAATGCTCTTATGACGACCGCCAAGAGGCTGATCGTCAGCGGGCGGGTGCAGGGTGTGTTCTACCGCCAATGGACCGTCAACGAAGCGCGTGCGCTTGGGCTGGCCGGCTGGGTGCGGAATCTGCGCAGCGGCGAGGTCGAGCTGCTGGCGAGCGGCCCCGAGGAAGCGGTGCGCGAATTGATCCGCAGGTGCCGCGAGGGCCCGCCGGCGGCGGTGGTCGAGGCGGTCCGGGTCGAGGATGCGGAGATCGAAACCGGCGCCGGCTTCGAGGCAAGACCGACCGTCTGACAACTCCTGCCCCAAGACCTTATGAAAAGCGCGTGATTCACGCTTTCGGCGGCAGCGCGAAGCGCTTCCACCTCAAACGATCAGGCTTCCGGAGGGTCACCTTCGCGTCGCGATCAGCGTGCCCTTGCTGCCGTATTTCGACAGGCGGAAGTCGAAGTCGGGCCACTGCTTGCGCCAGCGCCGCGCGACGATCCGCTCGCCGGGGCGGGCGGCGTCGTCGAGCATGATCGTGCCGCGCCGCGCGATCTGGCCGAACAAGGTGGCCGCCGCGCCGCGGGTGAACGGGTGGACGGTCCAGGGCGGCCCGTCGATCAGCATCAGGTCTATGCCGTCGGGAAGCGGGCCGTGATCGTACCACAGGCCGGGCCAGCCGCCCGGCGCGGTCCGCAGAGGCGCCGCGCGCAGGTCCGCCTCAAGGCCGTGATCGGCGAGCCACGTCCGGGTGGCGTCGACGAAGACCCGATGCTGATCGAAGCTGATCAGGCGGCCGCCGCCGGCCATTTGCAGCGCGCGCGCGATGATCAGGGTCGAGGCGCCGGAGCCGAACTCGACGACCAGCCGGGGCCGTGCGGCGAAGATATGGTCGGTGAGCAGGGTGAGGAGGCCCATGTCCGCCTTCCAGCTGCCGAGATTGGGTAGAGCGTCGTGCGGCAGGTGGAGACGATCGAGCAAAGCGCGCTTGGCGCGGCGCCTGCCGCCGTCGAGGCTGCGCAGCAGCCACGGCCATTGCAGCGCTGCAAAGCCGATCAGCATTGCCCAGTCGGCGGGCGAGCGGCGGGGCGTGCCGGCGGCGGCGCCCTGATCAGCGATCGGCAGAAAGCGCGTGCTTTCGCGCGAGGTCATCTCAGTCGGCGAACGGATCGCGGACGAGGATCGTGTCCTCGCGCTCGGGGCTGGTCGAGACCAGCGCCACCGGGCATTTGATCAGCTCTTCGATGCGGCGGATATATTTGATCGCCGGGGCGGGAAGCTGCGCCCAGCTGCGCGCGCCCGCGGTCGATTCATCCCAGCCGTCGATCGTTTCGTAGATTGGTTCGACCGCCGCCTGGTCGCCGAAATAGGCCGGAAAATAATCGATTTCCTCGCCGTTGAGGCGATAACCGGTGCAGATCCTGATCTCCTTGAGCCCGTCGAGCACGTCGAGCTTGGTCAGCGCGATGCCGGTCACGCCCGATACCGCGCACGACTGGCGCACCAGCACCGCATCGAACCAGCCGCAGCGGCGCTTGCGGCCGGTGACGGTGCCGAACTCGCGGCCGCGCTCGCCGAGCCGCTCGCCGATCTCGTCCTCGAGCTCGGTCGGGAACGGGCCCGATCCGACGCGCGTGGTATAGGCCTTGGCGATGCCGAGCACGAAGCCGACCGCCGACGGCCCGAGGCCGCTGCCGCCCGCCGCCGTGCCGGCGATCGTGTTCGAGGAGGTGACGAACGGGTAGGTGCCGTGATCGACGTCGAGCAGGACGCCCTGCGCGCCTTCGAACAGGATGCGGTCGCCCCGCGCCTTGGCGGCGTTGAGCGTGCGCCACACCGGCCGTGCGAACGGCAGGATGAAGGCGGCGATCTCGCCGAGTTCGCGCTTCAGGCGCGCGCGGTCGACCGGTGACTCGCCGAAGCCGGCGCGAAGCGCGTCATGATGGGCGCACAGCCGATCGAGCTGCGGCGCGAGATCGTCGAGGTGGGCAAGATCGCACAGCCGGATCGCGCGCCTGCCGACCTTGTCTTCATAGGCCGGGCCGATGCCGCGCCGCGTCGTGCCGATCTTGCCCTGGCCGCTGGCATCCTCGCGAAGCGCATCGAGGTCGCGGTGGATCGGCAGGATGAGCGCGCAGGTGTCGGCGATCTGGAGCTTGTCCGGGTTGATCGCGACGCCTTGGCTGGCGAGCTTCTCGACCTCGGCGCGGAACGCCCAGGGATCGAGCACGACGCCATTGCCGATCACTGACAGGGTGCCGCGCACGATGCCGGACGGGAGCAAAGAGAGCTTGTAGGTCTGGTCGCCGACGACGAGCGTGTGGCCGGCATTGTGGCCGCCCTGGAAGCGCACGACGACGTCGGCGCGGCTGGCAAGCCAGTCGACGATCTTGCCCTTGCCCTCGTCGCCCCATTGGCCACCGATGACGGTAACGTTCGCCAAAGCTCAGCTTCCCTTGAAATGACCGGCTGCGTCTAGGGCGTGCCGGTGTGGACGTCCAGCCGAAGGACTTAAGTTCCTCCCCCGGTTTCCCGGGGGAGGGGGACCGTGGAGCGGTGGAGGGGGTTTACCAACATCGCCCCTCCACCACCCTTCGGGTGGTCCCCCTCCCCTGTAAAAGCAGGGGAGGATCTGCAGGTTAGAACTTCAGCGGCTTGACCGTGCGCACGCCGGGCAGCGCCGCGATCTGCGCGACGACGTCCTGCTCGACGTGGCTGTCGACCGACAGCAAAAGCACCGCTTCGCCGCCGGCCGAGCGGCGGCCGAGCTGGAAGGTGCCGATGTTGACGCCGGCCTCGCCGAGCGTGGTGCCGACCCGGCCGATGAAGCCCGGCGCGTCCTCGTTGACGATGTAGAGCATCTCGCCGGCGAGATCGGCCTCGACCTTGATCCCGAAGATCTCGACCAGCCGCGGCGCGCTGTTGCCGAACAGGGTGCCGGCGACCGAGCGTTCGCCGGCCTGGGTCATGGCGGTCACCCGCAGCAGGGTGTGATAATCGCCCTCGCGGTCGTGGCGGACCTCGCGCACGTCGAGCCCGCGTTCCTTGGCCATCACCGGCGCGTTGACCATGTTGACCGTATCCGAGTGGACTCGCATGAAGCCGGCCAGCACCGCGCTGGTGATCGGCTTCATGTTGAGCTCCGCGGCCGCGCCTTCGGTTTCGACCGCGAGCCCGGCGATCGAGCCATGGGCGAGCTGGCCGACCAGGCTGCCGAGCTGTTCGGCAAGCGCCATATAGGGCCGCAGCTTCGGCGCTTCCTCGGCCGACAGCGACGGCACGTTGAGCGCGTTCGAGACGCCGCCGCGGACCAGATAGTCCGCCATCTGCTCGGCGACCTGAATGGCGACATTGACCTGCGCTTCGGTGGTCGAGGCGCCGAGGTGGGGCGTCGCGACTAGGCCGGGCGTTCCGAACAACGGGCTCTGCTTGGCGGGCTCCTCGGCGAAGACGTCGAGCGCCGCACCGGCGACCTGCCCGCTTTCGAGCATGTCCTTGAGCGCCGCCTCGTCGATCAGGCCGCCGCGCGCGCAATTGATGATGCGCACGCCGCGCTTGGTCTTGGCGAGATTGTCGCGGCTGAGGATGTTGCGCGTCTGGTCGGTGAGCGGCGTGTGCAGGGTGATGAAATCGGCGCGGGCGAGCAGCTCGTCGAGCTCGACCTTCTCGACGCCGAGATCGATCGCACGTTCGGGCGAGAGGAAGGGATCGAACGCGACGACCTTCATCTTGAGGCCGAGCGCGCGGTCGGCGACGATCGAGCCGATGTTGCCGGCGCCGATCAGGCCGAGCGTCTTGTTGGTCAGCTCGACGCCCATGAAGCGGTTCTTTTCCCACTTGCCGGCCTGGGTCGAATTGTCGGCGGCGGGCAGCTCGCGCGCGAGCGCGAACATCAGCGCGATGGCATGTTCGGCGGTGGTGATCGAATTGCCGAACGGTGTGTTCATCACGACCACGCCTTTCGCGGTCGCGGCCGGGATGTCGACATTGTCGACCCCGATGCCGGCCCGCCCGACCACCTTCAGATTGGTCGCGGCCTCGAGCACCTCCTTGGTGACCTTGGTCGCGGAGCGGATCGCAAGGCCGTCATACTCGCCGATGATCGCGAGCAATTCGTCCTTGGTGAGGCCCGGCTTCTCGTCGACCTCGACGCCATTGGCGCGAAAGATCTCGGCAGCATTGGGATCCATCTGATCCGAGATAAGCACTTTGGGCATTTGATTCTCCGTTGCTGCGGGCCCGCCGCCACCGGCGGCGGGATCAATTCAATGGATGCGAGCGCGCCCGCTCCGGGCGGACGCACGGTCGATCAGAGGTGCGGTCGTCTTAGGCCGAGCGGGCCTGGTGGAACGCCCAGTCGAGCCACGGCCCGAGCGTTTCGATGTCGTCGCGCTCGATCGTGGCGCCGCACCAGATGCGGATCCCGGGGGGAGCATCGCGGTAGCCAGCGATGTCATAAGCGGCGCCCTCGGCCTCGAGCAGCGACGCCATCTTCTTGACCAAAGCGAGCTGCGCATCGGCATCGAGGCCAGGGACGGCGCTCTCCGCGAACTTCAGGCAGACGCTGGTGTTCGACCGGATCGCGGGATCGGCGACGAGATGCTCGACCCACGGCGTCGCCTGCACCCACGAATCGAGTGCGGCGGCATTGGCATCGGAGCGCGCGATCAGCGCCGAAAGGCCGCCGAGGCCCTGGGCCCATTCGAGCGCGAAGATATAATCCTCGACCGCGAGCATCGACGGCGTGTTGATCGTCTCGCCCTGGAAGATGCCCTCGATCAGCTTGCCGCCTTTGGTCATGCGGAAGATCTTGGGGAGCGGGCGATCGGGCGTGTAGCTTTCGAGCCGCTCGACCGCGCGCGGGCCGAGGACCAGCACGCCGTGGCCGCCCTCGCCGCCAAGCACTTTCTGCCAGCTGAAGGTGACCACATCGAGCTTGTCGAACGGGACGTCCTGCGCGAAGCAGGCGGAAGTCGCGTCGGCGATCATCAGGCCTTCGCGCTCGTCGCTGATCCAGTCGCCGTTGGGAACGCGGGCACCCGAGGTGGTGCCGTTCCAGGTGAAGACGACGTCGCTCGCCTGGTCGACCTTGGCGAGGTCCGGGATCTCGCCGTAAGGCGCCTTGATCACCGTGGCGTCGAGCTTCAGTTGCTTGACCGCATCGGTCACCCAGCCCTCGCCGAAGCTCTCCCAGGCGAGCACCGTCGTCGGGCGGACGCCGAGCATCGACCACATCGCCATCTCGACCGCGCCGGTATCGGAGCCGGGCACGATGCCGATGCGGTGCGTCGCGGGGACGCGCAGCACCTTGCGGGTGAGCTCGATCGCATAGCCGAGGCGCGCCTTGCCGAGCTTCGAGCGGTGCGAGCGGCCGAGCGATCCGAGGGCGAGATGGTCCGGCGCCCAACCCGGCGGCTTGGCGCAGGGCCCCGACGAGAAAGAGGGGCGCGCGGGGCGGGAAATCGGCTTTTCCGGGCGCGCGAGCGCAGCGGTAACGTCAGTATTGGCATTCATCTTTGCAACTCTCCTCGCAGAGAGCACGCGCCGCGTTGGGACGGCGTGGCCCGGCGCTGGCCTTAGAGCCGCAATCTCGGCTGTCAACCAACAAACCCGGTCTATCTTCGCAACGACCCTATGGCGCGATGAGCCGCCTTGACCCGAATCCTCATCCGGAGCAGCCTGATCCCCGGAGCCGGGGGAGCGATGCGTAACTGGTTGATCTTCACGGCGCTGCTGTCGCTCGCCGCCTGCATACCGTCCTCCGGGCGGCGATCGGCCGAGCGCCCCGCCGCCGCCGGCCCGCCGAGCCGCGCGACCTTGCAATGCCTCGCCGATCTCGGGCGCGACCAGATCGGCTACAAGAACCTTCCGGACCGGACGTTCGCGGGCGGCTGCAGTGCGATCGGCAGCGTCCAATTGCTCGATATCGGCACTCCGGTCACCAATCTCGGCGCGATGACCTGCGGCCTCGCGCACAGCTTCGCCTTGTGGACACGCGATGCGGTGCAGCCGGCGGCGCGCGCCTGGCTCGGCACCAACGTCGCGCGGATCGAAAGCTTCGGCACCTACAGCTGCCGCTCGGTCAACAGCCAGATCGGCGGCCGGCTCAGCGAGCACGGCCGCGCCAATGCGGTCGACATCGCGGCGTTCGTCCTCGCTGACGGCCGCCGGGTGACGGTGCTCGACGGCTGGAACGCGGGCGACGAGGACGTCCGCAAGTTCCTGCGCGCGGTGCACCAGGCCGGCTGCCGCCGCTTCAAGGTCGCCCTCGGGCCCGACGCCAACGCGCTCCACCGCGACCACTTCCATTTCGACTTGGGCGCCGGCCCTTATTGCCGTTAAGGGCAGCGGCATGACCGATCCCGTACCGCCCAAGAGCGTCTTCTCTCCCGCGCGTGTCGAAGCCGAGGTGGCCCGGCACCAGACGTCGAGCCCGCAAACCGAGGATCCGGCCTACCGCCTCGCATTCCAGGATCTGGAATTCCTGCTCCGCCAGGACCTCCGCCCAGTTCGCTTCCAACTCGAATTGCTCAAGCCGGAGCTTCTGCTCGACGAGGCCGACATTGCCTCGACCTTCGTCTTCTACGGCTCGGCGCGCATTCCCGAGCCTTCGAAGGCCGATGCGCTGATCCAGAATGCGGCAACCGACAACCAGCGGCGGATCGCCGAACGGCTGAAGGCCAAATCGCATTATTACGACGAGGCGCGCAGCCTCGCCCGCCTCGCCAGCCGGGTCGGGCGCGATGCCGACGGCAAGCAGCATTTCGTGGTCTGTTCGGGCGGCGGCCCTTCGATCATGGAAGCGGCGAATCGCGGCGCGGCCGACGAAGGTGCCGACACGATCGGGCTCAACATCGTGCTTCCGCACGAGCAATTGCCCAATCCCTATGTCACGCCCTCACTGAGCTTCCAGTTCCACTATTTCGCGCTGCGCAAGATGCACTTCCTGATCCGTGCGCGCGCGGTGGCGGTCTTCCCGGGCGGTTTCGGGACGTTCGACGAAGCGTTCGAGCTGCTGACCCTGATCCAGACCGGCAAGATCAAGCCGGTGCCGATCCTGTTCTTCGGCGCCGATTATTGGCGGCGGGTGGTGAATTTCGAAGCGCTGGTCGAGGAGGGGACGATCTCACCCAACGACCTTGAACTATTCCAGTTCGTCGAAACCGCCGAACAAGCGTGGGATCATGTCTGCACTTATTATGCCGAGAGCGATATCCAGCTCGACTGCTGAGGCAAGGGCATCGCGCGCCCCTGGAGCCTCAGCCGTCCGGCCGCGATTTGGTCTAGCCTTATCTGGTCTTGGTCTGCTCGGCGCGGCCAGCGACGCTCGGGGCACCCTCGCCGCCCACTTTGGTCGGGGTGGCCTGGGCCTCGGTCAGGATCGGCTCGTCCTCGGCCTTTTCCGCGGCGGCGGGCGCGTCCGAGGCTTCGGCGGCCGCCGCGGCCGGCGTGGCCGGCGCGGTCGGGAGCGGCAGCGGGCTGTCGCTCTGCTTGTTCAAATAAGCGAGCAGGTTCGCCCGGTCCTCGGGTTTGGAAAGGCCGGCGAAGGTCATCTTGGTGCCCGGAGCATAGCCCTTGGGCGACTTGAGCCAGGCGCTCATGCTCTCCCAATCCCAGACGCCGGGCTTGGACTTGAGCGCATCGGTATAAGGAAAGCCCGGGACATGGCCGTGCGGCTTGCCCATCGCGCCCCACAGATTGGGGCCGAGCTGATTGGGGCCGCCCTTGGTCACGGTGTGGCAGGTCACGCATTTCTTGAAGACCTGCTCGCCCTGCGCCGGGTCGGCAGCGGCGAGATAGACTGCGATCGGCTGCTCGGCGGCGGCGCCGTCCTCGCTCTCGATCTCGACGCCCTCGATCGGATAGCCCATTTTCTCGGGGCGTTCGGCATGGAACATCTCGCCGGTGACGATCGACGCGCCGAGCGCGACGATTCCGGCGCCGAGCACCCAGCCTGCAATCGTGTTCGACCGATCGTCCATGCCCTCAAAAACCTCCGAAAAAGCGGCGCAGCCGCGGGGACGCGGGCGCGGGTGGCCAAGATTTGGCGCTCCCTTTAGGCGCGGCGCACGCTCGCCGCAAGCGGCCGGAGTCGGGCGTCAAAATCAGCCGGTGAGGATCGCCGGCCATCATTCGAACAGGGCAGTCAGGCGGGCAGCAGATCGTCGGCGGCGGAAGTCTGCTCGAGCCACCGCACGAGCAGGCTGTGCGCGATCGCAAACGAAGGCGGGGCGATGAACGGCGCATCCTCGGCGCCGGCGAGCGCGGCCGCAACCTGGGCGCGATCGACCCACATCGCATCCTCGAGCTCGGTCGTGTCGAGCAGGATTTCGTCGGAGGCCGCGGTCGCGAGGCAGGCGACCATCAAGGTGCTCGGGAAAGGCCAGGGCTGGCTCGCGACGTAACGCACCTCGGAGACGCGGATGCCGGCTTCTTCCATGATCTCGCGGACGACCGCGCCCTCGATCGACTCGCCGGGCTCGATAAATCCGGCGAGCGCCGAATAGCGCCGCGGGGGGAATTGCGGCTGGCGCCCGACCAGCACCTTGCCGCGATATTCGGGAAGCATGATCACGACCGGATCGACCCGCGGAAAATGATCGCTGACGCAAGCCGGGCATTTGCGGCCCCAGCCGGCGCGGAACGGCACCGTCGGAGCGCCGCAATTGCTGCAAAAGCTATGGCGATTGTGCCACAGGATGAGGCTGCGCGCGGTGCCCCACAAGGCGGCATCCTCGGGCGCCATCGCATCGAGCATCGTCCAGCGCGCGATCGCCGATGCCATTCCGTCCGTCTGGCCGAGCGGCGCGAACAACGGCGCTTCGCCGTCGAGGCCGAGAAACACCAAAGCGTCCATGTCCGGATCGTCGATCGGCGAGGCCCAGCTCAGCCGCCCGTCCGGCCCGAACTGGGGTTCGATATCGGTCAGCCGCATCAGCCGCGCCTGCGGCGATGCCGCGAGCGCCGCGACCTTGTCGGGCATCAGCCGCAGATTGTCGGCGCGGTCGATCGTCGATGCGGTGAAGCCCGGTGCGTTCATGCTGCTTTTCCCGATAGGCCGTCCTGCCAGGCCAAGCCGCGCTGGGCGAGCTTGGCGAACAGGCTCGGCAGGCCCGCTTCACCGATCCGCTCGGCCGGCCACCAGATTTCTCCGTCGCCGGACAGGCGCTCGCCGACATCCCGGTCGGGGCGCCGCTCGGCCCTGGCGCACAGCAGCCGCATCGTCAGCGCGAAATGGGTGAAGACATGATCGACGCTGCCGGCTTCGCACCATTGCGCCGCGGCCGGAGCGTTGCCGATCGCGTGGGCGCGATCGTCCGCGTCGCCGGTTTCGCGGGCTGCGTCGGCCCAGGCGGCGCTCGGCAGCGCCAGCATGCCGCCGAGCATCCCACGTGCGGGACGGCGCACGAGCAGCACATGATCCTCGTGCTGCAGCCAATAAGCCACGCCCTGGCGGCGCGGCTTTGCAGCCTTGGCGGCCTTGACCGGGAAATCGGCCTGGGCGTTGCGCAGCCGCGCGGCGCAGCGATCGGATAACGGGCAGAGGCCGCAGGCCGGATTGCGCGGCGTGCAGATCGTTGCTCCGAGATCCATCATCGCCTGCGCGAAATCGCCGTTGCGGTGCTCCGGCGTGATCGTCGCGGCGAGATCGTAGAGCGCAGCGCGCGCGCCGGGCAGCGGCTGCTCGACCGCAAACAGCCGCGCGACAATCCGCTCGACATTGCCGTCGACCACCACCGCGCGTCGGCCGAATGCGATCGCCGCGATCGCGGCGGCGGTGTAGCGGCCGATCCCGGGGAGCGCGCGCAGCCCGTCCTCGTCGTCGGGAAAGGCGCCGAGCTTCGCGACCTGCCGCGCGCAGGCGATCAGGTTGCGGGCGCGGGCGTAATAGCCAAGCCCTGCCCAGGCGGCCATCACCTCCGCCTCGTCGGCATCGGCGAGCGCCGCGACGGTCGGCCACAAGGTCACGAATTTCTCGAAATAAGGCCGGACCGCAGCGACCGTGGTCTGCTGGAGCATGATTTCGGACAGCCAGACTCTATAGGGGTCGGGAGTCTCGCCCGCGGCGCGCCACGGAAGTCTTCTCTTATGAGCGTCGTACCAGCGCAAAAGCGCATTTGAAGCATCGACTGTCATGGCCCGGCTATGCCATGTTGCGCGCGATGGTCAAATCGGGAGATCAAGCCGGGCCGCGCAAGCGGCAGGAGCCGCAACGTTCGCTGCGCGCGCGTTCGGTCGCGGACATGCTGCCCGACGTCGGGCGCGCCGCCTTCCGGCGCTTCGGCTTCGTCCAATCCTCGGTGGTCAGCCGCTGGCGCGAGATCGTCGGCGAGCGCTATGCGTCGGTCTCCTCGCCCGAATCGATCCGTTTCCCGGCGGCCAAGCGCGCGGGTGGCGTGCTGACCCTGATCGTCGAAGGCGCGCATGCGCCGATGATGCAGCATGTCGCGCCGGTGATCGTCGAGCGGGTCAACCGCTTCTTCGGCTATGCGGCGGTCGAACGTGTCCAGTTCAAGCAGGGGCTGGTTCAGATCGCGCGGTCCAACGGGGCCAAATCACGCGTGGCGCCGCCTTCGCTGAGGCCGATCCCGGCCGAGCTCGGCGATTCGCTGCGCGCGATCGCCGATCCTGAGCTTCGCGCCTGCCTCGAGGGTCTTGCACGAGGTCTGAGCGCACGCGAAGAAGGCGAACCGGTGGTCAGGACCATCCCCGTGGTCGGCAAGGTGAAAGGATAGGAATGAAATCTCTGTTCGGCATGCGTCCGGTGGCGCTCGGCGCGGTTACGCTTGGGTTGCTTCTCGCCGGTTGCGGAGATCAGAAGGCGGGTGACACGGCCGGAAGCAGCAGCGGATCGGCCGCGCCGGTCGCCGCGCCCGCGGGCGCCGACTGGACGCAGACGATCGCCGAGACGCCGGAAGGCGGCTACCGGATGGGCAACCCCGCCGCGCCGGTGAAGCTGCTCGAATTTGCCTCCTACACCTGTTCGCATTGCGCCGAATTCGCGGAGAAGGCGTCGGCACCGCTGCAGGATCTCGTCAAGAGCGGACGGGTGAGCTGGGAATTCCGGCCGTTTTTGCTGTTCCCGACCGATCCAGGCATCTCGATGCTGGTTCGTTGCCACGGCGCCAATGCCTCGTTCCTGCTCACCGACCAGCTCTTTGCGACCCAGCCGGATTGGATCGCGAGGCTGCAGGCGCTGCCGCCGGCGGAGGGGCAACGGATCAACGCGCTGCCGCCGCAGCAGCAGCTCGGCGAGATCGTCAAGGCGGCCGGGCTCGACCAGTTCTTCCGCCAGCGCGGAATGCCCGAGGCGCGGATCAATTCGTGCCTTGCCGACAAGAGTGGCCTCGACAGGATCATGGGCATCACCAAGACCGCGAGCGAGGAGATGGAGGTGCAAGGCACGCCGACCTTCTTCATCAACGGCAAGAAGGTCGAGAATGCCGCGAGCTGGGAGGCGCTCGAGCCGGAGATCAGGAAGGCGCTTGGCTGATGACGATGCCGAGGCGGCGCTCAACCCCGGCTCTGACCTTGCGGACGCTTTGCCTTGGCGGGGACCAGGGCTGATGCGCTTCGGCTTCACGACTTCCTGGTTGCTGCTGGCAGCAGCGATGACTTGGCCGGCGGCCGCAGCGAGCGTTTCGGCCGCCGCTGTCGCCCCAGCCAAGGCGGCAGCGCAGCGCGACTGGAGCAAGGCCGTTGCCGTCACGCCCGAAGGCGGATTTCGGATGGGCAATCCGGCGGCGCCGGTCAAGCTCGTCGAATATTCCTCCTACACCTGCCCGCATTGCGCGCATTTCGTCCAAGAGGGCGTGCCGCAGCTGATCGCCAAATATGTCAGGAGCGGCAGGGTCAGCTTCGAGCTTCGCAACTTCGTGCGCGACCCCTATGATCTCAGTGCGGCGTTGCTCAGCCGCTGCGCGGGCCCGCGCAATTTCTTCCCGCTTATGCACAATATCTTCGCCACGCAGGACCAGTGGACCGGCCGCTTCGCCGCGTTGAGCGCGAGCGAATATGACGCGCTCACCGCGCTTGGGCCGACACAAAAGCTGATCCGCATCGCGGCGATCGGCGGCCTCGATGCGATGGCGGCCAGGTTCGGAGTGCCGCCGGCGCGGGCGAAGGCGTGCCTGTCGGACGAGAAAGCGGCGGCGCGGCTGGCGGAGATGCGCAGGGTCGCGACCAGCCAACACGACCTCCAGGGGACGCCGACCTTCCTGATCAACGGGAAAAAGGCCGAGGGCGCCCATGATTGGGCGACGCTCGAGCCGCTGCTCGGCCTCGGGGGCGGCTGAGGCGATGCGCCGGGGGGCGAAACTTCGGACAGGGCCAAAGCCGTGCAGATAAAGCGGCTCAAGCTGGCCGGCTTCAAGAGCTTCGTGGAGCCGGCGGAGCTGCGGATCGAGCCCGGCCTCACCGGCGTTGTCGGCCCCAACGGCTGCGGCAAGTCCAACGTGCTCGAGGCGATCCGCTGGGTGATGGGCGAATCGTCACCCAAATCGATGCGCAGCGCCGGCATGGACGATGTCATCTTTGCCGGTACCGCGCTTCGCCCGGCGCGCGATTTCGCCGAAGTGTCGCTGCTCGTCGAGCGCGTTGCCGCCGATCTCCCGGGCGACGTTGCGGGCGGCAACGAGGGCGAGACCGAGGTCACCCGGCGCATCGAGCGCGGCGCCGGATCGGCCTATCGGGTCAACGGACGGGACGTGCGCGCCAAGGATGTCGCCTTGCTGTTCGCCGATGCGGCGACCGGAGCCCATTCGCCGGCCCTGGTCAGCCAGGGCCGGATCAGCGCGGTGATCGCCGCCAAGCCGACCGAGCGGCGGCTGATGCTCGAGGAGGCCGCCGGCATCGCCGGGCTTCACGTCCGGCGCAAGGACGCCGAGCAGAAACTGCGCGCGACCGAAACCAATCTGCTGCGGCTCGACGAATTGCTGATCGACATGGAGCAGCGCGCCGCGGTGCTGCGGCGCCAGGCGAGGGCGGCGGAACGCTACCGCAAGCTCACCGACCAGATCCGCATCGCCGAAGCGCGGCTGATCTTCGCGCGCTGGCGCGAAGCGGCGGCCGAAGCCGAGAAGGCGAGACAGGATAACGAGGCAGCGGGCGCAGCGGTCGAAACTGCCGCGCAGGCCCAGCGCACGCTCGCGCTCGCGCAAGCGGAGGCGGCCCGTGCGCTCGGCGAGGCGCGCAAGGCGGCGCAGGCGGCGCGCGAGGCGGCGACCGCGCTCGGCCACAGCCTGGGGACGCTCAAGGCCGAACGCGATGCGATCGCGCGGAGAGTCGCCGATGTCGCCGAGCGGCGCCGCAGCCTGGCCGCGGACCAGGCGCGCGAGGCGGCGCTCGGCACCGACGCGCAAGCAGCGCTCGCGCGTCTCGGCGCCGAGAGCGACTCGCTCGCCGCACGAATCGCCGAGGCCGAGGCGGGGCGCGCCACGCTCGACAGCCGCAATGTGGAGCTCGAGGCGCGGGCGCGCGAAGCGGAGGCCGAGCTGGCGGCGGCACGCGAGAAACAGGCCGCCGAACAGGCCGAGGCGAGGGTCGCCGAGGCGGCGCTTGCGAGCGCACGCGCGCGGCTGGCGCGGGCGCGCGAGGAAGTCGCGCGGCTTGGGCAGCAGATGGCGGAGCTGGGCGGCGAGCAGGCGCATCTCGACGAAGCGCGCAACGCGCGCGAGCGGCGCGAGCAGGCCGAGCAGCGACTGGTTTCAACAGCCGGCGCGATCGCCGCCGCCGAGACGCGGCGCGCGCAGGCAGTGTCCTCGCGCGACTCTGCGGAAAGCGAAGGAGCCTCGGCACGCGCGGCGCTCGCGGCGCTGCAGTCCGAAGCCAAGGCGCTGCTCAAGACGGTGGAAACGACCAACGGCACGCGGGCGCTCGACCGTCTCAAGGCGGAGCCGGGTTACGAACGCGCGCTTGCGGCGGCGCTGGGCGATGATCTCGAAGCGCCGATCGATGGCGAGGGCCCGCGCCGCTGGATGGGCGCCGAACCCCAGGCCGCGGATCCGGCGCTTCCCGGCGGCACCGTCGCGCTGCGCGACCATGTCGAGGCGCCGGCCGCATTGCAGCGTCGGCTCGCCCAGGTGGCGGTGGTCGACGCCGACGACGGCAGCATCGCGCTCGCGGTCGGCCAGCGGCTGGTGACTCGCGACGGGGCCTTGCGCCGCTGGGACGGTTATGTCGCGCGCGGCGTGGGCGCGGCCGCCGCGGAACGGCTGATCCGGATCAACCGCCTCGGCGAGATCGAGCGTGACATGCCGCAGGCGGCAGCGGCGGTTGCCGCCGCCGAAGCGCGCATCGCCGCCGCTCAGGCCGAGATGAAGGACGCCCAGGATGCCGCCGATGCCGGCCGGCGCGCCGAGGGCGAGGCCGCAGCGGCGATCCGCGAGGCCACCCGGATCGAGGATGCGGCCAATGTCGCGATCGAGCGGATCGAGGTGCGCCGGGCAAGTCTCGCCGAGCGCCTGGCCGAGGCTGAAGCGGATCTGGCCGAGGCGAACGCAGCACAGCAGCAGGCCGAGCAGCGGGTCGCCGCGCTCCCCGACTCCCGGATCCGGGAGGAAGGCGTCGCCGGGCTGAGGACGATCGCCGAGCGCGCGCAGCGGGCGCTGGCCGAGCTGCGCGCCGAGGCGGCGAGCCAGGCACGCGCGCTTGGCGCCGACCGCCAGCGCGCCGAGGCCGCCAAGGCGGAAGGCGCCGACTGGCGCACGCGTGCCGCCGAGGCGGGCACGAGGCACGAGGAGCTTGTCCGCCGGATCGCCGCCGCCGAGGCCGAGGCCGAGCGGCTCGCCGACGCGCCTGACGAAATCGGCGTGCGGGTGGAGGCCATGGAAAGCGAAGCGTCCGCGGCGGTTCGCGCGGCCGAGGCTGCCGCCGAAGCCGAGCGCGCGAGCGAGGCAGCGCTGCGATCGGCAGACACCAGGCTGGCCGAGGCCGGCGAGGCGCTCACGCTCGCCCGCGAGACCCGCGCCGGCGCGGCTGCCCGCCACGAGAACCAGGAAAGCCGCCGCGCCGAGATGGCGCGGATCGCCAGCGAACGCTTCGAATGCGCGCCGATCGCGCTGCCGGAAAAGCTCGGCTTCGACGAGAAGAGCATCGCACCGGTTTCGGTCGAATCGCCGGCGCTAGAGCGGCTGAACGCCGAGCGCGAACGGATCGGCCCGGTCAATCTCGTCGCCGAGCGCGAGCTCGCCGAGCTGGACGAGGCGCGCGCGGCGAGCCAGGCCGAGCGCGAGGAGCTGGGACTTGCCATCCACCGCCTGCGCGGCTCGATCGGCAGTCTCAACCGCGAAGGCCGCGCCCGGCTGCTGACCGCGTTCGAAGCGGTCGACCGCCACTTCCGAAGCCTGTTCACGACCCTGTTCGACGGCGGCCAGGCGCATCTCGAGCTGGTCGAATCGGACGATCCGCTCGAGGCGGGGCTCGAGATCATGGCGCAGCCGCCGGGCAAAAGGCTGACCGCGCTGACCTTGCTTTCAGGCGGCGAGCAGGCGCTGACCGCGGTGGCGCTGATCTTCGCTTTGTTCCTCACCAATCCGGCGCCAATCTGCGTCCTCGACGAGGTCGATGCGCCGCTCGACGACGCCAACATCGAGCGCTTCTGCGACCTGCTCGACCGCATGGCCGCCGAGACCGACACGCGCTATCTGATCGTCACCCACAATGCGGTGACGATGAGCCGCATGCATCGCCTGTTCGGGGTGACGATGATCGAAAAAGGCGTCAGCCGGCTGGTCAGCGTCGATCTTGGCGGTGCCGAAAGTCTGCTCGCCGCGGAATAATCCACGGGGCTCTCTTCAAGGTCTGGCCGAGGCTGGATCAGATTTCGCCGGCGAGGACCGTCTCGACCGGGGCGTGCAGCCGCAGGCGGTTGACTCGGCGGTGGTCGCTGTCGGTGACTTCGAGGCGCCAGCCGCTCGGGTGCTCGACGATCTCGCCCTGCTGCGGCACGTGGCCGGCGAGGACGAAGGCGAGACCGCCCAAAGTGTCGACATCCTCCTCGACCACCGCCAGCCGGGCATCGATCAGGTCGGCGACATCCTCGAGCTCGGCGCGCGCGTCGGCGTCCCAGATGCCGTCGTCGAGCAGGATCAGCATGCCGGGCATCTCCTCGTCATGCTCGTCCTCGATCTCGCCGACGATCTCCTCGACGAGATCCTCGATCGTCACCAGGCCCTCGGTGCCGCCGAACTCGTCGACGACGATGGCAAGGTGCACGCGCTCGGCGCGCATCCGCGCCAGCAGGTCGAGCACGCCCATCGATTCGGGCACGTACAAGGGCACGCGCAGCAATGTCGTGATGTCCTCGGGCGGCTCGGCGCCGGTTGTGGTCAGCCGGAACACGTCCTTGATGTGGACCATGCCGATGACATGATCGAGGCTCTCCTCATAGACGGGGAGGCGGCTGTGCTCGGCGTCGACGAATGCGGCGACCAGCTCGTCGAAGCTGATCGTGCTCGGCACCGCGATGATCTCGCCGCGCGGCACCGACACCTGGTCGACGGTGCGCTCGCCGAAATGGAGGAGGTTGCGCAGCATCTGCCGCTCGACCGGCGAGAGATCGCCGACCTTGGGCGCTTCGCCCTCATGGCTCTCGATCGCCTCCTCGATCTGGTCGCGGAGCGTCGCTTCGTCGTCGCCGAAGAGGAAGGTGCGGAGCCCGCTCCAGAAACTGCCCCCATTGTCGCGGGCGTTGTTCGTACTGCCGTCGGCCATCTTGCTTAGGTTTGCACCTCTGTCACCGCATAAGGATCGGAGACGCCGATCGCTGCCAGCGCCTGCTGCTCGAGCACTTCCATCGCCTCGGCATCCTCGTCCCCGCTTTCGTGATCATAGCCGAGCAGATGGAGAACGCCATGCACAACCAGATGCGCGGCATGTGCCTCGATTGCAATCTGCTTGGCCGCGGCCTCGCGCGCGCAGACGCCATGCGCAAGGATGAGATCGCCAAGCAATATCTCGCCGCCATCGGCTTCGAGCAGGGGAGCGAGCAGCTCGGGCTCGACCATCGGAAACGACAGGACGTTGGTCGGCTTGTCGACCGAGCGATAGGCGGCATTCAGCGCCTGCACCTCGCTATCGTCGGTGAACTTGACCGAGATCTCCGCGCCCAGCGCGCTGTCGAGCAGCGCGCCGTAGCGGCTGCACTCTACAGCCGCGCGCGCGGCTTGCTCGGCAAGCGCGTGCCAGTCGGTGCGACTGTCCCACTCTCCGTCGCTGTCGCTCTCGATGACGATCATGCCGAAGGACCCTCATAGGCCTCGACGATGCGGCCGACGAGCGGGTGGCGGACGACGTCCGAAGGACCGAAGCGGACGGTGGCGATCTTGGCGATCCCTTCCAGCTTGCCGACCGCGTCGGCGAGTCCCGACATGCCCGGGTTGGGCAGATCGATCTGCAGCGGATCGCCGCATACCACCATCCGGCTGCGCATCCCGAAGCGGGTGAGGAACATCTTCATCTGCTGCGGGGTGGTGTTTTGCGCCTCGTCGAGGATGATGAACGCGTCGGAGAGGGTGCGGCCGCGCATGAAGGCGATCGGCGCGATCTCGATCTCGCCGCTGGCGATGCGGCGCTCGACCTGCTCGGTCGGCAGCATGTCGTAGAGCGCGTCGTAGAGCGGGCGGAGATAGGGATCGACCTTTTCCTTCATGTCGCCGGGCAGGAAGCCGAGCCGCTCGCCCGCCTCGACCGCCGGGCGCGAGAGGATCAGCCGGTCGACCGAGCCGCCGATCAACTGCTGTACCGCCTGCGCGACCGCGAGATAGGTCTTGCCGGTGCCGGCCGGCCCGAGCGCGAAGATCAGATCGTCGCGCGCCAGCGCCTCCATATAGGCGACCTGCGTCTTCGAGCGCGGGACGATCGTCTTCTTGCGCGTTCGGATCATCACCTTGGGCGGTTCGGAGACGTCGTTGCCGACGATGCCTTCGAGCACCGGCTGGCCGGACATTGCGATCACGCCTTCGACCGCGCCGGCATCGATGTCCTGGCCCTGATCGAGGCGGTTGTAGAGGCCGGTCAGCACGTCGCGCGCACGCGCCGCGGCCTCGGGCTCGCCCTCGATCTGGATGCGGTTGCCGCGCGCGGCGATATAGACGCCGAGCCGATCCTCGATCGCGACGAGATTGCGGTCGAACTCGCCGAACAGCGGCCCGAGCAGATGCGGCTGATCGAACTCGATCTCGAGCTTGGCGCGGGGGCCGGCGGGCTCGGCGGGACGTTTCTGGGCCATCAGGCGGCGGCTTGGATCAATTCGGCGCCGCCCAGGCTGTGCGGACCGGCAGAGGCGATCTCGATATCGACGATCGCGCCGATCGGCGCCTCGGTCGTGACATGCACCGACTGCAGCCACGGCGACTTGCCGAGCTTCTGGCCGGGCTTGCGGCCCTGCCGTTCGATCAAGATCTGCGTGCGCAGCCCGACCGAGGCCTGGTTGAAGGCATATTGCTGCCGCTCGATCAGCGCCTGCAGCCGCTGCAATCTTTCATCCATCAGGGTCGGCGCCACCTGCTCGTCCATCGCGGCGGCGGGAGTGCCCGGCCGCGGAGAATATTTGAACGAGTAAGCCTGCGCGTAGTTCACCGCCTCGATAATTTTGAGCGTGTCCTCGAATTCGGCGTCGCTCTCGCCGGGAAAGCCGACGATGAAATCGCCGGAGATGGCGATGTCGGGCCGGGCGTCGCGGGCCCGGTCGATGATCGCGCGGTAGCTCGCATTGCTGTGGCTGCGGTTCATCGCCTTCAGGATCCGGTCGTTGCCCGACTGGACCGGGAGGTGGAGGAACGGCATCAGCTTGGCGACGTCGCGATGCGCCTCGATCAGGCCGTCGGTCATGTCGGCGGGATGGCTGGTGGTATAGCGGATCCGCTCGAGCCCCGGCAGCACGTCGAGCGCGCGGATCAGCCCGTCGAGCCCCTGCGCGCGCCCGGCCGGATCTTCGCCGCGCCACGCATTCACATTCTGGCCGAGCAAGGTGATCTCGCGCGCGCCCATGTCGATCAGCGCCTTGGCTTCGTCGACGATCGCGCTCCACCCGCGCGAGATCTCGGCGCCGCGCGTGTAGGGGACGACGCAATAAGTGCAGAATTTGTCGCAGCCTTCCTGCACCGTCAGGAAAGCGCTCGGGCCTTGGCGGCGGCGCGGCGGCAGCGCCCCGAACTTGGTCTCCGCCGCCAGCGCCATGTCGAGCCCGCGCCCGCCGCCGCCGGCCTCGGCGATCAGCTCGGGCAGCCGGTGATAGGCTTGCGGGCCGACGACGATGTCGACGCTCGGCGCGCGGCGCGGGATCTCGGCGCCCTCGGCCTGGGCGACGCAGCCGGCGACCGCGATCATCGGCCGCGATCCGTCGTCGCGCTTGAGGCGGCCGATGTCCGAATAGACCTTCTCCGCGGCGCGCTCGCGGATGTGGCAGGTGTTGAGCACGACGAGATCGGCCTCGCCGCTCTGCGCCGCTGCCATGCCTTCGCTTTCGAGCAGCTCGGCCATGCGCGCACCGTCGTAGACGTTCATCTGGCAGCCGAACGATTTGATATGGAAGGTCTTGGGTATCGTCATCGGGTGCCTATAGGCGATCGCGCGAGTCGGCGGAAGCATCGCGCAAATCCCGATCCAGCTCGGCGATGATCTCGTCGCGCGCGGCCTCCGCAAGCGCCTTGCGGCTCGGCATCGTCGCGGGGTCGATCGGCGCCAGGAAGTGGAGCGTCACTGGCGTCGTACCCGGACGCGACAGGATGCGCATCGCATTGGCTGCGGCGGTTTCGCGGCCGATCCAGGCGATGTCGTGCGCCGCCCCGCCATAATCGATCGCGACCGGCTGGACCCGGACTCCGGGCGGAGGCGGGACCACTGCCGCCAGCAGGCTGGCGCGAAAGTGCAGCACTTCGCGGCCGCCCTCGGTGGTGCCTTCGGGGAACAAGGCGACCGGCCGGCCCGAGGCGAGCGCGGTGCGCAGCGCTTCGGCCTGCCGATGGACGTCGCGGCGATCGGTGCGGGCGACGAACACGGTGTCGTTGAGCCGCGCCAGCCAGCCGATCAACGGCCAGCGCGCGACATCGTCCTTGGAGACGAAAGCCGATCCCGTCGCTCCGGCGATCAGCATGATGTCGAGCCAGCTGAGATGGTTGGCGACGAACAGGACATGGTCGCGCAGCGGCGTGCCGACGACCTGAGGACGCATTCCGGCCATCCAGCCGACGAAGGCGAGGAAACGCGGCGGCCACGGCGAACGCCGGCCGAACAGCAGCCAGAGATGGTGGAGGATGAGGCCCGCCAACATCACCGCCACGATCGCGAGCAGGCGGAAGGCGGCTCTCATCGTCCGAACCCATTTCGTGGGCGCGAGCGGTAGGCGGCAGGGCGGCGCAAGGCCGGCTGCAAGCCGCGGAACAGCCTATTTCTTGCGGTCGAGCGCGACGCCGTACAATTCCATGCGGTGGTCGACGAGCCTGAAGCCGAGCTTCTCGGCGATGCGGCGCTGGAGGGTCTCGAGATCATCGTCGACGAACTCGATGACATTGCCGGTCACGACGTCGATCAGATGGTCGTGATGGACCTCGGCGGCGGCTTCGTAGCGCGCGCGGCCATCGCCGAAATCGTGGCGCTCCAAGATGCCGGCTTCCTCGAACAGACGCACCGTCCGGTAGACCGTCGCGATCGAGATGCCGCTGTCGATCGCCGAGGCACGCTCATGGAGCGCCTCGACGTCGGGATGGTCCTCCGCCTCGGAGAGCACGCGCGCGATGACTCGACGCTGCTCGGTGATGCGGAGGCCCTTCTCGTGGCACAATGCTTCGATGTCGATCCTGCGGGTCATATGCCTGGGGCCTTAGACCATAAGCGGATGCATTTCAAAGCGGAGCGGAGCCCGAAACGGGCTCCGCTTTAACTTTTTGGCCGATTGCTTTTCGGCTGCTTATTTTTTGGGGGTGCGCCGGCGCTTGGTGCCGAGGCCGATCTTCTTCGCCAGCGAACGGCGCTGCTCGGCATAATTGGGGGCGACCATCGGATAGTCCGAATTGAGGCCCCACTTCTGGCGATATTCGTCAGGAGTCATCTGATAATGGGTCATCAGGTGCCGCTTGAGCATCTTCAGCTTCTTGCCGTCTTCGAGGCAGACGATGTAGTCGGGCTTGATCGACGAGCGCACCGAAACGGCCGGCTCCTGCTTTACTTCGGGCTCTTCCGAGCGGCTGCCGAGGCCAGTCAACGCGCTGTGGACATTCTGGATCAGAACCGGGAGGTCATTGACCGCGACACTATTGTTGCTGACATGCGCCGACACGATGTCCGCAGTAAGAGTGATCAAGGTCTCGTCCAGGTTTTCGGTGTTTTCCATGCTAAGCTCTACCAGTTTGTGATGGGAGGGGGATTGCTCCTGCGCGCCAATTGGTCCGATCCGGTGTGATTTACAAGAGAAATCCTGTCATGCGGCGCTATTTTTTGCATCTTTCGACAGGGTTAGCGCGTCGTACACTTTGCCGTCGGGGCCCCTGTAATAGTTTTTGCGCCGGCCGACTTCATGAAAGCCGGCCCGATTGTATAGCTTAACCGCATGATTTCCATCGCGGACTTCGAGATGCATGCGCTCAGCGCCGCGCCGCAGCGCGTTAACGGTGAAGCCGTCGATCAGCAAGAGGCCAATGCCCGCCCGCTGCCAATCGTTCCGGACAGCGAGCAGCAAAAGCTCGGCTTCGCGAATCACGATGCGGCCGAGCGCGAAGCCGATCACCTCGTCCTCGTCCCTCGCCAGGGTCAGCCAGACCCCGGGCATCGGCAGCAAGCCCGAGCATTGCGGCCCAGTCCATGCTTCGCCGAATGCAGGATTGAAGCTGTCGCGCATCACCGTCATCACAGAGTCGAGGTCCGCAAGGCTTCCATCGCACAATGTGATCTGGCGAGCCTTGCTCACGCCGCGGCCTCCGGCGCAGAAGGCTTCGCCTCGAACGGCTGGGCATCAAGCGGCTTGGCATCGGGCGCGCGCCCGTAGAGCGGCCGCGGCGGCAGGGTGCGCAACGCGAGCGGAAGCAGGCGCACGTCGGCGGCGCGCGGCAGCGCCTCGATCGCCTGGCCGAATCCGCGCGCCGCGACCAACGCTTGTGCGCCGGAGCCGATCACGAGATGGGCGGAGATGACCGCCGCCGCATCCTCGGGGGCAAGCGAGCGAAGCTCGTCGCGGGCGGCAAGAGGGTCGCGGTCATAGGTCTGCACGAAGATTTGCCCGTGTCCGCCGTTCAGCGCAACCGCCACTTGATCGCCTCCGCCATCGCCGATCCCAGCCTCGGCGGGTGGGGCCGCAGCGGCGATCACGGCCAGCGAGCTGTAGCCCGAGAGCGGCACCTGCCAGCCGATCGCGAGCCCGTGCGCCGCGGCGAGGCCGACGCGCAATCCCGTAAAGCTACCGGGTCCGCAATCGACCGCGATCGCCGCTGGCCGTCGCGTGCCGAGCAGGCTCTCGATCATCGGCAGCAAATGTTCGGCATGGCCGCGGCCGACCAGCGCATGCCGCTCGTCGACGAGCCGATCTCCGTCGATCAACGCTATTGAGCAGGCGGCAGTGGCGCTGTCGATCACCAGCAGCATCGCGAATGAACCCTAATAGCTTGGTGTCTGCACCGGCCGGCGGCTCGGAAATGCGGCTCACAAATCGTCGCCGAGAGTCAGGCGGTCGGCGGGCCCAGCAATGGCCTCACACCGCTTCGACCGCTTCGACCTCGGGCACATAATGTTTGAGAAGGCCTTCGATGCCCTGCTTGAGCGTCATTGCCGATGAAGGACAGCCCGAGCAGGCGCCATGCATCGCAAGATAGACGGTGCCGGCCTTGAAGCCGCGATAGACGATGTCGCCGCCGTCCTGGGCGACCGCCGGCCGCACTCGAGTCTCGATCAGCTCCCGGATCTGCTCGATGACGTCGGCATCTTCGGGATCGTCGTCGAAATCTTCCGCAGCGGGAACGCCGATTGCGGCGGCGCTGGCCGCGCTGAACAGCGGCGCACCGCTCGAGAAATGATCGAGCAGCACCGACAATATCTGCGGCTTGAGATGGGCCCATTCGACGCTGGGCGCCGCCGTCACCGAGATGAAGTCCCGGCCGAAGAAGACGCCCTCGACGTCGCCGGTCGAAAAGATCGCGTTGGCGAGCGGCGAAGCCTCCGCTTCTTCGGGAGTCGCGAAGTCGCGCGTTCCGCTCCCCAAGACCTCTTGGCCGGGCAGGAATTTGAGCGTCGCCGGATTGGGCGTGGTTTCAGTCTCGATCAGCATGAGTCCCATGTGGCGAGTTTGTTGCGCGCGATCAAGGCCGCCAAGGCCGTGGCCCCTACAGCCAGCAGGGCTTGCTCACCTGTCGCCGAACGAAAGAGGTCACAAACGCTGCGGCGCATGCTATAGACGCCGGAGCTTTTGAGCCGATGAGGAAGCAGGATGAGAAAGCCGCCGTTGCTTCTGTTGCTACCGTTCGCGGCTGGGGTTGCCGCGCCGGCTTGGGCGGCGGCGCCGAGCATCGCGCCGGAGCAGGCGGCGATCTCGACCGAGATGGCTGAGGCCGCCGCGACGGCCGGCGATGTGGAGGTCTTGCCAACCAAATGGTCGCTCGCCGGGCCGCCGGATCGGCAAGCCCGCGCAAAGGCCGGCGCGCGCAAGCCGCCCGCCAAGGCGGCTGCGCGCAAACCCCGGATCTACGGGGGTGCGCGGGTGAGCAGCGCGCGCAACAGCCAGGTCCGCAAGGGCGCCCAGGTCGGCGTGAAGCTGCCCTTCTAGGTCGCTCGGCGCGCTTCCTGGGGCCTAAAGGACATATTTGCTGAGATCGGTGTTGCGCGCCACCGCCGCGAGCTGGCGGTCGACGAAGGCGGCGTCGATGCTTATCTCCTCGCCCCTGCGTTCCTCGGCGTCGAAGCTGATGTCCTCGAGCAATTTCTCCATCACCGTCTGCAGGCGGCGAGCGCCGATATTCTCGATCTGGCTGTTCACCTCGGCGGCGATGCGGGCGATCGCCCTGATGCCGTCGTCGGTGAAGCTGACATCGACGCCTTCGGTGGCGATCAGCGCGCGATATTGCTCGGTGAGGCTTGCCTGCGTGTCCTGCAGGATGCGGACGAAATCCTCCTCGGTCAGCGCCTTGAGCTCGACCCGGATCGGCAGGCGCCCCTGCAGCTCGGGCAGCAGGTCGCTGGGCTTGGCGATGTGGAACGCGCCGCTCGCGATGAACAAGATATGGTCGGTCTTCATCGGCCCGTATTTGGTCGCGACCGTCGTGCCTTCGATCAGCGGCAGCAGGTCGCGCTGGACGCCTTCGCGGCTGACCGATCCCCCGCGCACGTCGCTGACCGCGATCTTGTCGATCTCGTCGAGGAAGACGATGCCGTTGGCCTCGGCATCGGCCAGCGCGGTGCGGTTGACGTCGTCCTGGTCGAGCCTTTTGTCGGCCTCTTCCTCGACCAGCCGGCTCCACGCCTCGTTGACCTTGAGGCGGCGCCGCTTGCGCGGTTGCTGCCCGAGCGCCTTGCCCATGATGTCGCCGAGGTTGATCATCCCGACCTGGCCGCCCATGCCGGGGATCTCGAACGGCGTGGACGGAGCTTCGCTGACCTCGATCTCGACTTCGGAGCCCTCGAGATGGCCGTCGTGGAAGCGGCGGCGGAAGCTCTCGCGCGTCGCCTCGCTGGCGCCCTTGCCGGTCAGCGCGTCGAGCAGCCGCTCCATTGCCGCTTCCTCGGCGGCGTCCTTGACGGCTAGCCGGCGGCGGTCCTTCTCGAGGCGCACCGCCTCCTCGACCAGATCGCGGGCGATCTGCTCGACGTCGCGGCCGACATAGCCGACCTCGGTGAACTTGGTCGCCTCGACCTTGACGAACGGCGCGTCGGCAAGCTTCGCCAGCCGGCGCGAGATCTCGGTCTTGCCGCAGCCGGTCGGCCCGATCATCAATATGTTCTTCGGCGTCACCTCGTCGCGCAATTCGTCCGAGAGGCGCTGGCGCCGCCAGCGGTTGCGGAGCGCGACCGCGACGGCGCGCTTGGCCTCGACCTGGCCGACGATATGAGCATCGAGAGCGGCGACAACCGCCTTCGGAGTAAGAGAGTCGTTCAATTCAATTTCCTGGCAATTCAAATTCTGGTTGATGAAGGAGTCAGGACGAGAGCCGGCGAGACCCAGATCAGGCCGCATTCTCGATCTTCTCGACGGTGATGCTTTCATTGGTGTAGACGCAGACCTCGGCGGCGATCTTCATCGCCTTGCGTGCGACCGTCTCCGCATCCTCTTCGTAATCGACCAGCGCCATCGCGGCCGACAGGGCGAAGTTGCCGCCGGAGCCGATCGCCGCGACGCCGCTCGACGGCTCGAGCACGTCGCCGTTGCCGGTGAGGATGAGGGTCACGTCCTTGTCGGCGACGATCATCATCGCCTCGAGGTTGCGCAGATATTTGTCGGTGCGCCAGTCCTTGGCGAGCTCGACCGCGGCGCGCATCAGCTGCCCGTGATGCTGCTCGAGCTTGCGTTCGAGCCGCTCGAACAGGGTGAAGGCGTCGGCGGTCGCACCGGCGAAGCCGCCGATCACCGATCCGTCACCGCCCAGCCGCCGCACCTTGCGCGCATTGGGCTTGATGATCGTCTGGCCGAGCGACACCTGCCCGTCGCCGGCGATCACCACCTGGCCGTTCTTCCTGACCGCCAGGATCGTCGTCCCGTGCCATTGTTCCATTAGTCTGCACTATCCCCGCAACTGTGTTCGGAGCCGATATGGTGAGCAGGCCGCGGCCGTGCAATCGCGCTGCGGGAAGCGGCGCTTGAGCAGGGCTCGAGAACGTGCTTGACTGACCGAAACGCAAAAGAGGGGGATCTGATGGCAACACCACCCACAAGCGCACCGCCGTTGGTCGAACGAGTCAAACGGCTCCTGCTCGAGCCCAAGGCAGAATGGGCGCGCATCGACGAAGAACCGACGACGGTCGGCGCGATCTACCGCAACTGGGTGCTCGTCCTCGCCGCGATCTCGGTAGTGTGCGGCGCGATCGGCCTGCTGCTGTTCGGCTTCAACGTCCTGGGATACAGCTATCGCCCCGGGCTCGGCGACGCCGTGAGCATCGCCATCATAAATTATGTCGCTACGATCCTGTCGGTCTTCGTTGCTGCGTTGATCATCGATGCGCTGGCGCCGACGTTCGGCGGCACCAAGGACCGCGTGCAGGCGACCAAGGTCGCCGCTTATGCGATGACCGCTTCGTGGGTGGCAGGGATCGCCGGCCTGTTCCCGCCGATCGCCTGGATCGTCGGCCTCGTCGGCGCGGTGTACAGCGTCTATCTGCTCTATCTTGGATTGCCGCGGCTGATGAAGGCGCCGGCGGACAAGGCGGTCGGTTACACCGCCGCGGTGGTCGTCGTGGCGGTCGTCCTGGCGCTGCTGGCGGGGCTCGTCGCCGAGGCGATCATGCCTTTCGGCGGCAACAGGATCGCGCCATAGGCCGGCGCAGCGAAGATCGACCATTTCGAATCGAGGGTAACAAGCCCTTCCAGTGGACCACGCCGAACGGCGGGCATTTGGGTCGCCAAGTCCGGCGGCCAAGGAGAGAGTGTATGACGAGCGCGACTTCAGAGCAGCAGGAAACAGTTCGGCAGGCGGCACGCGGGTTGGCGCGGGCGGGGCTGGTCCATGCCTACGGCCATTGCAGCCTGAGGCTCGATCCCGAGCACCTCCTGGTCTGCGCGGCGATGCCGATGGGCATGATCCGCGACGAGCCCGGGACGATCGTGCCGATCAACGGCCCGCTTCCCGAAGGCGTGCTCGGCGAAGTCCGTGCGCACCAGGCGATCTATCGGTTGCGGCCGGACGTCGGCGGCATCTGCCGGACGACGCCGCCGCACGTGATGACCTTGTCCACCCAGAAGATCACGCCGCGGCCGCGTCACGGCATGGGTGCCTATTTCGCGCCGTGCCCGCCTTTGTGGGACAATCCCCGGCTGCTGCGCGACGACGAGAGCGCGGCGAAGCTCGCCGAGACGATGGGCGATGCCGCGGCGATCGTGATGCGTGGCAACGGCGCGATCACGGCCGGGCGCACGCTCGAGGAAGCGGTGACCATGGCCGTCTTCCTCGAGGATAGCGCGCGGGTCGAGCGCGACGTCAGGGCAATGGGCTTCGATCCCGACAGCGGCGTGATGAGCCAGGAAGAGATCGAGGGACGCAGGGTATTCGCCGGCGGCGTCATCGAGCGCATGTGGGCGTGGATCACCCGCAACGGCGACTGAGGCACGCGTCTCGGAGCGGGCGGTCGCCTGTCGTCCAGCCCGCCGCTCGGATGAGCTCCGTTCGGCGCCGTCCTCGCCGTGACCAAGCCGCAAGAACGCGCGACCCTGCTCGAATAATCCGGATCCCCCGACGGCCGGCCAGGATCACCCGGAAACAGGCCCGGCCCGCCGGTTCATGTAAAGAACATCCTCCATAAAGCGAGACCTCGGCCTTGACCTTGCCGCCGTTTGCGGGTGCAATCTCGAATCTTGCAGTGGCCCGATAAGGCCGGGCGAAGATCAACTGCTGTTTATCGAAGGAATTCCTGCACTTTTGAGTTTTGGGGGAGCATGAAAGATGTTTGGCGCCCGAAGACGTTACTTCCCCGATCCACACGGTCGAAATAGCTTGGCAGACTGCGGCGGGGAGAGTGAAGCATGAGCGGCGCGGAGCGCGGCGACAAAAAGTTCCTCGAGGAGCGCGGCTTCGGCCAGACGCTCGGCTTCGGCACCCACCCGGCGCTGCTGGTGGTCGATCTGATCATGGCCTTCACCGACGCCGCGCGGCCGCTCGGTTCGAACCTCGACAGCCAGATCGCGGCGACGAATCGCCTGATCGAGGCGGTGCGCCGGCGAGGCGCCCCGATCATCTTCACGACGGTCAGCTACAGCGACCCCGGGCTGAAGGACGCGGGAGTCTGGGGGCTGAAGATGAAAGGCACATCGAGCCTGATCGAAAAGGGCGACGGTCCATCGCTCGATCCGCGCCTCGACAAGGCCGCCGGCGACCCGATTCTCTCGAAGAAATATGCGTCATGTTTCTTCGGCACCGATCTCGTGCCGCGGCTCGTCACCGATGCGGTCGACACCCTGATCATCGCCGGCTGCACGACCAGCGGCTGCGTCCGAGCCTCGGCTGTCGATGCGATCCAGTACGGCTTTCGGCCGATCGTCGTGCCCGAGGCGGTGGGGGACCGCTCGCAAGCTGCGCATGATCAGAGCCTGGCCGACCTCCATTGGAAATATGCCGACGTCGTCCCGCTGGCGGCGACCCTTGATTATCTCAACGGAGAAGATCGAGCATGAACCAGGATTCTCCCGCGCCGTCGCACGGCCGCTTTCCCTACGTACCGATCATCGATCGACCGAAGCTGAGCTGGCCTAACGGCGCCCGGGTCGCGCTCTGGGTCATCCCGAATATCGAGCATTTCCTGATCGACCGGCCGTCGACGTCGCTGGTCGCCTCGACGGTGTCGCTGACTCCCGACGTGCTGAACTATTCGTGGCGCGATTATGGGGCCCGCGTCGGCATCTGGCGGATGATGGAGATCATGGAGCGCTACGGCGTGCGCGGCACCGTTGCGCTGAACTCCGACGTCTGCAGCGAGAACCCGAGGATCATCGAGGAAGGGTTGAAGCTGGCCTGGGAATATATGGGCCATGGCAAGAACAATTCGAGCCTCTTCACCGGCATGGAGCCTGAGGTCGAAAGACAGCAGCTCACCGAGGTGCTCGACACGATCGCCAAGGCCACCGGCGAGCGGCCGCGGGGCTGGCTCGGGCCGGCGCTCACCGAGACGAACAACACTCTCGACCTGCTGGCGGAAGCGGGCGTCGACTATGTCTGCGATTGGGTGAACGACGAGCAACCCTACCGGATGGAGACCCGCAACGGACCGATCTACTCGATCCCTTATTCGCTGGAGATCAACGATATCCCGGCCTTCCTGGGCGGCGGATACAGCGGCGAATCGTTCAGCGAGATGATCAAGGACCAGTTCGACGTCCTGTACGAAGACGGCGTGAATTCGGGCCGGGTGATGTCGATCTGCCTGCACCCGTTCCTGATCGGCCACCCGCATCGCGCAAAGCACTTTGCGAAGGCGCTCGAGCACATCACCAGTCGCAGCGACGTGTGGTTGGCGACCGGAAGCGAGATCATCGACTGGTACAAGAACGAGAACAGTCACGAGGACGCGTGAGGTCGGCCAGGATTGTCGCCGGGTCGGCGGGTCAGGGAGAAAGAGATGAAATACGGGATATTTCTGCCAAACGGGTCGAACGGCTATATCCTCTCGAAGGCCACGTCGCTGTACGAGCCGACGTTCGAGCATAACAAGCAGATCACCGTCGAGGCCGAGGATCTCGGCTTCAACATGGTCCTCTCGATGATGAAGTATCGCGGCTTCGGCGGCGAGACCGGCTATTGGGATTCCTGCCTTGAATCGTTCACCCTGATGGCGGGGCTGGCGGCCGAGACGAAGAAGATCGACCTGTTCCCGTCGGTGACCTTGTTGGCGCATCATCCGGCGATCGTCGCGCGCATGGTCGCCACCATCGACGACATCAGCGACGGCCGCTGCGGGCTCAATGTCGTCACCGGCTGGAACAAGCCGGAATATACCCAGATGGGGATGTGGAAGAGCGACGATTATTACGATCAGCGCTACCAGCTCGCGCGGGACTATGTGTCGGTGCTCAAGGAGCTTTGGACGGAAGGCTATTGCACCTACAAGAACGACAGCTTCGATCTCGAGGATTGTGCGTGCTTTCCGCTGCCCAAGCATCAGCCGATGATCGTCGCTGCCGGCCAATCGCCCGCCGGCATGCGCTTCGTCGCGGAGGTGGGCGACCGTAATTTCGTCATGGCGAGCGGCGCGAACCTGCCCCAGAAAGTGCGCGAGCTGAAAGCGACCGCGAGCGAATTCGGACGCGAGGTCGGCACGTTCGCGTGCATCCAGATCGTGTCGGCGGACACCGATCAGGAAGCGGAAGCGATCACCAGCAGGATCATCGCGGAAGCGGACAAGGGCGCGATCGCCAAAGTCATCGCCAGCGCGACGCTCGACACCAACCCGGCCGGCAGCTCCGAGCAGATGAAGACCGGGCTGACCCGCCCGGCGGCGGACGGCAACATCGCGTTCATGGGCATGCCGGTCATCTACGGCTCGCACCAGCGGGTGGCCGAAAAGCTCGATCGCGTCGCCGAGGAAGCCGACATCGACGGCGTGATGCTGTGCTTCACCGATTATCTGAAGGGCATCCGCGATTTCGGCGACAAGGTCATGCCGCACCTTTCGTCGGCATCGCTGTCGGCAGGGCCAGTATCCGCGGCGAAGGTGCCTGCCTGACCAGGGCAACATTGGGTGCAAGGCTGCCACTGACCCATCAGTAGATAGTAGTGAGAATGTCATGATTGCTGATCGTCGGTTTTACGCCAATTCTGTTGAACGCATCAGTCTTTGACAGAAGCGGACGTTCACGTGCGGCGAGGTTGAACGAGGCTGGGCAGCCGCAGCTGGCTATGGCGATCGCGCTTAGCCGCTCGCGGCTAGTCCCCGTACCGCACAGGATGAGGGCGGTTCGCGGCGCCCCGCACCGGGAGCCGGAATCGACCATCAAAGGCGCTCGAGGCGCCGCCGGGCTTCGTAACCGGCTGGTTTAGCTCTTCGTAATGTCTTGCCGGGACGACAGCTGTAGCCAGTCCGGGAGCTCACGGTGCGTTATGCCTTGGCATTCTTGCACGAGCGGGAGCGAGCCCGTCTCGTCCGAGAGCGGCTGCCGTTCCTTACGTGCGGGAATCGCTGCCGATGAGTACATGCAGGACGCGGTACCGAATAGCGTTCTGATCAAAAAACCCATCAGCGCGGTCGTGTTAGCTTCGACCGTGGTTGGTGATCTCCAAGGGGTTCCCCGTGCCTGACGATAGGAACGCGACAGTGTGTCTTTTTGGCACATTATGAACCCCGATATAGGTTAAGGCCCCTATCTCCAATGCGGCGTACGTTCCCCGCTGTGCCCGTGTATTACTTCACCCTGCACGACGACATCGTCTTCACGGACGACGAGGGACGGGAATTACCTGACGCGGCAGCCGCACTAGCGGAAGCCATCAAGGCAGTACGCGAATTGATCTGCGAGCAGGTAACGGAAGGGAGGATCAACCTTTCCTACCGCATTGAGGTGGAGGACGAGGAGCAGCGGCCTGTGCTGACGCTGCCGTTTCGATCGGTCGTCACGATCAAGGGTTAGAGCCTACACCGGCCTCGGCAGATGCATTGCTAATTGAGATCAATGGCAGCTTTGACGCTCTGGGCCATCAGGCCGAGCTATCCGGTACTGCCGGTTCCACTCTATTCGAGCATCGTCAACCCGGCCTACCGCTCGCCGATGTTGCTCGCGCCATAAGTGCGGATGTCGCGGGAGGAGAGCACGATCTCGGGCTTGATCTCGCCAATCGCCGAACCGCGCGGCTTTGCGTTTCGGTTGCCGGTGACGACGATCTCCTCCGCTTCCTCCTCGTCGGGGTCGATCGCGTCATCGGCGCGGGATGGGTCAAGGGTGGGGACGGGAGGCGTCTGCGGGGAAGCGACCTGGGCGAGCGCGGGGCAGGAGCTGGTTAGGAGCAGGAGGGGAAGCAAACGCATCGACACTCTCACAAACAGGATGACGCGGCGTGGCCTGCTAGGCCGGGCACATCCTAACGTGCCTTGAACGATCTTCGCCCAACGCCGCACACGGCGAGAGGATGCGGCCCCGGCTTCTGGCGTGCCGGGCTGACTGCGTCTGCAGCGTGAGGCGCCCATATGCGGAGCACGGCTCATCTTGCCAGCCTCTCTAGAAAACGCGCTTTGGGGAGCTATACGCGCCCGATGAAGATGAAAGAGCTTGAGAGCCGGACCGGGGTCGGTCGGGAGACGATCCGCGTCTACATCCGCCTGGGAATCATTCCCGAGCCGGTCCGCAAAAAGCCCAACGTCGCCGATTATGGCGAAGAGCATGTCAGAGCGATCCTGGCAGTGCGCGAGCTGCAGCGCGAGAGTCGATTGACGCTGACGCAGATCGCCGAAATCGTGCGAGGGCGTACCACCGAGCAGCGGATCGAAGCCGCTGCCTTCCAGCACCTCGAGGAACTGGTCGCCATCGGTGTCGGTGTCGATAACAGCATGGTTGCGATCTCCACGCTGATCGAGGAAAATCCGCATGCGCTCGACGACGCGCTCGCCTTCTCCGCCGTCGGCGCGGCGGAGGTGATCCAGGAGGGCGACGAGCCCAAGCTCAGCCTGACCGATGCGCGCCTGGTCACGATCTGGGGCCAGATGCGCCGCGCTGGCTTCGTCGAGAGCGCCGATTTTCCGCCCGAGATCGTGCATTTCTATGTCGAAGCTGCCGAATTTGTCGCGGGCAACGAAGCGACCAAGTTTCTCGAGAGAACCGAAGGACGCCTCTCGGAGGAAGAGGCTGCGGCAATGTGCGCCGTGGCCTTGCCGCGGATGCTCGACGTGTTCGGCCTCATGCGTACCAAGTTCTTTTTGCGAAACCTCCGAGATGGAAAAGGGAAAGTGACGGTCCGGCCCTCTCGATCCGGGGATCGTGGGCGCGTCGAAACGGTTGACGACCGGGCATCTAAAAGGACAGGGACGCCCACCGAAACGCTGGGTGGCGGCACGCGCTTTGGCGTGTCCTGAGTGCGCCTCGACCTGCTATCATGGAGTGAATGACTCTGTCCCCAACGGCCGAGCAACGAACCTGGGTGGGGCTGAGCGGCGACCTTATCGTCGCGCGTGTCCGCGGCAGCTTGACCGAAGAAGAAGTCGCGATTGCTCAGCAGCAGGTTTTGCTCCTCCTCGACCAAACACAAGGTTCGCAGGTGCTGTACGACGTGCTCGAAATGGAGCCGCCCAGCATCAACCTGACGCTTGCCCAGCGGGAGCATAGCGATCAGCTCTATCGCAAGGGCGTTCGGATCGCGATCCTGGTTCCGGACACACGCACCGCCTTCCTTGCCCGGCTCGCATTCGGCCAGGGCGATTACCGGGTCATTTACAACGATCTTGCCGAAGCGATCGCCTGGCTGACGCACGGAGAGGCAAAGTAGCGCGCCTGATCCAAAGACGAACTGCTGTAATTCCGTGGCGGCCCCAAATCAGGAATTGCCGTTAACCGAAACGCTGAGTTGCCGGACCGGTTTGAGCCTGACTATAGTCTTCGAATGAAGATGCGCGAGCTCGAGGAAAGGACCGGAGTGGGTCGCGAAGCCATCCGCGTTTATCTTCGCTATGGCATCCTGCCT
>NZ_JAKFCG010000004.1:0-64874 GCF_036677245.1 Sphingomonas sp.
GGGAAGCGGCCAGGGCGCCGGGGGCGAGGGGGCTGGAGCGGGCGGCGCGGTGCATGCGCAGCGGCGCAGCGGCAGCCTGCGCGACCGCGATTATCCGCCTGCGGCGCGGCGGGAAGGAGCGGAAGGCATCGTCCATGTGCGCTTCACCGTCGACACCGACGGCCGGGCCGGGGGCTGCACCGTGACCCGCTCGAGCGGCCATGCCGCGCTCGATACGACCACCTGCAGGCTGATCGAGGAGCGCTTCCGCTACCTCCCGGCACGCGACGCGGAGGGGCGACCGGTGCCGGAGACGATCAGCCTTTTCTATCAATGGGGCCTGCGGCGGTAGAGTGATTTCAAGTCAGGTAGAATCACCTGACGACTCGGAAATCACGGAAAAACAAAGAAAATTAGACGCAATCCGGGTTCAATCAAACCGGAATTGTGTCTGAGGCTGCACACGGTTAAGCCGGTCAGCGCCCCGCGAACACCCGGCCTTTCGATCTCGCCATCTGCGCGCCGTCACGGCCGTAGACGTCCGATCGGAACGCGATGCCGCGCCCTTCGGGAGCCGCCGTCAGATAGGTGATGTAGACCGGCACCGGCCGCGGCAGGTCCACCCGCGATTCGGGCGGGCCGGCCGGTACCTTGAGCGGCTTGCCGAACAGCCAGCGCGCCAGGCGCGCCGCGTCCTCGAGGCGCACGCAGCCGGAGCTGAACTGGCGCTCGTCCTTGCGGAGCAGATCCTTCTCGGGCGTGTCGTGGAGGTAGATGCCGAGCGCGTTCGGGAACATGAACTTCATCTTGCCCATCGCATTCTCAGGGTTTGGAAGCTGGCGGACGCGCAGCTCCTGCGGGCCGTCGAGCACCGCTTTCCAATCGACCATCGCCGGATCGACGACCCGCGCCCTGTCCGACCAGTCGGACAATATCTGATAATGCTTCTCGCGGAGAAAGCCTTCGCCATGCTCGAGCACGCCGGCGGCGACCCGCTTGCGGACAAGATCCGGCGGAATGTTCCAATAGGGATTGACCATCGCGAAGCGGATGACGCCGGCCATCATCGGCGTCTGCTCGCTCGGCTTTCCGACCACGACTCGCATCGTGTCGCGCACCTGCCCGTCTTCATAGGCATAGAGGCGGGCCGAGGCGGCATCGACGAGGATGTGGCGGCCGCGCGGATCGGCCGGCAAGGCGCGGGCGCGCTGCAGATTGATGCGCAACAATTGCTGCTGCTCCGGCGAAGCGCCGCGGGCGGCCGGAGCGGGACGATTGATCGCGGCGAGCGTGCGGGGGCCGAGCCGGCCGTCCTGGGGCAGGCCATTGGCCGCCTGGAAGCGGCGCAGCGCACTCGCCACCGAGGCGTCGAACTGGCCATCGCGCTCAAGGCCGAGGCGCTCGCGAAGCAAGGCGACGCGCTCGCCGGTTGCGCCGAGACCAAGCGTCGGACCGGCGGGAAGCGGCGCTTGCGATCGTGGCGGCGCACCAGCCAAAGCGGCGGCGAGCGCATTGCGAAGCTTGCCGTAGATCGGGTGCATCCATCCGATATCGTCGAGATGCTGCCGCAACGACGGCGCGGCTGCCGCGGCATCGAGCACTTCGCGGGCCTTCGGCACCCTCGGTGCCAGCGGCTTCTCGACATAATGCATGGCGGCGGCGCGCTGCTTGCGAACATCGCGAACATAATCCGTGAAGCGCCGCGAGAGCAGCATCTCGGCCTTGGCCAGCGCCTCGGGCGCGCCGGTTCGCGCCTCGTCGATCGCATCGGCCAGCGCCTGCGGCCGGTAATCGTCCGGATCGAGGCCTTCGACGTCAGCCGTCGCGACCAGATCGAGGAACTGGTCGGCCTCGGCGCCGATCGTCGCGCCGCGGATCCATAAAGGGCGATAGCCGCGCGCCTTGTAGAAGGCGCGGACGTCGCGGGGCCCGCCTTCGGAGCGCAGCGCTGCCTCGACCGCGGCCCCAGAAGCAGCCGACGACGCGTAAGTCGGAACGGGGCCCTGCGCCTGCAGCACGGCCGGAGCCGCCGCCAGCGCGACGGTCGTGGCAACGAGCCAAGTCCGGGAAGGGGGGGTACGCGCCGGCCGCTGAGGGCCGGCGCGATGGTGGAACATCAAACGCATAGACGGTGGGTTATCAGCCTCGCTCGCCGCTGCGGACTTGAGGCGGCGGCTCGTAAGCTGCCGGAGCGGGGGCGGCAGGAGCGCCCTGATAATATTGGCCTTCGCGGACATAACCGTCAGCATAGCCGTCCTTGTCCTGGTCCGCCCAGACGGCACCGGCAAGACCGCCTACGGCCGCACCGATCGCGGCACCTGCGATCGGCGAGAGGCCGCCGACGACTGCCCCGACACCCGCGCCAGCGACCGCTCCGATCGCAGCGCCCGTTCCGGCGCTCTGAAGCGTATTTTCCTCCTGGGGGGTCGTCTCGCATGCGGTGAGCGAGAGGGAGCCGGCAAGCGCCAGCGCCAAGGTGGACGTTTTTACATGGTTCATATGCATCTCCTCGCAAATCGGGCCGAGGATGAACTTGGTCCACTCCTCAACAAACGCCGTGATCGGATGCCGCGGCGGCCCACACGTTTGCCCCCGCCCAACGTGACTATTGGAGAAACGTTCCAGCCGGGCAACGGAGCGAGAATATGCGCGTTTCACTGCAACCGCCGCCTCTCACAGGGGTTCATGTCGACGTTGCGCGCCTGATCGGCCGATGCTCGAACCTGCCCCGGAGCGCGTGGCGGGGCCAGTGTGCCGCCCGCGTTTGAGCCCTGGCGTGCCGCTGGTGCGATGGACCGGATTTGAGGCCGCTTCGGCCTGTGGCACGCCCACCTGAGTTGAGGGGCCTGAGCTTAAGGGGTGAGCTTAAGGGGCGGAAGTTTAAGGGCCGGAGTTTGACGGCCGGAGTGTAAAGGGGTGAGTATGCGTCGATTGTCCTGCCTCGCCGTGGCCATTGCTGCCGCCATCATGCCCCCAGCGGCGCCCGCGATCGCGCAAAGCGGGGCCTATAGCGCCGAGGGGTTCCGCGCCTATCTGCCGGCGCTGCGCGCGCAAGCGCTGGCCGCCGGCGTCAGCCGCGCCACGATCGACCGGATCTTCCCCGGCCTGAGCTTCAGCGCGCGGACGATCGAGCTCGATCAGGCGCAGCCCGGGGGCACTGCGGGCAGCCCGGCGATCCCCCCGTTCGCGCCCTATCAGCAACGCCATGTCACGCCCGATCTGATCGCGCGCGGGGCGAGCCGCTATGTCGCCAATCGCGCGCAGCTCACCGACATCGCACGGCGTTACGGCGTCACGCCGTCGGTGCTGGTCGCGATCTGGGGCCATGAGACCAGCTACGGCGCCGTCACGGGCAATTTCGATCTGCTCGATTCGCTCGCCTCGCTCGCTTACGAGGGGCGGCGGCGCCAATTGTTCGCCGACGAGTTCATCGCGACCCTGAAGCTGATCGACCGCGGCATTCCGCGCAGTCAGCTCAAAGGCAGCTGGGCCGGCGCGACCGGCTATCCCCAATTCCTGCCGAGCGTCTATCTCCGCCTCGCGGTCGATTGGGACCGCAACGGCCGCGCCGACATCTGGGGCAGCCAGGCGGATGCGCTGGCGTCGATCGCCAACTACCTCAGCAATGCCGGCTGGAAGCCGAACGTGCCGTGGGGCGTGCGGGCGAGCGTCCCGTTCAACCTCGACCGGGCTTCGCTTGCTACGCGCCTCGTCTCGCCCCGTTGCGGCCGGGTCCACCAGCGCCACACGCGCTGGCTGACGATCGGCGAGTGGCGCGCGCTCGGCGTCATCCCGCAAGGCAGCGCGCGCCTCGGCGACCGCGAGCTGGCAAGCCTGATCGAGCCTGACGGCCGCGGCGCCCCGGCCTATCTGCTCACCACCAATTACCGCGCGATCCTCGATTATAATTGTTCGAATTTCTACGCCTTGTCGGTGGGCTTGCTCGCCGACGCTGTCGAGCGCTGAAGCGGCTGGCGAGCGCTGAAGCGGCCGGCGAGCGCCGAACCGGCTGGCGAACCGGCAACCCAGTGGTTAAGGGTGGCGATCGGCGGATCGCGGCGGGCGATCTCACGCCGCACCATTATGTCGGGCCACATTCGGGAAAGTTGATCTATGAAGCCTAAGGCGCTGCTTGTCGGGTTGTTTGCCACCGCCCTCACGCTTCCGGCCGAAGCCGCCGCGCCGCCGTTCGACACGCCCGCGCCGGTCGCCTTCCTCAAGGATCTCTCGTCGGGCGCGGTGCTCTACGCGAAGGATGCGGATCGGCGCATGCCGCCGGCATCGATGGCGAAGATGATGACCACCCATATCGCGTTCAACCTGATCAAGTCGGGCGAGCTCAAGCTCGAGCAGATGTGCACGGTGCGGCCCGAGACCTGGCAGCAATGGCACGGGCCGCAGGCGGGCTCGACGATGTTCCTCTCCCCGGGTGAGCAGGTTAGCGTGCGCAATCTGCTGCACGGCATCGTCACGCTCTCGGGCAACGATGCGAGCGTCGTCCTGGCCGAATGCATCCGCGGCACCGAGCCGGCGTTCGCCGCGCTGATGAACGAGGAAGCCAAGCGGCTTGGAATGAACAATTCCAACTTCGGCAATTCCAACGGCTGGCCCGACGAAGGCGTCACCTACACCACCGCGCGCGATCTCGCGACCTTGGCCGAGGCGACGATCCAGGGCACGCCCGACCTCTACAAGCAATTCTATACCCAGCTCGAATTCACCTGGGGGCGGACGATGGGCGCGGGCAATCCGATCACCCAGGGCAACCGTAACCCGTTGCTGGGGCGGATCGCCGGCGCCGACGGCCTCAAGACCGGGCACACCGAGGAAGCCGGCTACGGCTTCACCGGGTCGGCCGAGCAGAATGGGCGGCGGCTGGTGATGGTCGTCGCCGGGCTCACCAGCTTCAATCAGCGCATCGAGGAATCGGTCAAGTTCATGAACTGGGGCTTCCGCGCCTGGTCGGCGCAGCCGCTCTACCCCAAGGGCAAAAGAGTCGGCGAAGCTCAGGTCCAGCTCGGCGACGAGGATCAGGTCGGGCTGGTCGCGCCGCGCAACCTCGCCGTGACGCTTCCGACCGGCACGGCCAAGGGCAATATCCGGGTCAAGATCGTCTACAACGGCCCGGTCAAGGCGCCGATCAAGGCCGGCCAGCATATCGCCGATCTCGTCATCACCACCGGCGACACCACCCCGCAGACGATGCCGCTGGTGGCGGAGAAAGCGGTCGGCGAGGCGGGCTTCTTCGGGCGGATCTGGGCCGGCCTCGCCTCGTTCTTCGGCTGAGCATGGCAGCCTGAGCATGCCAGGGCGCTTCATCACGCTCGAAGGCGGGGAGGGGGTCGGCAAGTCGACCCAGCTGGATCGGCTCGCGGCGGCGCTGCGCGAACGCGGCCACGAAGTCGTCGAGACGCGCGAGCCCGGCGGCAGCACCGGCGCCGAGGCGATCCGCCGGCTGCTGCTCGAGGGCGACCAGGAGCGCTGGTCGGCACCCGCCGAAGCCTTGTTGTTCGCCGCGGCGCGCGCGGACCATGTCGCGCGGACGATCAGGCCGGCGCTCGCGGAGGGCAGATGGGTGCTGTGCGACCGCTTCCTCGACAGCTCGCTCGCCTATCAGGGCGGCGCCGGCGGCGTCGGCGCCGATGCGATCAGGCAGCTCCACGAGATCGGCAGCGGCGGCCTGCTCCCGGACCGGACCTTGCTGCTTCGGCTCCCCGCTGAGGCGGCCGCGGCACGAGCACGCCGCCGCGACGGCGATGGGGCAGACCGCATCGGCGCGCGCGACGCGGCCTATCACGGTGCGGTCGCCGCGGCCTTCGCCGCGCTCGCCACCGATGAGCCCCATCGATTTCGCACGATCGACGCCGATGGTCCGCCCGAGCAGGTGACCGGCAAGCTGCTCCACGCGCTCGAGGATTTGCTGTGACCCCGTTGATCGGCCATGATCAGGCGATCGCCGAGTTCAGCGCAGGGCTCGCGAGCGGCCGGCTCCACCATGCCTGGTTGATCAGCGGGCCCGAAGGCATCGGCAAGGGCCTGTTCGCACGCAAGGCGGCGCTGAGGCTGCTCGCCGAAGGGGCGGGCAACGCGGCGGGCGGCCCGGGAGGCGGCGGAGCGCCGTTCGATGTCCCCGATGCTCATCCGGCGGTGAGCCTGATCGAGGCCGGAAGCCACCCGGAATATGCCGTGCTCGAACGGCTGACGCGCGAACCGTCGGGCGAGCTCGCGCGCAGCATCGTCGTCGACCAGGTCCGCGCGCTGCAACGGCTGTTCGCCAACACCCCGGCGCTGTCGCCGTGGCGGGCGGTGGTGATCGACTCGGTCGACGATCTCGAACGTTCCGCGGCGAACGCCTTGCTCAAGAATCTCGAGGAGCCGCCCGCCAAATGCGTGTTCTTCCTGGTGAGCCACGCATCGGAGCGCGTGCTGCCGACCTTGCGCTCGCGCTGCCGCCAGTTGCGCCTGTCTCCGCTCGGCGATGACGCCATGACGTCAGCTTTGCAGGCGGCGCTTCCCCAAGCGGACGACGAGGAGATCGCCGGACTGGTGCGCGCGGGAGGAGGGTCGCCCGGGCGGGCGATCGCATTCCGCGGGCTCGAGATCGACACGCTCGACGCAGCGCTCGACGATCTGGTGCGCAACGGCGATCCGACCAATGCCAAGCGCAGCCGGCTCGTCCAGAGCTTGTCGGGCAAGGCGGCGCAGCCGCGTTACGAGGCGTTCCTCGCGCGCGTGCCCTCGGTGATCGCCGCCCAAGCCAAGCAGCGCCGGGGCCCCCCGCTTGCCGAGGCGCTGCGCTTATGGGAAAGGGCGCACGACCTGGCCGGGAGCGCAACGCCGCTGTCGCTCGAACCCCAGAGTGTCGTCTTCGAGCTCGCCGGGATGCTCGCGGCGCTCGCAAATCCACAGAATCGTGACCAAAAGGCAGATGGCTGACCCTTTCTACATCACCACCGCGATCAGCTACCCCAACGGGCGTCCGCACATCGGCCATGCCTATGAGGCGATCGCCACCGACGCGATCGCGCGCTTCCAGCGGCTCGCCGGGCGCGACGTCTTCTTCCTGACCGGAACCGACGAGCACGGTCTGAAAATGGCCCAGACCGCCCGCGACAAAGGCATCGAGCCGGCGGCGCTCGCCGAGGAGATGTCGGCCTATTTCAAGCAGATGGATGATCGTCTGAACATCTCATACGATCGTTTCATCCGCACCACCGAGCCCGATCATCATCGTGCCAGCCAAGCCCTATGGCAGGCGATGGTCGACCGCGGCGACATCTACCTCGGCCGCTACGAAGGCTGGTATTCAGTTCGCGACGAAGCTTATTACGACGAGAAGGAGCTGGTCGACGGCGACGATGGGCAGCGCCTGTCGCCGCAAGGGACGGTCGTCGAATGGACGGTCGAGGAAAGCTGGTTCTTCCGGCTGTCCGCCTATCAGGAGCGCCTGCTTGCGCATTATCGCGACCATCCCGACTTCATCCGCCCGGAAACGCGCCGCAACGAGGTCGTGCGCTTCGTCGAGGGCGGGCTCTCCGACCTGTCGATCTCGCGCAGCAGCTTCGATTGGGGCGTCAAGGTTCCCGGTGCGCCCGATCATGTCATGTACGTCTGGGTCGACGCGCTGACCAATTATCTGACCGGCGTGGGTTATCCGGACGATACAGAGGCTTACAGGAAGTTCTGGCCGGCCAATATCCACATCATCGGCAAGGACATCATCCGCTTCCACGCGGTCTATTGGCCGGCGTTCCTGATGTCGGCGGGCCTCGCGCTGCCGCGCCAGGTGTTCGGCCACGGTTTCCTGCTCAACCGCGGCGAGAAAATGTCCAAGTCGGTCGGCAACGTCGTCGATCCGCTCGCGCTCGCCGAGGCGTTCGGGGTCGACCAATTGCGCTACTTCCTGCTGCGCGAGGTGACCTTCGGCCAGGACGGCAGCTACGGCGCCGAGGCGATCGTCAATCGGGTCAACGCCGATCTCGCCAACAGCTTCGGCAATCTCGCGCAGCGCACCTTGTCGTTCATTGCCAAGAATTGCGACGGCGTGCTTCCCGAAGGGGGGAAGGGCGCTCCGGCCGATCAGGAGCTGCTCGCTTTGGTTTCGGCAGCGACGCGCGAGGAGGTGCCGCGCGCGTTCGAGGAATTGGCGCTGTCGCACAGCATCGAGGCGTGGCTGCGCGCGGTGTTCGCCTGCAACCAATATATCGACGCCCAGGCGCCGTGGGCGCTGCGCAAGACCGACCCGGAGCGGATGCAGTCCGTGCTCGCGACGCTCTATGCCGCGATCCGCGACCTCGCGATCGCGATCCTGCCGGTGATCCCAGCCTCCGCAGGACGCTTGCTCGACCAGATGGGCATCGCGGCGGAGGAGCGCACTTATGCCGCGCTGGCCGACGAGCAACGCTATTCGAGGCTGGCTGCGTCGGGCTTTCGCCTCCAGGCGCCGACCCCCATATTCCCACGGCTGGAGATGCCGGCAGACGCAGTTCAGACCGAGGCCTGATGTTCACCGACAGCCATTGCCACCTCAACTACAAGGGGCTGGTCGAGGACCAGGAGGGGGTGCTTCGCCGCGCGCGCGCAGCCGACGTCACGACGATGCTCAACATCTCGACCCGCGCGAGCGAATGGGACGAGGTGATCGCCGTCGCCGAGCGCGAGGATGACGTGTGGGCGTCGGTCGGCGTCCATCCCCATGACGCCGACACCCATCCCGACGTCGAGACGGCAACCCTGGTCGACAAGGCGCAGCATCCGCGGGTCGCCGGCATCGGCGAGACCGGGCTCGATTTCTACTACGACCGCTCCGACCGCGCTCGCCAGGCGGCCAGCTTTCGCGCCCATATCGCCGCCGCGCGCGAAAGCGGCCTGCCGGTGATCGTCCATACGCGCGATGCCGAAGCCGAGACCGCCGGTATTCTCGCGGAGGAGATGGAGAAGGGGCGCTACGGCGGCGTCATCCATTGCTTCACCGCGAGCACCGATTTCGCCCGCAAGGCGCTCGATCTCGGCCTTTATATCTCGATCTCGGGCATCGTCACGTTCAAGAACGCGCGCGACCTGCAGGAAACCGCCCGGGCATTGCCGCTCGAGCGGCTGCTGATCGAGACCGATAGTCCATTCCTCGCGCCGGTGCCGCATCGCGGGCGGCCGTGCGAGCCGGCGTTCGTCGCCGACACCGCCCGCTTCCTGGCCACGTTGCGCGGCGAGCCGCTTGAGCGGCTCGCCGAGGCGACGAGCGCGAACTTCCGCAGCTTGTTCGCCAAGGCGGCCTGAATGGCGGGCGCGGCGCGGTGAAGGTCCGCATCCTCGGCTGCGGCACCTCATCGGGCGTGCCGCGTATCGGCAACGACTGGGGCGAATGCGATCCCGCCGAGCCAAAAAACCGCCGCCGCCGCGTGTCGATCCTGGTGGAGGAGGGGGAGACGCGCGTGCTGGTCGACACCAGCCCCGATCTTCGCGACCAGCTGATCGACGCCGGTGTCACCGCGCTGAGCGCCGTGATCTGGACGCACGATCATGCCGACCATTGTCACGGCATCGACGATCTGCGCCAGCTCTACCATTTCCGCGGCGCTCCGATCCCGGGCTATGCGCGGCAGGAGACGCTCGACAGCCTGCATCAACGTTTCGGCTATGTGTTCAACGGTGCCGGCGGCTATCCGGCGATAGCCGAGGCCCATCTGCTTCCTGACCGGCTGACGATCGGCGAACTCGCGATCGCGATCGTCGATCAGCCGCACGGCCCGATCACTTCGGCGGGGATCCGCTTCGACGCCGGCGGGCGCTCAATCGTTTATTCGACCGATTTCAATGTGCTGACCGAAGAAATGGCGGCGCAGTTCAAGGGCGTCGACCTTTGGATCGTCGATGCGCTGCGGCGGCGCCCGCACCCGACCCACCCGCATCTCGATCAGGCGCTGGCCTGGATCGATCGCATCGCGCCGCGGCGCGCGATCCTCACGCACATGGATAATTCGATGGATTATCAGGCGCTTCGTGCGATGCTTCGAGAGGATGTCGAGCCCGGTTACGACGGCATGGCGATCGACTTATGAGCGCCGGCGATCAGGCGGTGAACTTCATCTATCTGCTGGGCGTGCTCGTGCTGGTGCTGAGCGCGCTGCTGGCGCAGCGTGTTCCGGTCCGCAAAAGCCTGCAGATGGCGGCGGCCTGGGCGCTGATCTTCGCGGCAGCCTTCGTCGCGTTCACGCTCAAGGACGATTTCGTCGATCTTGGCCGGCATGTCATGGCCCAGGCGCGGCCCGGCACGAGCGCGGTCGCCGAAGGCGAGACAATGCGCATCCGCCAGTCGCCCGACGGGCATTTCTGGGTCGCCGCGACGATCAACGGCAGGAGCGCGACGTTCATGATCGACAGCGGCGCCACGATCACCAGCATCTCGACCTCGACCGCGCGCGCTGCCGGGATCGAGCCGAGCGGAATGCCGGCGGTCGTGCAGACCGCCAACGGGATGGCGCGGGTCGAGCGCGGCCGCGCCGAGCGGCTCGCAATCGGCACGATCGAACGCGAAGACGTCGCCGTCCACATCAGCGAGGGCTTCGGAGAGGTCAATGTGATCGGGATGAACTTCCTGTCATCCTTGTCCGGGTGGGGCGTCGAAGGGCGCTGGCTGGTGCTCAAACCCTAAGCGCACCGGGCAACCAGGCCGCCCGCTCATGCAGGGGGAGGGCCGGGATACCATTCTTCCGGTTCGGGAAGCGAAAAATTCTCCGGCAGCTCGACGAGCTCGACCCCAAAGCCGGTCGAATTCTCGGTATCGACATAACAATAAGGCACCTGGCCCATGAAGCGGCCGCTCTGGGTGACCGTATAGCCGCGGCGGACGAATTCCTTGATCCGATCCTCATAGCTCATGCCGTTGCAGTCGACGGCGACGTGGTGGATGCTGTCGCCGTGCTTTTCGAGCCATTCGCTGTAGATCGAATTGCCAGTGAGCGGCTGGATGACTTCCCACCACATCGCGCCCGACCAGGCGATCGCGAGCCGCGCCGAATGGCCGTTCTTCTCGCCGCGATAGACGAGGTCTTCGATCAGATCGTCGTTGAACGTGTAGATCTTCCACGGTCCGATCCCGATGCGGACGAACTGCTCGAGCGTCCGGTATATGTCTGCGGTGACGACGCAGATCTGGAACGTCTCCCCGACGAAACTGTTCGAAAGGGTGGTCGGAGAGGTCACCTTCACATCCATTTTAACCACCGGCATCTCCTCGCCCATTGATTTTCTCCTTATGGTTCAGCTGGATCCCTCGTTGAGTTCGGGACGCTTGGCAGCTCCTATGGAAGGCGCCCCTGGTCACACGCCGCATGTCATTTGCCGCCGCGAAGGACGCTGCGACAGCACAAAGTGAGTATGTCGCATACGCAATGCATGTCAATCGAGCTGTCGGCCGACGCAAAGCTGCGCTCACCCGCCATGCGCATGCCAGGGAGAGATGTCGCGACGGCGTCTGGAGCGGCGGCAGATACTCCAGAATTCTGATCTGCGCTGCATTCCCACTTCGCGGAAGCGTGGGGCCGGGTGCCTCAGCGATCGAAACGTTGGGGTGGCTGCGACTTGAGGGTCTCGAGGAGCATGATCATTGCCTTCTGGGACTCGCGGGCATGACCCGATACCGGACGGTTGAGGTCCGCAATGATGGTGATGGAGAGCGAGACCAGAAGAAACAGGACAAGCGCGGCGCGCTTGCCGCGCGGTCCGTCCACCTGGCGACCGACCACGGCGGCAGTGACGCCCAGATAGACGATGATGAGCAACAGCACCTCGACCGGAACGCGCAGATCCCAGGCGATCTTTCGCTTGGCATCGAGATCGATCACCTCGTTGAAGGTCGTCAGCAGGGCGGTCGTCAGCCCGTGCGCCGCAGCGGAGTCGCGCGCCGCCTTCACATTTGCCCAGATCTCCACCAGCAGGGCGTCGTTGCGCCTGAGATAGTCGCCGGCACCCGCACCTGCGGTCGCAAGCTGAATGCGGTTCTGGGTGTAGTTCACCAGGAGCTTGCTGAGCGCTCCACGATGAGGCTCGTCGAGGAGCTGGGCGCGCAAATAGGCGGTGCCGATCGCATTGGCTTCCTGCGTTACCAGCTCGCGCCGCGTCTCGTAGCGGTTGAGTGCCATTCCAAAGGTGAAGCCAAGCAACAGCCCGAGAAGCCCGAGCACGCCCCCAAGCAAATAGCCTTCCTGCGCGACCGAGGACTCGGTTTCCTGCTCCCGATGGCGCGCACGGCGCCTTGCGGCACGGCGCACCACCTGGCCCCCCGCGGCCGAGATCAGCATCAGCGCGAACGTTCCGATCGCAATTGCAGGAACGGACAGATCGGACAGCCAATCCGATAGCGACCCAGGCTGCATTCGGGGTCTCCTCCCACCAATGCTCTCGATAGAATAGGGCTATTCGCGACCAATCGCTACCGTCCGGCCTTCAAGCCGATGGTCTGCGGTCTTCTCGCCGGCGGCATCGGTCGGCTTTCGGGGAGGGCCGGGGTCGCGATCGCTACGTCGGGGCCGGGCGTCTCGACCCTGGTGGCAGGCCAGGAACCTGTCGCCTGGGTAGGTGCGGCGGCGCCGCAGGTTACCAGTCCGGGGTTCGCCGATAACTCGGGTCCCTCAGCGTCATCATGTAATCGACCAGGGCTCGCACTTCGGGCTCCCGGAGATAGAAGTCCATCTCGCGCGGATAATTGTGGGCGCCGCGAAGCCAGGCCGCAAGCGTTTCGGCTGTCAGGCCTTCCTTATTAACGATGACCTCGAAGGACGGCGCGTTGGAACGGGGCGACATATCGGATCGGCCGGTACCATGGCAGGCGGCGCAGGAGACCTGCGCCAAAGCTTGCCCCTCGGCGGGCGCCACCGGCTGCGTCGAGATAGCTCCCGGCTCATGATGGGCTGCTGCGACGAGCAACGGCAGGCAAAGCAGGAGCGGAGGTTTCACGTCTCTTCTCCTTGAAGGCTCTTCATGCGAGCGTACATCGGATCGGAGCGCGTATGTTCCGGCTCTAAGGGATGAAATTCCATAAGGAGAAGTCCTTAGTCCGCTGGGCGTGGACGAGGCAGATGGGACGCGAACAGGATGCGCTCCCGCCAAGCCTTGCTGATTGACGATGACCGGGAAACAAGGGGCGTTCGATCTGCGCGACGTTCCGGTCCGTTCGATGACATCGCACGGGGGACGTGAGGGCTTGGCGGCCAGCGAGGCCGAAGTCGCTTGCGCGCATTTCGCCGGTGCCTAGGGTGGCGAGATGTCACACTCCAAATTTTACATAATGTATATTATCGGACTTTTAGATGGATGATGCCAGAGCGGCCCCCACCGGTACAGGGCTCCCCCGCCTGATCGAGATCATGCGCCGCTTGCGCGATCCAGATGGCGGTTGCGCCTGGGATCGCGAACAGACGTTCGAGACGATCGCGCCTTATACGATCGAGGAAGCCTATGAAGTCGCCGACGCGATCCGCCGCGGCGACCTTGCCGAACTCAAGGATGAGCTTGGCGACCTGCAGCTCCAGGTCGTCTATCATGCTCGGATCGCTGAGGAATCAGGCGCTTTTACGATCGATGACGTCATGACGGCGGTTTGCGACAAGATGGTCCGCCGCCACCCCCATGTGTTCGGCGACCAGGCGGAAAGCCCGGGCTGGGAAGCGCTCAAGGCGGCCGAGCGCGGCGAGAAGCAGGATCCGAGCCTGCTCGCCGGGGTGGCGCTCGCCTTGCCGGCGTTGAAGCGCGCCGAGAAGATCCAGAAGCGCGCCGCGCGCGGCGGCTTCGACTGGCCGGATCCCAGCGGTCCGCGCGCCAAGATCGACGAGGAGCTGGCCGAGCTCGACGACGCGGGCTCGCACGACGAGCGGGTCAACGAGCTAGGCGACCTGCTCTTCTCGATCGTCAATTACGCCCGCCACCTCGACATCGACCCCGAAGCGGCGCTGCGCGGCGCGGTCGACAAGTTCGAAGCGCGCTTCCGCACCGTCGAGGCACTCGCGCAGCGCCCGCTCGCTGAGATGGACCTTGAGGAGCTCGAAACCTTGTGGCAGCAGGCCAAGGGTTGAGGATTAAAGCGCGCGCTGAAGGCTTTGAAAGCGCGACCAATTCTCGTCGGATATCCTGACCTGGAGCTCGGTTTCCATCCCATTGTGCTGCTGCTCGACGACCTCGCCATTGGCGTGGAGCCAGGCCAGGGCCTCGCCGTCGCCCGCCGGCAAGGTCAGCCGCCGCAGCTTGCTGCCGGCGCGCAGCCGTTCGGCCGCGGCCAACAGCAGGCGATCCACCCCCTCGCCGGTCAGCGCCGAGATCGGCACGACTTCCTCCTTGCGCGCCGCCTCCGCCTCGACCCGCTCGCGCTGGTCGGCCGGAAGCAGATCCACCTTGTTCCACGCCTCGATCCGGGGCGCGCCACCCTCGCCCGGCCCTGAGACCAGGCCGATCTCAGCGAGCACCTGCTCGACGTCCTCGCGCTGCGCGTCGCTGTCGGGATGCGCGATGTCGCGGACGTGGATGATCAGGTCGGCCGAGAGGACCTCCTCGAGAGTCGCACGGAAGGCGGCGACGAGCTGGGTCGGGAGATCGGAGATGAAGCCGACCGTATCGGAGATGATCGCCTTGTCGAAGCCGGGCAGCGCGATCTCGCGCATCGTCGGGTCGAGCGTCGCGAACAGCAGATTTTCCGCCATCACGCTGGCATTGGTCAGGCGATTGAACAGGGTCGATTTGCCGGCATTGGTGTAGCCGACCAGCGCGATCACCGGCCACGGCGCCTTTTGCCGCCGCGCGCGGTGCAGCCCGCGGGTGCGCGCGACCTGGTCGAGCTCGCGCTTGAGCTTGGCGATGCGATCGCGGATCAGGCGCCTGTCGGCCTCGATCTGGGTCTCGCCCGGGCCGCCGAGGAAGCCGAAGCCGCCGCGCTGCCGCTCGAGGTGGGTCCACGAGCGCACCAGCCGGCCCGCTTGATAATCGAGATGCGCGAGCTCGACCTGCAGCCGGCCTTCGGAGGTCGCCGCGCGCTCGCCGAAAATCTCGAGGATCAGGCCGGTCCGGTCGATCACCTTGGCCTTGGTCGCGGTTTCGAGGTTGCGTTGCTGGATCGGCGTGATCGCGGCGTCGACGATCAGCAGTTCGGCGCCGCTCTCCGCAACCGCGGCGGCGATCGCCTCGACCTGGCCGGAGCCGAGCAAGGTCGCCGCCTTGGCCGAGCGGACCCGGAAATAAAGCCGTTCCACCACCACGATGCCGATCGCTTCGGCCAAGCCGGTGGCTTCATCGAGGCGCGCCTCGCTATCGCGCACGGCGGCGCCGCCGAGATCGGGCACGACAATGACAGCTTTTGCGCCGCGGCTGACATCAGCCTCGGATGGATTATCGGACATGATTAGGCAGTCGGATCCTCGGCTTGCTCGACGAAGCTCACAGGATTTTCCGGCTGAACGGTCGAGATCGCATGCTTGTAGACGAGCTGCGACAGCCCGTCGCGCTGGAGCAACATGCAGAACAGGTCGAACGCGACGATCTCGCCCTGCAGCATCACGCCGTTGATCAGGAACATCGTCACCGGCTCCTGGGCGCGGCGCACCGCGGTGAGGAACACCTCCTGGAGCAGAGCGGGCTTCTTCTTCTCCACCTGCTCGGCGAACAGCCGTTCGATGTCGCCGAGGTCGAGCGCCTGCGACGGCATGATCGTCGAGATCGCATGCTTGTAGATCAGCTGCGCCTGCCCGTCGCGGCGCAGCAGCACCGAGAAATTGTCGAACCAGGTGATGATGCCCTGAAGCTTGACGCCCTTGACCAGAAACATCGTGACCGGTGTCTTCGAGCGACGCAGGCCATTGAGAAACATATCCTGAAGGTTGTTGACCTTATCGGCCATCGCCTTTCTCCTTATTGGCAGGCGGCCGGCCCAACGGGCACCCGCGGTGGGTCAAGCTCCCTTATAGCTTCACCGCCACACTTGTTCCACTGGAGTGCGACCAACCGGGCAAATCAGTTCTTGTCCCCCTCCTCGCCCTTGGTCTCGCCGATCCCGAGCGCCTTGAGCTTGCGGTGGAGCGCCGAGCGTTCCATGCCGATGAACGTCGCCGTCCGCGAGATGTTGCCCGAGAAACGGCGGATCTGAACGCGCAGATATTCGCGCTCGAACGTCTCCCGCGCCTCGCGCAGCGGCGTGCCCATGATCGCCTTGACCGCCTCCCCCGGGCTGAGCTGGGCCTGATCGTTGATGATCTCGGGCGGCAGCATGTCGATCTCGATCGCGCCCTTGCGCGCACCCGGCGCGAGGATGATCGTCCGCTCGATGACGTTGCGCAGCTGGCGCACGTTGCCCGGCCAGTCGTACGCCTGCAGCGCGGCGATCGCGTCCGACGAAAAATTGGGCGTCGGGAAGCGCTGCTCGGCGGCATAACGCGCGGCAAAATGGTTGATCAGCTCGGGAATGTCCTCGCGGCGGTCGGCCAGCGCCGGCAGGTGCACCGGGACGACGTTGAGCCGGTAGAACAGATCCTCGCGGAAGCGCCCCGCGCCAATCTCCTCGGCGAGATCGGTCGCCGTCGACGAGACGACTCTCATGTCGACCTTGACGACGCGTTGCCCGCCGACCCGAGTGAAGCTCTGATCGGTCAGCACGCGCAGGATCTTGGCCTGGGCGGGGATCGGCATGTCGGCGATCTCGTCGAGGAACAAGGTGCCGCCATGCGCCTGCTCGAGCAGCCCCGGGCGGACCAGTTCGTCCCCCTCCTCCACCCCGAACAATTCCTCCTCGACCCGTTCAGGCGTCATCCGCGCGGCGCTGACGACGACGAACGGCGCCCTGACACGCGGGCTCCAGTCGTGCAGCAGGCGCGCCGCGACTTCCTTGCCCACCCCCGCCGGACCGCTGAGCAGCACTCGGCTGCCGGTCCCGGCGACCCGCTTCAATGTCGCGCGCACCGCATTGATCGCGACGCTCGATCCGGTCAGCTCGGTGTCCTGCCCGATCTGCGCCCTGAGCGTCTCGTTCTCGCGCCGCAGCCGCTCGGTCTCGGTGGCGCGGTTGACGAGATGCAGCAGGTGCCCCGCCTCGAACGGCTTTTCGATGAAATCGGCCGCGCCCTGGCGGATCGCGGCGACCGCGGTGTCGAGATTGCCGTGACCGGATATCATCAGCACCGGCAGGGTCGGATCGCGCCGCTTGATCTCTTCGAGAAGCTGGAGCCCGTCGAGCTTCGAGCCCTGCAGCCAGACGTCGAGCAGCACCAGCGACGGCCTGCGTTCGGCCAGCGCGGCGAGCGCCTGGCGGCTGTCGGCCGCGGTCCGCGGCGAATAGCCCTCGTCCTCCAGGAAACCCGATACGAGATCGCGAATGTCCTGCTCATCGTCGACAATAAGTACATCTAATGCCATGATATCAGCCGTTTACCGCTTTATCTGAGGAATAGTTCGTATTGGCGCTGTCGAGCCGGGCCAACGTCTCGGCGTCGAACAACAGGCGCACCCTTGTGCCTCCCCCGGGCGCATCGTCGAACACAATCGTCCCGAAATGCTCCTCGACGATCTTCTTGACGATCGCGAGGCCAAGGCCGGTGCCCTTGGCGCGGGTGGTCATATAGGGTTCGGTCAATGTCTGCCGGTCGGGGGGCAAGCCGACACCGGTGTCGGTGACGTCGATCCGCAAGGCGGTGCCTTCCTGGCTGATCGCGACACTGACCTTGTCCCGGCCTCCGCCCTTCCCTGCGCCTGAGCCCGAGCCTGAGCCTGCGTGGTCGGTGCCCGCCTGTTCCTTTTTCTGCTGAATGGCTTCGACGCCGTTCTTGACCACATTGGTGAGCGCCTGCCCCAATTGGCGCCGGTCGCACACCAGCTTCAGCGGCGGCTCCGGCGCCTCCAGCTCGAACGTGATGTCGGTATGCGCCACCTCGTGGAGGAACAGCACCTGCCGCGCGATCTCGGCGACCGCTTCCTCGCGGAACACCGGCTTCGGCATCCGCGCGAACGACGAGAATTCGTCGACCATCCGGCGCAGATCGCCGACCTGGCGGACGATCGTCCCGGTCAGCCGCTCGAACGTACCCGGATCGGACTTGACCTCGCCGCCGTAGCGGCGCTGCAGCCGCTCCGCGGCAAGCTGGATCGGCGTGAGCGGGTTCTTGATCTCGTGGGCGATCCGGCGCGCGACGTCGGACCAGGCCGCACGCCGCTGATCGACCAGCTGCTCGGTGATGTCGTCGAAGGTGACGACATGGCCGGCCTGCACGCCGACGTGCTTGACCGCGAGCGTGCGCGGCTCGCCGCCCGAGGCGAACTGGATGATGTCCTCGCGCGCATCGCTGTCGAGCTGACGGTCGAGCTCGGGCGCGAGATCGCTCAGTTTCTGGCCCACCGCCATCGCATTGCTCGTCTTGAGCAGCGCTTCGGCCGAGCTGTTGATCAGCCGCACGTGGCGATCATGGTCGACCGAGACGACGCCGGCGGTGACGCCGGACAGCACCGCTTCGATGAACGTCCGGCGGCTGTCGAGCTGGTTGTTGGCCGTGACCAAAGCGCCGGTCTGCTCCTCGAGCCGGCGAGTCATCCGGTTGAACGCATTGCCGAGCGTGCCGACCTCGTCGTGAATCCGCGACGGCGGCACGCGCGCCGAAAGATCGCCAGCGGCGACACGCCGGGCGGCATCGACCAGCTGGCCGACCGGCCGGACGAGCCGGTCCGCCAAGGCCAGCGCGGTCCAGATCGCCAGCGCGACGATCAGCAACGAGATCACCAGCAGCGCGGCATTGAAACGGAACTGCAGGGTCCGCGATCGCGCCAGCAAGGCGGTGTAGTCGCCGACCACGGCTTCCGCGCGCCCAAGCTGGCTCGTCATCTCCGGGTCGAGCACGCGCGCCGCATAGACATAGGTCGTATCGCCGATCGGCAGCCGGGTAACCGCGCCGATCCGGTCGCTGCTCTGCAGCGGCACGCTGGTCCGCCCTTCGCGAAGCTGCGCGATCACCTGCGGCGTCACCACCTTGTCGAGGGGTCGGTCGTAGGGATTGACCAGCACCAGCGAATGGATGCCGCCATCGGCGGCAACGTTGAGGATCACCGCTTCGGAAAGGTTGCGGTAGTAAACCTGACGCGCAAAGCTCTCTGCGAATTGGGGATTATCCAATTGCCATTGGGAGAGATAGCCCGCCAGGTCGGTCGCCATCGTCTCGGTTTCCTTGCCGACCCGTTCGACCTCCTGCTTATTCGCCTCGCGCGCGATCGTCGCGGCATTCTCGAGCATCGCGCGGGCACGGTCGGAGAACCAGAAATCGGTTCCGCTCTGGAAAAGCATCGAGGCGAAGATGACGACCAGCAAGGTGGGCACGCTGGCGACGACCGAGAATAGAGCGACGAGCCGAACGTGGAGCCGCCCCCTCCCCCCGATCGGCGACGCGGCGGCCCGCCGCATCGCGATCCGGCGCGCCGCGAGCACCATCAGCGCCATCGCGGGAACGAGGTTCGCGACCAGCAGCATCGCCACCATCGGCGGCGTCAGCAAAGGCTGCGGCGAACTCTGCCCAGTCAGCACGAAATAGCTGACGACGATCATCGCGACGAGCGCGACCAACGCGCCGACCTCGAGCAGCGGGATGAACGGACTGCGCCGCAACGCGATCGAAAGCCGGCGCCACCAGCGCGGCTTTTCGCTAAAAATGGTCGGCGCTTCGACGTTCACGTTGCCGTCCTACCACAAGAATGTGGCCGGAAAAACACAGCGGCTGCTACGAAGATGTTCGTTTCGGCGCGGGAGACGATACGCTCGCCGCTTCCAAGCTCTAGGCGGCAGCTTTTTCGAGCCAGGGCGCGTAGAAATCGGCGAGCATCGCCCGGGCGCGGTCGGCGTCGGCTTGCTGATTGAAGGCGTTGCGGAATTCGGCCGAGCCGTGCAGTCCACGGGTGTACCAGCCAATGTGCTTGCGCGCGACATTGGTGCCGACTTCCCGCCCATAATGGCTGAGCATTGCGTCATAATGGCTTGCGATGACGTGATATTGCTCACTGATGCTCGGATCGGGGCGCTGCTCGCCGGTCTTCAGCCAATGCATCATCTGGCCGAGCAGCCACGGCCGACCATAAGCGCCCCGCCCGATCATCACGCCATCCGCGCCGGATTGGTCGAGCGCCGTCTCGACATCGTCCACGGAGCAGATGTCGCCGTTGACGATCACCGGCAAGGTCACCGCTTGCTTGACGTTGCGCACGAACCGCCAGTCCGCCTCGCCCTTGTACATCTGATTGCGGGTGCGGCCGTGGACGGTGATCATCTGCACGCCCAGATCCTGCGCGATGCGGGCAAGCTCGGGCGCGTTGAGCGAGGCGTGGTCCCAGCCCATGCGCATCTTGAGCGTCACCGGCAAGGTGACCGCCTTGACGGTCGCATCGATGATCGCGGCCGCGAGCTTGAGGTCGCGCATCAGCGCCGAGCCGGCCTCGCCGTTGACCACCTTCTTGACGGGGCAGCCCATATTGATGTCGATGATCGCCGCGCCGCGATCCTGGTTGAGCTTGGCGGCTTCAGCCATCTCGGCGGGCGCGCAGCCGGCGAGCTGCATCGACACCGGATCCTCGATTGGGTCCCAGGCCGCCTTCTGGAGCGATTGGCGCGTCTCGCGGATCATCGCCTGGCTGGCGATCATCTCGGTCACCGTCAGACCCGAGCCATAGGTCTTGACGATGCGCCGGAACGGCCGATCGGTGACGCCGGTCATAGGCGCGAGGATGACGGGCGCATCGATCCGGACGGGGCCGATCGAGATGGGTGAAAGCCGGGTCATAAGTGGCTGAAGCCCTTAGTCGTTCAGACGTCGGGCGGCAAGCCGGGGCGACTTGCCGCACGCTTCGACGGTACCTCGGCACGGCAGATCATTTCACCCGCGCCTGAAATCGTCTAGGGCCTCCGCGATGAGTGGTCCGGGCAGAACAGTGGCGCTGGTCGTGGCGGCCGGAGCCGGCAGCCGCGCCGGCGGTGCGCTCGCCAAGCAATTTGCCCCTCTGGCAGGCGAAACGGTGCTTGCCCATGCGGTCGACCATCTCCGCCACCCGCAGATCGACGAGCTGCAGCTCGTGATTGCTCCCGGGCAGGAGGATCTGTGCCGCCGCGCGCTCGGGAACCGTGCCCTCCCCGCCCCCGTTGTCGGCGGTGCGACGCGGCAGCAGTCGGTCCGCAACGGCCTCGAAGCGCTGGCTGGGCGAGGCGATGTGGCGCGGGTGCTGATCCATGACGCCGCGCGGCCGTTCGTCCCCGACGCGGTCGTCGACCGCCTGCTGGCGGCGCTGGAGCAGAATGAAGGAGCCGTCCCCGTGCTTCCCCTCGCCGACAGCCTCGCGCTTGCAGACGGTAGCCCGGGAGCCGATCCCATGCTGGGCGATGCCGTGCCGCGCGACCGGCTGGTGCGGGTGCAAACGCCGCAAGCGTTCCGCTTCCCGGCCATCCTGTCGGCGCATCTTGGCTGGGCGGGTGCGGCCGACGCGACCGACGATGCGCAGGTCGCGCGTGCGGCCGGGCTCAGGGTGGCGACCGTACAGGGCGACGATAGGCTCGACAAATTGACCTTCGCCGAGGATTTCGAGCGTGCCGAGCGCCGGATCGCGTCAGCGATGACGAGCTGCACCGGGCTCGGGTTCGACGTCCACGCCTTCACCGCGGGCGATCATCTCTGGCTCGGCGGCGAGCGCATCGCGCACGAGCGCGGCCTAGCCGGCCACAGCGATGCGGACGTCGTGCTCCATGCCCTGACCGACGCCTTGCTCGGCGCTTGCGGCGCGGGCGATATCGGCGATCACTTCCCGCCGAGCGATCCGCGCTGGCGCGGCGCCGCCTCGTCGGGCTTCGTCGGTCATGCGGCGGCGCTGATCGCGGGGCGCGGCGGCCGCATCGACCATGTCGACGTCACGATCATCTGCGAGGCGCCGCGCATCGGACCGCACAAGGAGGCGATCCGCGCCAATGTGGCGCATCTGCTGCAGCTGCCGCCGGCGCGGGTCAGCATCAAGGCGACCACAACCGAACGGCTCGGCTTCACCGGCCGCGGCGAAGGCATAGCGGCGCAGGCCGTCGCCACGGTTCGACTTCCGGAGGAAAAATGAGCGACAATCGGGACTATTGCCTCCCGCCGCAATTGGTGGAGCTGGCGCGGCAGGTGATCGAGGCCAATCGCGCGGCCGGGCTTCGGGTGGCGGTGGCGGAAAGCTGCACCGGCGGGCTGGTCAGCGCCGCGCTGACCGAGATTGCGGGCTCGTCCGACGTGTTCGAGGCGGGTCTCGTCACTTACGGCAACCAGGACAAGATCAACATCCTGAAAGTCAGCGAGGAAGTGCTCGACACGTTCGGCGCGGTCTCGGTCGCGACCGCCTGGGCTATGGCGCAGGGCGCGCTGCGGATCACCAGTGCCGACACGGCGGTGGCGATCACCGGCGTTGCCGGCCCTGCCGGCGGCAACGAGCGGAAACCGGTGGGGACGGTGGTGTTCGCGCGCGCGCGCCGCGGCGCGGATCCGGACGAGGTCGTCGCCGATCGCAAGGAGTTCGGCGATCTCGGCCGCGGCGGGATCCGCCTTCAGGCGGCGCTGTGCGCGCTCGAGCTGCTCATGCCGGTCGACGCGCCGCGGTTGGAGACCTCCCCTTCCCCATAAAGCGCATGCGCGCGCTCCTCGAACGCGACGATCATCCGCCGCAGGGCGCGATCGAACATCTGCCCGGCGATGGCCTCGAAGATGCGCGACTTGAACGCGAAGTCGACGCAGAAGTCGAGATGGGTGCCGCCCTTGCCGTCCGGCTCGAAGCCCCATTCGTTGCGCAGATATTTGAGCGGCCCTTCGATATATTCGACGAGGATCTTGCGAGGCCGCTGCTTGGTGACTCTCGAGGTGAACGTCTCCTTCAATGATTTGAAGCCGACCACCAGGTCGGCGATCATCAAGGTCTCGCTGTCGGACCGGATCCTCACCGCGGCCACCCACGGCAGGAATTCCTGGTAGCGTTTGACGTCGGCGACGAGGTCGAACAACTGCTCCGGCGTGTAGGGCAGGTTTCGTTTTTCGGTGTGGCGGGGCATGCTCTAACCCTTCGTGCCCCTCAAGACGCAGTGGCCGGCAGCTTCGCCGCGATCTTGAGATCGCGCGCCGCCTTCATCTTCGCGAAATCGTCGCCGGCGTGATAGCTCGACCGGGTCAGCGGTGTCGCGGCCACGAGCAGGAAGCCCTTGGCGCGCGCAATCGCGGCATAGGCCGCGAACGCCTGCGGCGTGACGAACTCCTCGACGCTGGCATGGCGCGGCGTCGGCTGCAGATATTGGCCCATCGTCAGGAAATCGACGTCGGCCGAGCGCATGTCGTCCATCACTTGGTGCACCTCGAGCCGTTGCTCGCCGAGCCCGACCATCACGCCCGATTTGGTGAAGATCGTCGGATCGTGCCGCTTGACGCTCTCGAGCAGGCGCAGCGAGGCATAATAACGCGCGCCCGGCCGAATCGTCGGGTAGAGGCGCGGCACCGTCTCGAGATTGTGATTGTAGACATCCGGGCGCGCGGTGACGATCGCCTCGACCGCGGCCTCGGACTTGTTGCGGAAATCGGGCGTCAAGATCTCGATCGTGGTCGACGGCGTGGCGCGGCGAAGCGCCTCGATGACCTTGACGAACTGGCTCGCGCCGCCGTCGGGCAGGTCGTCGCGGTCGACCGAGGTGACGACGATATGCTCGAGCCCCAATTCGGCCGCCGCGACGGCGACATGCTCTGGCTCGAGCGGATCGACCGCGCGCGGCATGCCGGTCTTGACGTTGCAGAAGGCGCAGGCACGCGTGCAGGTGTCGCCGAGGATCATCACCGTCGCATGCTTCTTGGTCCAGCATTCGCCGATGTTCGGGCACGCCGCTTCCTCGCACACCGTGGCAAGGTTGAGCCGGCGCATCAGCGCCCTGGTCTGGGCAAAGCCGGTGCTGGTCGGCGCCTTCACCCTTATCCATTCGGGTTTGCGCACGCGGGGCGGAGCGATCGGAGCGGCCTCTGACATCAGCGCGAGATAGCGATCCGCGCGGCGACTTGCCACCCCCGCTTTGCTCTCCTAACGGGCGCGAGACTCATTGAGGGAGCGTCGAATGGCGGATTTCAGCGACCTTCTTTCCGGCTATCGCCGTTTCCGGCAAACCGGCTGGAAGCACGAGCGCGACCGCTGGGCGGCGCTTGCCGAGGGGCAATCGCCCAAGGTGATGGTGATCGCCTGCTCCGACAGCCGGGTCGATCCGGCGACGATCTTCGACACCTCGCCCGGCGAGATGTTCGTCGTCCGCAACATCGCCAACCTCGTTCCGCCGTTCGAGGTCGGCGGCGGACGGCATGGCGTCTCGGCCGCGCTCGAATTTGCCGTCACCCAACTCGAGGTTCCGGAGATCGTGGTGATGGGGCATGGCCAGTGCGGCGGCGTCGATGCCGCTCTGTCGCGCCGCCTCGAGCATGCGCCGCCCGGAGCGGGCGGCTTCATCGCGCATTGGATCGACCTGCTCGACGAGGCGCGCGACCGGATCACGGCCGAGCTCGGCACCGGCCCCGAAGCGCTGCACGCGCTGGAGCTCGAGACGGTCCGCCTCAGCCTTCAGAATCTGCGCACCTTCGCCGCGATCCGCGAGCGCGAGGCGGCGGGCAAATTGGCGCTGCACGGCGCCTATTTCGCGATCGCCGACGGGCGGCTCCACCTGCTCGACGAAGCAAGCGGCGAGTTCAGCCCCGCCTGAGCGCGGCTTGCGCGATCGGAGACACGACAGGGCATTGCGGCGGCTTTGTGCTTTTTTGACAACGGCCGGGTCTCGGAGCGGAACCCAAGCAGTTGATCCACGTTAAGCAGCCCGGGGGAAATCTATCTGTCCAAGCCGAATCACCGATGCACGTAGCAACCGTAAAACCGGAAGAAATCGTCTCTGCCGCCATGGCGGCGATGCGCCAGCAATCGGCGCCGCTCGACTTCCTCGATGACGTTCCGGCTGCGGTCTACACGACCGATGGCGCCGGGCGGATTACCTATTTCAACCGCGCATGCATCTCGCTGGCCGGGCGGACCCCGGTCGCCGGTGAGGACCAATGGTGCGTCACCTGGAAGCTCTACGGCGAGAACGGCGAGTTCATCCCCCACGATCGCTGCCCGATGGCCGTCGCGATCACCGAGAAACGCCCGGTGCGAGGCGTGGAGGCGGTCGCCGAACGCCCCGACGGCAGCCGGATATCGTTCCGGCCGTTCCCCACACCGCTGCTCGACGAGCAGGGCGAGGTCGTCGGTGCGGTCAACGTGCTGCTCGCGACGACCGATCGCCGCCAAGCCGATTATCTGCGGACCCAGGCCCAGCGCTGCCGCCGTCTCGCGCGCTCGATCGACGATCGCGCCGCTGCGGCCACGTTGCTGCGGCTGGCCGAAGATTATGAGGAAAAAGCAGGCAGTCTCGATCGACTGCACTGATCCGTAGCCGATGCGGGCTCGACGGGGGCTGCGGCGCAGCCCCCGCTCTCGCTTCGTTCAACAGCCTCTGTTGTAATCGTAGATCCGGTCGCCGCGGCCATCGACATAATAGCAATAGCCCTGGCTGTCCCGGTACCACCGGCGGTCGTTCGCGGTCGCAGCACCGATCGCCGCGCCCGCAACCGCGCCCACCGCGGCACCCTCGACGGGAGTGACGCCATCGACGGCAGCGCCGAAGCCTGCGCCGACAGCACCGCCGATCGCTGCACCGGCCGCGGCGCGGCCGAGCTGATCGTCGTTGGTGCTGTACCTGTTGCCGTAGCGATCGGTGGACGTCGCGCACGCGCCGAGCGAAAGGCTCGCCGCCAGGATTGTCACGATCTGCACTGATTTACGCATAACGAACTCCTCCAACATGATGCGGAGGCGGTGCGCGAGACGCCGGGAAATCCATGGCAGGAGGTCCATGCGCATCGGCATCGCCCCGTGCCAAGTCGAAGAACGACAGGTCGGTGCTTTCGTTCCGGTGGTGAAGCGCACGGGGGCCGGGCACATCGGCCGGGCCGCGCCCACTTTAGCGGGTGAGCTTCCGATAGGTCATGCGATGCGGGCGGGTGGCCTCGTCGCCGAGCCGGCGCAACTTGTCTTCCTCGTAGGATTCGAAATTGCCTTCGAACCATTCGACGTGGCTGTCGCCTTCGAACGCCAGGATGTGAGTCGCCAGCCGATCGAGGAAGAAGCGGTCGTGGCTGATCACGACCGCGCAGCCGGCGAAGTTCTCGAGCGCATCCTCGAGCGCCCGCAACGTCTCGACGTCGAGGTCGTTGGTCGGCTCGTCGAGCAAAAGGACGTTGCCGCCCTCCTTGAGCATCTTCGCCATATGGACGCGATTGCGCTCGCCGCCCGACAATTGGCCGACCTTCTTCTGCTGATCCGACCCTTTGAAGTTGAATGCGCCGACATAGGCGCGGCTGGCGATCTCGTGCTTGCCGAAGCGGAAGACGTCGGCGCCGCCGGACACTTCCTCCCAGACGTTCTTGGTCGGGCTGAGCGCATCGCGGCTCTGATCGACGTAGCCCAGATGGACGGTCTCGCCGATGCGGATGCTGCCGCTGTCGGGTTGCTCGACGCCGGTGATCAGCTTGAACAAGGTGGTCTTGCCCGCGCCGTTGGGCCCGATGACGCCGACGATGCCGCCGGGCGGCAGGCTGAAGGTCAGGTCCTCGAACAGCAATTTGTCGCCATAGGCCTTCGACAGACCCTTCGCCTCGATCACGGTGCCGCCGAGCCGCTCGGGCACCTGGATCAGGATCTGCGCCTTGCCCGGGGTGCGGTTCTCCTGCGCCTCGACCAGCTCGTCGAACGCCCGGATGCGGGCCTTGGACTTGGTCTGGCGCGCCTTGGGCGAACGCCGGATCCAGTCGAGCTCCTCCTGGATCGCCTTTTGCTTGCCCGCGTCCTCGCGCTCTTCCTGCTCGAGCCTCTTGGCCTTCTTTTCGAGATAGCCCGAATAATTGCTCTCGTAGATGTAATAGCGGCCGCGATCGAGCTCGAGCACCCAGTTCACGACATTGTCGAGAAAGTAGCGGTCGTGGGTGACGAGGATAACGTTGCCCTTATAATCGACGAGGTGCCGCTCGAGCCACGCGACGCTTTCGGCATCGAGGTGGTTGGTCGGCTCGTCGAGCAGCAGGATGTCGGGCTTGGCCAGCAGCAGGCGCGTCAGCGCGACTCGGCGCTTCTCGCCGCCCGAGAGGCTGGCGACCTGGCTGTCGCCCGGCGGGCAGCGCAAGGCGTCCATCGCCAGCTCGAGCTGGTTGTCCAAGGACCAGCCATCGACCGCGTCGATCTTTTCCTGAAGCTCGCCCATTTCGGTCATCAGCGCGTCGAAGTCGGCATCCTCAGGCGGATCCGCCATCAGGTTGGAGATTTCGTTGAAGCGGTCGACGAGGTCGGCGACCGGCCGGACGCCCTCCATGACGTTTTCCTTGACCGTCTTGGTCGGATCGAGCTCGGGCTCCTGCTCGAGATAGCCGACGCGGATCCCGTCGCCGGGCCAGGCTTCCCCCGAAAATTCGGTGTCGCGGCCGGCCATGATCTTCATCAAGGTCGATTTGCCCGAGCCGTTCGGCCCAATGATCGCGATCTTGGCGTCCGGATAGAATTGCAGATTGATGTTGTTGAGCACGGGCTTGGGCGCGCCCGGAAAGGTTTTCGTCATGTTCTTCATGACGTAGCTATACTGTGCGGCCATGGTGGCGCGTCTCTCCATGAGGATGTACGGAATTGCCGCCGCCCTACCCTCGTTCACCGCCATTGGCAAACCATCCAGCTGCTTGTAATCGCTCGGCGATGCGCGCGATCGTTCCGTTGCTTCTCTTGCTGCTCGGGGCGCCGCAAACGGCATCGGCGCGATCAGGCGGCGCGGCGACCGCCGCCGGGACCGCAGACGCGGTCGCATGGGATATCATCGAGGGGCTGACCACCGAAGTCGGCCCGAGGCCTGCCGGAACCGAAGCGGAGGCACGGGCGCGGCGCTGGGCAGTCGCCAAGCTCAAAGCACTCGGCTTCAGCAACGTCCATGTCGAGGAATTTCGGATGCCGGTCTGGGTGCGCGGCGCCGAGACTGCCGAGATCGTCTCGCCTTTTCCGCAGAAGATGGCGGTGACGGCGCTCGGCTCGAGCGCATCGACCGGCGAGGCCGGGATCATTGCGGAGGTGATCGGTTTCATGGGCCTCGAAGCCTTGCGTGCCGCGCCGGCGGGAAGCCTCACCGGCAAGATCGCCTTCATCGACCACGCGATGCAGCCGACCCAGGACGGCTCGGGCTATAGCGCGTTCGGGCCGGTCCGGTTCGAGGGACCTGCGATCGCCGCCGCAAAGGGCGCCGCGGCGGTGGTGATCCGCTCGGTCGGCACCGACCACCATCGCAATCCGCACGCCGGGCAGACCTATTTTCCGGCCGGCGTTAGGGCCATCCCTGCCGGGGCGCTGTCCGTCCCCGACGCCGAGAATCTGCAGCGCATGCTCACCCGCGGCAAGCCGGTGACGATGCGGCTGGTGCTGACGCCCCGCAATCTGGCCGACCAGCCGTCGGGCAATGTCGTCGCCGAGGTGCCAGGCAGCGACCCAAAGGCCGGAACCGTGCTGATCGGCGGCCACCTCGACAGCTGGGATCTCGGCACGGGCGCGGTCGACGATGGCGCCGGCCTCGCGATCACCACCGCGGGCGCCAAGGCGATGCTCGCGGGTCCACGCCGGCCACGGCGGACGATCCGAATCGTCTGGTGGGGCGCCGAGGAAGTCGGCGGGTTCGGCGGCAACGCCTATTTCGACCGTCACCGTGACGAGAATGTGGTGCTGGTCGCGGAAGCCGATTTCGGCGCGGACCGCGTCTGGCGCTTCCAGCACGGCTTCGCCGCGACGAACAATGACCTGGCCGATCGGATCGCGGCTGCGCTCGCGCCGCTCGGCATCGCACGCTCAGATGATCCGGCGGACGGGGGCGCCGACGTCGATAAATGGGTCAAGAGCGGGGTCGCGGTCGTCGATCTCGACCAGGACGGAACACGCTATTTCGACCTTCACCACACGCCCGATGACACGCTCGACAAGATCGATCCTGTGCAACTGCGGCAGAATGTCGCGGCGTGGACCGCATTGCTGTCGATCGTGGCCAATGACCCCGGCCCGATCGCGCGCCGCCAGCCGCAATGATCCAGGTCGATCCAGCATGACCTCACGCCTTGCGATCCTGCTGGCCGCCCAGCGGCTTCTCAGCTGAAGATGAGCTTGGCGCCGGCGATCACGAGAACAAAGCCCAGCGCCTGCAACAATCGCTGGGTCGGCAGGATCGACAGGCCCAGCCTGGTGCCGATCAAGGCCCCGGTCACGACGGCGGCCATGAAATAGGGCAATTCGCGCGGCAGCCCGCCGACGCTGCTGAGATTGCCGGCAAGCCCCGCAATCGACACGCACAGAATGAAGGCGGCGGATATCCCGGATGTCTTGCGCACCGACTCCCAGCCGAAGAACAGGATCAACGGGCTGAGGAAGATGCCGCCGCCGGTTCCCGTCAGGCCGGACAGAAATCCGATGCCGGCGCCGCTCCCGATCGCGAGGATCGGCGGTGGAGGCTTCGGCGCTTCGGCCGAGCCAAGCGGCGTCGGCCACAAGAAGCGCAGCGCCGCGATCCACAGCACCAGTCCCACGATCGGGCGATAGGTGCTGCCGGGCAAGCTGATCCCGCCGGCGACGAAGGCGGCCGGGACCGCGCCGAGCACAAACAGCACGAGCAGCCTCGGGTTGATCTGGCCGGCACGCACGAAGCGAAAGGTCGTCAGGCTCGCGACGATGATGTTCAGGACCAGCGCCGTAGGCCGCATCGTCGCCGGCGCCACCGCGAACAGCGCCATGATCGCGAGATAGCCGGAAGCACCTGCGTGGCCCACCGAGGTATAGAGCGCCGCCGCCAGCGCCATCAGCGCCGCGACCATCAGGATCGTGGAGGTGTCCATGTTCGAGATCACGCCCCCGGGTCGCGCCAAGCTACGGCAGAAGTTGCTGCGGGGAACAGCCGTATCGCCGAACGGCCTCGTGTGGAAGAAACCCCAGTCGCCGGGGTCAGAATGGTCGGGAGAGAGGCACCCGATCAATTTTTTACTCTTGCCAAGTCACTGAGAACATCGCGTTGCCGCTAAACGCGAAGTCTCGACTGCCCCTGGAGCGGCCTTCATGGAGCCACGTCAGTGCGCCATTTGGGGTTCGCGGACGAGCCGCGTCGTTTCGTGTCGACCTGGCATCAGGGCCACATTCCGCCAGAACTTCTCGAGGCTTGCCGTGCCCCCGAACAGGGTCGTGAAATGAGTTGAATCGACCAGCACGATGTCGCCAGCTCGGTCACCTTCCGGTGGCATCCAAAGTACGATGTTGAACTCGGTATTCCCTGCGGCGGTGAATGGATGGGGCCGCTCCAGATTGATCGGCTGGCGGGCGAGTACGCGTATGCGGTCGCTGCCTGGCTCCGTTACCTCATAGTGCGGCAAATGGGGGTGGAAATTGAGGGTCGGAACGCCCTCGAGCAGCCCGAGCCCGTCCGCTTCAGGGAACTTGGTCAGTGGCGCGATGTCGCCATCCTTACGGGCCGGATGCAATCCCCAGACATTGTGCACCGGAACGCCGAGCCCGGCCATCAAATCACGCGTATAGGTCGTGAAGCGCTGCTGGCGCGGGACCAGCGCATCGCCATGGTGGAGATACTCTATCTGCCGCTGGTCAAAGTCGTCGGTAAAGCCGACGTCGTGATGCGGCGCCAAGAGCAGGCAGGTGCCGTCGCGCTTCAGCCATTTGCCGATTGCTTCGATCTCGGCTGGATCGGCCTTCTCGTCGCCGGGAAGGTGGTCGAGCCCGAACACCATTAAAGTGTCGCAATCGTCGAGAATTCGCTCGTCGATCGGCTGGCGGAATCCCGCCTGGTCGACCCGCTGGAACACCGCGACGGGATGGCCGGTGCATTCCTCGGCAACGCGCTGAAAGCTCAGCGCCGAAGTGTGAAACAGCTCGAGCGTCCCGTCGATCCCCTGCAGGAAGCCGTCGATCTGATATTGCGGCGTTTCATAGGCCGGCCACAGTACATTGCGGACCTCGGTGAAGGTCGAGAACCGATTCTCCAACAAAGCTGGATTGCGCTGGACCTCCCACGGGTAGCTCCACGTCCAGTAGATGCTGATCCGGCGCTTGCCGGGAGTTAAGGGTCGCGAGACGTGCTTTTGATTATACGTCCGTGCCGACGGGGACTGTGCCATGGCAAATTCCCTCCTTTTGGTGGGTCGCCCGGGCGTCGCCGCCGAGCTTGGTCAGATAGGAAAGCGCCTTGATCCCAGGCAGGAAGAAGTAGGCGCCCCCCCTGACTGTGGTGAAGGCGGGAAGCCCAGTGATCTTCTTGCGGATTGGCCGCCTGGGGATCTTATATTCCAGCGTCCCGTCCTGGTTGCCGATGATCGGATCGCGCTCGTTGCCCAGTTCGTGGAAATTCTTGTCGTTGATCCAGACGTTCTGGGCGAATTCGAATTGGCGGATCAGGCTCGCGCAAATGACGAAGGCGGCGATTCCCCGCTCGACGCCGTCGTCGGGACGACCTTCGGGCAGGTGCGGGCCGTAGGTGGCACCGCGGCGGATCATCCGGCGGCGGTTCATGTTGACCCCCGTGTCGCGCGGATTCATGCGCCGGATGTGCGAGCCGAGCGGGACCGCATAGCCGTGCGGATCCTTGTCCTTATAGTTGAAGTCGTTGGACCTGCTGAGGTCGGCACCGAGTTCCGGGTCGTCCTTGTCGGGCGCCAGGGTCAGCGGAGCGCCGCTACGCCACCGCCCCATCAGCTTGGCGGCGATCAGTTCCTGCTCTTCGGTTGTCGAGGCATGCTCGGCGAGGAAATCGCGAAACCTGCCAACATGCTCTTCAAGCCGGCGATAGGCCAGATAGCTGCCGTTGCGTGACAGGATTTCGGGCTGCGGCATCGGATAGGGTTGCCCGCTCTCGTCGGGATAGCCGAGGATGAACTCCCCGGCCTTGAGCGGTCCGCCGGAACCGGCATAGGGTATGTCCTCGGTGCCTTCGATCACCGGTTGCGACAGCCGGTCGCGATATCCGAAATGATCGTGCGCGAATTCAAATGGCGGAGTCGCTTCGAGTGCCAGTGTCGAAATGACCCGGACACCTGCGCAGCGCTCCAACAGTGCGGCGTGGGTATCGTCGCAACGATCGCGCTCTGCAGCGTCGCGCGCGAACAGGATCGCGATGGCATGGAGGTCCGGGCTGGCGCCGCCGTCACGCCAGTGATCGGGATGACTCTCGCCGGTATCGCCCAGCACTTCCGCCCGGGCCGCCATCCCCTGCTTAAACTCCTCCGGGAAGCTCGCCAGCGACGCCTCGTCGACTCCGAGGCGCCGCAGGCCGTTCCAGGTGAAGGCGACGGTTACCCAGCGTTTGTCCGCTTCCGTAACCCCGACCGTCGCGGCGGACCGGACGGTCGACAAAATCTCCGATAGCCAGGCCCGGCCGCTGGCGGCATCCGCGAACGACATGAAATCATATCGCCCCGTGAGCGCCGGCGTCCGGGTCAGGAGAATGTGCTGGATGTCGTCGAGTTCGAGCATGATGCCGCTCCCCTACATCTGCATGTTGTCGAGAACCTCGGCGAGGCCGTTCTTCACCGCCAGCGCGCTCTTCACCTCCTTTGAGGAGACATAGGAATATTCGGCATATTCCAGGAAGCTCGGGCAATGGTGGTCGCGCACGAATTGGACGAACGCCGCCGGATTGGTCTTCCAATCCGTCGGAAATCCCACGAGATTCTCGAACGACGTGCTGAGGCCGACCGACGAGAAGATGTTGACCGCGTCCTCGGTATATTTGTCGAAATCGGTGTCGAAGATTCCCTGGTACATGAAGTAGGTGTCGCCCTTGATGTCGAACATCACCCACCTCAGCGTGTGGAGCTTCAGGACATCGAGAACATCGGGCGTCGCAGCGACGGCTTTCTCGAGGGTGCGTGCATATTCGTACAAATTCTCCTCATGGCCGGGTTTGACCTGCGCGATGATCGTAAAGCCGTAATTGACCGGCGTGCGCGGGTAGGTCGGACCGAAGCGGCCCTGCTCCACCTTGTCCGGAAAATAGCCGCCCTTTGGGATCGCCATGGCCGATTGCCGGCCCTTCACCTTCTCCGCAGGGAGTGCATTTGAGACGGGCGGTTTTTCGAGGGTGGTTGCCATTGATTTTCTCCTTTGAAGAGGCTGGTTTCACAGCACGAACCCCAGGATGGCGCGCGCCATCCAGCCATTGGGGCCATGTTCGTTGCGGCTGACGACGCCGCCGTAGCTGAGCCGCAGTGACGCCCTGCGGCTCAGCGCGAAGGTGCCGGTAGCGCCGAGCGACAGCGCACTCTGAAAATTGCCGGCGTCGATGCCGTCGACCTCGACTTCGCCGCCTCGACGCCAAAGCAGATCGAGGGATGCCCAGAAATTCTCGTGGAAGCCGCGGGTGAGGTGACCTTCCAGAGTGAAGAGCGGCTTCTGCTTGGTCTGCTCCGCGCCGAGCGGGTCTTCATTCTTGCCGTAGAAGGTCACCGTCGGCATGAGCTCGACGGTCATCAGTTGCCGATCGCTCATCCGCTCGCCGATCGCGTAGACGATTGGCGCGCCCAACCTCAGCGCGAAGCGGTTGGCACCGATATTGATCGAACGAGACTCGCTATATTTCCCAGTCGGAAAGAAGATTTTGGCGAGCAGGTTCACCGCCAAACCGGGCGGATGATTGCCATAATCGGCCGGCGAAAGTGATGGGGTTCCATGGACGCCCAGCACGAAGCCGAGCTGGGCGTCGCCAAACCCCGAAATGGATTTCGGGGCGCCGTCGCCGGGCATCGTCGCCTCGGCTTCGATCCGGCTCATCGGAACCACCAGGAAAAGGAACGACTGACCGTCCAGGACAGTGAGCGCCTGGACGAACTGGAAAACCAGCAAGTTTGTATTGAGATCATCCTCGGCGACCGTCCCAGGGTCGACCGCCAAATTGCTTCGCAGCAAATGCCCCCTCGCAGAGGCGATTGTCGTGCCCTGGGGAACCATCATGTAAAGCCGCGCGCCGTCGTCCTGTGCCCAAGTCGGGGATGCGAAGAATATGGGTACAAGACACAGCAAAGCGCGCAGAAAGCGTGGGACAGCGCAGCCTTGTATTCGGACGCACCATAGTCCTTGCGGGAAACCGCCACGATCTCGCACCTTCTGTATCTTTCGCGCTCCAGCAGAATTCAACTTGCGCTTGGTCCTGCGGCGTCAATATCGGTGATTCACCCTAGAAAGGGCTGGAAGCGCACCCGATGCTGGGAGAAGCGAGTGACCGATTTGCGGAAATCCGCCGCCTGCTAATCAAAACGAATAGCGAGGCAGCTTTGCGGTAGCGAAGAGTGGAGGAGCCGACGGCCCGCAGACGGCCTGTTCCGGTAGAGCGCTAAGCGCCAGTCCCAGCTCTGAGGGCGTTCGCGTGCGTGCCGAGCGGAAACCCGACGCGCTGCAAAGCACCTAGAGCGGGATGCGCGATATCTGGATCACGCATCCCGCTCTAATCCTCTGTTACCGCATCACTTGCTGCGCAAAACCGGTTCCCACTTTTGCGCACGATGCTCTAGCTTCGGCCGGACGGCTTCAATCCTGTCCGAGGCAGCGCGGATCATCACACCGGCACCAGCAGCGGCGGCCCCGCCCCGCGCATCCTGCCACGGCAACGCGATCGGCGGCGATCATGGCAATTGCCGCAAAGAGTCTCATGCCAACTCAGTTCGGGAGGATGAACGTTTCGGTGGAGCTCGATGTCTCGGAGTATTTTGTTGTGACGCTCACCTCCGGCCCCTCTATCTTGTAGGTAATGATCTCATCCATTGGTGCGGTACGCCAACGACCCTTTCCGCTCTGAGGGCCGAAAGCTTCGATTGTGCGCAAAATCACGCGGTTGCCTATCACCCGACACTCATTCGTCCAGACTTTGCCATCACTGGCATCGGCGTAGCGGACTTGCACAAGCTCGCCGCTGTTCCCGCTGACTTTCACGATATCGGGGTCATGATCGTTGAGGGCGGCAACCGTTGCTCGGCAGACTCTCGCCAAATCGGGAGCAGCGAGCTTGTCGGCCCCTGCGACCGCAGCGGGATCGGTCGGCTGCGGAGCGGTCGCTTCTGTCGGTGCGGTGTACGTCTCCTCCGCTGGACCACATTGAGCCAGAGCGATGGAGGACGCCAGCAGGAAGGCGCCGCGAGACATTGTCTTGTTACGCATCCCCAATCGTTAGCGCGTCGAACCGCCGAGGTCGATTGCTCCCCGCTCCCGTGAGTTCAACGGCGCGCTTTCTTCACACCAAGCGCGCGGCCGACGCGATCGATGTGATCGCTCGCAAGCGTCACGTGTATCTTGGGGAGAATGGTCGGGGAGACAGGATTCGAACCTGCGACCCTCTGCTCCCAAAGCAGATGCGCTACCAGGCTGCGCTACTCCCCGACGAGCGTGGTCAAAGCCTATTTCTCAGCGCGTTGCCAGATCAAAATGCGAAACGGCGTGCGCGACCGCCGCCGCCATGCCGTCAAGCGATCGTCATCAAGCTGGCGTTGCCGCCCGCGGCCGTGGTGTTGATCGACGTCGTGACCTCCTCACACAGCCATTCCAGCCGATAGGCGGGCCCGGCGGCGCACCGCTCGGGACTTGCGGCCTGGGTCAGCACCAGCGGCCCTCCCCTCTCCGCGATCGCGCGAAGCGTCGTGATCACCCGGTCGGGCGCGCCCTCGACCAGCGCCCCGGCGACAGGCTCGCTCGAAAATTCGACCAGCCGCGCGCGGACGCTGTCCGGCGCGTCGCGGAGCGCCTGCATCAAGGATGGCGGCGCGTCGATCATCGCGCGATTGCCGGTCGCGAGCACCGCGCCGAGCTGATCGAACAGCCCCTGCAAAGTCTCGGGCCGGAGCAGGATCGGGCCGCGTGGCTCGAGCGCGTAGAGGTTGCGCTCGCCGACCGGACCGGGAAGCTCCGCCGTATAGCCGACCGGTGAGGCAGAACCGTAAGCGCGTGCCTTGGCCGCGGCTTCCCCCTCCCCTTTGGCTTCGAGCCAGACGGCATAATCGAGCAAGGCTGGAGCCGGGCCGTTGTGCTGCCTAGCAAGTGGCTCGCCCGAGGGATCGGTGACCAGCCGCTCGAGATAGAGCGGCCCGCCGGCCTTGGGGCCGGTGCCCGAAAGCCCGCGCCCGCCGAACGGCTGCACGCCGACCACCGCGCCGATCATGTTGCGATTGACGTAGAGATTGCCCGCCTCGATCTTCGAGGTGACATGCGCGATCGTCTCGTCGAGCCGGCTGTGGAGGCCGAAGGTGAGCCCGTAGCCGGTCGCGTTGATCTCCTCGATCAAGGAGTCGATCGCATCGCGTCGGTAGCGGACGACGTGCAGCACCGGGCCGAAAATCTCGCCAGGCAAGTCCGACACCTTGTCGAGCACGATGATCGTCGGCGCGACGAACGTGCCGTGGGCCGCCTCGGGGCCGAGCGGAAGCCGGTGCACCGGACGCCCCAGCGCGCGCATCGCCGAGACGTGGCGCTCGATCGCGGCGGCGGCCTCGGCGTCGATCACCGGGCCGACATCGACGGCGAGGCGATCGGGGCGGCCGATCGCAAGCTCGGCGAGCGCGCCTTCGAGCATCTCGATGATGCGATCGGCGACTTCATCCTGCAGGCACAGGATGCGCAGCGCCGAGCAGCGCTGGCCGGCGCTGTCGAACGCGGAGGCGATCACGTCGGCGACGACCTGCTCCGCCAGCGCCGAGGAATCGACGATCATCGCGTTCGCGCCGCCGGTCTCGGCGATCAACGGGATCGGCTTGCCCGCCGGCGAGAGCCGTTCGGCGAGCTGGGCCTGGATCAGCCGCGCGACCTCGGTCGAGCCGGTGAAGATCACGCCCGCGACCTCGGGCGCGGCGACGAGCGAGGCACCGATCGCGCCGTCGCCGGGGACGAACTGGAGCGCATCGTCCGGGATGCCCGCCGCGTGCAGCAGGCGCACCGCCTCGGCGGCGATCAGCGGGCTCTGCTCGGCGGGCTTGGCGAGCACCGCATTGCCCGCGGCGAGCGCGGCGGCGATCTGGCCGGTGAAGATGGCGAGCGGGAAGTTCCACGGGCTGATCGCCACCACCGCGCCGAGCGGCGATTGCCCGTCCTCAAGCCGGAGGCGCGCCTGCGCGGCATAATAACGCAGGAAGTCGATCGCCTCGCGCACTTCGGAAATGGCGTCGGCTGTGGTTCGCCCAGCCTCGCGGATGATCAGGCCGGCCAGGACCGGCATCCGCGCCTGCAGGACATCGGCGGCACGTTCGAGGCAGGCGGCGCGATCGGGCACCGCGACGTCGCGCCAAGCCGACGCGGCAGCCCGTGCGACCGCGAGCCTGGCCTCGTCCGGTGTCGCTTCGGTCACATGCCCGACGACATCGCGGTGATCGGCGGGATTGAGCACCGCGCGCGGGCTGCCGGAGGCGCCGGGCGGCGCAGCCATCCACTCGATCGCCACGCTCGCCCGAAGGCCCTCCCCGAGCGCCTCGAGCGCGCTTTCGTCGCTGAGGTCGATTCCCCTGGAATTGGGGCGATCCGGATAAAGCTCGGCAGGCAGCCTGATCAAAGGATGCGGCGCGCCGGGCACTTCCATAGCGCGCACCGTCTCGACCGGATCGGCGATCAGCGCGTCGATCGGCACCTCGCGGTCAGCGATGCGGTGGACGAACGAGCTGTTCGCGCCATTCTCCAGCAGGCGCCGGACGAGATAGGCGAGCAATGTCTCGTGCGTGCCGACCGGCGCGTAGATGCGGCACGGCCGGTTCAGCCCGCCCGGACCGACGACCTCCTCGTACAGCGGCTCGCCCATGCCGTGCAGGCACTGGAACTCGTAATCGCCTTGCTCGAAACCGGGCCCGGCCAGATGATAGATGGTGGCGAGGGTTTGGGCGTTGTGGGTGGCGAATTGCGGGAAGACCGCATCCTTGGCGGCGATCAGCTTTCGCGCGCAGGCGATATAAGCGACGTCGGTATGGGCCTTGCGGGTATAGACCGGGAAGTCGGCCAGCCCGTCGACCTGCGCGCGCTTGATCTCGGCGTCCCAATAGGCGCCCTTGACCAGCCGCACCATGATCCGCCTCCCCGAGCGGCGCGCGAGGTCGACGAGATAGTCGATCACGTAGGGGCAGCGCTTGCCATAGGCCTGGACGACGAAACCCAGTCCGTTCCAGCCCGCCAGGTCCGGATCGAGCGCGAGGCTCTCGAGCAGGTCGAGCGACAGCTCGAGCCGATCGGCTTCCTCGGCGTCGATGTTGAGCCCGATGTCGTAGGATCTGGCCGTCATCGCGAGTGCCTTCACCCGCGGCAGCAGCTCGCTCATCACCCGCTCCGCCTGAGCGCGCGCGTACCGCGGATGAAGCGCCGACAATTTGATCGAGATGCCGGGTCCCGCCAGCACGCCGCGCCCCGCGGCGGCCTTGCCGATCGCATGCACCGCGCTTTGATAGGCGCGATCGTAGCGCACCGCGTCGGCCGCCGTCGCCGCCGCCTCGCCCAGCATGTCGTAGGAATAAGTGAAGCCCTTGGCTTCCATGGCGCGGGCGCGGCGCAACGCCTCGTCGATCGTCTCGCCGGTGACGAACTGCTCGCCCATCATCCGCATCGCCATGTCGACGCCGCGCCGTACGACCGGCTCGCCCGCCCGCGCGATCAGGCGGGTGAGCGCCGCCGCGAGACCGCTGTCGTTGACGCTCGCCGAGAGCTTGCCGGTGACGACCAGACCCCATGTCGCGGCGTTGACGAACAAGGATTGATCGCCGCGCAGATGCGATTTCCAGTCGCCTGCAGCGATCTTGTCGCGGATCAGGGCATCGCGGGTCGCGGTGTCGGGTATCCGCAGCAGCGCTTCCGCGAGGCACATCAGGGCAACGCCCTCCTGGCTCGAAAGCGCATATTCCTGGACCAGCCCTTCGACGCCGCCACCGTCATTCTTGGCCCGCAACGCCGTCACCAGCGCCCGCGCCGTCGCGGCGACGTCGGCGCGCAAGGCGTCGGGCAGGCTTGCCGCTTCGATCAGGCCGGGCAGGCAATCGGGCTCGGGGCGGCGCGCGGCGGCGGTGATCGCGCGGCGCAGCGGCCCCTGCTCGCGGATCGGCGGGGCGAAGGCGGCGAACGGCGGAAGAGTCTCGGTCATCATGGCGATATAGTGGTTGGGCGCGTGGCGATCAGCCTGCGACCGAGCAGCGAGCCGCTCAGGATGCCACGGCGACGGCGGCCAAAATTGCTCCGAGGATGCTGAGGCCGGAGATGGCGAGAAGCCATTTCCTGAGGACCTGCACCTCGTGGATCAATACATTATTGGCCTCCGCGAGGCTGCTGATCAGCTCGGTCGCTGCGATCAGCTCGCTGTTCAGCACGCCGACTTTTTTCTCGAGAAGGAGCAACGCTGCCGCAGTCTGGTCGTCGATGCTGCCATTGGCTGGCGAAGGGGCGTCGTCGGGCGCCAGATCGGCGCTTTGATTACGGCCCGACGATCGCGTCATGCGAACCAGCTTCTGTGCCGCATCGAAGATGCGGGGACCGTTCTTGATCAGGAGCGGCCACGGTATGAGTCCGATAAGGGCGGTCGGCGCCGGCATATGGCTCCCCTGTGTGAATGTCGTTGCAACGTCATGCCATGGACGGGATGGCGCGGTCAAAGCGGGCGATGGCGGAAGATTGGTGGGCCCGGAGGGATTCGAACCCCCAACCAAGCCGTTATGAGCGGCCGGCTCTACCGTTGAGCTACAGGCCCCAACCGTGAGCGTTGCGGATAGCGGAGGCCTCGCGCGCTTGGCAAGCGGGCTGGCCGGTCACGCCGCCGGCGCAGGCCGCGTCGCTTCGGCGGCGGCGAGCACCTCCTCGATCGAGGCGGGCGTGACGCCGCGCCTGGCGAGGAAGTCGAACACACCGTCCCACCAGGCGTGGAAGCGAGCCAGGTCCGCAGCGTCGCGCACATAGGGGGTATGGCCGGGCTCGACCGTCGGCGAATGGAACGAGATGCTGAGGATCTGCGCATCGTCGTCAAGCAGCAGCGCGATCGCTGCGAGCACGTCGGCGAGCGGCATATCTTCGGGGCTGAGCGCGACTCTCGCGAGGAGCCCGCTGCGCGCGAGCAGCCCGCGCAGCCGCGGCACCCGCGCCGAGGCCGGATAAAGCGAACCGCCGAGGCGGCGCAGGCGCCCCGTGAAGGCCGCGCTCAGCGGCACCTCGAGGAGGCGTCCGTCGCCGACCCAATAGGGCTGCGGCCGCACGCGTGAGAAGTCGGGCCCGCCCCCCGCTTTGTAATCGAACAGCGCGCGGACCGAGACGTCGACCTTGTAGCCGGCCTCGTGGAGCAGCGCGGCGCTGTGCTCGCCGACGCCGTAGCGGCCGGCGCGGTAGACCGTGGGGTGTTCCCCGAACGCTTTGTCGATCGCTTCGGTCAGCGCGGCGAGCTTCGCGCGCTGCAGCGCCAGCGGCAGATTGCCGGTGAAGCTGTTATAGGGCGTGACCTGTTCGTCGAACGGCGGATTGACCCAGGGATGAAGCTGCGTCCCGATCGTGCATTCGCCGTCTTCGCGCCACGCCCGCAGCATCGCGACGCTGGCGGCATCGCTGACGATCGGATGATCGATCAGATAGACGGGCTTCACCCCGGCGGCGCGCAGCCGCGCGTGCATCGCCGGCATCGCCCGCATCGCGCTGGTCGCGCGATTGTCGCGGCTGAGCGGCTTGCCCCAGTCGAACTCTTCTTCGGTGTCGATGAAGATGGTGAAGCGTCGTCCGAACGTCTCCGGCAGCCGAATATAGCAATGCTCATCCGGCGGCGCGTCGAGCCGGACGTACCCTGCCGATTGATTCTGGGCCATGCCGGGCAAGGCAGTCGGCGCCGCGCTCAGCCGCCCTGCCCCAGCGAGCGGCCGGCGGGCTCGAGCGGCGGCAGGTAGAGGAAGAAATGCTGGTCGCCGATGATCAGCGCGCCGCCCGCCGCCTCGGCGAGGTTGCGCACCAGCCGCAGCGCGAAGCCAAGCCCGAGCGCGGGCGCGCCCGGCCAGTCGCCGTCGGGACTGTAGCCGGGATCGAGCAACGCCGCCTCGTCGAGCTCGGCGATCGCCTGCGGGCGGTCGAGCGCGAGGCAGAGCATCTCCTGGCCGGCGATCTGCCCCATCGTCATCGCCGCGGCGATCGCCTCGCCTTCCTGCGCGAGCCCGATCGTCGCCGCGAGCATCCGCGCGATCATCCGCTCGGCGGTGGCCGGCTCGACCTTGGCGGGCGGGAGATCGGGCATGGCCTCGATCGTGATCGTCGAATTGCGCTCGCCCGCGACCATTTGATAGGAATCGTGCAGTCGGTAGAGCAATGCGACCGCGTCGACCGAGCTTTCATCGAGCACCAGCCGGCTGGTCGAAATCCGCGCCGCCGTGTCGAGATCGTCGACCGCGGAAAGCAATTTGCCGGCCTGCTCCATGATCTCCTTGGCGCGAGAGCGATAGGGCGCGCCCGCCGGGCCCATATATTGGCCGTCGATCAGTTCGGCAAAGCCCGCGATCGCGTTGAGCGGGGTGCGCAGCTCGTGGATGAGCTGGCGCAACGCATCGGCAGAGACGTCCGTCCCGAACAGGCCGGGCGAACTCGCTTCGTTCGAATGGGCACGCGCGACCTCGTCGACGCGCGGGCGGCGCGCGCTGCCGCGATAGCCGAGGAAATTCCCACGGCGCGGGTCGAAGAACGGAACGCCCGAGATGCGCCAGTCGCCCGAGACTGCGCCGGCGCCGACCACGCTGAACCGCGCATCGCGGAAAGGCGCCCTCTTCTCGAACGCGCCCGCCGCCTGGCCATCGACGCCGAACTGGCCGCGATCGGCGATGGTCGCGATCGTCTGGCCGATCAGCGGCCCGCGCGGCGCATCCTCGACCCAGATGATCACGCCGTCCGCGCCGGTCTCCCAGCGGAACGCCTCGACCGGCGCGACGGCAGGCCCGCCGCTTTCGCCTGCGGCTTCCGAGCGGCGCTTGCGCTCGCGGAATTCCTCGATGCGCGCGACCAGCTCGCGGATCTGCGCCTCGCCGCCCTCGGCGGCCGGGTTGAGGCCAACGCCGGCAAGCCTTCCCGCTTCAGGTGCGATCGTCCCGGCGAGGACGAAGTCGCTCGAGCCGAATGCGGCGAGTGCCTGGGTGACCTGGTGCGGCAGATCGCGGCGGTGCCGCAACAGCGCGCGCGCGGTCGGCCCCATCGCCGGCAGCACGTCGAGCCATTCCTCGGCGGAAAGCCGCGCGGTGGCGATGATCGGCGTCGCGATGGCGGGATGATCTTCACCGAAGAATCGGATCAGGAGCGGCGATACGCGCCGCCCGGCAAGCGCGCGCGCGATCTCGGTGCGAACCCGGCCATCGATCTCGCTGCGGTGATGGCGCAGGAATGCGAGCGCCTCATCGACCTCGCGGCTCCCAAGATGCTCGCGGCGCTGCGCGAGCAGGTCGACGAGCTGGCGCCATTTCGCCGCGCGCGCGGCGGCATTTGCAGCCGGCTGCGCCAGGACTGTCGCGAGCGTATCGTCGAAACGCACCAGGCCTCCCACTCCCTCCACCAACGAAGTCAGGAGCCTCGCCTCCCGGTGCTGCTGCCCGGCGCGAGTCCGCCCGAGCGACGCCCCCGATCGTTAACGCGCCTCTAACCGTGGCGAAAGCGGCAAAACCGGCCCGTTGCAATATGGGACGCGGCAGATCGAAGGTCTGAGGCGTCCAGTTCCGCGCGGCAGCCGACCGCCGCCTGCCAGCCACGAAAGCAGCCACGAAAAAGGCAAAAAAAAGGGGCGCCGGACCTGATCCGACGCCCCCTTTCTTAGCCGGTTTCGGGGTTCAGGCGCGCTGCGACAGCCACAGCATCCAGAAATTCGCGAGCTCGGCGCGCGCGCCGCTCACGTTGCGGAACGCCGCTTGCGCCTCGGCCTTCTGCCCGGACAGCGCGAGCGCCATGCCTAGGCGCATGTTGGCGAGGCTGGTGTCGACACCGCCCTTCTGCAGCGCCATACGGTAGAAGCTTATCGCCTTGGCGAAATCGCCATAGCCGTAATAGACATCGCCAAGGTCGAGCGCCGCGGCGCCGGTCGCGGACGCAGTGGCTTTCTTCTCGAGCCCCGGAAGCGTGCTCTTGTCTTCGGCGATCTTGCTGTTGGCGGCCGTCCGCAGCTGCGCGAACGGAGCCTTCGTCGGCTCGAACATCTTGGCGGCCACGCCTTCATCGAGCAGCGCCTTGACCTCGCCCGGATAGCCCGAGCGGTCGAGGGTGTTGGCCAGCTCGGCATAATCGCGTTCGCCCGCGAGCGCCTTGGCCGCCCGCATCAGACGGCGCGTGTCGAGCGTGGTCGTGCGATCCGGCTGCGCCAGATCGATGTAGATCAGCAGCGAATCACGCCAGTTGGTCGGGTTCGGATAGGCGGTGATCAGGTCGCGGCTGGCCTTGATGCTCTGCGGCACGAGCCGGCCCTGATAGGCGAGCGCGAGCACCCTTTTGTACCAATTCTCCGGAATCGTCGTCCCGGCGGCCTTGCGAATGCCGATCGAACGATCGAGCATCGTCACCGCCTCGGGGAACCTCTTCTGGCGGGCGCGCAGCTCGGCCAAGGTGGCAAGCGCGTCGGGATCGTTGGGGTTCATCTGGGTGAGCTGGTTCAGCGCATTCTCGGCCTTGGCGAAGTTGTTCGCTTCGAACGCCAGCCCGGCCTGGTTCTTCAACAGCTCGGGGAGCGCATCGGCCGGCGCGGCGCCGCTCGCGATCAAGGCGTCGATCGCTTGCGACTGCATCTGCTTGTTGCTCAACAGGCCGCCGAGCTGAAGCTGCAGCGCGGCGACCGAATATTTCGCGTCAGCGCCCTTGGCGGCGGCTTGTGCGGCCGCAAGCGCGGTGGTTGCGGCGGCGGTATCCTTCTTCTGCACCGCGGTCTGAAGCGCAACCAGTGTCTCGCGTTCCGGCTTGCTCAAGCTGAGGCTGCGCTGCGCCGACTTCTTCTGCGCAACGGCAGGCGTCGTGACCAGCGAAGCGCCGCACAACACAAGCGCCGCGCCCAGTGCAGCATGCGAAATCAACTTCATCGTAGCTCCCTCCTAATCGCGTCGCGCAACCGCGATCGCCTGAAATTCACCAATATGTGCCGCTCTCTAACGACAATCGCCGGGGCTTGCTAGGGCGGCCGCGCTGAACGCCTGTTGAACCGAAAGCTCCGGAAGACGCTGGTAAAATCGCCTCTCCCTGGACGTTGGACTGGCCGCGTCCGCCGCTCCGATCCGCCTTCCAATCGAAGCGGCGGATTTGACCGGCATCGCTCCGGCCACTACCGCCGCAGGCGATGCTTGCCCTGATCTCCCCCGCCAAGACGCTCGACTACAAACGGCCGTTCCCGGATCTTCCCGCCACCGGCCCGCGCTTCCTGCAAAATGCGGAGGCGCTCGCCGGCGCGGCGGCCAAGCTTTCGCAGAACAAGCTCTCCCAGTTGATGCATATCTCGCCGTCGCTGGCGAAGCTCAACGTCGATCGGTTCCGCAATTTCGCCGACGCGCCCGAGCGGCCGGCGATCTTTGCGTTCGCCGGCGACGTCTACGCGGGCTTCGAGGTCCACAGCCTCGACGAAGAGGCGATCGTCTTCGCGCAGGATCATCTGCGCATCCTCTCCGGCCTTTACGGGCTGCTGCGCCCGCTCGACCGGATCAAGCCCTATCGGCTCGAAATGGGGACGCGGTGGGCACCGCGCCGGCGGGACCTTTATGCCTATTGGGGCCGGGCCATCGCCGAGCATGTCGAGCAGGACCTCGAAGCCCTCGAAAGCCGCACCGTGATCAACCTCGCCAGCAAGGAATATTGGCAGGCGGTCGGCAGCCGTCTCGATCCATCGGTAAGGGTCATCGAGGTGGATTTCCGCGAGCCTGGCCCGGATGGGCCCCGCTTCAACACCTTCGCCGGAAAGCGCGCGCGGGGCATGATGGCGCGCTTCATCTGCGAGCATCGCCTCGATCGCCCCGAGCAGCTCAAGGACTTCGACAGCGACGGCTACAGCTTCGATCCGCAGGGATCGGACGAGCAGCGCTGGCGCTTCATGCGCGCCTCTTCATAACGCGTGAAGGCCTCTTTCGACGGGTGCGTGAAACGCTCCGATCGCAGGCGATTCTGGTTCGCGCCCTCGCGCGCGCACGCGTGCGCGGGGTGGCGCTTTCGGCCGCGATCGGCTAAGCTCGCGCGCATCCCGCGCCCAACCGGCGCTCCACCCGTGACAGATTCAGGAACGTAACTTGGCCAGCTCTGCGCCGCCGATCGAAAACAGCGACATCTCGCCCATCTCCATCGTCGAGGAGATGCGGACCTCCTATCTCGATTATGCGATGTCGGTGATCGTCAGCCGCGCGCTGCCGGACGTGCGGGACGGCCTCAAGCCGGTGCACCGGCGGATCCTCTATGCGGCGCATGAAAGCGGCTACGTCGCCGGCCGGCCGTATCGCAAATCGGCGCGCCTGGTCGGCGATGTGATGGGTAAATATCACCCGCACGGGGATTCCTCGATCTACGACGCGCTCGCGCGGATGACGCAGGATTGGTCGATGCGCGTGCCGCTGATCGACGGCCAGGGCAATTTCGGCTCGATGGACCCGGACCCGCCGGCGGCGATGCGCTACACCGAAGCGCGGCTTGCCCGCGTCGCCAACACCCTGCTCGACGACATCGACAAGGACACGGTCGACTTCCAGCCTAATTATGACGCCTCCGAGCGTGAGCCGCAGGTCCTGCCCGCGCGCTTCCCCAACATCCTGGTCAACGGCGCCGGCGGCATCGCGGTCGGCATGGCGACCAACATCCCGCCGCACAATCTGGGCGAGGTGATCGACGCCTGCACCGCCTATATCGACAATCCCGGCATTACGATCGACGAGCTGATCGAGATCATCCCGGCGCCCGACTTCCCGACCGCGCCGCTGATCCTCGGCCAGGCCGGCGCGCGCAGCGCCTATCACACCGGCCGCGGCTCGATCATGATGCGCGCCCGCCACACCGTCGAGCGCCGCGGCGAGCGGGAATCGATCGTGCTCACCGCCATCCCCTACCAGGTCGGCAAATCGGGGCTGGTCGAGAAGATCGCCGAGGCCGCCAAGGACAAAAGGATCGAAGGCGTCTCGGACATCCGCGACGAATCGAGCCGCGAGGGCGTCCGCGTCGTCATCGAGCTGAAGCGCGATGCGACCGCCGACGTCGTGCTCAACCAGCTCTGGCGCCACACGCCGGCGCAGTCGAGCTTCCCCGCCAACATGCTTGCGATCCGCGGCGGTCGCCCCGAGACGCTGACCTTGCGCGACATCATCGAGGCGTTCGTCCGCTTCCGCGAGGAAGTGATCACCCGCCGCGCCAAGTTCGAGCTCGCCAAGGCCCGCGACCGCGCCCACATATTGCTCGGCCTGGTCATCGCCGTGACCAACCTCGACGAGGTGGTGCGCATCATCCGCGGGTCCGGCTCACCCGCCGAGGCGCGCGCCGCCTTGCTCGCGCGCGATTGGGACATGGCCGAGATCGCGCCCTATATCGCCCTGGTCGAGGCGATCGAGCCGGCGGCCGGCCAGAGCAGCTATCGCCTCAGCGACGCGCAGGTCCGCGCGATCCTCGAGCTGCGTCTCCACCGGCTCACCGCGCTTGGCCGCGACGAGATCGGCAGCGAGCTGCGCGGCCTCGCCGCGTCGATCACCGACTTGCTCGAGATCCTCGGCAATCGTGCCAAGCTCTACGAGGTGATGCGCACAGAGTTCGAGGAGGTCCGCGCGGCCTATGCCACGCCGCGGCTCGCCGAGATCGTCGCCGCCGCCGACGGCATCGACGACGAGGATCTGATCGAGCGCCAGGACATGGTCGTGACGGTGACCCTCGCCGGCTACATCAAGCGTACCCCGCTCGATGCCTTCCGCACCCAGAATCGCGGCGGCAAGGGCCGCGCCGGCATGGCGACCAAGGACGAGGATGCGGTCACCAAATTGTTCGTCACCTCGACCCACACGCCGGTGCTGTTCTTCTCGACCCACGGCAAGGTCTACCGGATGAAGGTATGGCGCCTGCCCGAAGGCGCCCCGCAGACCCGCGGCCGGCCGATGGTCAATCTGCTGCCGCTCGCGGAGGGCGAGACGATCTCGACCGTGCTGCCGCTGCCCGAGAATGAGGAGGAATGGCGCAACTTGCACGTCATCTTCGCGACCGCGCATGGCGGCGTCCGCCGCAACAGCATGGACGCATTCACCAACATCCCGACCAACGGCAAGTTCGCGATGCGCTTCGACGAGGATGCGACCGACCGGCTGATCGGCGTGGCGCTGGTCACCGAGGACGAGGATGTCCTGCTCGCGACCCGCAACGGCAAGGCGATCCGCTTCAGCGCGACCGACGTGCGCGAATTCCAGAGCCGCACGTCGACCGGCGTTCGCGGCATCAGCCTGCTCGGCGGCGACGAGGTGATCTCGCTCTCGATCCTGCGCGGGTTCGCCGCCACCACCGACGAACGCGACGCCTATCTGCGCGCCGCGGCGTGGAAGGAGGAACGCGCCGGCGATGCGACCCTGCCGCCCGAGCGGATGGCCGAATTCGCCGCCGCCGAGGAGTTCATCCTGACGGTCACGGCCAACGGCTACGGCAAGCGCACCTCGGCCTATGAATATCGCCGCACCAACCGCGGCGGCCAGGGCATCACCAACATCGAGACGTCCGAGCGCAACGGCAAGGTCGTCGCGAGCTTCCCGGCCCACAATGGCGAGCAATTGATGCTCGTCACCGACCAGGCAAAATTGATCCGCACGACGGTCGGCGATATCCGCATAGCCGGGCGCAACACGCAGGGCGTTACCATCTTCCGCGTCGCGGACGAGGAGCATGTCGTCTCCGCCGCGCGGATCGAGGAAGGCGAGGAAGAGGCCGAAGTGGTGGTCGACGTCGAGACGCCAACCCTCGCCTCGGACGATGCGATCATCGGCGGCGCGGACGGCGAAGACCAGGACGGATAGAACAGCCCGTCGAACCTTATTCCAGCTCGTCGATAAGCAAGGTTCTTCGACAGGCTCAGCGCGAACGGCGGCTGCAATGACTCATCAGGTCCACATCATCGGCGGCGGGCTTGCCGGGTCCGAGGCGGCGTGGCAGCTCGCCGAAAGCGGCGTCAAGGTGCGCCTGTCGGAGATGCGCGGCGTCGAGGGCACCCCCGCGCACCACAGCGACCAGCTGGCCGAGCTGGTCTGCTCCAACAGCTTCCGGTCCGACGATGCCGAGCATAATGCGGTCGGCCTGCTCCACGCCGAGATGCGCGCGCTCGGCTCGCTGATCATGCGCGTCGCCGACGTTCACAAGGTGCCGGCGGGATCGGCGCTCGCGGTCGACCGCGACGGCTTTGCGGCGGCGGTCACTGCGGAGATCGTCGGACATCCCAACATCGAGCTGGTGCGCGAGCGGGTCGACATGCTGCCGGCATCGGGACCGACGATCGTCGCGACCGGCCCCCTCACCGCCCCTGCGCTCGCGGAGGCGATCCGCGCCGCGGCGGGACGCGACCAGCTCGCCTTTTTCGACGCGATCGCACCGATCGTCTACCGCGACAGCGTCGACATGGACGTCGCCTGGATGGCGTCACGCTGGGACAAGGGTTCGCCGGACGGCGACGGCAATGATTATATCAACTGCCCGCTCGACAAGGAGCAATATCTCGCCTTCCACCAGGGCCTGCTCGATGGCGAGAAGACCGAGTTCAAGGAGTGGGAGAAGGACACGCCCTATTTCGAGGGCTGCATGCCGATCGAGGTGATGGCGGCGCGCGGCGTCGACACGTTGCGCTACGGGCCGATGAAGCCGGTCGGGCTCGACAACCCGCGCACCGGGCGATGGCCTTATGCCGTCGTCCAGCTCCGCCAGGACAATGCGCTCGGCACCTTGTGGAACATGGTCGGCTTCCAGACCAAGCTCAAGCATGCCGAGCAGGTCCGCCTGTTCAGGACGATTCCCGGGCTCGAGAAGGCCGAGTTTGCTCGGCTCGGCGGGCTGCATCGCAACACGTTCATCAAATCACCGGACCTGCTCGATCCCACGCTGCGCCTGAAGGCGGCGCCGCATATCCGTTTCGCGGGGCAGATCACCGGCTGCGAAGGCTATGTCGAGTCGGCCGCGATCGGCCTGCTCGCCGGGCGGTTCGCCGCGGCCGAGCTGCGCGGCGCGACGATGGCCCCTCCCCCGCCCGCGACGTCGCTGGGCGCATTGCTCGGCCATATCACCGGCGGCGGCGACGCGGCGCTCTACCAGCCGATGAACGTCAATTTCGGCCTCTTCCCGCCGATCGAGGGGCGCAGCAAGAAGGCCGATCGCAAGGCGCTCTATACCGCGCGCGCTCGGGAGGCGCTGCGCGAGTGGCAGGCCGCCATCTAAGGATTTAGGATCCGCCGCGCGGCCGCAAAAATCCTCAACAGGCGCATTTTCCGGCCTTGGTCTCGCGCCTGGTCGTCAGGAATTCGGCGCGGTCGAGCGTGGCCGAGCGGTCACGATCGGCGGTGGCGAATTTGTCGGCGGTCGCAACCGCCCACTCCTCGAACGTAAGCACCCCGTCGCCGTCCTTGTCGAGCTTGGCGAACGGCTTGCGGCGCGTGTCCATCATCTCGGCGCGCGTGATGATGCCGTTCTCGTCGGCGTCGTAGCGCGCGAAGCGCCGTTCCTCGCGCGAGCGCTCGGCATTCGGCGGTTCCGGCGAGAGGCTCTGGCGTAGCGGCGTCATCAAGCCGGTCGCCGACGGCACCGGCGGGACGACCCGCTCGCCATCGGCCGAGCCTCTCCAGAGCAGCATGATCGCCGTGAACAGCAGCACGGCCGACACCGCGACGGCGAAATAACGAGCCATGCCACTCCTCCTGCATCAGCAGTGGTTTCGCTTGGGCTCCCCGCGCAACTCGGAGCAGCAGAAGGATGGCATGGGCAAAGGCTCGGGTCCAGCGCCACGGGACGGCACGTCGATCTGCTATCCCGCGCCGCCGTCACGACACGCCCGCCCGATCATTTGCCGGTGAGACGATGGCGCGCCATGGCGAGCATCCGCGCCGGCGCTCCCTGCCGCTCGAAGCGGCCGATGCCGCGACCGGCATCGCGCCGTGCGAGCGCGGCGAGCATCCCGAGCGGCCGAAGCGCTGCGGGCCAGCGACGCCCGAACAGCCCGGCGATACCCAGCCGGGCGGCGTCCATCGCCTGCTCGGCTTCCTCGGCGGCGCCGCTGCGGCGCGCGAGATCGACCAGCGCCCATGCTTGGCCGGCGCATTCCACCTCGTCGCCGGAGGGGTGCCCCAGCAAGACGGCTGAGCAGCGGAACAGCAAGCCGCCGCGCTGCCGTGCATAGGTGGTGAGATCCTCCTGCCGGACCGTTTCCGCCGTCAGCAATATCTCCCACCCTTCGGTCATTTCGGCGAGCGTGGCGCCGGTCAGCCCGGCGGGAAGCAAGCCCCGCGCCACCGCCTGGAGCAAAGGCTCGGCCGGCGGTGGCGCCTGGTCGAGCGCCTCCAATGCCTCGCGCCACCAGGCGAGCTTGATCTGCGTCACCATCGGCTGGCTACCGCTCGCGAGCAGCCCGCCGAGCGTTGAGTCCAGCCGCCACAAGGTGGCGAGCGCACCGCGCCGCGCGGCCGGCACGTAGCTCAGCGCAAGCTGCCGTTCCGTGTCGAGCCGGCCATCCGAGCCGTCCAGGGCGTTGCTCATCGAAACTTACGTCGCGCAGCCGGTTGCACCCGCGAGCGCCGAGACGTCGGGAGCGTCAACACTGCGTTTACCCTTTCAGTTTAGGTGCCCTTAGTAGGCACAATGCCAAGAGCCGAAAACGAGCCAGAATTTGCCTCGTGGGGATCAAATGCGGTTTCAATCTAACAAACTAGCGCCCGCGAAGGTGCCCAGCAACAGGGCCGGCGGCACCATGGCGGCCGGCGGGGGCTTCCTGCGGCGCCTCGCGCGCAACACGGCCGGCAACACTTTGGTGATCATGGGGATGGCGGTCATTCCCCTCGCCGGCCTGGTCGGCGGCGCCGTCGACGTCAGCCGCCTCTATCTCACCAAGACGCGCCTGCAGCAGGCATGCGACGCCGGCGCGCTCGCCGGCCGCAAGGTGATGGGCGGCGGCGCGTGGAACGCCAACAGCAATGCGGCGAACACCGTCGCGGTCAATTTCTTCGACTCCAATTTCCAGAATGGCGCTTATGGCACGACCGGCCGGACGCGCGCGTTCACCGAGAGCGGCGGCAAGGTCACCGGCACCGCCTCCGCGGTCGTGCCGATGACGATCATGAAGATCTTCCGCCAGTCGGCACGCACCTTGACGGTCACATGCGACGCGGAGATGGCGCTTCCCAATACCGACGTGATGTTCGTGCTCGACGTCACCGGCTCGATGGCCGAGGTCATCCCGGGCGACAGCTCGCGGAAGATCGACGGCATGCACCGCGCGGTCAAATGCTTCTACGAAACGCTCGCGAAGCTCGACACGACCGAGAATTGCGGCACGACCCCAACCGGAGGGACGAGCAGCCAAGTCCAGATCCGCTTCGGCTTCGTCCCCTATTCGACCAACGTCAACGTCGGCAAATTGCTGCCGGCCAGCTATTTCGCACCGACCTGGAAATACCAGACGCGGCTCGCGCATTACACGGCGGGTTTCTACCCGGTCATCAGCGCGACGACGGAAACCTACTGGGAATATTATACCGGGTCGACCGCGCCTCACGTCTCGCGGACGCTGACGACCACCACCGCCACCCTCACCGAGGAACAGTGCGAATATTTCATGGAGAACCGCAGTATCAGCGGCCTCTTCACGCGGACGGCATCGACCTCCGGCGGCCCGGCGCCGGCCGACGAGTTCACCAGCGAATGGGACGATGACGGCAACGCGACCGCCACCAACGGCGGCGGTTGGGGCGGTGGTCCCTCCACCCCCGGCGAATGGGGCTGGAGCGGCGCTTACGATACCAGCGGCACCAACCGCAGCTGCCGGCGCCTGCGCACCGACACGCGCAAGGATTATAGCGACACGCTGAAATACCGGTTCAACGGTTGGACCTATAAACAGGTCGACGACGTCGACGTGACCGATTTCGTCGCCGACCCGGCTGATGACGGCGTTCTGATCGCGACCAGCAACGACGGCTACGTCTCCAACTCGGGGACGTACGACATGCGCGAGCTCGCGGCCGCACCCGGAGCGACCGGCATCAGCACCACCACCTCACGCTGGGACGGCTGCATCGAGGAACGGCCGACGGTTCAAAGCGTCACCGATTTCGATCCGATCCCGGGCACCGCTTACGATCTCGACATCGATCTGGTGCCGAGCTCGGGCAATCCGAACTCCTTGTGGGGCCCGATCTGGAATCGGCTGCATTTCTCCCGCAGGAGCGGCTCTTCGGCCACGACCAGCGAGCGCGTCTATTCCGCGACGGCCGACGACAGCGAGAGCGATGCCAACCGCAGCTCATACAGCTGCGCGCCCCCAGGGAAGCTGCTGCAATCCTGGGCCGACCCGACATTGTTCGAAACCTATGTCGCCACCCTCCAGCCGACCTCGAACACCTATCACGACATCGGCTTGCTGTGGGGCGCGCGGCTGCTGTCCCCCACCGGAATATTCGCCGCCCAAAATGCCGCGACTCCAAGTGGGGGGACGATCGAGCGTCATCTGATCTTCATGACCGACGGCACGGCAGTCGCCGACAGCATGAACCAGACTGCCTACGGCGTGGCGTGGTACGATCGGCGCCAGACCGCTTCCGGTACGGCGCCGACCAACGCCGAGCTCGTGACGCAAATCCAGGAGCGCATGCAGGGCCTGTGCATGGCGGTCAGGAACAAGAACATCACGCTGTGGGTGATCTATTTCGGCTCGGTCAGCAGCGGCGATGCGACGCGGATGGAGGCTTGCGCGACGCCCGGCAAATATTATGCGGCGTCGAACAACAGCCAGCTGGCGACGATCTTCGCCTCGATTGCCACGCAGATCTCGCAGCTGAGGCTGACGCAATGACCAGGCTCGGCGCAATGACCCGCGCGGGCCGCAGCCTACGCGTGCCGGGATCCACGCTTCGTGACGACAGTCGCGGCGCGACGATCGTCGAGTTCGGCTTGGTCCTGCCGGTGATGGCGCTGCTGATCATGGGCGCCTATGACGTCGGCCACACGCTCTATGCGACCACGACCATCCAGGGCGCGGTCCAGAAAGCGACCCGCGATTCCGGCCTCGAGACCGCCTCGGTCGCGCAGCAGGCGATCATCGATGCGCGAGTGACGAAGCAGGTCAAATTCCTCGCGAAGGACGCCAACATCACGATCACGCGGCGCAACTTTCGCAGCTTCGCCGCGGCGACCAATGTGATGGAGCAATATACCGATACGAACAACAACGGCACCTGCGACAACAATGAGCCATATGACGACGACAACCGCAATGGCACGCGCGACCAGGCCGGCACATCGGGCCAGGGCGGCGCGAAGGATGCGGTGCTCTATACCGTCGTCGCCACCTATCCGCGCATGTTCCCGCTTGCTGGCATGATCGGCGTAGCGCCCACGACCACCGTCAAGGCGTCGACGATCCTCAGCAACCAGCCCTACGGCGACCAGGTCCAGGCCGCGGTCGGCCATTGCAACCCCTAGGAACAGGCATGGTCCTCGCTCGCGCCCTTGCCAGCCTCCGCTCGGTGTTCCGCGATCGCCGCGGCGTCGCTTATGTCGAATTCGCTTATTCGCTGCCGATGTTCCTCACCTTGATGCTCGGCGGCGCGGAGATCAGCAACTACGTCACCACCAAGATGCGGATGAGCCAGCTTGCGTTGCACCTCGCCGACCATGCCGCACGGATCGGCACCGGCAGCCAGCTTGCTGCCAAGACGGTCAGCGAGACACAGATCAACGACGTGCTGACCGGCGCCGGGCTGCAGGCAGGCGGACTCAACCTCTATTCGAAGGGCCGGGTGATCATTTCGAGCCTCGAGCCGGTGGCGAATCCCAACACCACCAGTCGCTACAAGATCGGCTGGCAGCGCTGCCGCGGCATCAAGAACGTGACGTCGAGCTACGGCAATGCCGGGCAGACCAACATGACCGGCATGGGGCCGGCCGGCAGGCAGGTGATCGCGCCGGACGACAGCGGCACGATCTTCGTCGAGCTGGTCTACGACTACAAGCCGATCATCTCGAACAGTTGGGCGCCGACCCTGACGATCCGCGAGATCGCATCGATGCCGATCCGCGATCGCCGCGATCTGACCCAGGTCTACAACAACGAGGGTGCGCCGCAGCATCTCTGCAGCCAGTTCACGACGACCTGAGCGGCCATTTGGTTTGATGTTTTAGCGGTAGCAGACCTTGCGTGCCGCCTCGACGACATCTTCGACCTTGATCAGCGCGAGCTTCTCGAGATTGGCCGCATAGGGAAGCGGGACGTCGGCGTTGGTCACCCGCAGCACCGGCGCGTCGAGGTCGTCGAACCCTTCGGTCATCGCGATGGCGATGATTTCCGACGAGATCGAGCAGACCGGCCAGCCCTCCTCGACACAGACGAGACGGTTGGTCTTGGCCAGGCTGGCGAGGATCGTCGCCTTGTCGAGCGGACGCAGTGTCCGCAGATCGATCACCTCGGCGTCGATCCCCTTCTCGGCAAGCTTTGTCGCAGCATCGAGCGCAACGCCGACGCCGATCGAATAGCTGACCAAAGTGACGTCGTTGCCGGCGCGCACGATGTTCGCCTTGCCGATCGGCAGCACGTAATCGTCGATCTGCGGCACGTCGAAGCTTTGCCCGTAGAGCAGCTCGTTCTCGAGGAACACGACCGGATCGGGGGAACGGATCGCCGCCTTGAGCAGGCCCTTGGCGTCCGCGGCCGAATAAGGCGAGACGACGATCAGGCCCGGGACGCTCGCATACCAGGGTGCGTAATTCTGGCTGTGCTGCGCGGCCACTCTCGAGGCCGCGCCATTGGGGCCGCGGAACACGATCGGACAGCGCATCTGGCCGCCCGACATGTAATTGGTCTTGGCCGCCGAGTTGATGATCTGGTCGATCGCCTGCATCGCGAAGTTGAAGGTCATGAACTCGACGACCGGGCGCAGGCCGCCCATCGCGGCGCCGGTGCCGAGGCCGGCAAAACCATGCTCGGTGATCGGCGTGTCGATCACGCGGCGCGCGCCGAATTCCTCGAGCAGTCCCTGGGTGACCTTGTAGGCGCCCTGATATTCGGCGACCTCCTCGCCCATCACGAAGACGCGATCATCGGCGCGCATCTCTTCGGCCATCGCATCGCGCAGCGCCTCGCGGACAGTCATCCGCACCGTCTCGGCGCCCTCCGCCGCGTCGGGCGCGACCGTGAGGCTGGCCGGAGCCTTCTCGCGCTCCACGGGACGGGTTGCCGCCGTCGCCTGCTTCTCGCTCGCCTCTTCGGCTGGAGCTTCGCCGGCGACCTGCCTGTCGACCTGGGCGTCGGCCTGGCTGCCGGATTCAGACGGAGCCCGTGCCACGACGCCGTCATCATCGCCTTCGGTCGCGAGCAAGGCGATCGTCGTCCCGACCTTCACTTCGTCGGTGCCGTCCTTGACCAGGATCTTGGCGATTGTGCCCTCGTCGACCGCTTCGAACTCCATCGTCGCCTTGTCGGTCTCGATCTCCGCCATGATGTCGCCCGAGGCGACCTTGTCGCCCTCCTTGACGAGCCACTTGGCGAGCGTGCCTTCTTCCATCGTCGGCGACAGCGCCGGCATCTTGATCTCGATCGGCATCAGTAGGTCCCGACCAGCACGTCGGTATGAAGCTCGGCGGCATCGGGCTGAGGTGCCTGTTCGGCGAAATCGGCGGCTTCGCTCACGATCTGACGAATATCCTTGTCCACGGCCTTGAGATCATCCTCGCTCACCCCTGCCGCGACCAGCTCGCGCTTGACCGCTTCGATCGGGTCCGATTTCTCGCGCACCGACTGGACTTCCTCGCGCGAGCGATATTTGGCCGGATCGGACATCGAATGGCCGCGATAACGGTAGGTCTTGAGCTCGAGCAGGATCGGCCCCTTGCCGGCGCGGACCCATTCGAGCGCGGTCGTCGCGGCGCCGCGCACCGCGAGCACGTCCATGCCGTCGACCTGGATCCCGGGAATGCGGAAGCTCTCGCCGCGCTTGTAGAGCTGATCCTCGGCGCTCGAGCGATTGACGCTGGTGCCCATCGCATATTGGTTGTTCTCGATCGCGTAGATCACCGGCAGCTTCCACAGCTCGGCCATGTTGAAGCTTTCGTAGACCTGGCCCTGGTTGGCCGCGCCGTCGCCGAAATAGGTGAGGCAGACCCCGCCATCGGCGGCATATTTATGCTTGAACGCGAGACCGGTGCCGAGCGACACTTGCGCGCCGACGATGCCGTGGCCGCCGTAGAAGCCATGCTCGACCGAGAACATGTGCATCGAGCCGCCCTTGCCCTTCGAGATGCCGGCCTCGCGGCCGGTCAGCTCGGCCATGATCAGCTTGGGGTCGATGCCGTAGGCGAGCATGTGGCCATGGTCGCGGTAGCCGGTGATGACGCTGTCCTTGCCGACCGTCATCGCCGACTGAAGGCCGACGGCGACCGCTTCCTGGCCGATATAGAGGTGGCAGAAGCCGCCGATCAGGCCAAGCCCGTAGAGCTGGCCGGCGCGCTCCTCGAAGCGGCGGATGAGCAGCATCTGGCGATAATATTCGAGCAGTTCGTCGCGGCTGGCCTGGTGGCGCTGCGGCTCGGGAGGCCGCTCGCGATTGGGAATTTGCTGATCGGCTGTCGAAGGGCGGCGCGTGCCGCTTGCACCTTTCGACGTCGATGTCTTGGCCACGATCGAGGGCCCCTTCCTACACAGTCGATGATCCCAGTGGCGGGTCTATGGCGGCAAACGACGGGCGGCGCAACGGGTTGCCCGGCGCATTCCACCGCCGGAAAAGCCGTGGCGCGGGGCCGAGCGGCAAGCCCAGACCCAGACGCGCACGAGGCCTCCGGCTGGCCGGATCGCAGGCAATACCCAGGTTAGGGTTGGAGCTGGATGATCACTTCGTCGGGGCGGACGAGGCCGAGCTGACTGCGCACCATCTCGTCGGCGAGATCGGGATCGGCGCGGCGAGGATCGAGCAGAAGCGCGCGGTGCGCGAGGCGGTCGCGTTCCTGCTCGAGCTGGCTGAGCTCGATCTTCCGGTCGTCCTTCATGCGGCGATAATCGCCCCATGAGAGGATGCCGTTCGAGCCGACCACCGCATAGCCGACGAAGTTGGCGATGATCAGCAGCGCAAGCGCCGGCAATGCCGCGCGCTGGACGGTTCTCAAAGTCTGCCTGCTGTCCCTGATCATGGATTAACCAGAATCAGGAAAGCGCCGCGGAATCAAGCCCTTTTCGTCGAAAAGACAGATTTCCCCGCATAAGCGGCCGCGCTGCCGAGCTCTTCCTCGATGCGGATCAGCTGATTGTATTTGGCGAGCCGGTCCGAGCGAGCGAGGCTGCCAGTCTTGATCTGCCCGCAATTGGTCGCGACGGCGAGGTCGGCGATCGTCGTATCCTCAGTCTCGCCGGAGCGATGCGACATCACCGCGGTATAACCCGCGCGCTGCGCTGCCGAGACAGCCTCGAGGGTTTCGCTGAGCGTGCCGATCTGGTTGACCTTGACGAGCAAGGAATTGGCGAGCCCCTGCTCGATCCCCATCCGCAGCCTTTTGGGATTGGTGACGAACAGATCGTCGCCGACGAGCTGGACCTTGTCGCCGATCAGGTCGGTGAGGATCTTCCAGCCTTCGAAATCGTCCTCCGCCATCCCGTCCTCGATCGACAGAATCGGATAATTTGCCGCGAGATCCGCGAGATATTCGGCCATCTGCTGGGGAGTGAGCACCTTCCCCTCGCCTTCCATCCGATAGGCGCCGTCCTTGAAGAATTCGGTCGACGCACAATCGAGCGCCAGCACGACGTCGTCGCCGGGCCTGTAGCCTGCCTGCTCGACCGATTTCATGATGAAATCGAGCGCATCGGTGGTGGAGGCGAGCGCTGGCGCGAAGCCGCCCTCGTCCCCAACCGCTGTCGAGAGACCCGCCTTGGCGAGGCCTTTCTTGAGCGTGTGGAAGATCTCGGCGCCGCAGCGCACCGCCTCGGCAAGGCTCTCGGCGCCGACCGGCATCACCATGAATTCCTGGAAATCGATCGGGTTGTCGGCATGCTCGCCGCCGTTGATGATGTTCATCATCGGCACCGGAAGCAAGTGCGCCGCGACTCCGCCGACATAGCGGTAGAGCGGCAGGCCGCGCGCATCGGCGGCGGCCTTGGCGGTGGCGAGGCTGACCCCGAGGATCGCGTTGGCGCCGAGCCGGGACTTGTTCTCGGTGCCGTCGAGCTCGATCAGCAGCGCGTCGATCTCCTCCTGGTCCTCGGCATCGCGGCCGACCACCGCCTGCGCGATCTCGTCGCGGACCGCCTCGACCGCCTGAGTGACACCCTTGCCGAGATAGCGGCTGTCGTCTCCGTCGCGTTTCTCCACCGCTTCGTGGGCACCGGTCGAGGCGCCCGACGGCACGGCCGCGCGGCCCATGCTGCCGTCCTCGAGCAGCACCTCGACTTCGACCGTCGGATTGCCGCGGCTGTCGAGGATCTGGCGAGCGTGAACGTCGAGGATCGCAGTCATGATGGGGCCTTTTGCTGTCGCGTGAATGGATCGATCGGAGGTTTCGAAAACCCGCCCGAGCCGGACGATGCCGGCCCGCGCTTCGCCGCCTCCTCCGCCCCCGCCGGGGACGAGCGCTCTCTATCGGCGCTACCGCCGCGACGCAACTTTGGCGCGTCTCCCCTCGAACGAAGTAGAGCGAACGGTTCGTACGCGAAATGAATCTTGATTTGCCGGCCGACACAGCGGAACGGAAGCCAACCGCCGTGTGTTTCCTGCCCGAATAGAGTAGAAGCTTTTGTCGATCTGGAGGAACCCCCATGCCGCGCCAATCCGAACTGCCCGAAGGCACCGATCACATCATCAACGGAGCGATGGAAACCGGCACCGGTGGAAGCGCAGGCGGTGGCGGAAGCCCCGGGAGTGCGGGCGATACGACCGGCATCATCGCGGGCGGCGATGCCCGTCAGGCCGGTGACGATACGGGCGGAACGATGAGCGGCGAAGGCGGCAGCGGCGGCACGGGCGGTGCGTTGCGGGACGGCGCCGCCCAGCTCCGCCAGCAGGCGACTGACCGGGTGCGGCAATTCGCCGACGACGGCAAGAGCCGGGCAAGCGACAAGCTCGATGAAATTTCGAGGATCGTCGAAGAGGCCGCAGCCTCGATCGAGGATCGGCTCGGCCCGCAATATGGCGGCTACGCCCGCCGGGCGGCCGAGGGTGTGTCGGGCTTCGCCGGAACGTTGCGCGACCGCGAGATCGACGAGCTTTACGAGGACGTGCGAACGTTCGTCCGCAAGAGCCCCGGGGTCGCGATCGGCGCCGCTGCAGCGATCGGTTTCGTGCTGGTACGGCTGGCCAAGGCCGGCGCGGCCGGCGACGACTCTGCGGGCGACGCAAGCGAAACTTCCGGTGCCGGCGGGGCGAAGTCCCAGGGCGGCCGCAAAACCAAAGGCGGCTGACGTTGACCGCGCCGGTGGAAGATCCGGCCGACACCTCGATTGCCGAGCTGTTCCACCAGCTCGTCGATGATGGCGGCAATGCCGTTCGCGCCGAGATCAACCTGTACAAGCAGGTCGCGCGCTATCGTGTCGCGAAGGCGCGCGCTGCGATCGCGGCTCTGGTCGTCGGCGGGCTGCTGCTCTTCGCGGCGCTGATCGTGTTGCTGGTGATGGTCGCGCTCGCGCTTGCCTTCGAAATCGGGCCGGTGGGTGCGGGCCTCGTGGTCGCCGCCGCCGCATCGCTGATCGGTGGACTGCTGCTCCGCTACGGGATCCGCGCGATCGCGGTGCTTGGCGGCGATGAAGATGAGCGAAGGGCGCTTCGCAAGGGGAAGCAGAAGGCATGAAGCGATGAACCCCCGCGCGACCGCGCCGCTCGAGCGGGCGCAGCGCGAGGCCGAAACGGCGCGTGCGCGCCTCGCCTCGACGCTCGCCGCGCTGCAGGAACGGCTGCGACCGAGCGCGCTGGCCAACCAGGCATGGACCGAGGTGCGCGACAAGAGCAGCGAGCTCGCCGACGACGCCGTCGAGGCGGTCAAGCAACGGCCGCTGGCGGCATCGGGGCTGGTCGCCGGCGTCATCCTCTACCTTGCACGCCAGCCGCTCCTGTCGGCGGCCTCGCGGCTGTGGTCCAAGGATGATGAGGAACCGGACGGTCGTGAAGGAGCCATCAGCCGCGATGCGGGTTGAGGATCGAGAAACTGAGGAGTGATCGCATGACGACGGCAAAAGCTGACACCAATACCAACACCGCGGGCACCACCAGCGCAGGCGACAATACCGGCGCGGGCAACGCGGGGACGCAGACCGAAGCGCAGGGTCAGTCAGGGATAAGCGGCGCCGCCGAGCGAGTCCGCCAGAGCGCCAGCGAGGCCTATGAAGCGGCGCGCCAACGGACGTCGTCGCTTTATGGCTCGACGCGCGAGGGCGCGGCGCGCGCCGGCCAGCGGACGGCCGAAGGCATCGATGCCAATCCGATGGCCGCGGTGGTCGGCGGGCTCGCGATCGGCGCAGCCGTCGCGGCTTTGCTGCCCCGCACGCGCCGGGAAACCGAGGTGCTCGGGCCGATCGGCGAGCGTCTCACCGAAAGTGCGCGCGAGGCCGCCAATGCCGCCCGCGATGCCGGACGCAGCAAGCTCGACGAGATCGGCCTCAGCCGCGAAGGCGCCAAGCAGAAGCTCAGCGAGCTCGCAAGCTCTGCCGGCGACGCCATCCGCCAGGCACGATCGACGCGCAAGGAATCCTAGCGCGCGAAAAGCGCGGGTTGCGTCTCGCTGCGGTTGCCGTAACAGACGCCCCGGCCGCATTCCGCCGGGATGCGGCCGGGCGGCGTCCTAAAGGGTAAGGCATGAGCAAATTGCATTTGGTTTTTGGCGGTCGGGTGCGCGATCCCCAGGGCCTCGACTATGATCTGGAGACGATCGACGTCGTCGGGATCTTCCCCGATTACGCCACCGCGCTCGATGCATGGCGCGCGCAGGCGCAGCGGACCGTGGACGATGCCGAGATGAAATATGTCGTCGTCCACCTCCATCGGCTGCTCGAGCCCGAGCTCGGCGAGACGCGCTAGGGGGAGTCCCACCATCGCACTGGCGTGCTCCGGTTTTGGTTCGTTTGTCCCGCTTCGCGGGACCCGCACCGGCCCACTCCCCCACCCGACCTCCCAATCCATGATACCTTGTTGGGAGGTCGGGTGGGGGAGTGGGCCGGTGCAGCCTGTCAGGCGAAGCCTGACCAAAAGAGAGCCGGCGCCTGTCAGGCGCCGCGATAGCGCAGCAACAGCAGCGGGCGCGCGAGCAGAAGCCCCACCACAAAACCCCCGATGTGCGCTCCGATCGCGATCCGTGTCCCGAGCGTCTCGAACGTGAAGCCGGTCAGCAATTGGAGCCCGACCCAGGCGGCGCCGAGCCAGAGCGCATAGAGCCACACCGCAAGCCGCGGATGCGCGACCTTGACGCGGTTGCGGCCGAACAGCATCGCATAGGCCCCGAACACAGCCGAGATCGCGCCGCTCGCGCCGACCATCGGCGCGCGATCCTCAACGTGGATGAAATAATGCGCCGCCGCGGCGACATAGGCGCCGGTGACGTAGAGGATGAGCAGGCCCCTTATCCCAAGGATGGTCTCGACCGCACGTCCGCAAAACAGCAGGATGAGCAGATTGAAGACGAGGTGGACCAGGCCGGCATGGATGAGCGTCGCGGTGAGCGGCGTCAGCCAGACCGGTGCGAGCCACTCGTCCCCGAAAACGCCCTGGACCCGTTCGGGAATGAAACCGCCCCACACCGCCGCCAGATCGGCATTTCCCGTGCCGGCGGCGAGCATCCACGCGACGGCGGTGATGCCGGCGATCACGAGCGTGGCTTGCGCCCTCTGCCAGTTTTCGGGCGGACGCACGTCAGCGAGGCGCGCTGGCGGGATCGAGCGAGCGGCGCGGCACTTGTCCCCGCGGGTTTAAATGAATTCGATCTTCTCGATCGAATAATATTTGTCGCCCGATGGTGCCGAGACTTCGACCTCGTCGCCGACGGACCGTCCGATCAGCGCGCGGCCGAGCGGCGAGGAATAGCTGATGCGTCCAACCTTGGCGTCGGCCTCGGTCTGTCCAACGATCTGATATTTGACGGGCTTGTCGTCCTCGTCGAGCAGATGAACGGTGGCGCCGAACACGACCTTGTCGCCCGACAAGGTCGTCGGGTCGATCACCATCGCGCGGCTCAGCCGGTCCTCGAGATCGGCGATCTGCGCCTCGATATGGCCCTGGCGCTCCTTGGCGGCATGATATTCCGCATTTTCGGAAAGGTCGCCGTGGGCGCGCGCTTCCTCGATGGCCTCGATGATCGACGGCCGCTCCAGCTTGAGCTGCCGCACGTCCGCCACCAGCCTTTCATAGCCTTCGACCAACATCGGCATCTTGTCGACGGTTGCCATCATTCAGGCCTTTCGTGGAAGCGAATTAGCGGCCCTGATGAGGAGCCGCGCTAGTTACGACGGATTGTCAGGATCACGCTCTGGAAGCGGAATAATAGTCCTGAAGCGAGCGAACTTCAAGGCTGCGCTCGCGTTGCGCGGCGATCGCGCGGACGACCGCGGCGCTTGACGCGGCGGTGGTGAAGTACGGCACCTTGCCCATCAGCGCCGAGGCGCGGATCGAGGCGGAGTCCTTGTGGCTCTGCCAGCCTTCGGTGGTGTTGAAGATCAGCGCCACCTGATCGTCCTTGATCTTGTCGACGATGTGCGGCCGGCCCTGGGCCACCTTGTTGACCCGTTCGACCTTTATCCCCTCTGCGGCAAGGAAGTCGGCAGTTCCGGACGTCGCGATCACCGTGAAACCGAGCTCGGCCATCGCCCGGACCGGCGGAACGATCATCGCCTTGTCGCTGTCCTTGACGGACACGAAGACGGTGCCGCTGTTCGGCAGCGCAACGCCGCTGCCAAGCTGCGATTTCAGGAATGCCATTGCGAAATCGTCCGATATCCCCATCACTTCGCCGGTCGACTTCATTTCCGGTGAGAGTACCGGATCGACCCCGGGGAAGCGCGCGAACGGAAACACCGCTTCCTTGACCGCGATGTGGGCGATGTCGCGGTGGATGGGCAGGAAGTTCATCAAGGGCTCGCCGGCCATCACACGCGCGGCGATCTTGGCGACCGGGGTTCCGATCGCCTTGGCGACGAACGGGACGGTACGGCTCGCGCGCGGATTGACCTCGATCAGATAGACCTCATTGTCCTTGACCGCGAACTGCACGTTCATCAGGCCGCGCACCTCGAGCGCAAGCGCAAGCACCCGCGCCTGCCGCTCGATCTCGGCGACGATCGGCGCCTCCAGGCTGTAGGGCGGGATCGAGCAGGCGCTGTCGCCCGAATGGACCCCCGCTTCCTCGATATGCTGCATCACGCCCGCGATGACGACGTCCTTGCCGTCGGAGATGGCGTCGACGTCGACCTCGATCGCATCGCGCAGATAACGGTCGATCAGCACCGGGCTGTCGCCCGACACCTGGACGGCGGTGGCGATGTAATCGTCGAGCTGCGCAGGGCCGTCGACGATCTCCATCGCGCGGCCGCCGAGCACGTAGCTCGGCCGGGTGAGCACCGGATAGCCGATCCGCTCGGCGACCGCGATCGCCTCCTCGCGGCTGCGCGCCATGCCGTTGGCCGGCTGCTTGAGGCCGAGCTTCTCGACCAGCCCGGCGAAGCGCTCGCGGTCTTCGGCGAGGTCGATCGCGTCGGGCGAGGTGCCGAGGATCGGGATCCCCGCCTTGGCGAGCGAAGCGGCGAGCTTGAGCGGAGTCTGGCCGCCGAGCTGGACGATCACGCCGACCAGTTCGCCCTTCGATTGCTCGACGTGGAGCACCTCGAGCACGTCCTCGGCGGTGAGCGGCTCGAAATAAAGCCGATCCGAAGTGTCGTAATCGGTCGACACCGTCTCGGGATTGCAATTGATCATGATCGTCTCGAAGCCGGCGTCGCGCAGCGCATAAGCGGCGTGGCAGCAGCAATAATCGAACTCGATCCCCTGCCCGATCCGGTTCGGGCCGCCGCCGAGGATGACGATCTTGCGGCGGTCTGTCGGCTGGCTCTCGTCCTCGGGCTCGCCGAAGCTCGGCGCCTCGTAGGTCGAATACATATAGGGCGTCTTCGCCTCGAACTCGGCGGCGCAGGTGTCGATCCGCTTGAACACGGGCCGCACCCCGAGCTTGTGGCGGAGCCGGCAGACATCCTCCTCGGTGGTGGCGCCGGTCAGCGCCTTGACCGTGTCGTGGATGAGGCCGCTGCTGCGCGCGGCGACCTTGCCCATGCCGGCGCGGATGTTGGCCGATCGGACCGCGAGGTCGGCGAGCCTTTTGTCGGAAAAGCCCATCGCCTTGACCCGCCGCATGCCCGCAGGATCGTTGGGCAGGCCATTGGTCGAGATCTCCTCCTCGACGTCGACGATCTCCTTGATCCGCTCGAGGAACCAGGGATCATATTTCGCGATCGCGTGGATTTCGGCGACCGTGAAGCCCTCGCGCAGCGCCTGCGCCGCGACCAGCAGCCGGTCCGGGCTCGGCGTCGCCAGCGCAGCCTCGATCTCGGCCCGCGGCGCGCCATACAGGGCTTTGACGCCATCAAGGCCGCTGAGGCCGGTCTCGAGGCCGCGCAGCGCCTTCTGCAGGCTTTCGGCGAA
>NZ_JAKFCG010000005.1:0-1638 GCF_036677245.1 Sphingomonas sp.
TGCCAATGCTCACCGGCTGCTTGCCGATCGCCGCCGCGGCGATCGCTCGGTGCCGGCTTTGCGCCTCGACCAGATCATTGAACAGCTCGGCCTCGCGGTCGATCGCGCCATGGGCGAGGGCTCACTTTATGACCGCGAACTCGCAGCGCTCGCCATCATCCAGTCGCGCGGCGACCTGATCGAGGCGATCTTCCTCGTCCGTGCCTACCGCACCACGCTGCCGCGCTTCGGCTATTCGAAGCCGATCGATACGGCCGCGATGAAGATCGAGCGCCGCGTCTCGGCGACGTTCAAGGATCTGCCGGGCGGCCAGCTGCTCGGCCCCACCTTCGACTACACGCACCGGCTGCTCGACCCGTCGATCGCCGAGGGGGCCGATGTGGATGAGGCGGTGGCCCGCGCCAGCGATGACGAACACGCGCCGCGCGTCACCGACCTGCTCGACCACCAGGGCCTGATCGAGCCCGACGTGTCCGAGGTGCAGGAAGAGATCGGCGATCTCACCCGCGAGCCGCTGGAGTTTCCGCTCAACCGCGACCGGCGGCTGCAGGCACTTACCCGTGGTGACGAGGGGTTCCTCCTCGCGCTCGGCTACTCGACGCAGCGCGGCTATGGCCGCTCGCACCCGTTCGTCGGCGAAATCCGCATCGGCGAGGTCGAGGTCGAACTCGATATTCCCGAACTCGGCTTTGCCGTGAACCTGGGGCGCATCCGGGTCACCGAGTGCCAGATGGTCAACAAGTTCAAGGGCAACGCCAAGGTGCCGCCGCAGTTCACCCGCGGCTACGGCCTCGTGTTCGGGCAGGCCGAGCGCAAGGCCATGGCGATGTCGCTGTGCGATCGGTCGCTGCGGGCTCGCGAGCTGGGCGAGGATGTCGAGCACCCAGCGCAGGACGAGGAGTTCGTCATCTCCCACTCCGACAACGTGCAATCGACCGGCTTCGTCGAGCACTTGAAGCTGCCGCACTATGTCGATTTCCAGGGCGAACTCGGCCTGCTGCGCGAAATGCGCGCCGAGCACGACGTCGCGGACGAAGCAGAAGCCTATCCGGAGGCGGCAGAATGAACATCGCCAAGTACAACTTCGCCTATCTCGACGAGCAGACCAAGCGGATGATCCGCCGGGCCATCCTCAAGGGCATCGCCATCCCCGGCTATCAGGTGCCGTTCGCTTCCCGTGAAATGCCGATGCCCTACGGCTGGGGCACCGGTGGCGTGCAGGTCACCGCCTCGATCATCGGTCCATCAGATGTGCTGAAGGTCATCGACCAGGGCGCCGACGACACCACCAACGCCGTGTCGATCCGCGCCTTCTTCGCCAAGGTCGCCAATGTTGCGGTGACCACGCATACCGAAGAAGCGACGATCATCCAGACGCGCCACCGTATCCCGGAAGCGAAACTCGCCGAGGGGCAGGTGCTGGTTTACCAGGTGCCGATCCCCGAGCCTCTGCGCTACCTCGAGCCGCGCGAGACCGAGACGCGGAAGATGCACGCGCTCGAGGAATACGGGCTGATGCACGTCAAGCTCTACGAGGACATCGCCAAGCACGGCCGCATCGCCACGACCTACGCCTACCCGGTGAAGGTCGAGGGCCGCTACGTCATGGACCCCTCGCCGACGCCGAAGTTCGACAAC
>NZ_JAKFCG010000006.1:0-4755 GCF_036677245.1 Sphingomonas sp.
CTCCCCGTACCGGGGAGGATCTTGAAGTGTGCGCCGCTCATAAATCCTCCCCGGCACGGGGAGGGGGACCAGCCATGGGCTGGTGGAGGGGCGACGCAGATGCACATCTCTCGACCACAAAGCTGACGACACCCTCAATATTCTTCAGCACCTCGGCTGCCGCCACGCGCACCACGCTATAGCCCTGGTTTGCAAGCCACTCATCCCGCACTTCATCATGCACCGGAGCATTGCCCATCCCGTGCCCGGCCCCATCGACCTCAACCGCGGTGCGCGCTTTGACGCAGGCGAAATCCAGGACGTAGGGGCCGGCGGGATGCTGCCTGCGAAATTTGAACCCGCCGGGGCGCTTCCTGAGCTCTTGCCAGAGCAGCACTTCGGGCAAGGACATGTCCTTGCGCAGGCGGCGCGCCTTGGTGACCGTTGGAGCGGGACCGGTCAGCATCGGTGCCGCCCCTCCCCCGCACTTCGTGCGGGCCCCCTCCCCGTGCCGGGGAGGATCTTGACCGCTGCGATAAATCCTCCCCGGCACGGGGAGGGGAACCAGCCGCAGGCTGGTGGAGGGGCTGCACCGAAGGCTGGTGGAGGGGCTGCACCGCTGCCCATCACATCCGGAACACCCCGAAGCGCGCCCGCTCCGCGATCGGCGCGTTGAGCGTGGCGCTGAAAGCCAACCCAAGCACATCGCGGGTCTGGACCGGGTCGATGATGCCGTCGTCCCACAGCCGCGCGGTGGCGTGATAGGGGTTGCCTTCGTCCTCGTAGCGCTGGCGGATCGGGGCTTTGAAGGCTTCGGCCTCCTGCGCGCTCCAGACGTCCGCATCCTTGTGGACGGTGGCGAGCACCGAGGCGGCCTGCTCGCCGCCCATCACGCTGATCCGGCTGTTGGGCCAGCTGAACAGGAAACGCGGGCCGAACGCGCGGCCGGACATGCCGTAATTGCCGGCGCCGAAGCTGCCGCCGATCAGCACGGTGATCTTCGGCACCTGCGCGGTCGCGACCGCGGTGACCAGCTTGGCGCCGTCCTTGGCGATGCCGCCGGCCTCATATTTGCCGCCGACCATGAAGCCGGCGATGTTCTGGAGGAACAGCAAGGGGATGCGGCGCTGGCAGGCGAGCTCGATGAAATGCGTGCCCTTGAGCGCGCTTTCCGAGAACAGGATGCCGTTGTTGGCGAGGATCGCGACGGGCATTCCCCAGATGCGCGCGAAGCCGCAGACCAAAGTGGTGCCGTAGAGCGGCTTGAACTCGTGCAGCTCCGATCCGTCGACGATCCGGCCGATGACCTCGTGCACGTCATAGGGCGTGCGCACGTCATCGGGGATGATGCCGTAGAGGTCGTCGGGGTCGAGCTTGGGATCGACCGGATCGGCGACGTCGAGGTCGACCGTCTTGCGCGTGTTGAGCCGCGCGGCGATGTCGCGGACGAGGCTCAGGGCATGGTCGTCGTTGTCGGCGACATGATCGACGACGCCGGACCTGCGGCCGTGGACGTCGGCGCCGCCGAGCTCCTCCGCCGAGATGACTTCGCCCGTCGCGGCCTTCACCAGCGGCGGGCCGCCGAGGAAGATCGTCCCCTGCCCGCGCACGATCACGCTCTCGTCGGACATCGCCGGGACATAGGCGCCGCCGGCGGTGCAGCTTCCCATCACGCAGGCGATCTGCGCGATCCCCATGCTGCTCATCTGCGCCTGATTGTAGAAGATGCGCCCGAAATGATCGCGGTCGGGGAAGACCTCCGCCTGGTGCGGCAAATTGGCGCCGCCCGAATCGACGAGATAGATGCACGGCAGGCGGTTCTGCATCGCGATCTCCTGCGCGCGCAGATGCTTCTTCACCGTCATCGGGAAATAGGCGCCGCCTTTGACGGTCGGATCGTTGACGACGATCATCGCCTCGCGTCCGGACACGCGGCCGATGCCGGTCACCATTCCGGCGCCCGGCGCTTCGTCGCCGTACATGCCGTTGGCGGCAAGCTGGCCGATTTCGAGGAACGGCGAGCCCGGATCGAGCAGCCGGGCGATGCGCTCGCGCGGCAGCAATTTGCCGCGCGCGACATGGCGCTCGCGATGCTTCTCCGATCCGCCGAGCGAAGCCTGCGCCACCCTCTCGCGAAGCTCCGCGGCGAGCGCGCGATTGTGCGCGGCGTAGCGGCGGAAGTCGGGCGAATCGCTGTCGACGGCGGAGGAGAGGATGGTCATGCCGGCGCCGGCTTCTTCTTGCGGATCAGATAGCGGTAGACGCCGAACAGGTTGATGAAGAACAGGATGATGTTCTGGGTCCCGATCCCCTCCGCCTGCTCGCTGGCGAAGCCCCAGGTGATCAGCGCGATCGAGGCGGTGACGAAGATCACGAACGCCCAGCCGGTCCAGCGCCGGCCGAGATCGAGCGAGACGATGAACGCGGCGATCGCCCCCGCGATCGAGCCGTACCATTGCAGCACGTCGAGCAAAGTATCGCTCATTCGCCGATCAACTCGCGGCCGATCAGGAAGCGGCGTATCTCGTTGGTACCGGCGCCGATGTCGTAGAGCTTGGCATCGCGCAGATAGCGCTCGACCGGCCACTCCGTGGTATAGCCGGCACCGCCGAGCGCCTGGATCGCCTCCAGCGCGGTTCGCACCGCATTCTCGCTCGCGAGCAGGATCGCGCCCGCCGCGTCCGAGCGCGTCGCCTGGCCCGCGTCGCAGGCGCGCGCCACCGCATAGACATAGGCGCGTGCCGAGTTGAGCGCGACATACATGTCCGCGACCTTGGCCTGGATGAGCTGGAAGCTGCCGATCGGTTTGCCGAACTGCTTGCGCTCGCGCACATAGGGAAGCACGATATCGAGGCACGCCTGCATGATGCCCAGAGGGCCCGCCGCGAGCACCGCCCGTTCATAGTCGAGGCCCGACATCAATATCCTGGCGCCCTCGCCTTCGCGGCCCATCAGATTCTCGGCCGGGACCTCGCAATCCTCGAACACCAGCTCGGCGGTGTCCGATCCGCGCATGCCCATCTTGTCGAGCTTCTTCGAGACCGAGAAGCCGGCCATGCCGCGCTCGACCAGGAAGGTGCTGATCCCGCGCGGCCCGGCGTTCGGATCGGTCTTGCCGTAGACCACCAACGTATCGGCGGCGGGCGCGTTGGTGATCCAGAATTTGGTGCCGTTGAGGACGTAGCGGTCGTTGCCGCGCTTCTCCGCCTTGAGCTTCATCGACACGACGTCGGAGCCGGACCCGGCCTCGGACATCGCGAGGCTGCCGACATGCTCGCCGCTGATCAGCTTGGGCAGGAATTTGCGCTTCTGCTCGGGGCTGCCCCACCGCCTGATCTGGTTGACGCAGAGGTTCGAATGCGCGCCGTAGCTGAGCCCGATCGAGGCCGAGGCGCGCGAGACTTCCTCCATCGCGACGCAATGCTCGACATAGCCGAGGCCGAGCCCGCCAAATTCCTCCTCGACGGTGATGCCGTGCAGCCCGAGCGCGCCCATTTCCGGCCACAGCTCGCGCCGGAACTGGTTGGTCTCGTCGATCTCGGCGGCAAGCGGGGCGATGCGGTCGGCGGCAAAGCGGCGGGTGGTCTCCCTGATGGCATCGGCCATCTCGCCAAGCGCGAAATCGAGGCCACCTTCCATCCAGAGCGTCTCCTCTTGCCCCGGCTTCGGGCCGAGAGCCGGCCCGGTCGGCCCGCGCGACGCAGGCTCTAGCAGAGCGGCGCGGATTTGAACAAGACGGCGCGCAGCCCTATCTTGAAGGTCGAACATCCTTCGCGGAGCCGGGGTCCCATGAGCATCGATCCGATCGTCATCCTCTCCTATGCGCGCACGCCAATGGGCAGCTTCCAGGGCAGCCTGGCCGGCGCGAGCGCGACCGAGCTTGGCGCCGCCGCGGTCGGCGCCGCGGTCGAGCGTGCCGGCGTCGCGAAGGACGGCATCGACAAGATCTACATGGGCTGTGTGCTTTCGGCCGGGCTCGGCCAGGCGCCGGCGCGCCAGGCGGCGCTCAAGAGCGGCCTGAGCAACGGCATCGAAGCGACGACGGTCAACAAGATGTGCGGATCGGGGATGCAGGCGGCGATCATGGCCGCCGACACGCTCGCCGCCGGATCGGCCGAGCTGATCGTCGCCGGCGGCATGGAGAGCATGAGCAACGCTCCCTATCTGATGGCCAAGCATCGCGCCGGCGCGCGGATCGGCCACGACAGGATCTACGACCATATGTTCCTCGACGGGCTCGAGGATGCCTACGAAAGCGGACGGCTGATGGGCAGCTTCGCCGAGGAAGCCGCCGGCCTCTACCAATTCACCCGCAAGGCGCAGGACGATTATGCGATCGCCTCGCTCGAGCGCGCGCAGAAGGCGCAACAACAGGGCTGGTTCGAGCGAGAGATCGTGCCGGTCGAGATCGCCGGCCGCAAGGGCACGGTGACCGTCGCCGAGGACGAGCAGCCCGGCAAAGGCGATGCCGCCAAGATCCCGTCGCTCAAGCCGGCCTTCGCCGAGGACGGAACGATCACCGCCGCCAACGCCTCGTCGATCTCGGACGGCGCGGCCGCCTTGGTGATCACGCGCCAGAGCATCGCCGACAAGCTCGGCATCGCGCCGGTCGCGCGGATCGTGGCGCATGCGGCGCATGCCCACGAACCGGCGCGTTTCACCACCGCTCCGGTCGGCGCGATCAAAAAAGCGCTCGAGAAAGCCGGCTGGAAGGTCGGCAACGTCGATCTCTACGAGGTCAACGAGGCGTTCGCCTGCGTCGCGATGATCGCAATG
>NZ_JAKFCG010000007.1:0-12733 GCF_036677245.1 Sphingomonas sp.
GGACTATGTCGCCTGGCAGAATGACAACAAGGTGTGCTTCCTGCGGATGGAGGGGCAATTGTTCGGCGGCGTGCCGATGAACATCGAGCTTCGCCTGTCGGTCGAGGACAGCCCCAACAGCGCCGGCGTTGCGATCGACATGATCCGCTGCGCCAAGCTTGCCAAGGACCGCGGCCTTGGCGGCCCGATCCACCCGGCCTCGGCTTACTTTTGCAAGCATCCGCCCCAGCAGATGACCGACGATGCCGCCCATGAAGCCCTGGAACGCTTCATCCACGACGACGCCTAAGCCGCCGTCCGCCAAGGATCACGATGAACGAGACGATCGAGAAGTTCGGCCATCCCGCGACCCTGGTCGCCGACTATCATTATTGGGTGGTGCTGCTGCGTCCGGCGCAGCCGACGCTCGGCAGCCTGGTGCTTGCGGCAAAGAGCGACGCGACCGCTTTCGCGGCGCTGCCTCCGCCCGCGTTCGTCGAGCTGGCGCGGGTGGTGAGCGATGTCGAGGGCGCACTTCGCGACGCGGTCGCTTTCGCCAGGATCAATTATCTGATGCTGATGATGGTCGATCCCAACGTCCATTTCCACGTCATCCCCCGCTACGAAGGGGAGCGCTGCGCCGCCGGGCTGACGATTGCCGACACGGGCTGGCCGAAGATGCCGGTGCTCGGCGACGCGGTCGAACTCGATGCCGGGCAGATCGAGACGGCGGTCGAGTGGCTGAAGGGATATTGGCCCAAGGCCTAGTCGCGCGGGGAGATCAGGACTCGCCCCGGCCCCAGCCGTTCGCCCAGATCTTGGTCAATGCCTCCGCCTTCTCGACATCCTCGGGAAAATCGACTTCCTGCCATTCCTCGCCCTTGATCGAGACCGTCCCGATCTCGACGTCGCTGGCGAGCGCGTCGATCGCGCGCAGGTACCAGCGCCTCGTGCCTTCGGCGGTGTGCATCATCCGGTCGACCTGCGCGGTGAAGCGGCCGCCGCCATTGCCGAGGAAGGCGAGCAGCCCGATCGATTCGGCATTATATTGGCCGGGCTCGAGCGCCTTGCCGATGCGCAGCAGCCGCTCGCCCTCGCGCAGCACCTTCATGTCGTCGGCGTCGTAATCGTCCTTCTCGTCGACCGTGACGGTGATCGCGCGGCGCGCACCGGCGAGGACCTTCGCGACCAGAGCGGGCGAGACCAAGGTATCGCCGTTGATCAGCAGCACGTCGCGGTCGAACTCGCCGCGCGCCAGCCACACCGAGCCGAGGTTGTCGGCAACGTGATAGAATGGGTTGAACAGCGTCCGAACACGAGGGCGCTCGGCCACGACCTGATCGACCAGCTCGTCGCGAAAGCCGGTCACGACCACCGCGTCGTCGATGCCGTTCGCCGCCAGAGCATCGAGCTGCCATTCGAGCAGGCTGCGGCCGGCGAGGTCGATCAGGCATTTGGGGCGGGTTTCGGTCAACGGCAGCAGACGTGACCCCTTGCCCGCGCTCAGAATAATCGCTTTGGTGATCGGCATGCAGCGGCGCCCGTGCTTGAACAAAAAAGAGGCGTACCGCCCGGGCCACGCGCTTACCGCGTCCGCCCAAGCTCGTCACCATTTTCCGTTTTATCCCCTTCCCGATCGGCGGAGGGCGCGATGAGCGGCGCATGGACGGCGATCGTCCTCGCCGGCCAGCGGCCGGGCGAGAATGATTTCGCCGAAGCCCACGGCACGAGATGGAAGGCGCTGATCCCGGTCGGCGGCGAGCCGATGCTCGGCAGAGTCGTGCGCGTGCTGCTCGACGCCGCGCCGATCGGGCGGATCGTCATCCTCGCCCAGGATCCGCAGAGCCTGATGACCGGCGCGCTAGGATGGATGGTCGCCGAACCGCGGATCGCAACGGCGGTCAGCGGCGACGGCATCTCGCGCAGCATCGCCGCGATCGCGGGAAGCGCCGCCGCGCCGTTCCCGCTGCTGCTCGCGACCGCCGATCACGCTTTGCTCACCGGCGAGATGGTCGAGGCGTTCCTCGATGGCGCGGGCGAAACGGATGCGGCAGTGGCCCTGGTCGAGCGCAGCATCGTCGAAGCCGCTTATCCCGAAACACGCCGGACATGGCTGCGTTTCAGCGATGGCGATTACAGCGGCGCGAACCTGTTCGCGCTGCGCACCGCCAAGGCGCGAAAGGGGCTGGAGATGTGGGCCGAGGTCGAGCGCGACCGCAAGAAGGCGTTGCGGCTGCTGATGTCGTTCGGGCCGCTGCTCGCGCTGCGCGCGCTGACGCGGACGATCTCGCTCGATCGCGCGCTCGCGATCGCCGGCCGCCGCGCCGGTTTCGCGGTGCGCGCCGTGCGCCTCGCCTTTGCCGAGGCGGCGATCGATGTCGACAAGCCCGCCGATCTCGCGCTCGCCGAGCGCATTCTTGCGGCCCGCACGCGCTCCGCCGTGGAGGGAGGCGGCGCCCAGAGAGGCGGGGCGGCGTGAAGATCGCGACGTTCAATGTCAACGGCATCAACGGCCGGCTGCCGCGGCTGCTCGAATGGCTCGAGGAATCGCAGCCCGACGTCGTCTGCCTGCAGGAGCTCAAGACGACCGACGAGAAATTCCCCGCCGCAGCGATCGAGAAGGCGGGCTATGGCGCGATCTGGCACGGGCAGAAGAGCTGGAACGGCGTCGCGATATTGGCAAGGGGCCGCGAGCCGGTCGAGACGCGGCGCGGCCTGCCGGAGGGCGATCCCGATGCCGGCGCCGACAGCCAGAGCCGCTACCTCGAGGCGGCGGTGGACGGCGTGCTCGTCGCCTCGCTCTATTTGCCCAACGGCAATCCGCAGCCCGGCCCCAAGTTCGACTATAAATTGCGCTGGTTCGAGCGCCTGATCGCGCATGCCGGCGAATTGCTCGCGATGGACCTGCCGATCGTGCTCGCCGGCGATTTCAACGTCATCCCGACCGACGCCGACGTCTACAAGCCCGAGCGCTGGCGCGACGATGCGCTGATGCAGCCCGAAAGCCGCGCCGCTTATGCAAGGCTGCTCGCGCAGGGCTGGACCGACGCGATCCGCCATCTCCACCCCGACGAGCGCATCTACACCTTCTGGGATTATTGGCGGAACGCCTGGGGCCGCGATGCCGGGCTGCGCATCGATCATCTGCTGCTGAGCGAGGAAGCGGCGCCGCGGCTCACCGCCGCCGGCGTCGACCGCGAGGTGCGCGGCCGCGAAGGCGCAAGCGACCATGCCCCGGCGTGGGTGGTGCTGGCGGACAGGGAGTAGGCGGTCGCCTGGACGGAGACTTTTCACTTGGTTGTCCTACGCCGAGCATCACCCTCACCCCACCCTCTCCCATCGAGGGAGAGGGCTTTTAGGGGAGTGGGGCGATCCGGTATCGCGCGACGCGCCTCGTCCTTATTCCTCCCCCTTGATAGGGGAGGCTAGGTGGGGGTGCTGCTCGCGCAGTGCCGTGGCGACCATCGTCAGAACGCCGTCCGGACAGCCTAGCTGGTTAGAAGTTCATGCCGCCCATTCCGCCCATGCCGCCCATCCCACCGGGCATCGCCGGCATTGCGGACGGATCCTCGGGCACGTCGGCGATCGCGGCTTCGGTGGTGATCAGCAGGCCGGCGACCGAGGCCGCATCCTGCAGCGCCGAGCGGACGACCTTGGTCGGGTCGATCACGCCGGCCTGGATGAGATCCTCATAAACCTCGGTCTGGGCGTTGAAGCCCATGGCGTGATCGTTGCCGTCGATCAGCTTGCCCGCGACGACCGCGCCGTCATGGCCGGCGTTCTGCGCGATCTGGCGCAGCGGCGCCTGCAGCGCCTTGCGGACGATGTCGATCCCGCGGGTCTGATCGTCGTTGCCGCCTTTCAGATCGTCGAGCGCGCGCGAGGCATAGAGCAGAGCGGTGCCGCCGCCCGGAACGACGCCTTCCTCGACCGCGGCGCGGGTGGCGTGAAGCGCGTCGTCGACGCGATCCTTGCGCTCCTTGACCTCGACCTCGGACGAGCCGCCGACCTTGATCACGGCGACGCCGCCGGAAAGCTTGGCGAGCCGCTCCTGGAGCTTCTCCATGTCATATTCGCTGTTCGACCGCTCGATCTCCGCGCGGAGCGCGTCGGCCCGCGCCTTGATCTTCTCGGGGCTGCCGGCACCATCGATGATCGTCGTCTTGTCCTTGTCGATCGTCACCCTTTTGGCCGACCCGAGCATGTCCAGGGTCACCGCCTCGAGCTTCATGCCGAGATCGTCGGAGATCATCTCGCCGTCGACGAGCACCGCGATATCCTCGAGTGTGGCCTTGCGGCGATCGCCGAAGCCCGGCGCCTTGACCGCCGCGACCTTGAGGCCGCCGCGCAGCTTGTTGACGACCAGAGCGGCGAGCCCCTCGCCTTCGACATCCTCGGCGATGATCAGCAACGGCCGGCCCGACTGGATCACGGCCTCCAGGATCGGAAGCATCGCCTGCAGGGTCGAAAGCTTCTTTTCGTGGAGCAGGATATAGGGGTCGATCAGCTCGACCTGCATCTTTTCGGCATTGGTGATGAAATAGGGGCTCAGATAGCCGCGGTCGAATTGCATCCCCTCAACGACGTCGAGCTCGAACTCGATGCCGCTGGCTTCCTCGACGGTGATCACGCCTTCCTTGCCGACCTTCTCCATCGCCTCGGCGATCTTGCGGCCGACGACCTCGTCGCCGTTGGACGAGATGATGCCGACCTGGGCGATCTCATTGTTGTCGGAGACCGGCTTGGAGCGGGCCTTGAGGTCCTCGACGACCCTGGCGACGGCGAGATCGATGCCGCGCTTGAGGTCCATCGGGCTGATCCCGGCGGCGACCGACTTCATGCCCTCGCGGACGATCGCCTGGGCGAGAACGGTCGCGGTGGTGGTGCCGTCGCCGGCATGATCGTGGGTGTTCGAGGCGACCGAGCGCAGCATCTGCGCGCCCATGTTCTCGAACTTGTCCTTGAGCTCGATCTCCTTGGCGACCGTGACGCCGTCCTTGGTGATGCGCGGCGCACCATAGCTTTTGTCGAGCACGACGTTGCGGCCCTTGGGGCCGAGCGTCACCCGCACCGCATTGGCGAGAATGTCGACACCGCGAGTGATGCTTTCACGGGCATCGCGGGAAAATTTGACGTCTTTGGCTGGCATGGTCTTCGATCCTTAATTGGCTCGCCCGCTTGGCGGGGCGTAAGCAAGTGCGTGGGGCAAGTGGCGTGACCGGGGCGTCGGATTCAGCCGACGATGCCGAGCACGTCGCTTTCCTTCATGATGAGCAGGTCCTCGCCGTTGACCTTGATCTCGGTCCCCGACCATTTCCCGAACAGGATCTTGTCGCCGGCCTTGACGTCGAGCGGCGTGATCGTGCCGTTTTCGGCGCGCGCGCCGGTCCCGATCGCGACGACCTCGCCTTCCTGCGGCTTTTCCTTCGCCGTTTCAGGAATGATGATGCCGCCGGCGCTCTTTTCGGCAGCTTCGATACGGCGGACGAGCACGCGATCGTGCAAAGGGCGGAATGTCATGCTAGGGTCCTCTCGCTGGGCGGCGACAAATCGTCGGTCTCACAACCAGGAGCCAGCGCTGCCCATTGCGGATTGGCACTCTCCACATGAGAGTGCTAAAAACATCTGGGCCTATACCTAACCTAAGTCAAGGCTTACGCTTGCAAGAGCGCCTTCGGCTGCGATCACGAGAAGAGCGCGGCACCGGCCCCGCCGAGGCATGCATTTTCAAATATCCCCTTGCCGCCGCGGCGGCGCAACCCATCTGGAAGACCATGAATTTCGATCAACTGCCCGGCTTTCTTTCCGAAGCCATTGCCGCGCGCGGCTATTCCGACCCCACACCCGTCCAAGCCGCCGTGCTCGAGCCTGAGGCCGAAGGCCGCGACCTGATCGTCTCGGCCCAGACCGGCTCGGGCAAGACGGTCGCGTTCGGACTGGCGATGGCACCCCAGTTGCTGGAGGACAGCGGCCGCCTGCCGTTCGTCCGCGAGCCGCTCGCCTTGGTGATCGCGCCGACCCGCGAGCTTGCCTTGCAGGTCAGCCGCGAGCTCGAATGGCTCTACGCCAAGGCCGGCGGCCGGATCGCAACCTGCGTCGGCGGCATGGATGCGTCCAAGGAACGGCGCGCGCTGAGCCAGGGCGCGCACATCGTCGTCGGAACCCCGGGGCGGCTGCGCGACCATCTCGAGCGCGGCGCACTCGACCTCAGGAACCTGAGAGTCGCGGTGCTCGACGAGGCGGACGAGATGCTCGACATGGGCTTCCGCGAGGACCTCGAGGAAATTCTCGATGCGACGCCGCAGGAGCGCCGGACGATGCTTTTCTCGGCGACGATGCCGAAGCCGATCGTCGCGCTTGCCAAGCGCTACCAGCGCGATGCGCTGCGCATCTCGACCGTCGGCGAAGACCGCGGCCACGGCGACATCCAATATCAGGCGGTGACGGTCGCGCCGGCCGACATCGAGCATGCGGTCGTCAATCTGCTGCGCTTCCACGAGGCGGAATCGGCGATGCTGTTCTGCGCGACGCGCGAGAATGTCCGCCGGCTTCACGCCAGCCTGCTCGAGCGCGGTTTTGCCGCCGTTGCCCTCTCGGGAGAACATAGCCAGAATGAGCGCAACCAGGCGCTGCAGGCGCTGCGCGACCGCCGTGCCCGGGTCTGCGTCGCGACCGACGTCGCCGCGCGCGGCATCGATCTCCCGACATTGTCGCTGGTCGTCCATGTCGAGCTGCCGCGCGACGCCGAGACGCTCCAGCACCGCTCGGGCCGCACCGGACGTGCCGGCAAGAAAGGGACGGCGATCCTCGTCGTCCCCTATCCGCGCCGCAAGAGGGTCGAGGCGATGCTGCGCGGCGCGCGCATCGCGGCCGAATGGATCGCCGCCCCGACCGCGGACGACATCCGCCGCAACGATCGCGAGCGCCTGCTCGCCGGCCTGCTCGAGCCGGTCGAGGTCGACGACGAGGATCGCGAGCTCGCCGCGCGTCTGCTCAGCCAGCGCAGCCCGGAGGAAATCGCCGCCGCGCTGGTGCGCGCGCACCGCGGCCGGATGCCGGCGCCCGAGGAATTGCTCGATCAGGGCGAAGGCCCGGGACGGCAGGGCGACGGCCCGGGACGGCAGGACGGGCATCGCGCCGGCTTCGAGGACACGATCTGGTTCCACATGGATGTCGGCCGCCAGCACAATGCCGACCCGCGCTGGCTGCTGCCGTTGCTGTGCCGCCGCGGCCACGTCACCAAGAACGAGATCGGCGCGATCCGCATCGCCGCGAACGAGACGATGTTCGAGATTCCGCGTGCGATCGCCTCGCGCTTCGTCGCGGCGGTCAAGCGCACCGCGAACGCGGATGACGGCGGCGAGGGCTCGGTCCGGATCGAGCCGATGCAGGGCAATCCGCGCGACGCCGCCAAGCACAACCGCCGCGCCGGCCCGCCGCCGGTCCGGCACAAGCCCAAGCCCTATCGGGCAAAGGCCAAGCCCCACCGGCCGCGGTAGAGTGATTTCAAGTCAGGTGGAATTACCTGACGACTCGGAAATCACGGAAAACAAACGAAAATAGACTCAATCCCGGTTCAATCAACCCGGGATTGAGTCTAGAGCCTGATCCTCTGAGGTTGAAGTGCTTCGCGCTTCCACCGAAGGCGTGAATCGGGCTCTTTCATATGGTTGAAAGGCGGTGGCCCGCCGCTGCGCACGCGCGCCCACCTCGAGAGCATCACGGCATGGGGAAATCCGCTGCACATCGTCCAACCGCACAGCGTGCCCTTATGCGTGAGAATGTACAACCCCGGTAATCCACCTGATCCAGATTACACTGGTTGTTCACGTCTCGGGCCCCAGGGCTATGGCTGTGGGGAAATCGCGATAGGAGCGACATGGGCGGGCAGCGTGAGCATAACAAAGGCCCTGTGATCGCGGGCGCAGACAGTGATGGATTATCCATCGACACCGTCCGCCACATATTGTGGGACTGGGATCTCGTAACCAATGTCATCCGCTGGAGCGAGGAAGGACCGGCGGCGGCGACTTACGGAGTTCCTGAAGGTCCGCTGCCTCCCTCCTGGTGGGAGGAGCGCATTCACCCGGACGATCGCCAACGGGTAATGGAGCAGCTCGGCGCAGCCGTCGCGACCGGGGAGCGGTTTTCGGCAACATACCGGTTGCGGCGGGCAAACGGCAGCTGGGCTCAGGTCTATGCTCAAGCGGTCGTCATCCCCGGCTTGGCCGGCGAAGCGGTGCGCATGGTTGGGTCGCTGCAGGATCACAGCGACCGCCATGAGGCGATCGCCGCGCTGCGCGAGCGGGAGTCGCAACTCGCAACCATCTTCGGCCAGGCGATGATCGGGATCATGCATCTTTCTCCCGATGGGCGCGTGCTGATGGTCAACAACCGCATGTGCGAGATTCTCGGACGCAGCGAGGGGCAAGTCCGTTCGGAAAGGTTCACGGACTGGACGCATCCCGACGATCTCAAGTCGAATTTGCGGCTTCTTGCGAAGCAAGCGAAAGCCGCCGAGCCCTGCATGATCGAAAAGCGCTACGTCCATCCCGACGGCACAATGGTCTGGTGCAGCGTACACCTGTCATTCGTCGGCAGCGCTGGAGCCGTTACGGGAATCATCGTCGTCGCTGAGGACATCACGGCGCGGCGGGAGGCCGAGATCGAGCTCGCGCGCCAGAAGGCTCTCCTCCAGAATGTCGTGGATAGCGTTTCCGACCTGATCTTCGTGAAAGCGGCGGACGGGAAATTCATCCTGACGAACCGCGCGCTCGAGGAGAATTGCGGGCTGCTGACGGGCCGGCGAACCTCCGATGCATTCGCACAGGATCTCGTGCGCGGACTCGAAGTGGTCGATGCGGAGGTCATATCGTCTGGCCAACCGCGCGAAGTGGAGGAGGTGATACCGGTGAAGGGCTCGCCGCGGCTGTTCGACACCGTGCTGGTGCCCTGGGTCAAGGACGGCGCGCCGGCCGGGGTGATCGGGGTTTCGCGAGACATCACCGACCGCAAGGCTGCTGAATCAGCGCTGCGGGAGAGCGAGCTCCTGTACCGCAGCGTGCTCCAGGCGAGCGCCGACTGCATCAAGATCATCTCGCTGGACGGGCGGATCGAGCTGATGAATGAGCCGGGGCTGTGCACGATGGAGATTGCGGTGCCTGAAGACATCGTCGGCGCCGAATGGGCCGCGCTTTGGCCGGACGGCGGGCGCGAAGCCGCGACACAGGCGGTTGCTCGCGCCTCGGCTGGTCACGTCGCGCGCTTCACCGGCTTTTGTCCGACGGCGAAGGGAACGCCGAAATGGTGGGACGTCGTCGTCTCGCCGATGAATGATGAGGACGGACGGATCGTCCGGTTGCTCGCCATCTCGCGCGACATCACCCTCAGCCGGCAGACCGCCGAGAAGCTGCGCTGGACCTCCGAGCACGATGGTCTCACCGAATTGCCGAACCGGAAGACGTTTCAGGCGCGTCTCCAAGGCGCCACCATACGCGCGATGGAGTCGGGCGAGATGGTCGGTCTGCTGCTGATGGATCTGGACCATTTCAAGCATGTCAACGACACCTTGGGACATTCTGCCGGCGATCACCTGCTCACCATCTTTGCCAAGCGCCTGACATCGTCCGTCCGTGCGAGAGATTTCGTCGCGCGGCTGGGCGGAGACGAGTTCGCGGTGATCCTCGAAGGCGTGAAGGAAGAAGAGGATCTCATCCGGGCGGGACAATCGATCCTTGCGCGCCTGCAGGCGCCGATCAGTGTCGATGGCCGCGCCATCAGTGCCGGCGCGAGCATCGGCGGCGCGCTTTTTCCGCGCGACGCCTCCACGGCCCAGGAACTTTTCAACAACGCCGACATGGCGCTTTATTCGCTGAAGGCGGCGGGCCGCGGCGGTACGAAGATGTTCCACAACCACATGCGCCAGCACGCGCAGAATGTCGCTTCGCAGCTCAGCCTCGCCCGGGTGGCGCTGTCGGAGGAGAGCGTCATCCCCAATTACCAGCCCAAGATCGACCTTCGCACCGGCGAGGTCGCGGGGTTCGAGGCGCTGCTGCGCTGGCGGCACCCTCGGTTCGGTATCCAGCTGCCCGAGACCGTCGCCGAAGCGTTCAAGGATTACGAGCTCGCCTCGCGGATCGGCGACCTGATGCAAAGGAAGGTGGTGCGCGACCTTCGGCGCTGGGAGGATCGAGGCTTCGTCCCCGGGCCGGTGTCGATCAATGCCGCGCCGGCCGAGTTCCTCCGCGACGACTATGCCGAGCGCCTCTTGAAGATCATCGCCAATGCGGGAGTCTCGCCTCGCGCGCTCGAGGTCGAGGTCACGGAACATGTGTTCTTCGACCGGGCCTCCGAATTCGTGGCCCGAGCACTGAAGGCCCTGCATGAGGCTGGGGTCCGCATCGCGCTCGACGATTTTGGAACGGGATATTCGTCGCTGTCGCACCTTCGCGATTTCCCGGTCGATGTCGTGAAGATCGATCATTCGTTCATCAGCAAGATGATCGAAGAGCCGGAGATCGGCGCGATCGTTTCCGCCGTCATTGATCTGGCGCGCAGTCTGGGCATCGACGTGGTCGGTGAAGGAGTCGAGACGGAGCAGCAGCGGGACGTGCTTGCGTCGAAAGGCTGTTCCTTCGGTCAGGGCTATCTTTTCGGCCGCGCCGCGGAAGCCGATGAAGTGCAGTTGTTGCTTCGCCGAGTCCAGGCCGCCGCCTGAGCGGATCCGTCGCATCACCCGGTGATCATGCGGACTGTGGTCCAACATAGATCACAATGATTTTCCGAGCCATTTTCCCGCGTCCGTTCGCTTCGACCTCATCGTCGAGCCACCGACCGGCCCCTTGGCGACCGTGAGACATATCGATGCTCCCGCCGAACAGAGGGAGCACCATTATGCCCCATTATTTCTTTCATCTCATCGACGGCACAGACGTGGTGCTCGACCCTGACGGTGTCGAGATGGCCGCCGAAGCCGTCGTCGACGCGGCGCTCTTCCAGGCGCGCGATTGCATGGCTGCCGACGTGAAGGAGGGACGCCTGGACCTTCACTACCGCATCGACGTTCACGATGACGCCGGCAAGCTTGTTCATAGCCTGACGTTCGAGGACGCGTTGGAAATCGTGTCGCCACCGCGATAGCGGCAATCTCCGGTTTGTTCATGGCCTCTGAATCGAGGCCGAATGTCTACTTTCCGCCCATTGCTGGCACGCGCCTCCAATGCGACACTGGTGGCGATGGCAGTCGCAGCGCGTCTCAGATCGGGTGAAACACTGGGCGACCGCGTGATTAAGGTCGACCATTCGGGCGAACATGGCGCCGTGTGCATCTATTCCGCTCAGATCTGGGTAGCCCGCTGGCGCGCCCCCGGCTTAGTGGCGAAGCTAATCCATTTTCGGGCGCACGAATTGAGCCATCGGACCCGGTTCGGCGCTGAGCTGCAACGTCGTGGGTTACGCCGGTGCCGCAGCTATCACCTTTGCGGGGCTGGCGGTTTCGTGCTGGGTCTAGTGACAGGACTGTTTGGCGGAGGAGCCATAGCAGCCACGACCGTCGCGATTGAGCGGGTGGTTTTGCGCCACCTGCACGAACAGATTGCCGCGCTGGAAAAGCTCGACACGGAGGCCGCCGAGGCATTGCGCGAGATAATCCACGAGGAACAGGAGCACCATGACAGGTCGTTCGCTCAGCTGCCCTCGCACTCCTGGGCGACAAAGCTTGTCGACGGCGTGGTCGCGGCTTCGACGGAAGTGGTGATTTGGCTGGGGATGCGTCTCTAGCTGCCATTCGCTCCATAGAATGCTGGCGGGGTTGGCAACGAGGGTAGATCGAGCTGTCACGCCGCTCTCCCCGGACCGCAGACCACAAAAAAACCGCCAAGCCTGGTGGCCTGACGGTTGCGATGTTGGTTGCGGGAGGAGGATTTGCCGCAGCTTTGCTGCGTCGTCTCCGCCGAAGGCGGCTCCGGCTGAACGAGGTTCCAATCCGGGACCCCCAGAACCAACAAAAAAGCCCCGCTCGAGGCGGGGCCGTTTTGTTGGTTGCGGGAGTAGGATTTGAACCTACGACCTTCAGGTTATGAGCCTGACGAGCTACCGGGCTGCTCCATCCCGCGCCAATAACCTTCTCCCCGCGCAAACAGGCGGGGAAAACATGTGAATGGGTTCTTCTTCTAAATCCTGCCTCATACGCCGGCTTCAAAGCCTGGCGACGACCTACTCTTCCGTTGCTTAAGCAACAGTACCATTGGCGCAGTCTGGTTTCACGGCCGAGTTCGGGATGGGATCGGGTGGGTCACAGACGCTATGATCACCAAGCTATGGAGCCGGCGTATGAAGTTGGATCTAGAAAATCGATGCGTGCACTAAAGACCTAGTTGTCCGACTGTCTTGGACAATCATCCAAAACTGTCGTTGATGGTGGGATTCATCAAGCGCGAATAGAGCAATTAGGACCGGTTAGCTCCACAGGTTACCCTGCTTCCACATCCGGCCTATCAACGTCGTGGTCTTCGACGGCTCTATGATATCTTATCTTGAGGGAGGCTTCCCGCTTAGATGCTTTCAGCGGTTATCCCGTCCATGCATAGCTACCCTGCTGCACCGCTGGCGCGATGACAGGTCCACCAGAGGCATGTTCACCCCGGTCCTCTCGTACTAGGGGCAACTCCTCTCAAATATCGACGCCCACGGCAGATAGGGACCAAACTGTCTCGCGACGTTCTGAACCCAGCTCACGTACCACTTTAATTGGCGA
>NZ_JAKFCG010000008.1:0-40764 GCF_036677245.1 Sphingomonas sp.
CTGGTGATCGCCTCGCGCGCCAAATTGCCTGCCGCCGCTGCCGAGAAAGCGGAGATCGTCGCCTTTCGCACCGAAGCCGACGCCACCGAGCATGTCGCGTTGCTGATTGGCGAGCCGGGAGCAGAAGGCGGCGAACCGCCGTTGGTGCGCGTGCACAGCGAATGCCTCACCGGCGACGTGCTCGGCTCGCTCAAATGCGACTGCGGGCCGCAGCTCCAGGAGGCGCTTGCGGCGATCGCGAGGTCGGGCTGGGGGATCTTGCTCTATCTGCGCCAGGAGGGGCGCGGCATCGGGCTGATCAACAAGCTGCGCGCCTATGCGCTGCAGGATCAGGGGTTCGACACGGTCGATGCCAATCTGCGGCTCGGCTTCGCCGACGACGAGCGTAGCTTCGCGGTCGCCGCGCGGATGCTCGAGCTGCTCGCGCAGCCGCACGTGCGGCTCCTGACCAACAATCCGCGCAAGGTCGCGGCGCTGGAGGCTGCCGGAATCAAGGTGGTCGCGCAGGTGCCGCTGAAGACGACCACCAATCCGCACAACCAAGCTTACTTGGACACCAAGAAGAAGCGCAGCGGCCACCAGCTCTGACTCCCTCTCCCTGGGGAGGGCTGGCAGCTCTGACCCCCCTCTCCCGCAGGGACCGCTGCAAAACTCCGTTCGCGGTGAGCTTGTCGAACCGCTTTCCTTCTTTCTCAGAGAAGAAAAGGCCTTCGACGGGCTCAGGCCGAACGGTTTTTTGGGTGACTCGGCACCTCTTGCAGCGGTCCCCCGCAAGGGGCGAGGGGAATCCCAGTCGACTTTGTCGCTAAAACTTAGCTCCGCTCGCCGAACAATGCCGTCCCGACCCGCACATGCGTCGCCCCGAGGGTCACTGCCGTCTCGAAATCGCCCGACATGCCGATGCTGAGCTGGGCGAGGTCGTGCCGCCGGGCGAGTTCGGCCAGCAAGGCGAAATAGGGGGCGGGCTCGAGGCCGGCCGGCGGGATCGCCATCAGCCCGACGATCGGAAGTCCCACGTCGCGGCATTGCGCGAGCAGCGCGGGCAGCGCCGCCACCGCGCAGCCGCCCTTCTGCGGCTCGTCGCCGATGTTGACCTGGACGAAGCAGTCGGGCTGCCGGCCGTGCCTGGCGATCGCCTTGGCGAGCGCTGCGACCAGCGACGGCCGGTCGACCGTATGGATGACGTCGAACAAGGCCACCGCTTCCTCGGCCTTGTTCGACTGGAGGCTTCCGACGAGGTGCAGCACGATGCCGTCGTGGGCGGCGCGCAGGCCCGGCCATTTGGCCGCGGCCTCCTGCACCTTGTTCTCGCCGAAATGGCGCTGGCCGGCGCGGATCAGCGGCGCCACCGCCTCGGCCGGATGGGTTTTCGAGATCGCGACCAGGGTGACCTCGCCCGGCGAGCGGCCCGAAAGCCGTGCCGCTTTGTCGATGCGGCGCCTGACCTCGTCCAGGCGCTCGGCGGCTGCTGCGTCGCTCATGGGCGCTGCTATAGGAAGCGTCATGAACCGCCGCCAGCCCCAGCCCAAGCGCCTGCCGCGGCTCTGGATGATGACCGACGAGCGGCAGGGCGACGCTTTGTGGACGGCGCTCGAGCGGCTGCCGCGCAGCGCCGGTGTTGTCTTCCGCCATTACAGCCTGGCGCCGGCTGCGCGCCGGGCCTTGTTCCGCAAGGTCCGTGCGATCGCGCACCGGCGGGGACTACGGCTGCTGCTCGCCGGGCCGCCGCAGCTCGCCGCCGCCTGGGGCGCGGACGGCAGCCATGGGCGCCGGCCCGCGGGTCGCGGCATGGGCCTGGCGAGCGCGCCGGTTCATGACCTGCGCGAGATCAGGGCGGCGGAGCGCGCCGGTGCCCGCCTGCTGTTCCTCTCGCCCGTATTCCAGACTCGATCCCACCCGCAGGCTGCCGCGCTCGGGCCGCTGCGGTTCGCGGGGCTCGCGCGGCAAACCGCACTGCCGGTGATCGCGCTCGGCGGGATGAGCGCGGCGCGGGCACGGCGGCTCGGCGCGAGCGGCCTCTACGGCTGGGCCGCGATCGATGCCTGGACGCGGCACGACGCCGACGATCGTTGAACGGGTGGGAAGCGATGGGTCGGTTCGGCCCAGGTCAGAAGCGGAAGGCGGTGCCTATATAGACGGCCTGGCTGTCGCGGCGCTGATCGTCGAGCCGCTCGAGCCGGTCGTGCTGGATCCGGTAGCGCACGCCGCCGGTCAGATCGACGTTGCGCGCGATCGTATAGGACCCGCCGAGATCGACCGAATAGCTGCTCTCCTGCGGGAGGATCCGCAGCTGCCGCCCGTCGCTGCGCTCGGCGCCGACCTGCAACCGGCCGGTGAATTTCTTGCCCGCGTAGCTGAGGCCGACCTCGGCCGCCTCGCGCCCGCCCGGCAACAGGCCGCTGTCGACCTTGGCGACGTCGCCCGACAAAGCGAATTGCTTCCAGCCGACGGCAACGCCGAGATTGTAGGCAGTGGGCGTCAGGCCGGCGACCGCGGCGCTTTCGCTGCCGCCGCGCATCGCCGCCGCCGCGGTGGTGGCGGCGCGCGCCCGGACTGCGACCTTCACGGCCTTGCTGCCGTTGGGAGTCGCGGACGGCGTGAAATGGAAGCTTCCGCCGCTGAGCCCACGATTGGCGAACAAGGCGGCAAGGCGAGGATCGGCAACGGCAGGCGTGAATCCGCCCACCGCCAAGGTCGGCGTGGACGGCTTTTTCTTGGCTTTGGGCTGAAGCGATGCAGCAAAGGCAGGGGCGAGCACCAGCGACAGCGCAATCAGCGCTGTGCCTCCCACCATTGCTCTGCCGCCCTGCATCATATTGTTTTCGACTCCCCGAGGGTCAGATTTAGTATGCCGGAGCGCAGATGACCAGACGATGACCGGGTCCTACCCCCTTGCGGGAGTCGAATCATCTCAGCATGTTGCATCTTATCCACAGCCGCCGGACGTGCGGCCCGATTCGCCACCGACGCCGGCCTTAGCATCCCCCAATGGCTCTGGGCCACAGACCGCTTGCCGCCTGCGCGCCAGCATCTATAACGACCGCAAAGCGGCACTTCCAAGGATTTACTATGGCACGCATGATCAAGCTTGCATGGGTGGTTGGCGCCGCCGTTTCGCTCTCCGCCTGCGGATGGGTCCAGGAAGACCTCTCGAAGGGCCTCGGCGGCGGCGACGACGATAGCGGCATGTCGAAGAGCCGCGCCCGCACCGCCGATCTTGCTGCCTCGAAAGTGACGAGCATCGGCGTCAACGCCTATCTGTGGCAGGCCGCGCTCGACACCTTGTCGTTCGCGCCGATGGCGCAGGTCGATTCGAACGGCGGCGTGATCGTCACCGACTGGTACGCCAATCCCAATTCGCCCAGCGACCGGGTCAAGGTCACCGTCACGATCCTCGATCAGGATCTGCGCGCCGATGCGCTGCGCGTCGCCGCGTCGCGCCAGGTCAATCAGAACGGCCAGTGGGTCGATGCGCCGGTCGCCGCCGCCACCGTGCAGAAGCTGGAGGAGATCATCCTCACCAAGGCGCGCGACCTGCGGCGGAACGCCGTCGCCGGCTAACATACTCAGCTAAAGGCTTTTTTCGTTCATGCCTGTGCGTTTCAATCCGCTCGAGGCCGACGCACGCTGGCAACGGACCTGGGAAGAGCGCGGCTCGTTCCACGCCTCCGACGACAGCGCCAAGCCGCGATCCTATGTCCTCGAGATGTTCCCCTATCCATCGGGGCGCATCCACATGGGCCACGTCCGCAACTACACGATGGGCGACGTGCTCGCCCGCTACCGGCGGATGAACGGCTTCGAGGTGCTCCACCCGATGGGCTGGGACGCGTTCGGAATGCCGGCCGAAAATGCGGCGATGGAGAAGAAGGTCCATCCCGGCGAGTGGACGCGCGCCAACATCGCGACGATGCGCAGCCAGTTGAAGCGGCTCGGCCTCGCGCTCGACTGGAGCCGCGAGCTCGCGACCTGTGAACCCGATTATTACGGCCAGGAGCAGGCGCTGTTCCTCGACCTGCTCGAAGCCGGGCTGGTCTACCGCAAGCAGAGCGAGGTCAATTGGGACCCGGTCGACATGACCGTGCTCGCCAACGAGCAGGTGATCGACGGCAAGGGCTGGCGCTCGGGCGCGCCGGTCGAGCGGCGCAAGCTCAACCAGTGGTTCCTCAAGATCACCGATTTCGCCGACGAACTGCTCGACGGCCTGGCTAGCCTCGACCAATGGCCGGACAAGGTCCGGCTGATGCAGGAGAATTGGATCGGCAAGAGCCAGGGACTCAAGTTCCGCTTCCAGCTCGACCGGCCGGTCGCGGGCACCGCTGAGCTCGAAGTGTTCACCACCCGTCCCGACACGATCTTCGGCACCAGCTTCACCGCCATCTCGCCCGACCATCCGATCGCCTTGCATCTCGCCCGGGAAGATGCGGCGGTCGCGGCGTTCATCGCCGAATGCAAGCGCGGCGCGACCACCGCGGCGGCGATCGACACCGCGGAGAAACTCGGCTTCGACACCGGCATCAAGGCGCTCCACCCGCTCGAGGCGGGGCGCGAGCTGCCGCTCTACATCGCCAATTTCGTGCTGATGGATTACGGCACCGGCGCGATCTTCGGCGTGCCCGGCCACGACCAGCGCGACTATGAGTTCGCCAGCAAATACGGCCTTGAGATCAAGCGCGTCGTCGCCTCCTCGGCCGACCAGGCGGACGAGCCGATCGGCGACGAGGCGTTCAGCGGTGGCGGCGTGGTCGTCAACTCGCGCTTCCTCGACGGCATGGACGTCGAGAGCGCCAAAGCCGAGATCGTCCGCCGCGCCGAAAGCGAGGGCTGGGGCGAGGGCACCGTGGTCTGGCGGCTGCGCGACTGGGGAGTCTCGCGCCAGCGCTACTGGGGAACGCCGATCCCGATCATCCATTGCGAGGGCTGCGGCGCGGTTGGCGTGCCGCGCGAGCAGCTTCCGGTGGTGCTGCCCGAAGACGTCAGCTTCGAGCTTCCCGGCAATCCGCTGGAGCGCCACCCGACCTGGGGGAAGGTCGACTGCCCGCGTTGCGGCAAGCCGGCGCGGCGGGAGACCGACACGCTCGACACGTTCGTCGATTCCTCCTGGTATTTCATCCGCTTCGCCAGCCAGCCCGCCGACCGCCCGTTCGACAAGGCGATGGCCGAGCGCTGGCTGCCGGTGAACCAGTATATCGGCGGGGTCGAGCATGCGATCCTGCACCTGCTCTACGCGCGTTTCTGGACGCGCGCGCTGAAGCGGATCGGCCAGCTCGACATCGACGAGCCGTTCAAGGGGCTGTTCACCCAGGGCATGGTGACTCACGAGACCTACCGCGCGCCCGACGGCCGCTGGCTCTCGCCCGACGAGGTCGAGCAACGCGACGGCCGCCTGGTGGTTGCCGCGACCGGCGAGCCGGCCGAGCCCGGCCGGGTCGAGAAGATGTCCAAGTCCAAGAAGAACACCGTCGATCCGGAGCCGATCCTCGACCAATACGGCGCCGACGCGGTGCGCTGGTTCATGCTGTCGGACAGCCCGCCCGAGCGCGACCTGCCGTGGAGCGAGGCCGGGATCGAAGGGGCTTGGCGTTTCGTGCAGCGGCTGTGGCGGATGAGCGCCGGTGCGCTTCCCGACGGCGCCGCGCGCGTCGCCGGCGAAGGCGAGGATCTGGCGCTCGACCGCAAGCTCCACCAGACGATCGCCAGCGTCGCGGCCAATATCGATGCGCTCGCGTTCAACAAGGCGGTCGCCAACATCTACGAGCTCGCCAACGCGATCGAGAAGGCGCCGCCTTCTGGCTCGCGCGACCAGGCGATCGAGAGCCTGCTGCTGCTGATCGCGCCAATGGTGCCGCATCTCGCCGAAGAGGCCTGGACGGCGCTCGGCCGCGAGGGCTTGATCGCCGACCAGCCCTGGCCGAAGGTCGATCCGGCGCTGCTGGTTGAGGATCAGGTGACGATCGCGGTCCAGGTCAACGGCAAGCTTCGCGACACGCTGATTGTGCCCAAGGGCTCCGCCAGGGAGACGATCGAGGAAATGGCGCTTGCCTCCGAGAAAGTGGTGCGGGTGCTTGCCGGCGCGCCGCCGCGCAAGGTGATCGTGGTGCCCGACCGGCTGGTCAATCTGGTCGCGTGAGAGCGCTCGCCGCCCTTTGCCTGGTGATCATGCTCGGCGGATGCGGGCTTCGGCCGCTCTACAGCGGCGGCGGTAACGGCCAGGTCGCGCAGGCGCTCAAGGGAGTCACCGTCGCGCCGATCGCCGGCCGCGCCGGCTGGCTGGTGCGCAATTCGCTCGAAGAGCGCCTTGGCTCGGACGGCGGCAGCGGCGCGCCCTATCGCCTCGAGGTCGAGCTCGACGACCGCATCGAGGGCTTCGGCACGCGCGCCGACAACACGATCACCCGCGAGCGGCGGACGTTGCGAGCGCGCTACCGCCTCGTCGATGCCGCGGTCGGCACATTGCTGCTCGACGCCACCGCCGGCTCCGATGCCGGAGTCGACGTGGTCAGCTCGGAATATGCCACCGTCGCCGCCGAGCAGACGGCGCTCGAGCGGCTGGCGAAAGAGGTCGCCGACCAGATCGTCGCGCGAATCGCGCTCTACGCGGCGCGCAGCGGCCCTGCCCCGACCAGTGGGGCGCCTGCGAGCGGCACCACCCCCTGATGAAGGCCAACCGGAGCCAGGTCGAAGCTGCGCTGCGGGCGCGCTGCGAAGGTTTCCGCTTCATCCTGCTGCACGGGCCGGACGAGGCGGGATCGCGCGCCCTGCTCGGGCTGCTCGGCCAGGCTATGGGTGGCGACGCCGAACGTATCGATCTCAGCGGCAGCGAGCTCAAGAGTGATCCGGCGCGGCTTGCCGACGAGGCCGCGTCGATCTCGCTGTTCGGCGGCGCGCGCTATATCGTCGTCGAGACCAATGGCGACGAAGTCATGGCCGCGGTCGAGGCGTTGCTCGACAGCTCCGCCGGCGGCAATCCGATCCTTATCGTCACAGGCATGCTGAAGCCGACGTCGAAGCTGCTCAAGCGCGCGCTCGCCGAGCCGGCCGCGCTCGCCCTGGCAAGCTACGTTCCGGATGGTCGCGAGGCCGACAAATTGGTGATCGACATGGCGCGCCAGCAGGGACTGCAGGTGCGGCCGGACGTCGCGCGCCGCATCGCCGAGGCCGCCGGCGGCAATCGCGCGGTGATCGCCAACGAGCTCGAGAAGTTCGCGCTCTATCTCGACGCGGCACCCGACCACCCACGCGAGATCGACCACGACACGGTCGACTCTCTTGGCGCGGCAAGCGAGGAGGGCGATCTCAGCCGCCTCGTCGACAGCGTCAGCGGCGGCGATTCAAAATTGCTCAAGGCCGAGCTGCTGCGCCTGTCGAGCGAAGGGATCGAAGGCATATCGCTGATCCGCGCGATGCTGCGCCGGATGCTGCTGCTCGCCCGGCTGCGCGCCGAGGTCGACCGCGGCAACAGCGTCGACGCCGTCATGGCGTCACAAGGTAAGTCTTTGTTCTGGAAAGAGAAACCGGCTATCGCCCAGCAGCTCGTGCGCTGGCGTTCGCCGCTGCTCGCCAAGGCCGCCGCGCGGCTGCTCGAGGCAGAGCGGCAGGTGAAGGCGCCCGGCGGACTGGGGCCGCTCGCGGTCGACGAGGAATTGTTCGCGATCTGCCGGCAGGCGGCGCGATTGAGCTGATCCTGCCGATTGTGCGGATGCGGGGTGGTCCGATCGAGAGTCTGCGGGGCGGCGGTTAGATCCGCTCGCCGCTCAGCCGCTGGCAGATCATATCAAGCTGGTCGAGCGAGGAATAGTGAAGCGCGACACTGCCGCCGTCGCGCTTGTAGCTTATCCTGACCTTGAGCCCGAGGATGTCGCCGAGCTGGCGTTCGAGCGCTTCGATATCGGCGTTGGCGACGGTGCGCTGGCCGTCGGCGGCCGGGGTACGCGGCTTGTGCTCGCGCGCCAGCCTTTCGGTGTCGCGCACCGAGAGGCCGCGGCGCACCACCTCGTCGGCGAGTGCTGCGGGGTCCGGGGCCAGGATCAGCGCGCGGGCGTGACCCATGCTGAGATCGCCTGTCGCCACCATATTGCGCACGCGGGTCGGCAGCTCGAGCAGCCGCATCAGATTGGCGACATGGCTTCGCGACTTGTGGACCAGCCGGCCGAGCGTCTCCTGGCTGTGGCCATATTCGCTGACCAGCCTTTTATACGCCTCGGCCTCCTCGATCGCATTGAGATCCTGGCGCTGGATGTTCTCGAGCAATGCGACCTCGAACGCATCGCTGTCGCTGAACTCGCGGATGATCACCGGGATCTCGTGAAGCTGCGCCTTTTGCGCCGCGCGCCAGCGCCGCTCGCCGGCGACGATCTGGTAGCGGCCGGCGTGCGGCCGCACGACGATCGGCTGGATCAGCCCGCGGGTGCGGATCGAAGCGGCGAGCTCGGCGAGGGCCTCGTCGTCGAACTCGCGGCGCGGCTGATCCGGGTGGGGATCGATGCTCGCGACCGCGATCTGCTGGACACCGGCACGGCTGCTGCCGGAGACCGCGGTTTCCTCGGCGACCTCGCCCAGCAGCGAGGAAAGGCCGCGGCCGAGGCCGGAAGGACGGCGCTTGAGCGGCGGCTCGCTGCTCATGCCGCAGCCGCCGGCGCGGGCAGCCGCCCGATCAGCTCGCGCGCCAGCGCCATATAGGCTTCCGAACCAGGACAGCGCAGGTCGTAGATCAAGGCGGGGATCCCATAGCTTGGCGCCTCGGAAAGGCGGACGTTGCGCGGGATGACGGTGTCGAACACGACCTTGCCGAGGCAGGCGCGGACGTCGTCGGCAACCTGCGACGAAAGATTGTTGCGGCGGTCGAACATCGTCAGCGCGACGCCGAGAATCGAAAGCTCGGGATTGAAGCGCGCGCGCACTCGTTCGACCGTCTGGAGGAGCTGGCTGAGCCCTTCGAGCGCGAAGAATTCGGTCTGCAGCGGCACCAGCACCAGGCGCGCGGCGACCAGAGCGTTGATCGTCAGCAGGCCGAGCGAGGGCGGGCAATCGATCAGGCAAATGTCCCAGCGGCCGGGAGCCGAATCGAGCGCCTGCTCGAGGCGATGGGTGCGCTGCTCATATTCGATCAGCTCGATCTCCGCGCCCGAGAGATCGACCGTCGCCGGGATCAGCTCGAGGCGCGGGACTCTCGTCGCGGTGACCGCTTCGTCCATCGTACAGCCGCCGGTGAGCAGCTCGTAGCTCGAGCAGCTCCGCTCGGACTGGCTGACGCCAAGTCCGGTCGAGGCATTGCCTTGCGGATCGAGGTCGATCAGCAGCACCCGCCACCCGGTGGCCGCGAGCGCGGTCGCCACGTTGATCGCGGTGGTCGTCTTGCCGACCCCGCCCTTCTGGTTCGCCACTGCAATGCGGATCATCGCGCCTGCTTCCCCTTGGACTTCCGCTGCACTCGCTCCGCCACGATGATCATCGCATCGGCATCGGTGATGCTCGGTTCGAGCCGGAATTCACCCTGCCATGAAGCTTGCGCCGCTTCCAGTTCGGACTTTGCATTGCGGCCTTTGGGCAGGACCCAACGAGTCTCCGGTGCGGCGAGATGCGCCGCCACGTTGAACAGGCGATCGAGCGGCGCGAACGCGCGGGCGCTGATCGTGGCGAACGGTGGGGCCTGAAACGTCTCCACGCGCCCGCGGACGATCTCGACCCGGTCGCTTACTTCGAGCACATCGGCGGCCCGAGCGAGGAAATCGGACCGCAAACGCCGTTCCTCGACCAACGTGACCGACCCTCCGAGCACCGCGAGGACAAGGCCCGGAAAACCCGCACCCGAGCCGAGGTCGAGCCAGCGGTCGGGCCCTTTCCCAAGGTTAAATAGCTGAGCGGAATCAACGATATGGCGCTCCCACACCGACTCGAGCGACGATTCCGCCACAAGATTCTGCTGCTTGTTCTCCTGGCTCAGAAAATCCACGAACCTGTCGAGCCGCTCGAGTGTTTCACGTGAAACATCGCAGTGTTGCCCGAGCCAGTCCCGCGCGCCTTGCTCGTCCATCAGGCGGCTTTGCGCCGGCAATGGACGAGGATGGCCGCCAGTGCCGCGGGCGTGATCCCGCGGATGCGCGACGCGGCGCCGAGCGTAGACGGGCGCGCCTTCATCAGGCGCTCGACCATTTCGGTGGAGAGGCCAGCGATCGTGCCGAAATCCAGTTCGGGCGGAATCCGCACTTCCTCATCCGCCTGCAGCCGTGCGATCTCGCTCTGCTGGCGAGCGACATAGGGCGCATAACGGCAGTCCTGGATGACTTCCTCGACCGTCGCGGCCGAGCATTTGGCGAGCTCGGGTACCAACGAGTGAACGGCGTCCGCATCGACGTCGGGGAAGCGCAGCCACTCGGCCAGGCTGCGCCGGACGCCATCGTCGCGCAGTTCGACGCCGGCCTCGGCCAGCTCGCGCGCCGTGTAAGCGCGGGTGAACAGCTGCTCGACGGTGCCGCGCTCCTCAAGCCGGTGGTGGAAATGCCGCGAACGCTCCGGGGAGGCGCAGCCGGCCGTGATCGCCTGTGGCGTCAGCCGCGTGTCGGCATTGTCCGCGCGCAATCGGAGCCGATATTCTGCGCGCGCGGTGAGCATCCGATAGGGCTCGGTTACGCCCTGCAAGGTGAGGTCGTCGATCATCACACCAATGTAGCTGTTGCTGCGATCGAACAGCACCGGTGCGTCCCCCGCCACCGCCGCGGCCGCATTGAGGCCGGCGACCAGCCCTTGCGCAGCCGCCTCTTCATAGCCGGTGGTGCCGTTGATCTGCCCCGCCAGATAAAGGCCCTCGACGTCGCGGACTTGCAAGGTCGGCTCGAGGACGCGCGGATCGACATGATCATATTCGACCGCGTAGCCCGGCTGGACGATCACGGCGCGCTCAAGGCCCTCCATCGACCGCACCATCTCGACCTGCACGTCGGCCGGAAGCGAGGTCGAGATGCCGTTGGGATAGACGGTCGAATCGTCGAGGCCCTCGGGCTCAAGGAAGATCTGGTGGCCGTCGCGGTCGGCGAAACGGTGCACCTTGTCCTCGATCGAGGGGCAATAGCGCGGGCCGACCCCGGTGATCTCGCCGGCGAACAGCGGGGAGCGATCGAGCGAGGCGGCGATGATCTCGTGCGTCCGCCGATTGGTCCGGGTGATCGCGCAGGCAACCTGCGGCGCTGGCCGATGGCTCGTCAGCGCCGACATCGTCCAGTCGCCATCGTCAGACGGTTGCCGGTCGAGCCCGGCCCAGTCGATCGTCCGCCCGTCGAGCCGCGGCGGCGTTCCCGTCTTCAGCCGCGCCAGCGGCAGCTCAAGCGCGCGCAGTTGCTCAGCCAGCGTGACCGCGGCGCGCTCGCCGACCCGGCCGCCGACGCAGTTCGTCATGCCGAAGTGGAGCTTGCCGTTGAGGAAGGTACCGGTCGCGAGCACAACCGCGCTGGCCGCCAGGATGCGGCCACCAGCGAGCTGGAGTCCGGTGATCCGCGTCCCGACATCATTCTCCAGCCGCAGTGCCGCCGCCTCGCCCTCGATAATTGTCAAATTGGGCTGCGCCGCGAGCAGATCGTGGATCGCTGACTTGAAACGCCGGCGATCGGCCTGGACTCGCGGCCCCCGCACCGCGGCGCCCTTGCTGGCGTTGAGCATCCGATAATGGATCGCGGCATGATCCGCCGCGCGCGCGATCAGTCCATCGAAAGCATCGACCTCGCGCACGAGATGACCCTTGCCGAGGCCCCCGATTGCAGGGTTGCAGGACATCGCGCCGATTCCGTCATGGGAAAAGCTGACCAAGGCGGTCGATGCGCCCATGCGCGCTGCCGCGGCCGCGGCCTCACAGCCCGCGTGGCCGCCACCCACAACGATGATGTCGTAGCGCTGAGTCATGGCGCGCCCATAGCGCAATCCAGCGCTTCAGCGAAGAGCGAGCGATGTTCCACGTGGAACATCATTTACCGATGCACAGACGACTGAACAGCGTATCGAGCATATTCTCAACTCCGGCATTACCCGTGACGCGGTCGAGCGCGGCTCGCGCCACTCGTAACGCCTCGGCAACAAGGATGATGTCCGGCTCATGTTGCGCTGCAACAAGCGCATCCACGCATCCCCGCAATGCAGCGCGGTGGCGGGCGTTGAGCGGGACATCGGCCTCACCGGGCAGAAGGCGGCGCGCGCAGCTGATCAGCCGGTTGGTCAGCTCGTCCATTCCCGCGCCGGTCGCCGGCGAGACCGGCAACGCTCGATCGTCCGGCGCGTGAGCGACGAGGTCGCATTTCGAGTGGACGATGATCGTACGCGAAGGATCGGGACAATCCTGGGGATCGCCGAGCCACAGGATGAGATCGGCTGCGGCTATGCTTGCCTCGGCGCGCGCGACGCCGATCGCCTCGACCTCGTCGTTGCTGGCGCGCAGGCCCGCGGTATCGATCAGCAGGAACGGCGTTCCAGCGATCGCGGTCGGGGCTTCGACGAGATCGCGGGTGGTTCCGGCGATCGCCGAGGTAATCGCCGCCTCACGCCCGGCTAAAGCGTTGAGCAAAGTGGACTTTCCGGCATTCGGCGGGCCGGCGATGACGACCCTGATGCCATCGCGCAGCCGCTCTGCCGGCGGCCGTGCTAGCGCTGCCCAAAGCGCGTCCACGACCACGGCGAGCTCCTCATGCCATCCGGCCGGAAGCTCGACCGCAACATCGTCCTCGTCGGCGAAATCGAGCGCCGCCTCGACCGCGGCGCCGAGCGCCAGCACCTGCCGCTGCCAATCCTCGACCTGGCGCGTCAGCGACCCGCCGGCGAGCGCGAGCGCGGCACGCCGTTGCGACTGGGTCTCGGCGAGCAGCAGATCGGCAAGGCCCTCCGCTTCGGTGAGGTCGATCCGCCCATTGTCGAACGCGCGCCGGGTGAACTCGCCGGCCGCAGCGGGGCGAAGGCCGTCGATCGTCTCGAGCGCCGCCAACACTGCGGCGACCACAGAGCGGCCGCCATGAAGGTGAAGCTCGGCGACGTCTTCGCCGGTGGCGCTGGCGGGCGCGGGAAAGTGAAGCACCAGCCCATTGTCGAGCAGCTCGCCGGTGCGCGGGTGACGTATCGCCGCCAAGGTCGCCTGGCGGGGAGCGGGGAGACGGCCGCCCAGCGCGACCAAAGCGTCGGACGCGCGGGGGCCGCTCAGGCGGACCAGCGCGATCGCTGCCGGCGGGCTGCCCGAGGACAACGCGTAGATCGTGTCGCGCGCGCCCGCATTCACTTGTTGGCGCCACCCGGCTTGCCGAAGCCCATCTGCTCGATCCCCATCTGCTCGAACAGGGCCTTCCACGGTGCGAGCACCGCATCGCTCATCGGCCCCCAATTCTTGACCGCGCCGGCGAGCGCATCGGGGCCGATCGCGTCGCTCACCGCCTTGCGCATCGCCTCGACATAGGCGTCGTGGACGGGGGTAAGGTCCGGCAGGCCGAGGAAGCGGCGCGCCTCTTCGGGTGTGCAGTCGATATCGACGGTGACTTTCATGGCGCTTCCTTTGCGGTTTCGCGCGCCGGTGGCGGTCCGGCTCGGCTTTGCGGTTGCGGCGCGGGTGCGGCTTAGGTGTATATCGCTGCCATGCTCAAGTGACGAAGGAGAAAGAGAATGGCGATGATGGATGTCCGGACGCTCGAGGGCGATGGTTCGTTCAAGGCCTATGTGGCCGAGCCCGAAGGCGCGGCGCGCGGCGCAGTCATCGTCATTCAGGAGATCTTCGGCGTCAACGAGGGGATTCGCGGCAAATGCGATCGCTGGGCCGCGCTCGGCTACCTCGCGATCGCACCGGACCTATTCTGGCGGATCGAGCCCGGCGTCGAGCTCGACCCCGACGTCGGCGAGCAGATGCAGCAGGCGCTCGGGCTGATGGGCCGATTCGATCAGGACCAGGGGATCAAGGACATCGAAGCCACCATCCGCGCGGCGCGCCATGCGCTTCCGGACGGGGGAAAGGTCGGCTGCGTCGGCTTCTGCCTCGGCGGCCGGCTTGCCTTCATGACGGCAACTCGTACCGACATCGACGCGAGCGTCGGCTATTACGCGGTGATGCTCGACCCGTTGCTCCACGAGAAGCATGCGATCGCCAGGCCATTGATGCTGCACATCGCCGGCGCCGACCATTTCGTCCCGCCCGAGCAACAGAAGGCGGTCCACGACGCCCTAGACGATCATCCGAAAGTCGTGCTGCACGACTATCCCGGCCAGGATCATGGCTTCGCTGCGGAAATGGGCAGCCGGCGCAGCCCCGCCGCGGCCGAGCTCGCCGACCGCCGTACCGAGGAGTTCCTGGCCGAGCATATCGACTGATCCCGCAGCGCCTCGCGATCAGACTCAATCCCGGTTTGATTGAACCGGGATTGAGTCTAATTCTGTTTGTTTTCCGTGATTTCGGAGTCGTCAGGTAATTCCGCCTGACTTGAAATACTCTAGACCTTGATCGCTTCAGGCTGAATCAGCCTGAAGCGTGAATCAAGGTCGCAACCATTTGAATAGAGCCTGATCACGCTCTCGGTGGAAGCGCGGAGCGCTTCCACCTCAAACGATCAGGCTCTAGGCGAGGAAGGTGACGGCGGCAGGCTGGACGTCCATCCAGCCGTCCCAGATCATCTTGCCTGCGACATAGAGGATGATGATCAGCCCGACCCACGCGATCCAGCGGTAGCGCTCGATATAGCGTGCGATCAGATTGGCCGCGATGCCCATCAGCGCGACGGAGAGCACCAGGCCGATCACCATGATCCCGGGATGCTCGCGCGCGGCGCCGGCGACTGCGAGGACATTGTCGAGGCTCATCGAGACGTCGGCGACGGCGACAGCCCAGGCCGCGCTCGCGAAGCTCTTGGCGGGACGAACACCGCTATGCTCGTCGCCCTCGATCTCGGCCGAACCGCCTGCCTCGCCGGGGTGGAGCTCGCGGTACATCTTCCAGGCGACCCAGAGCAGAAGCAGGCCGCCGGCGAGCACCAGGCCATATTGCTTGAAGCTCTCGAGCCCGTAGAGCACCGCCACCGCGAAGACGATGCGCAGCAACAATGCGGCGAGAATGCCGATCGCGATCACCTTGCGGCGCTGCTCGGAGGGAAGCCCCGCCGCCAGCGCACCGACGATGATTGCATTGTCGCCGGCGAGCGCGATATCGAGCAGCACCACGGTGGCGAACGCCGTCATCGCCGAGGCGCTGCCGAAGTTCGCGAAATCGCTGACGATCTGCTGCCACAGCCAGCTCAGCGACATGGCTTCTTGAATCAAAAGATGGGACATCGCCGTCTAACCGCCGGCAGGCTTACTGGTTCATCGAGGCGAAGAAATCTTCGTTCGACTTGGCGTCCTTCATCTTGTCGAGCAGGAACTGCATCGCATCGACCGTGCCCATCTGCATCAGGATGCGGCGAAGCACCCACATTTTGGACAGGGTCGCGGGGTCGACGAGCAGCTCCTCCTTGCGCGTGCCGGACTTGCCGACATCGAGCGCCGGGAAGATGCGCTTGTCGGCGACCTTGCGGTCGAGCACGATCTCGGAGTTGCCGGTGCCCTTGAACTCCTCGAAGATCACTTCGTCCATCTTCGAGCCGGTGTCGATCAGCGCGGTGGCGATGATCGAGAGCGAGCCGCCTTCCTCGATGTTGCGCGCGGCGCCGAAGAAGCGCTTCGGGCGCTGCAGTGCATTGGCGTCGACGCCGCCGGTCAGCACCTTGCCCGACGAGGGCACGACGGTGTTGTAGGCGCGGCCGAGGCGCGTGATCGAATCGAGCAGGATGACGACATCCTTCTTGTGCTCGACGAGGCGCTTGGCCTTCTCGATCACCATCTCGGCGACCTGAACGTGGCGGCTGGCCGGCTCGTCGAACGTCGAGGAGATGACCTCGCCCTTGACCGAGCGCTGCATGTCGGTGACCTCCTCGGGCCGCTCGTCGATCAGCAGCACGATCAGGAACACCTCGGGGTGGTTGTCGGTGATCGCCTTCGCCATGTTCTGGAGAAGCACGGTCTTGCCGACCCGCGGCGGCGCGACGATCAGCGCGCGCTGGCCCTTGCCCTGCGGCGAGACGATGTCGATCACCCGCGCGGACTTGTCCTTGATCGTCGGATCCTGGGTGTCGAGGGTGAGCTTCTCGTCCGGATAGAGCGGCGTGAGATTGTCGAAGTTGACGCGGTGACGGACGGCGTCGGGATCGTCGAAATTGACCGAGACCAGACGGGTCAGCGCGAAATAGCGCTCGCCTTCCTTGGGGCCGCGGATTTCGCCCTCGACGGTATCGCCGGTGCGCAGCCCGAATTTACGGACCTGATTGGGCGAAACATAGATGTCGTCGGGCCCGGCCAGATAGTTGGCCTCGGGCGAGCGCAGGAAGCCGAAGCCGTCGGGCAGCACCTCGATCGTGCCCATGCCCATGATCTCGTCGCCATTCTCGGCCTGAACCTTGAGGATCGAAAACATCAGTTCTTGCTTGCGCAAGGTCGATGCGCCTTCGATGCCGAGCTCTTCAGCCATGGCCACCAGCTCAGCCGGGGATTTCTTCTTCAACTCTTTGAGATGCATTTGGATTTACTCGAGAAAGGAGACTGCCGTCCACGACGCAAACACAGGAAATGGCGCTGGAATCCCGCTCGACTGGCGGGTGACGACAGAAAACGGGTTAAGCGCGGGCAAAAATCAAGTCAACAGGATTGCGGACTGATTCGTACGCGCGCGGAAATGGGTGCGCAAAGACGGCCGGGAAAGGTCAGAACGGCCTGACGATCACCAATATGACGATGATCGCGGTCGCGATTCCGGGAAGCTCGTTCATCAGCCTGAGCGCAGTACCGCTGGCGGGCCGCTGCCCGCGCGCGAGCTTCCTGCCGTAGCCGACCATCCAGCCGTGATAGCCGGAGAGGCCGAGCACGACGAGAAACTTGGCCTGGAGCCAGGCTTCGCCCCACAGATGGCCGATCGTCGCGAGCGAGACGCCGAAGATCCAGACCAGGACCATCGAGGGATTGAGGATGATCGTCCGCAGCTTGCGCTCGCGGTCGATCCACCGCCGTTCCTCGTCGGAGCCTGCCGGTGATTCCTGATGGTAGATGTAATAACGCGGCAGCAGGAACAGCCCGGCAATCCAGAAGATCACGAAAATGACGTGGCCAGCCTCAATCCAGGCGTAGGTCAAGGTGAACACTCTCTCCCAGTCATTGCCGTTCACCGGCGAACCAGCTTCAGCAATTGCTCGACGTGGGAAAGCGGCGTGTCCGGCAAGATGCCATGCCCCAGGTTGAAGATATGCGGACGCTCTTCGAACGCTGATATGATGCGCGCGACCGCTTTTTCAAGCATTTCCCCGCCCGCGATCAGCGCGAGCGGGTCGAGATTGCCCTGGATCGGCAGGTCGCGCGGCAGCGCTGCCGCCGCCCAATGCGGATCGACCGTCTCGTCGAGCCCGATCGCATCGATCCCGGTCTCGCGCGCATAAGCGGGCAGCTTGCCGCCGGCGCCCTTGGGGAAGCCGATCACCGGCACCTCGGGGTGGCGGCTCTTGAACGCGGCGACGATCGCCGCAGTCGGCGCGATCACCCAGCGCTCGAACTGGTCGGGCGAAAGGCTGCCCGACCAGCTGTCGAACAATTGCACGGCATCGACACCCGCTTTCACCTGCCGCGACAGATAGTCGATCGTCTGTTCGACCAGCGCGGCGATGATCGCCCCGAACGCCGCCGGATCGCGATAGGCGAGCCGCCGAGCCTCGCTTTGGTCGCGGCTGCCCTGCCCCGCGACCATGTAGGTCGCGACCGTCCAGGGGCTGCCTGCAAAGCCCAGAAAAGTGGTCTCGGCAGGCAATGCCTGCTTGACCTTCTCCACAGTCTCGAAAATCGGTTCGAGTCGGCTTGGAACGGCATTCAGCGCGGTAAGACCCGAGTCGATCAGGGGAGGGGAGAGACGCGGCCCTTCACCGGCCTCGAACCGCAGATCCTGGCCCATTGCGTGCGGCACGATCAATATGTCCGAGAACAAAATCGCCCCGTCGAAGCCAAACCGCCGGATCGGCTGGAGCGTGATCTCGGCGGCCGCATCGGGGTCGTAGACGAGATCGAGAAAGCCGCCCTTGGCTTCGCGCAGCGCCCGATATTCGGGCAGATACCGTCCTGCCTGGCGCATCAGCCAGACAGGTTTTCTCTCGGTTTTTCCGCCATTTAGCGCTGTAAGCAGGAGCTTGTTGGAATCGGGCATGAAAGCGCTGGGGCTCCGCTCTCTTATCTATAGAGTCTTATTATAAGAGAGTCTGATGAAGGTTGTAGGGCGACGGAAGCTGGGGTTTATTGGCTCCGCCGGATTTTGCAAACAGCTTGACTCCGGAGGGCCCACGGACGGCTGCGGATTCGAATATCTTATCCCCGCAATCCACAAGCGCGGCTTGGAACTTTTCACACTTCGTCAATCTGTGGATTGAATCCGAACAGCGGGGAGGAATCCTTTCCTTGAAAGCGTCCCGAGACTTCAGCTAGCGCTTTCAACATGGTTTTCCACAGCCCGTCCGCGCGATGAGCCGGCTTCATCTCCACCTCCTGTCAGACTCAACCGGCGAGACATTGGAGGTCGTTGCGACCGCCTGCCTGGCCCAGTTCGACGAGGTCGACGTGCTGCGCCATTTCTGGCCGATGGTGCGCTCCGAGGGCCATCTCGACCGCGTTCTCGACGACATCGAAAGGCGGCCGGGGCTCGTCCTCTACACTTTGGTGAACAGCAACATCCGGCGCGATCTCGAGCGCAAGTGCCGGCGGCGCGGGATCCACGCGGTCTCGGCGCTCGATCCCGTCGTCGATGCGCTTTCGGCGGTGCTCGGCCAGGAAGCGAAGGCGCGGCCGGGGCGGCAGCATGCGCTCGACGCGGCCTATTTCGCGAGAGTCGATGCGATCCAATATACGATCGCCCATGACGACGGCATCGGCTCGGACCATTGGGAAGAGGCCGACATCGTCCTCGCCGGGGTTTCGCGAACGTCGAAGACCCCGACCTCCATCTATCTCGCCAACCGCGGCTATAAGGTCGCCAACATCCCGCTCGTGCCGGAATCGCCACCGCCGCCGATCCTCTACAACCTCAAGCACCCGCTCGTCGTCGGCCTTACCACTGGGCCCGACCGGCTGATCCAGGTGCGCCGCAACCGGCTCCTGTCGCTCAACCAGGTGCCCGAGACCGATTATGTCGACGCCGAGGCGGTCAAGGCGGAGCTGGCTTTCGCCCGCCGCATGTTCGCCGACAATGGTTGGCCGGTGATCGACGTCACGCGCCGCTCGATCGAGGAAACGGCGTTCGCGATCGTCAAATTGTGCAACGAACGAATGGATGCGGCGAGCGGCGGATGAAGCTGATTCTTGCCTCCGCGAGCGGCACGCGGCGCCACATGCTCGAGGCGGCCGGACTTGGGTTCGAGGTCCGCCCGGCAGCGATCGACGAGGATGCGGTCAAGGCGCGCTTGCGCGAAGAGGGGCTCAATGCCCTCGGGCTTGCGCTTGCGCTCGCCGAGGCGAAAGCGGCAGCCGGTTCGGCCGACGCCGACGAGCTCGTCCTGGGCTGCGACCAGACGCTCGAACGCGACGACGGCAGCATGATCGACAAGCCGCGTTCGCCCGAGGAGGCGGCGGCCCAGCTGCGCAGCCTCGCCGGCCGGCCGCACCGGCTCCATTCGGCGGCGGCGATTGTCGAACATGACGCCGGGCACGGCACCATCGTCTGGCGCGAGGTCGAGACGGTCACCTTGTTCGTGCGTCCGCTGAGCGAGGATTTTCTCGCCTGGTATCTCGACCGGGAATATGAGGCGGTCCGCCACAATGTCGGCGGCTACCGGATTGAAGGGCTGGGGGCGCACTTGTTCGACCGTATCGACGGCAGTCATTTCGCGATCCTCGGGCTGCCGTTGCTGCCTTTGCTCGCCTACCTGCGCGGGCGCGGCGTGGTGCCGCGGTGATGCCCCCTTACGCTGAGGTGATCGGCGATCCGATCGGCCATTCGAAATCGCCGCTGATCCACAAATTCTGGCTCGCCAAGCTCGGTCTCGAGGGCGATTATCGCGCGACCCGGGTCGCAGCGGACGGGCTCGAGGCCTATTTCGGCGAGCGGCGGACGCAGGGCGATTGGCGCGGGTGCAACGTCACGGTTCCGCACAAGCAGGCGGTGATTGCGTCGCTCGGCCGGCTGAGCGAGCGGGCGCGAGAGGTGGGGGCGGTGAACACGATTGTCGCCGACAATGGCGCACTCGCCGGCGACAACACCGATGTCGGCGGGATCATCGATGCGCTGTCGCCGATCGCTCGGCCGACACGCGCCTGCCTGATCGGCTCGGGAGGCGCGGCGCTGGCGGCGCTGGCGGCGTTCCGTTTGCTCTCGGTCTCGTTCGTGTCATTGAACGTGCGCGATCGCGCCAAGGGAGAGCGGCTGCTGGCCGCGAGCGGGCTCGATGGGCGGGTCGGACCGGTCGACGACCGCGAGGGGCTGCTCGGCGCCGATTTGATCGTCAATGCGTCGACGCTCGGAATGGCCGGCCAGAGTGCAATGCCCGACGAGGTGCTGCGTCATGTCGGCGCGATCACCAATCCCCAAGTCGCGGTTTTCGACATGGTCTATTCCCCGCTCGAAACAGCGTTGCTCGCCGCGGCGCGAGCGCGCGGGCTGCTCGCGATCGACGGGCTCGAGATGCTGGTCGGCCAGGCGGCGCTCGCCTTCGCCCAATTCTTCGGCCGCGAGGCGCCGCGCGCGCACGATTCCGAATTGCGCGCCTTGCTGACGTCATGACGGTGCGGCCGTGATCGTCCTTGGCCTCACCGGCTCGATCGGCATGGGCAAGTCGACCGTCGCCAGGATGTTCGCCGAGGCCGGCGTGCCTTTGTTCGATGCCGACGCCGCGGTCCACGCGCTGCAAGGCCCCGGCGGGGCGCTCGTCGAAGCGATCGAGGCGCATTTCCCTGGGTCGACCGGCGAGGCGGGGGTCAATCGCACCGCGCTCGCCGAGGCCGTGCTCGGCGATTCGGAAGCGCTGCAGCGGCTCGAGGCGCTCGTCCATCCCGCCGTCGCCGAAGCGCGCGAGGCGTTTCTCGAGCGTCATCGCGATTCGCCGCTGGTCGTCCTCGACATTCCGTTGCTGTTCGAAAAGGGCGGCGGGGCGCGGGTCGACAAGATCGCCGTCGTGTCCGCGCCGGAGGCGGCGCAGCGCCAACGAGTGCTGGCGCGGCCGGGCATGACCGAGGACCGATTCGCGAAAATCCGCGCGTTGCAGATGCCGGACGCCGAAAAACGCGCGCGCGCCGACTTCGTGATCCCTACCGGCGGCTCGCTCGCGGAGACGAATGCGGTGGTCCGTTCGATCATCGCTTGTCTCACCGGCCTGCGCGATTCATAATTGCGCGTGCGCGAAATCATCTTCGATACCGAAACCACGGGCCTCAGCCCGCTCACCGGCGATCGTCTGGTCGAGATCGGCTGCGTCGAGCTCGTCAACCGGGTCGAGACCGGGCGAACCTTCCACGCTTATTTCAATCCGGGGCGCAGCATGCCGAGCGGCGCCGAGGCGATCCACGGCCTGACCGATGCCTTCCTCGCGGACAAGGCGCTGTTCGAGGAGCATTGCGAGGAATTGCTCGACTTCCTCGGCGACAGCCCGCTGGTCGCGCACAACGCCAGCTTCGATTTCGGCTTCATCAATCACGAGCTGAGCCTGTGCGGCCGCCCGCTCGTCTGCCTCACCCGCATGGTCGACACGCTCGTGCTCGCCCGCCAGCGCCATCCCGGCGCCAAGCACAGCCTCGATGCCCTGTGCACCCGCTACGGCGTCGATCGCAGCCTGCGGATCAAGCATGGCGCTCTGATCGATGCGCAGCTCCTCGCGCAGGTCTATATCGAGCTCACCGGCGGCCGGCAGATCGGCTTCTCGCTCGCCGCCCAGGTCGCCCCGCGGGCCGAGGCGGCGCCGGTGGCCGAGCTCCCGTCACGGATCTCCATCCGGCCGCCGCGGCCGCATCATCCGTCGCCGGCCGAGCTCGAGCGGCATGCGGCCTTTCTCAGCGCCATCAAGGACCCCATATGGAACCGGCTGGAAGCCGCCCGGTTGGAGAGTCCGGGCGGCGCCTGATCCAGCCGCCGGGTTTAGTTGGAGAAGAAGATGGACATTCGTGTCTCTGGTCATCAGGTCGATACCGGTGATGCCTTGCGGCAGCACGTCGAAGCACGCCTCACGGGCATGGCCGATAAATATTTCGCGCGGCCGGTTTCGGCGCAGACCACCTTTGGCAAGGGACCGCACGATCATAATTTCACCTGCGACATCATCATCTATGTCCGCAACGGCGTGGTGCTGAAGGCGAGCACCCGCGGCGCCGATGCCCACCCCGCGTTCGACGAGGCATCGGACAAGATCGAAAAGCAGCTCCGCCGCTACATGCGCCGCCTCAAGGAGCATCATGGCCCGGGCAATGACGACGTCGCCGCAGAGCTGGACGGAGGCGCCGGCTACACGGTGTTTGCGGCCGATCAGGAAGAGGAAGCGGCCGACAATCCGCCGATCATCGCTGAGACGCGCGTCGATATCCCCGAGGTGAGCGTCTCCGATGCGGTGATGCAGCTCGACCTGCGCAACACCAATGCCTTGCTGTTCCGCAACAGCGGCACCGGCACGTTCAACATGGTCTATCGCCGCGACGACGGAACCATCGGCTGGGTCGAGCCGCAGCGCGACGGCGGCTGACCACCTTCGACCGGGCCGATTCGAGCGAGGCGTGCACGCCGGTTCGGCTTGGTCTATAGGCGGCGGCATAGGCCGTAATCCGCGAGCCCGCTGGTGCAGCTATGAACATATTGTCCGATCTGATCAGCGTCGATGCCATCGACGCCAATCTCAGTGCGATGAACAAGAAGGCGCTGTTCCAGCAGCTCGCGTCGGCAGGGGCGCGGCTCACCGGGCTGCCGGCCAAGAAGATCCTGGCCTGCCTCAACGAGCGTGAGCGCCTTGGCTCGACCGGATTCGGCGGCGGGATCGCGATTCCGCACGGCAAGATGGAAGGTTTGCCGGGCGTGATCGGCTTCTTCGCGCGGCTGAACACACCAATCGATTTCAACGCGATCGACAATCTGCCGGTCGACCTCGTGTTCCTGCTGCTCTCGCCGCCCGATTCCGGCGCGGATCACCTCAAGGCGCTCGCCCGAGTCAGCCGCGCATTGCGCGACCGCTCGGCGATCGCGAAGCTGAGGGGCGCGCGCTCGAAGGACGCCATTTTCGCGCTCCTGGTGGGAACCGAAACGCTCAATGCCGCCTGATCGTCCGGCATCTGCTCCGGCCTCGGAATCGGCCCCGGAATCGGCAACCTCATTGGGAACGGGGGCCGCCGCCCATTTCCGGGCGCTCGAGGCGCTGTATCGAGAGGCGCCGGTCAACCGGCTGTTCGCGTCCGCGCTCGAGATCGTCGACCAAGGCTTTGCGCGGATCCGCTTCACGGTCGACGAGAGCGTCTATCACGCCGCCGGAGCGGCGCATGGCACGCTCTATTTCAAGATGCTCGACGATGCCGCTTTCTATGCGTGCAACAGCCTCGTCACCGATCGCTTTCTGCTGACCACCGCCTTCAGCCTCCATTTCACCAAGCCGGTCCGCTCCGGCATCCTGATCGCGGAAGGCCATTGGGTGAGCGGACGCAAACGGCTCTACGTCGGCGAGGCGCGGCTGATCGACGAAGCGGGCGACGAGGCGGCACGGGGGACCGGCACCTTCATGCGCTCGCATATCCCGCTGAGCAGCCTGCCCGGCTATCGCGCGGCGGAGTGATCGTGGCGCGGCTCACGACCTCGATGCTGGTCGGGGCGCTGACCAGGCAGGCGCAGGCGGCCGGAGGCTTCGCCGCGGTGCTCGCCAAAGGCGATGCGACCGCCGGCGCAGTACTCGTGATCCTCGCCGAACGCGGCCAGAAATCGAGCGTGTTGGAGCGGCTGCTGCAGCCCGAGGGGCGCTATCTGTGGCAGGATATCGGCCAATCGGCGCAGGACGAGGCGCAACTCAACGCCTTGATCGAGCGGCGGCGCAAATATGATCCGGACCTGTGGGTAGTGGAACTGGATATCCCGAACGGTGAACGGTTCGCCGCTGAAATGAACTCGATGACTTGACCTTGTTGCGCTGCACAACATAGCTCGGGTCATCAGTTTTCGACGAAGCGGGGGGTCGCCAGTACGCCAAGGGGCAAGCGACCGCGCGAGCCGGGAGACAAGTCGGGGATGCACAAGCGCATCCAGCGTTGACAAGTCGACCGCATAGACAAGAGTCAGAATGATCCGTCATGGACGGGCCACGGGTTTAGCCGTGGCTGCACTTACGGCCGCAGCAGGTCTCGCCTTTGCCGGCCCTTCTCGAGCAGAGCAAAGCGACGCGCCGGTCACGGCGCATTACAGCGACCACGCCTCGGCGGCGCCGGTCGCCGTCGAGCTTGCCGTCAACAGCCTCACCCCTTCGCCCGTGCTTTCGAGCGAGGCGGACGGCGTCACCAGCACCCCGATCCCGGCCAATCCTACCGAGGAGCGTTCGCTCGCGTCGATCGAGCAGGTCGTTTCGTCGCTCGAGGACGTCGAGAAGCCGGATTCGGCTAAGTCCTTGAGTGAGTTGGTAAACGCCTATGCCAGCTCGGAAGTTCCAGACGCCGAGCTCGAATGCCTCGCGACGGCAGTCTATTTCGAGGCAAAGAGCGAAACCCTGGCCGGGCAGCTCACCGTCGCCGAAGTGCTGATCAACCGCACGCAGTCAGGCCGTTTCCCGAGCTCGCTGTGCGGCGTGGTCAAGCAGCGCGGCCAATTCTCGTTCGTGCGCGGCGGCCGTTTGCCTGCGATCTCGCATGCGTCGCCGCAGTGGCGCCGGGCCGTGGCGATCGCGCATATCGCCCGCCACGATCTCGCCGACGGCAATGCTCCGCGCGCCTTGTTCTTCCACGCCCGCCGGGTTTCCCCGGGCTGGAAGCTGACCCGGGTCGCCTCGGTCGGCAATCACGTCTTCTACCGCTAACCGCGAAGCCGCAGGCTGACACGCTCGTCGGCGCCTAAACGGACGACGTTCGGCTTCCCTTTGTTCCCGCTTCATTCTAGACGGGGACGTGGCCACGAATCCCGCCCGACCCGATTGCTTCGACGACGCGCCGCTTGCCGCGCAGGACGTCGCGCGCGGCGTCACGCGGCTGTTCTTCCGCCAGGATCTGTTCGCTTTGTGCGAGGTGCCGCTGCCCAACGGCCGCCGCGCCGACATGATGGCGCTCGATTCGGCCGGGCTGCTGACGATCGTCGAGATCAAGGTGACGCGCGCCGACCTGCTCGGCGACCAGAAATGGCCCGACTATCTCGATTATTGCGACCGCTTCTTCTGGGCGGTGCCGTCGGGCTTTGCGCTCGACCTGTTCGACGGCGAGCCGCTGCAGCCCGATTGCTGCGGCCTGATCGTCGCCGACCGCTACGATGCCGCGGTGGTCCGCGAGGCGGCGATGCGCAAGCTGGCGCCGGCACGGCGCAAGGCCGAGACGTTGCGCTTCGCGCGCCGCGCCGCGCGCCGATTGGCGGGAGACCTGGACCCTGGTTTGGCGGGCCTGGACTGAGGCTCTCTCGACGGCGCGGTTAGAGCTTGGGGCCCGCGATCGTCGCCTTCGCCGTCTTGTGCGATTCGATCAGCTTGAGAATCGCGGACGAGCGTCCGTCCTGGCGCGCATAATCGAGCGCCGAATAGCCGGCGACGCTGTCCGAGCGTTCGGGATTGGCGCCGCTGTTCAGCAGCAGGCGGACCATCGCCGCATCGCGGTTATGAACCGCGACGATCAGCGGCGTCTCGCCGCGGCCGTTGGGGAGATCGACCGACGCGCCTGTCTTGATCAGCAGCTCGGCGCCCTCGACCCAGCCGATCTGCGCGGCGACCGCGAGCGGCGTATCGCCCTTGTGGTTCTGGAGGTTGGGCTTGGCGCCCTTGGCGAGCAGGAAGCCCAGCCAGGCGAGATCGCGCTCGCGCGCGAGCATATGGAGCCCTCCGTTCCCGGTGCTTCGATCCTTGGCGTTGACTACGACCGAGCCCGGCGTGGAGATCAGGCTGGTCGCTGTCTCGCCGTCGCGTTCCTTGACCGCCTTCAGAAAGCTGAAGCCGTCCGAAAACATCTGCGCCTGCGCTGCTGATGTGGTTGCGAGCGACAGGGCGATTGTCGCGCTGAGGCCGCACACGATTCTGTTCGTCACGCTCTTTACCTTTGCCGATGCCGACTTGCTTCCAGCCACTTAGCAAAGCAAGGCTGGCCGCGCTATGAACGAAGTGATGAAGCATTGGCTTTGCCTGATCCTGCTGGCGGTTGCGTCGCTGGCGCCCGCCGGCTGCTCACGATCGAGCGAGGAGCCGCCGCTGCAAGGGGCCTCGATCGGCGGTCCGTTCGCGCTCACCGACCAGAATGGACGGACGGTGCGCGACAGCGATCTCGCCGGCCGCTATCGGCTGATCTACTTCGGCTACGCCTCGTGCCCGGATGTCTGCCCGACCGATCTGCAGGTGATCGGTCAGGCGCTGACGCAGTTCGAAAAGGCGGCGCCGGAGCGCGCGCGCACGGTGCAGCCGATCTTCATCAGCGTCGATCCCGAGCGCGACACGCCGGCGGTGCTCAAGGACTATGTCGGCGCGTTCCACCCGCGTCTGATCGGCCTCACCGGGCCGGTCGAGCAGGTTCGCGCGGTCGCGAAAAAATATGGAATTTATTTCGTGAAGCAGGACAGCGAGGGCGCGAGCTCCTATCTTGTCGATCACTCGCGCCAGACGATGCTGTTCGGCCCCGGCGGCGAGCCGATCGCGCTGGTGCCCTCGGATGAGGGCGCGAAGGCGGTGGTGGAGACGCTCGACAAATGGGTGAAATGAATCCTCCTTCTGGGCCCCCTCCTTTTTGGGAGCGTCCGCTCGAGCAGCTCGACCGCGCGCAATGGGAGGCGTTGTGCGACGGCTGCGGCAAATGCTGCCTTCACAAGTTGGAAGATGATTTCAGCGGCGAGGTGCACGCGACCAACGTCGCTTGCCGCTTGCTCGACCGCCACAACGCCCGCTGCTCCAACTACAAGGGGCGCCACGCCTTCGTCCCCGACTGCATCCGCCTGAGCCTTGCCAATCTCGCGAAGCTCGCCTGGCTGCCATCGACCTGCGCCTATCGGCTGCGCGCCGCCGGTCAGCCGCTGCCGGGATGGCATTATCTCGTCAGCGGCGACCGCGAGGCGGTGCATCGCGCCGGAATGTCGGTGCGCGGCTGGACCGTCTCCGAGGACGAAGCGGGCGATCTCGAGCATCATCTGATCGATCATGAGCTCTGATCTCGCGTTCAGCGGCGGCACCACCACGGCAATCCTCACGATCAGTCTGTCGCCGCGCGCCAAGGTGATGCGGCTGCGGGTCGATCCGCGCACCGGCCAGGTCATCCTCACCGTCCCGCGCCGTGTGTCGCGCCGCCGTGCGCTCGACTGGGCTGCCGGCCATCGCGCATGGATCGAGCAGGCGCTGGCCGAGATCCCGCCGCCGGCGGCGCTCCAGCCGGGCGCGAGCGTGCCGCTCCACGGCAAGCCGCATCTGATCGACTGGGACCCGAGCCGCCCGCGCACGGCGAGCCTCGAGCCGGGGCGGATCAGGATCGGCGGGCCGCTCGAGACGCTCGAGGCGCGGATCACGCGCTGGTTGCGCCGCGAAGCCCATGCCCTGCTGGAGCAGGAGACGCATCACTTCGCCGCCAAGGCCTGTGTCAGCGTCACCCGCGTCGGTGTCGGCGACCCGCTGTCGCGATGGGGGAGCTGCTCGTCGCGCGGATCGATCCGCTACAGCTGGCGCCTGATCCTCGCGCCCGATTGGGTACGGCGGGCGACCGTCGCGCACGAGGTCGCGCACCGCGTCCACCTCAACCACGGCCCCGATTTCCACGCCTTGGTCGAAGAGTTGCTGGAGAGCGATCCCAAGCCCGCGCGGCTCTGGCTGCGGCGCCACGGCGCCTCGCTGCATCGCTTCGGCCGGGCCTGACCAATCTGACCTGAAGTCCGCCCAGCTTCCTCGAACTGGAGGCGTAAGACCTTCCCCCCCACGCGACCGCTGCATAAATCATCATTCCTCCCCTGCATTTGCAGGGGAGGGGGACCACCCGCAGGGTGGTGGAGGGGCGATTTCGTGAAGAGCGCCCCCTCCACCGCTGCGCGGTCCCCCTCCCCCGGAAAACCGGGGGAGGAATAGGAAGGAAAGCGGTTCGACAAGCTCACCGCGAACGGAGTTTTGCAGCGGTCGCGCCTGCGGGAGGGGGGTCTATCCCCGCAGGCCCGCGAGGCCGCAACGACTTGCGCCTTTACCTCAGTTCATTCCTCAAAGCTCGGTTCGGTCGGCGGGTGGCCGCGGCCGCCGCTCCGGGACGGGCTCGCGGTTGCGGTTGATCGCGCGGTCGAGCCATTCCTCGTCGAGCCGCTCGGGCTCGTCGGCGGGATCGCGTACGCCCCCGTCTCGGGCCCCATCGCGCGGACCCCCATCACGCCCGGGCGCGGACGCGACCGGATCCTCGAACGGCGGCGCGCCCGGATTGCGCGCGGGAAGCGGATTGCCGTCGGGATCGACCATCATGCCGTCGGGCGATCCGTACCAGGCTTCCGCGTCCGGCTCGACCTGCCAATCGGGCAAGGTCACCTGCACCTCGAAATTCTCGGCCGGCCGGTTGGCCACCGCCTGCGTCATGAAATTGTTGAACGCCTGGGCCGGCGCGCGACCGCCCTGCAGCCCGGGGATCGGCGTCGCATTGTCGCGCCCCATCCAGACGCCGGTGGTCAGACCGCTCGAAAAGCCGATGAACCAGCCATCGCGGTTCGAGCTGGTCGTTCCGGTCTTGCCGGCGACCGGCCGCCCGATATGCGCCGCACGGCCGGTTCCAGTGAGGACCGCGGTCTGGAGCAGGTCGGTCATCTGGGCGGCGACCCAAGGCGCGACCAGGACGCGCGATTCGTCGTCCTCGTGGCTGTACAGCATCGTGCCGTCGGCTGTGGTGACCTTGGTGATGCCGTAGGGAACGACCGCGACGCCGCGCCGTGCGACCGCGGCAAAGGCGCGAGTCATGTCGAGCAGGCGGACGTCCGACGTGCCAAGCACCATCGAGGGCTGGGTGTTGACCTTGGTCGTGATCCCGAAGCGCTGCGCCATGTCGGCGACGGTGCGGAAGCCGACTTCCTGCCCGAGCTTGGCCGAGATGGTGTTGATCGAGCGGGCGAACGCCTCGCGGATCGTCACCGGCCCCGAAAAGGTCCGGTTGCTGTTGCGCGGGCTCCAGCCGTCGATCGTGACCGGCTCGTCGACGATCGTCTCGTCGGGTTTGTGGCCCGCCTCGAGCGCCGCCAGATAGACGAACAGCTTGAACGCCGATCCCGGCTGGCGCGTCGCCTGGGTCGCGCGGTTGTAGAGCGAGGTGACATAGTCGCGCCCGCCGACCATCGCGCGGACCGCGCCGTCGCGGTCGAGCGCCACCAGCGCGCCCTGCGCGCCGCGCGGCGTGGCGGCGTTGATCGCGGTATCGGCAAGCCGCTGCATGCGCGGGTCGAGCGTCGTCCAGACGTCGATCGGCTCGACCGTTTCGTCGATCATCGTATCGAGCTGCGGCAGCGCCCAATCGGTGAAATAGCGGACGCTGTTCTGCCGCGGCGAGGGGATCAGCTTGACCGCGGCCGGCTCGGCGGCCGCAGCCTCGACTGCGGTGATGCTGCCGTTGCGGCGCATCAGATCGATCACCACCCTGGCACGGCCCTTGGCGGCCTCGGCGTCGGCGGTCGGCGAATAATTGGACGGCGCCTTGACCAAGCCGGCGATGATCGCCGCCTCGGAGAGGTCGAGCGTCTTCGCGCTATGGCCGAAGAAGCGCCGCGACGCGGCGTCGATGCCATAGGCGCCGCCGCCGAAATAGACCCGGTTGAGATAGAGCTCGAGGATCTGGTTCTTCGAGAAGCGGCGCTCGAGCGCGAGCGCCAATATGCCTTCGCGGATCTTGCGGCCGAAGGTGCGCGAGTTGGTGAGGAAGATGTTGCGCGCGAGCTGCTGGGTGATCGTCGATCCGCCCTGCACCCAGCGGCCGCGCTCGACCCGGACCGTCACGGCGCGGGCGATGCCGAGCGCGTCGACGCCTGGGTGCATGCGGAAACGGCGGTCTTCCACTGCGACCATCGCGTTGCGCATGATCGGCGGGATCTCTTCGTAGCGGAGCCATTGTCCGAAGCTCGGCCCGAGCGAGACGATCACCGAGCCGTCGGCGGCGCGGACGCGGATCATCTGGCCGAGATCGTCGCGGCGGACGAGTTCCTGGTAGCTCGGCAGCGAGTTCATCGCGACCGTGACGGCGACGACCAGCGCGATCAGCGCGGCGATGAAGCCGTAGAGACCGATCTTGAGCAAAGTGGCAAAGGTGCGCCTGATCGGCGAGGAAGCATTACTGGCCATGAAGGCTCAGAGATAGGCCCTGTCCCGGCCCGTCACAAGCCGAAGCTATTCCTCCGGATCGAAGTCGAGCGAGGCGGAATTCATGCAATAGCGCAGGCCGGTCGGCCCCGGGCCGTCGGGGAAGACGTGCCCAAGATGGCCGTTGCAACGCGCGCAGCGCACCTCGACGCGGCGCATGCCATAGCTGACGTCGACATGCTCGCTGACCGCCTCGGGCGCTTCCGGCTGGGTGAAGCTCGGCCAGCCGCTGCCGCTCTCGAACTTGGTGTCGCTCGAGAACAAGGGCGCGCCGCAGCCGGCGCAGCGATATTCGCCCTGGTCGTGATTGTCGACATAGCGCCCGGTGAAGGCGCGTTCGGTGCCGCCCTCGCGCAGGACATGATATTGTTCGGGCGAAAGCCGCGCGCGCCATTCCGCTTCGGACAGCGCCGCCGGGTCCTTCTCGTCCTGGATCGGGTCGTTCTGCTCGCTCATCATCTCGCCTCTGTCATGGTGCCCTGCGCAAATACGGGCGCGCCGAAAGCCTCGCGATGATCAACATCCGGCGCAAGCCTTGGTTGCCGGCCGCGACGCCGCGACGTCAAGGGCCAAAGCCCGTTCGGCGGTGCGCTGCCGCGGCCGACAGACCGCGGCCCGCCGCTGTCAGGCCCTGGCGGCGCCGGCGTGCATCTCCGCGCGCGCGCCCTGCTGCGCGCCGTTGCTCAAGGTGAAGCCGGGGAAGCCGTCGGGCAGCAGGTCGGTGCAATATTTGCGGTAATTCCAGATGCCGCCGAAATCGACCAGCCCCAGGCTCGGCTTTCCGGGGATGTTCGCGCCCATGTACCAGCTCCTCGCCTTCGGGAAGAGCGTGGCGTTGATCACGTCGGTGCACCTTTGGACCCACTGGACCTCGGTCTCCGGTGCCGCGTCGATCCGCGTATAGCCGTTCTCGGCCATGTAGCTGATCCAGTCGCCGAACCAATTGCCCTGCTCCTCGCCGAGCAGCACCGGCTGGAAGAGCGGCGTCGGGCTGCCCGGGCCGTTGATCAGGAACAGGTTCGGGAAACCGGCGACCATCAGCCCGTAAGCGGTGCGCGCGCCGTCCGACCAATGGTCGTTGAGCGAGCGGCCGTCGATGCCGCGCAGATCGATCCGGGTGAGTGCGCCGGTCAGCGCGTCGAAGCCGGTCGCGAAGATCACCGCGTCGAGCTGATAGCCCTCGCCGTCGACGGCCACGCCTTGCTCGTTGAGGCCGACCTCCTTGCCGCGGATGTCGACCAAGGTGACGTTGTCGCGGTTGTAGGTCTCGTAATAATTGGTGTCGGCGCACAGCCGCTTGGTCAGCACCGGATAATCCTTCGGGCAGAGCAATTCGGCGACGTCGGGATCGTTGACCTTCTCGCGGATCTTGTTGCGCATGAAATCGGCGAGATATTCGTTGGCGATCGGATCCGAGAAGGTGTCCGGATAGATGTTGTAGAAGCAGATGCCGCCGTTCTTCCAGCGATCCTCGTACATCGCCTCGCGCTCTTCGGGGGTCGTTTCCGTGGTCAGCTTGGTGACCATCCCCTCCGGCCGTTCATTGATCCAGATCATGCCGGTGAACGATTCCTCGCGCTCCATGCGCCGCCATTCGGGGTAATTGGCCTTGACCTTGGCCTCGAACTCCTTCGACAGCGGGCCATTACGGAGCGGCACCGAGAAATTGGGCGTGCGCTGGAAGACGGTGAGGTGCTCGGCCTGCTGGGCGATGATCGGAATCGCCTGGACCGCCGAAGAGCCGGTGCCGATGATGCCGACCCTTTGGCCGGAGAAATCGACGCCTTCGGCGGGCCAGTAAGCGGTGTGATAAGTCTTGCCCTTGAAGCTCTCCTGGCCCGGGAACTTGGGCTGGTTGGGCGCCGAGAGGAAACCAGTCGCCATCACGACATAGCGCGCGCTGAAGCGGCGGCCGTCGGTCGTCTCGACGTCCCAGCGGTCTTCGCTTTCGTTGAAATGGGCGGTGGCGACTCGTGCATTGAACTCGATCGAGCGGCGCAAGTCGAAGCGGTCGGCGACATGATTGAAATAGCGCATCAGCTCGGGCTGGGCGGAATAACGCTCCGGCCATTCCCACTCCTGCTGAAGCTCTTCGGAAAAAGTGTAGGAATATTCGACGCTTTCGATGTCGACCCGCGCGCCCGGATAGCGGTTCCAGTACCAAGTCCCCCCGACCCCCTCGCCGGCTTCCAAGCAGATCGTGTTGAGGCCCTGACCGCGCAGCCTGTAGATGGCGTGAAGACCGGCCGCGCCGGCGCCGATGATGATCACATCATATTCGCGGACCGAATCCGAAGCAGGTGCACGCTCGGCTACAGTGGCCGTCATCGATTCTCTCCTCTTGTCGCCCGGAACATTTATTGTTCCCGATCTTGCTTTGTCTGACTGTCTAAGACAGCTCTCCCTTCTTTGCAAAGTGTTCGTCGAACCAGTCAAATCGGTCGAATCTTCAGGACCGGGACTGGGACCCGGACTGGGACTGGGACCCGGACTGGGACTGGGACTGGGACCCGGACTGGGACTGGGCATCGCCCTGCTTCACCGCGAGGCGGTGGCGATGGAGCAACGGTTCGGTGTAGCCGTTCGGCTGCTCGAGCCCCTCGAAGATCAGCGCCCGCGCCGTCTGGAAGGCGAGGCTGGTCTGCTCGTTCCCGGCCATCGGCCGGTAGAGCGGATCGCCTTCGTTCTGCGCGTCGACCTTGGCCGCCATCCGGCCGAGCGCCGCGTCGACGTCGGCCGGCGAGCAGATGCCGTGGAGCAGCCAATTGGCGATATGCTGCGAGGAGATGCGCAACGTCGCGCGGTCTTCCATCAGGCCGATGCCGTTGATGTCCGGCACCTTCGAGCAGCCGACGCCCTGGTCGATCCAGCGAACGACATAGCCGAGGATGCCCTGCGCATTGTTGTCGAGCTCGTTGCGGATCTCGGCGTCGGACCAATTGTGCGCGCGGGCGAGCGGAATCTTCAGCAAAGATTCGAGCCCGGGCGTTGGGCCACCCGCCAGCTCGCGCTGCCGAGCGAACACGTCGATCCCGTGATAATGGGTGGCATGGAGCGTCGCCGCGGTCGGGCTCGGCACCCAGGCCGTGGTCGCGCCGGCCTGGACGTGGCCGATCTTCTTGGCGAGCATGTCGGCCATGCGGTCGGGCGCGGCCCACATCCCCTTGCCGATCTGCGCCTTGCCGGCAAAGCCGCTGGCAAGGCCGATCTGGACGTTGCGGCTTTCATAGGCGGCGATCCATTCGCTGGCGGCGATCTGGCCCTTGGCGATCATCGGGCCGGCCTGCATCGAGGTGTGGATCTCGTCGCCGGTGCGGTCGAGGAAGCCGGTGTTGATGAAAAAGATCCGGTCCCTGACCGCGTGGATGCACGCCGCGAGGTTGACCGAGGTCCGCCGTTCCTCGTCCATCAGCCCGAGCTTGAGGGTGTTGCGGGCGAGCCCGAGCAAATCCTCGATCGCGTCGAACAGCCGGTTGGTGAAAGCCGCTTCCTCGGGGCCGTGCATCTTGGGCTTGACGATGTAGATCGACCCCGCCCGGCTGTTCACCCAGCGATTGCGCGGATCGATGCTGTGCCAGCCGATCAGGCTGGTGACGATGCCGTCGACGATGCCTTCATGCGCTTCTTCGCCGCTCGCGAGGCGCACGGCCGGCGTGGTCATCAGCGGCCCGACGTTGCGCACCAGCAAAAGGCTGCGGCCAGGCAAGGTCAAAGTGCCGCCGTCGGGGGTGACATAGAGGCGCTCCGCTTCGAGCCGCCGCGTCATCGAGCGCCCGGCCTTGTCGAAGCTCGCCTCGAGCTCGCCCTTCGCCAGCGCGAGCCAATTGGCGTAGGCCGCGACCTTGTCCTCCGCGTCGACCGCGGCGGTCGAATCCTCGAAATCGACGATCGTCGTCAGCGCCGCTTCGAGCACCACGTCCTGCAGCCCGGCCGGGTCGCTGCGGCCGATCGGATGGTCGCGGCCGAGCCGAAGCTCGATGTGGAGGCCGTTGTGGCGGAGCAGGATCGAAGACGGGTCGCCTGGATCGCCCTGATAGCCGACGAAGGCGGAAGGTTCGGCCAGCGCCGGCGTCAATCGGCCGTCCTCGACCTTGTAGCCGGTGGCCTCGGCGTGGTTCCCCGCGGCGAGCGGGACCGCACGGTCGAGAAAGGCCTTGGCCCAGGCGATCACCTGCGCGCCGCGTTCGGGATCATAGCCTGGGCCCTTGGCTGCGCCGGGAAGCGCATCGGTGCCGTAGAGCGCATCGTAGAGGCTTCCCCAGCGCGCGTTGGCGGCGTTGAGCAGGAAGCGCGCGTTGAGCACCGGCACGACGAGCTGGGGCCCCGCCTTGGTCGCGATCTCCTCGTCGACGTTCGCCGAGCCGATCGTGAACGCAGCCGGCTCGTCGACCAGATAGCCGATCGAGCGCAGGAACTGCTGATACTCGGCCTGGTCGATGTCCTTGCCGCGCCGCGCGACATGCCATTGGTCGAGCTGCGCCTGGAGCGAATCGCGCTTCGCGAGCAAGGCGCGATTCTCCGGCTCGAAGCGCTCGAGGATCGCCGCGAATCCCTTCCAAAAGGCATCGGGTTCGATGCCGGTGCCGGGCAGCGCCTGCTGCTCGATGAGCTGGACGAGCGGCTCCGCCACCGACAAGCCTGCCTTTGAAATCATGATGTCCTCACTTGAATGTTGGCCGGCATGGCAGCTTGGATCGCTGTCACACCGAATAGAAATCGAGCACCGTCGAGACGCGGTCGTTCTGGAGATGGATCGTCTTGCGGCTGATCCGCCAGACGTCAGCCCTTTTCTTCAGCTGGACCTCGTAGCGGCCGAAATGGACCGACTGCTTGGCGGTGCGCGGCTGGTAGACATGGACGTTCCAGCTCGCCTCGGCTTCGATGACGCCGTCACTGGCGAGAGTCGCGACGACATTGCCGACGAAATGCGCGGTGCGCGGCAGCGGCATCGTCGTCGCCGAGCGTCCCGCCTCGATCCGCGACGCGCGGTCCTCGAGGCCGGTGCGGCTGTCGTGGTAGATCAGCGAGACCTCGGTGTTGGGATCGCTCGTCTCCTCATCCTCGTTGCGCCAGGCCGGGATGCGGTAGACGACGTCCTCGTCATAGAGGGCGAGCCAGCGCTTCCACTCGCGGCGGTCGAGGCAGAGCCCCTCGAGCGAAAGCAAATGGGTGGCGATCCGGGTGGGGTCCTCGTCCGCGCCGCTCATCGTCCGCTCATCCTCGCGCGCCTCCTTCGTCTGCGTCACCTTGCGGCCCCGTCACGCAGCATCAGCCGGCGCCATTCGCGCCAGCCGGTGTGGAATGCGCTCTCGTCGCCGAAGCCGGCTGGACCATAGGCCCAGGCGGTGTCGCTGCCGAGCCCCAGCGCGGCGCCGTAATTGATCTGCTGCTCGGGTGGCGCGCCGACCCCGCGGACGTGGCCCTGCGTGTCCCCGGCGGCGAGCGCGGCGAAGCCGTCCTGGCAATATTCATAGGTCACATTGTCGTCCGAGGTCGCCATGCCGCTCGGATTGAAGAAATCCTCATATTGGCGGATGCGGAAGCGCCGCGCCTCGGCGGACTCGCCGATCGGCGCGACGCAGTTCGAAACCATCTCGGTCTGGCCGACACCGAGCGGGCGCCAGGTGCGGAACTGCAGCGACTGGATGTCGATGATCTGAAGGTTGGGGAAAATAGTGAGGTTGCGGTGGCGCAGCATCCACTGCACCCGCGCCGGATCGAAGCGCGCATTGGCCGCGGCGAGCAATTTGGGATCGCGCCCGAACGGCCGCGCCTCGGGGCCCTGGCCGGGGACCCCGATCGACCACATCACTGCATGGCCGTGCGTGAAGCTGAAGGTTCCCTGTGCCTGCGGCTCGGGATCTGCGAGATGCGCGGCCGGAGAGGGCGCCTGGCTGCGGTTGCCGCGCTGCTGGAGCACGTCGACGAACGAGCGGTGGACGGTCTCGAAATGATAATAATCGAGCCCGTTCTCGAACTGGAATTTCCAATTGGCGTCGAACGTGTAGCTGACCGAGCCAGGCACATATTCGAGCCCTTCCGGGGCCTGGTCGGCCACCAGGTCGATGAAGATTCGGGCATCGCCGAGATGCTCCTCGAGGCTCGGCACGTCCGGCGAAAGGCTCGCGAACAAAAGGCCGCGATAGCTTGCGAAGCGGGCGACCGGCACCAGATCATGGTCCAGCCGGCCGAATGCCTCGTCATATTGGCCGCTCTCCTCGCGCGGAATCCCGACGTTGCGCCCGCCGCTGTCATAGGCCCAGCCGTGATATTGGCAGACATGGATCTTCTTGTGGCCGTTGCGCAGCGGGCAAAGCAGGGTTCCGCGGTGACGGCAGCTGTTGAGGAAGGCGCCGGCGGTGCCGTCGGCACCGCGCATCACGATCACCGGCTGGCGGCCGATCATCGTCGTGAAGAAGTCGTGCGGCTTGGCGATCTGGCTTTCGAGGCCGATGTAGATCCAGGTGCCCTCGAAGATGCGCACGACCTCGAGATCATAGACGTCGCGATCGACGAACGCCTCGCGCCGCACCCGGAAGACGCCCTCGTCGACACGGTCGTCGACGATCGCCTCGATGTCGTTCGTCAGGGGCATTTCACACCTCCGTTCGCGCGTGGGCCTTGAGACCCGTCGAGTATCAGTGCGCCGTCTCCAGGGCGGGTGGCCCGGCCTGTCCGCCACGGACATGCACATGGTACAAGCCGCTCAGCATAGCCACAGCGCCGACCGACACCAAAAGCGGAATCGAGATGGCGATGCACAAAGCCTGCGAGCTGAATCCGTAGAACATCAGATAACCGGCGAGCGACGGTCCGATGATGCCGCCGACTCTGTTCGCCCCCATCGCCCAGCCGACGCCCATTGCCCGGATTCGCGCCGGGTAGATCGATGCGCCGACGCCGTGCAGATTGTTCTGGAAGCCCGCGACGAAGAAGCCGATGCCGAACGAGACGAGGTAGAGCAGGAGGGGGCTGCCGCCGCCGACGAAGCCGAGCCCGACCATGAACGGGATGCCGATCGCCGGCATCAGCACGACCGGTCCCAGCCCGGCGCGGTCGGTGAACCGCGCGGCGACGACCCCGCCGATCGCGGCGCCGGCGAACATCAGCGACGTCGATAGCGTTGCCGCCCCGTGGAGGAAGCCGAGATCGCGGATCATGATCGGCATCCACGCCAACAGTGCGAAGCTGGTCGTCGAATTGGCGACGTAGATCAGCCAGAGCAGGATCGTCATGATCTTGAGCGGGCCGGCGAACAGCTCGCGCAGCGCCAGTTTCTCAGCCCCCGTGTCGTTGACGATCCTGGTCTGCGGCGTGATCTCGAGCTCGGGCCGCATCAAGCCGGCGATGCGCGTCGCCTCCGCTTGTTTCTTGTCGCTGCCGCGCGTCGCCAGATAATGGACCGATTCGGGAAGCGCGAAGATGAGCACGACGACGAGCAGGATCGGGACGATGCCGCCGACCAGGAAGATCACCTCCCAGCCGAAGCGCGGCAGCATCCAGGCGGCGACCGCGCCACTGCCGAGGGCGCCGCAGACGTAGCCGACGTACATCAGCGAAACCGCAGTCACCCGGAAATGCTTCGGCGCGAATTCGTTCGACAGCGCGATCGCATTGGGAAGCACCCCGCCCACTCCGACTCCGACCAGGAAGCGGACGACAAGCAATTGGGTCGTGTCGGCCGCGGCCATCGTCGCAAGGCTGAGCAGACCGAACAGCAGCATGCCGAGGATGATCGAGAGCTTGCGGCCGATGCGGTCGCCAAGCACGCCGAAGCCGATGCCGCCGACGAGCAGACCGAACATCTGGACGCTGAAGACATGGCCCATCGCCGCTTTGTCGATGCCCCATTCGGCGATCAGCGAGGGCGCCGCGAAGGTCATCGCGATTTGATCGTAGGCGTCGATCATCGTCACGACGAACATCAGCGCCATGACTCGCTTGCTGATCGGCGAGATGCGTGCGCCATCGCCGACCGCCTGAACGGAAATGCTAGCGGGCATGCCGGCCGCCGAGCCTCAGCTTGATCACAGACGCCTCCCCGATGTTCTCGACGGCTATTTACCTTGCGTCGTTGGCGCTGATCGTAGGCGGCCACGAGGAGAGTGCAATGCGTTTCCTGGCCACGCCGCCAAGCGTGTGACGGTGACGCGGCTGCGAGGACCGGTTGGTCTCAAAGGACGCCCTCCGCGAGCGCGGCGCGTTGCGCGGGCGCAGCGTGGACGTTGGCGCCGTAAATGCCCTTGAGGATCGCCACGCCGATGATCGAGACGACGAGCGGGACCGCCGCGACGATGAACACGGTCTGCGGGCCGGCGCCGGCGGAGATCAGCACCCCGATCACGGCGGGGCCGGTGGCGCCGCCCACCTTGCCCGCCGCCATCGCCCAGCCGACGCCGGTCGCGCGCACCGTCGTCGGGTAGATCGAGCCGCCGATGCCGTGCAGCGCGTTCTGGAAGCCCAAGGCGAAGAAGCCGGTCATGAAGGTCAGCAGATAGAGCAGCGCCGTCTGGTTGCCGGTGAGGAAGCCGATGCCGACGACGAACGGGATGGCGATCGCGGGCATGATGATGATCGGGCCGAGCCCGGACCGGTCGACCATCCGGCTCATCACCACGCCGCCGAATGCGGCACCGGCGAAGGTCAGCGACGTCGCCAAAGCGGCGGGCTGGTGGCCGAAGCCCAACGTCCCCGCCAGCAGCGGCAGCCAGGAGATCAGCCCGAACGCGGTCATCGAATTGGCGAGGTACATCAGCCAGAGCAAAAGCGTCATCGCCTTGAGCGGGCCGGAGAACAGCTGGCCGATCCCGGGGTGCTTGACCGACAGCGTCTCGTCGACGATCCGCGTCTCGGGCCCGATCGCGAGGTCGGGCCGCATCAGCGACGCCAGCCGCGCGGCCTCCCGCTGGCTCTTCTCGCGGTCGCGCGAAGCGAGATAGCGGATCGATTCGGGCAGGGTGAACAGCAGGAAGGCCGCGAGCAGGATCGGAGTCACCCCGCCGACCAGGAAGACGACTTCCCAGCCGAAGCGCGGGATCAGCCAGGCCGAAACGATCCCGCCGCCGACGCCTCCGCAGACGTAGCCGATGAACATCAACGAGACGGCGGTGACCTGATAGCGGCGCGGCGAGAATTCGTTGGAGAGCGCGATCGCATTTGGAATGACCCCGCCGACGCCGAGGCCGACGAGGAAGCGGATGATGGTCAATTCGGTGATGTTGGTCGCGAGCATCGTCGCCAGGCTCAGCAGCCCGAAGAAGATCAGGCCCGAGGTGATCGCGAACTTGCGGCCAAGGCGGTCGCCGATCGCGCCGAACAGGATGCCGCCGATCAGCAGGCCGAACAATTGGACGCTGAAGACCAGGCCCATCGCGCCCTTCTCGATCCCCCATTCGGCGACCAGAGCGGGCGCCGCGAAGGCGAGCGAGATCTGGTCGTAGCTATCGACCAGCGCGACCAGGAACATCAATGCGATGACCCGCTTGCTGATCGCGGAAATCGATCCGCCGTCGGCGACGGTTTGAAGCGAGACGCCAGGGTGCTGGCCCTCGCGGCCATGCCGCTCGCCGCTGTTCAGCCACTCTGGCACGCAACCCTCCCGCACTTGATGTTCTCGGCTGCTTCTCGGCGAGCAGCTCGGGCGGGATGGTACTGGCCTGCCGCGCCGGCGCAAGCCGTTCCTGCAAGCTGGCGCGGGTTCCAAGGTGGACGACTGGCGTGGGAGCGCGAGGCTGGTCGTCTGTACCCATGGTGCAAGACGTTTCCTCCATTTGACAGCAAGGTCGCGGCGCGCCTAATTCTGGGTCAAGGCGCCGGCCGAGCGCCGCCTCATCGCCATGGAGTGGAGCGCACGATGCATATTCAGGATCTTGCCTCGAAGATCATCGACAAGCCGGGCGAGACGTTCAAGGTTCATCGCTCGCTCTACACCGATCCGGAGCTGTTCGAGCTCGAGATCAAGCACATCTGGGAAGCGACGTGGATCTACATCGGCCACGACAGCCAGATCCCGAACAACAATGATTATCTGACGACGGTGATCGGGCGCCAGCCGGTGATCATCAGCCGCGGTGGGGACGGCAAGCTGCGCGGCTTCATCAACGCCTGCTCGCACAGGGGGGCGATGGTCTGCCGCAAGCCGCACGGCTCTGGCAAGATCTGGTCCTGCCCCTATCATGGCTGGGTCTACAACAATGAGGGCAAGCTGCTCGACGTCAAGCAGGAGGCGGAAGGGGCCTATCCCGAACATTGGTCGAAGGACCAATATGGGCTG
>NZ_JAKFCG010000009.1:0-27306 GCF_036677245.1 Sphingomonas sp.
ATGGTGACCCCGACAGGATTCGAACCTGTGGCCCTCAGATTAGGAATCTGATGCTCTATCCTGCTGAGCTACGGGGTCTTCGCGGATTTCCTAGGGTTGCGCCACCGCATGGGTCAACCCTCGGCGCCCTGCGCCTGATCAATTCTCGTCGCCGGGAGCAATGAGCGGAAAGGGAAGCGCCGCGACCTCGATGCCTTCGTCGGCCAGGCTTCGCGTCTCTGCGTCGGTCGCCTTGCCGTAGATCGGCCGCGCCTCGGTCTCGCCGAGGTGGATCGCGCGCGCCTCATCCGCAAAGCGCGTGCCGACATAATCGGCGCTTTCGAGCATTTTCTTCTGCAGCGCCGCCATTGTCGCGAGCATCGTCTTCACCTCGGCGGGGTCGGACGAGACGATGTCCTGCATGGCCGGTTTGGCGGGCCCAGGCGCCCGATTGCCCGCCTGATTGCCCTTGGCGCCGACCCGCGGCGCCATCACGGCCTTCTCGACAGCCTCGGTGCCGCACATCGGGCATTGCACGAGGCCGCGGCGGCGCTGGCTCTCATAATCGTCGCTGGATCCGAACCAGGCCTCGAAGACGTGGCCGTTCGGGCTGCAGCGAAGGTCGAAGACGATCATTTACCGGGATCTCTAGACACGGACTGGGCTGGCAATGCTTCGCCGATGCCTGATCGCCGGCAAGCCGCGACGCACCTCGTCCACCTGCGCGGGATCCACTTCACCAAAACCAATTCCCTGCTCTCCCCCCATGTCGAGCAAGACCTTACCCCAAGGATCGACAATAAGCGAATGGCCGTAGGTCCGGCGGCCATCCTCATGTTCGCCCGACTGCGCCGCGGCGATCACGAATGCGCCCGCCTCGATCGCGCGCGCGCGCAGCAGCACGTGCCAGTGGGCCTCGCCGGTCGGAATTGTGAAGGCGGAGGGGATGCTCAGCAAGGTTGCGCCGGCGTCGCTCAACGCGCGGTAGAGATCGGGAAAGCGCAAATCGTAGCAGATCGACAGGCCGAGCGGCCCGAGCGGCGTGTCGACGATCGTCGTGCTCTCGCCGGGCGCATAAGCGGCGGATTCGCGCCAGCTCTCGCCGCTCGGCAGATCGATGTCGAACAGATGGATCTTGTCGTAGCGGGCGCGGATCTCGCCCTGGTCGTCGATGACGAAGCCGCGGTTGACGAGCCGTTCGTCGGCGCGGCCTTCGTTCAGCGCAAGCGAGCCGAGATGCACCCAGATGCCGCAGCGTCGCGCGGCTTCGCGCACCGCAGCGAGCACCGGATCGCTCGCCTCGTCGCTGATGTGGAGGCGGGCGCGTTTTCGATCCCGGTCGAGCAGGCCGCTCATTTCCGGGGTGAACACTATCGCAGCGCCGCCCACCGCGGCCTGCTCGACCGCCTCGACCAGCGCCCTGGCATTGGCCTGAGGGTCTATGCCCGTCCGCGCCTGGTAGACTGCGACCCTCATCCCGCCGCGAGCAGGGGATCGAGCTGGCCGTTTCGCTCGAGCTCGGCAAGATCATCCGACCCGCCGACATGGCGATCGCCGATGAAGATCTGCGGGACGGTGTGGCGGCCGTTGGCCCGCTCCAGCATCTCGTTTCGCTTCTCACCGCCCATGCTGATGTCGATCTCCTCGTAAGCGACACCCTTGCCGTCGAGAAGCTTCTTGGCGCGCGCGCAATAAGGGCAAAGGAATTTGGTATAGATTTCAACGCGTGGCATGCTCAGCTCCTGTTTGCGGAACGAACTGAGGTTCGTCACCTCGATTGTCAACTTTCGTCCTCGCCAATAACCCGTGCCCAGCAGATTATGTTCACCTGGGCGGCGCCCGCGCGCCGGAGCGCCCGCGCGCAGGCATTGGCGGTGGCCCCGCTGGTATAGACGTCGTCGACGAGCAGGATCGTGCGCCCGGCGACCCGCGGCCTGGTGCGCTCGAGCACGCGGAATGCCCCGCGCACCGCCAAGGCGCGCTCGCGCCGCCCGAGCCCGCGCAGCGACGGAGTGGCCTTCACGCGGCACAGCAGGTCGAGCGCGACCTCGTTCCCGGTGCGTTTGGCCAATGCGGTAGCGATCAGCGCCGACTGATTGTAGCCCCGCCTCCAAATCCGCCAGCGGTGGAGCGGCACCGGCGCCAGCAGAGGCGCCTCCCCCGTTCTGCCGGCCAGCGCCTCGACGTGCCGCTGCATCAAATGCGCGATCGTGTGCGCGACGCCGGGGCGGCGCCCGTATTTGAGCTTGAGCGCGACCCGGCGCGCAACATCACCATAAGCGACCGCTGACCGCAGCCGATCATAATCGGGCGGTGAGGCAAGGCAGGCGGCGCATTCGGCGTCGGCACCGCGATCATGCGCGAAAGGCCGCCCGCAGCGCGTGCAGCAGGGATCGCCGAGAAAGCGGATGCTCTGCCAGCAATCGAGGCAGAAGCGGTGCGGCTCACCAGTCACTGCGCCGCAAGCGGGGCAGCGCGGCGGGAGGGCGAAATCGATCAGCGCCCTGAGGGCGCCGACGGCGCTCGGCATCGCGGCAGGCGGACCCATGCTTGACCTTGTCCATGACAGCGCGGCCCGGCACAAGACCCCCGATGGATGCCGACACCCCGTTCGACCGCCGCTTGCGCCGGCTGCGCCGCGATCGGGCGGAGCCGCGCTTCGCTGGGGCGAATTATCTCCACCGGCTGATGGCGGACGAGCTGCTCGACCGGCTCGCGCTGGTGAAGCGCGATTTTCGCGACGCGCTCGATCTCGGTTGCGCCGACGGCCATCTTTCGCAGCAGCTGAGGAGCCTTGGCCTGACGGTGGCCTGCTCGGACGCCGGATCTCGCTTCGCCGGCCGCTGCGCGCCGAACGGCGTGGCGGTGCAGTGCGACGAGGATCGACCCGCCTTTGGCGACGGCAGCTTCGATCTCATCATGTCGGTCGGTGTGCTCGACAGCGTCAACGACCTCCCCGGCGCGCTGGTGTTGGCGCGCAGGATGCTGCGGCCGGACGGGCTGTTCCTCGCGGCGTTCGTCGGCGCGGGAAGCCTGCCGCGCCTGCGCGCCGCGATGATGGCCGCCGACGCGGTCACCGGCGGAGCCGCCCCGCACATCCACCCCCAGATCGACGTTCGCGCGGCCGGCGACCTGCTGACCCGCGCCGGCTTCGCCCTGCCGGTGGCCGATTCGACGGCGCTGACGGTGCGCTTTCCCGATCTCGCGACTTTGGTGAGCGACCTTCGCGCGACGGCCGCAACCAACATCCTCACGGCGCGCTCGCGCCGCCCGATCCTGCGCGCAGGCCTCGCCGCCGCCGAGGCGGAATTCGCGCGCCACGCCGACCTCGACGGCAAGATCCAGGAGCAGGTCGAGATCATCCATCTCACCGCCTGGGCTCCTGCCCCCGACCAACCCAAGCCGGCCCGGCGCGGCAGCGGCACGACCTCGCTGGCTTCGGTGCTTCGGCCTTCCTGATTGCAAGCCCGCTCGCATGCGAGCCGTGCTTCTACAGAAGAGCGTCGAGCAGCCCGATCAGCGGCTTGTCGGCGGGCGGCATCGCGAGCGAGAACATTTGCTGCGGCCTCACCCAGGTGAGCCCGCTTGCATCGAGCGGACGCGGCGTTCCGCGCCACTTCCGGCAGACATAGAGCAACAGGATCAGATGCGAATCATCGAGCCTGTGGCTCGCGAACGCCGCCGGGGCGAGGCAGGCGCTATCGGTTTCGATGCCCAACTCTTCCTCGAGTTCGCGGATCAGTGCCTCCTCCGGCGTCTCTCCGGGCTCGAGCTTTCCGCCCGGAAACTCCCACAGCCCTGCCATGCTCCTGTTCGGCGCGCGCTGCTGGAGCAGGACACGCCCGTCAGCGTCGACCAAAGCCGCCGCGACCACCATCAACGTGGGCATCAAGGTGGGCATCAAGCCGGGCATCGATGTCGGATTTTTTTCCACTCCGGAGGCCTTTGTTAGGGAATTGGTAACGACACGCCATCTACTGAAATTCTTGGTGGGGTGTACGCGCCCGGATTACGGGGAAGCAGCCGATGCGGCTATTCACGATGTTGAAGCGCGACGAACGCGGCGCGACCGCAGTCGAATATGGACTCATTCTCGCTCTGATCGTGCTGGCCATACTCGGGGCCCTCAGAGGCTTCGCCAACAAATCGATCGGGATGTGGGATAATGTTGCCGTGACGGTGCTCAGCACCTGAAGCGAAGCCGCAAAATCTGAACCCTGGTCGCTCGGGCGCAAGCGCCGAAATCAGCCGATTGCCATATATTTCGCGCGCCGTTCGGCGCGGACCTGATCGCGCGACAGCGGGGCAAGCGCCTCCAGCTCCTCGACCAGCGCGTGCCCGAGCGCCTCCACCGCCTCACCGGGCGTGCGATGCGCGCCTCCCACCGGCTCCGGAACGATCCGATCGACGATACCGAGTTGCCGGAGATCGGTGGCGGTGATCCGCATCGCCTCGGCGGCCTCCGCCGCTTTGTCGGCGGCGCGCCACAGGATCGAGGCGCAGCCTTCCGGCGAGATCACCGCATAGACCGAATGTTCGAGCATCAGCACGCGGTTGGCTGCGGCCAAGGCGATCGCGCCGCCCGACCCTCCCTCGCCGACGATCGCAGCGACCAGCGGCACCGACAGGGACAGGCATTCCTCGGTCGACCGGGCGATCGCCTCGGCCTGGCCGCGTTCCTCCGCCTGCACGCCTGGAAAGGCGCCGGGCGTATCGACCAGGGTCACGACCGGCAAACCGAACCGGTCCGCGAGCTGCATCAGCCTGATCGCCTTGCGATAACCTTCCGGCTTGGCCATGCCGAAATTGTGCCTCAGGCGCCCAGCGGTATCGCCGCCTTTCTCATGCCCGATCAGCATGATCTTGCGGCCGCGAAGCTTGCCCAACCCGCCTATGATCGCCTGATCGTCGCCGAAGCCGCGGTCGCCGGCGAGCGGAACGAAGTCGTCGATGAGCCCGGCGACGTAATCGCGGAAGTGCGGCCGTTCGGGATGACGTGCAACCTGCGTCTTCTGCCAAGGCGTGAGCTTGGCATAGGTGTCCCTGATCAGCTTGTCCGCTTTCGCCTGCAACTTGCCGATCTCGGATTCGATGTTGATCGAACCGGCCTGCGCGGTCTCACGCAATTCGGCGACCCGCGCATCAAGCTCGGCGATCGGCTTTTCGAAGTCGAGGAAAGTAGCCATGAGCCGGGGCGGTTAGGCCCCCTTGGGGCGTAGGTCAACGAGCGGATGGCGGCTGTTGACCAGCTCCACAAGCCTTCGGCTGTCGACGTGGGTGTAGATTTGCGTCGTCGCAATATCGGCATGGCCGAGCAGAAGCTGCAGCGCGCGCAGGTCTGCCCCGCCTTCGAGAAGGTGCGTCGCGAACGCGTGGCGCAGCACGTGGGGGCTGATCCGGTCCGGCGGAATCCCGGCCCCCGCGCCGAGCTCCTTGAGCAGCTGATACAGCCGCACTCTCGTCAGATGCGCCTTTCCCGACGGGAACAGCCATAGCGACGCGCGCGGCACGAGCGCCGTCCATTCGGCAACCGCCGCCTGCGCGCGATCAGAGATCGGGACGAGCCGCTCGCGCCCGCCCTTCCCCTTGAGGATCAGATAGGGCTTCTCTGGCTGCACGGCATGGCGCGGCAGCGAGACCAATTCGGTCGCGCGCAGGCCCGAGCCGTAGAGCAGCTCGACGATCGCTGCGAGACGCAGGTCGGCGGCCGCGTCGCCTTCGCGCTTGCGCCGCTCGAGCTCGGCGAACAGCGCATCGACCGCCGCATGGTCGAGGATCTTGGGAAGCGGCCGCTCGGTGCCCGGTCGCGGCAGCGCCGCCGACGGATCGTCGCTCCGGATCTTCTCGTCGGCGAGGAAGCCGAAGAAGCGCCGCAGCGCCGCCGCCTTGCGCGCCACCGTCGCGCGCTTGAACGGCAGCCATGCCTCGCCAAGGCCTTTCAGGCTCTCGGCGGAGGCGGCGGCGAGCGCGCCGCCCAAAGTCTCGGAGGCGCCGCGAAGATCGCGCTCATAAGCGGCCAGGGTGTTGGGGGCGGCACCCGCTTCGGCTGCCATCATCTCCAGGAAGTCCCCGATCAGCTGCCGATCGTCACCCGCTTCGGGCGGGCGGGCGGGCGAAGAGGGCTGCGGGTCGGCCGCGGCGGGCTCCCGAAGCTTCGGGCGGGTGTCCGCCACCTCCGTCACAGCCGGCTCAGCGCCTCGGCGGCGATCATTCGCGCCTCATAATCGAGCCCGGCAAGGCGCAGCGCCCGGACGATATGGTAGAGATGCTCCGGGGGGACGCCGCGCCAGTCGGCTGTCTGCATCCCCACCGCCGCAAGCAGCGCGACCGTGCCCGGCTGGCGCTTGGCGGCTGCATCGCCGATCATCGCCGTCCAGCCGTTGCCGACGCTGAGGCGAACGCCGAGGTCTTCGGCGAGCGGCGATTGCGCGCCGCCCGGAATACGGCCGAGGCCAGCGAGCGCGGCGACCAGCATCTTGCTGCGGATCTGGTCATTGCTGTCGTCGCGCTTGGCAAAGTCGCGAACCCGGCCGGCGCTGACGTCGACCGAGGCGCGCGGCGTTCCGACCGCGAGCAGCGCCCATGCCCGGTCGCCGTCGCTGCCCATCGCGTCGACGACGTCGGCCCAGCGCGCGGCGCGCTGATCGAGGCCGGCGGCGAGGATCGCGGCGATGATCTTGCCGGCGTCCCCCGCCAGTGCCTCGCTGGCGGGAAGACGCGCCGCCGCACCGCCGGTCAGGATGCGGCGTGCATGCTGCTGCGCCGGCGTCTTGCCATCGTCCCAGAGCTGGCGGAGCGCGCCGACGCGCGCATCGGAATCCTCACCGACATAGGCCTGGCGCAGCCGGCCTCCGACCGAATCCCTGAGTTCCGACGGATCGGTCGTGTCCGCGACCAGGCTGTAGATTTCGACCAAGGCGTCGTGCGAAAAAACGCCAAGGGAGGCCGCGGTGTCGGCGGCGGCGAGGCGCTGCTCGAGGGGAAGCATCGGCGCGCGCGCTTGCCAGGCCTGCATCCGCGGGCCGGCGAGGTTCATCAGCCGTTCGGGAACGACCATCCCGGTCGCGCTCGCCAGCCCGAAGCGCCAGGCGTTGAGGCGATCGACCTCGTCCCACTGGATCGTCACCGCGCGGCGGGTGTTGGTACCCGCACCGATCACTTTCTCGGCCAGCAAGAGATCGATCCCCCGCGCCCGGCTGCGGCGGCGGGCCTGATCGATCATCGCGCTCGCGCGCGCCGCATCGCCGGCGAGCGCAGCGCACATCGCATCGGAAAGCTGCCACACCGGCTCGTCCGAAATGGCCCGGCCCGGCTCGACCAGCGGGCACAAAGCCGCCGGATCGGCGGTCGCAAGCGCGGTCTGGACCGCCACCTCGAACATCTTCGGCGTGAATTGATCGACGTCGACCGCCTGGACCAGCAGCCGCGCACCGTCGGCCTCGCCCATGCGCAGCAAAAGCCAGGCGCGTTCGGCGACCCAGTCGGCCGGCGCCACGCCATGCGGCAGCGGGATGCGCGACAGCAGCGAGCGGCGCAGCAGGATCGAGGCCCAGCGCGAGGCGATCGGCGCGTCGAGCCGGCGCATCAAGGTCGACAGGAAGCGGCCGTCGGTACGCCCGAACTCATCGGCCGGAAGGCCTTTATGCTGGACATCGATCGCGCCGACGACCGCTGTCGAGCGACGCGCCCATTCGGGAAGCTCGAGCGGCTTCGGCGGCTCCTCGAGCGCTTCTTCCTCGCCGAGCAGGGCGCTCCCCACCGGCGGCGTGTCGCCGGTCAGCGGCGGGAGCGGCGATGGCGTGCCGGGCTCGGGCCGCTCGCCGGCGGGCCTGTCGGGCTGGCGCGGGGGCAGCTCATCCGAGCCGAAGCCCGGCGGAAGCAAAGATTCAGGCGCTTCCTGGCTCGCGGCGGGCAGGCCGACGACGAGCAAGGCAACACCTGCAAGCAGGAGGATCTTATTGCGCGAGCGCTTCATTCGTCACGTCCAGTTCGATCCGCGTCGGTGCCACTTCGGTGTCGAGCGTGGACAAAAAGATCGCACCACCGACGAGCAGCAGCAGCAACAGCAGGATGATCAAGGTGGTTCGTGACATTCAACATTCCGTCCGTGGAGGATCGCGGCCTTTTGCCCCACGAGGCGGCACGCTGTATAGCCCCGTCAGCATGACGAGCAGCCTTCCCCCAGTCGACCGGTCGATCGTGCTCGTCGGACTGATGGGCGTCGGCAAAACCACCATCGGACGGCGGCTCGCCAAGCGGCTGCGCCTCGACTTTGTCGATTCCGATAGCGAGATCGAGCTCGCCTGCGGCTGCAGCGTCAGCGAAATTTTCGAGCGGTTCGGCGAACCCAGCTTTCGCGATGGCGAGCGGCGCGTGATCGCCCGCCTGGTCGAGGGGGGGCCAAAGGTCCTCGCGACCGGCGGCGGCGCGTTCATGGATCCCAGGACACGCGCTTTGATCCTCGACCATTGCATCGCAATCTGGCTCGACGCCGATCCGGCCGTGCTCGCCGAGCGGGTCTCCCGCCGCGATTGGAGGCCATTGCTGAAGGACAAGGATCCGCTGGCGGTGCTGCAAAGCCTCGCCGAGATACGCAACCCGGTCTACGCCGAAGCCCATATCCACGTTCGCAGCGAGCCGGCGCCGCATGACAGCGCGGTCGAGCATATCATCGCCGCGCTTGCACGCTGGCAGCAGGATCACCCGCGGCGGGACGGGACGAACCCGGAGAAGGCGTGCCGGTAGACTCGATCCCGGTTTTGACCGGGTCGAGTCTTTTATCTCTTGTTTTCCGTGATTTCCGAGTCGTCAGGTGATTCCACCTGACTTGAAATCATTCTGGCGCTCTTGAACGGCAGGGAACGGCATCCGCTCAGCCGTCGAGTGCATTGTCGGGCCCGAACATCCGCTCCTTGAGCATGTGAAGATCGCCGGACTTGCTCTGGCCGACCAGCCGCTCGATGTCGCGCTGGCGATATTCCTGCTCGACCCGCGCCACTTCCTCTTCGGAGATATCGAAGACCCGCAGCGCTTCCCTCCCCATCAGCACCGCCGATTCGAACACTTCGCGCACCGTTCCGGCGAGATCGGTCTGCGCCAGTTCGATCAGGTGAATGCGGTCGAACGCGCGCACGAACACCGCCGCCTGCGGGAACGCCTCCAATATTCCCTCGAGCCGGCGGCTGGTCGGGTTGGCCTCGTCGATGCAGAACAGCAAGGCGCGCGCATCCGCCGCGCCGGCGAGGCGCAGCAGATCGAGGCGCAGACCGTCGCCGTAATAGACTTTGGCGCCGAAGCTACCGCTGGCCTCGATCTGGCTCGGCTTCGAATCGATCAACGTGACGCTGATGTTCTTGGCCATCAGCATTTGCGCGACGGTCTGGCCGAAGCGGCCGTAGCCGACCACGATCGCACTGGTGGCGACGGACTCCGCCGGTCCTTCCAGGTCGAGCGCCTGGCGGTGCGATGCCCGCCTATCCAGCCAATCGTTGAGCATCATCAGGAACGGCGTCGACGCCATCGAAACGGTGACGATCGCAGCGAACAGGCTGGCGGCGCCGGGTGCGATCAGCCCAGCGCCCTGCGCCGCGGCGAACAGGACGAAGGCAAACTCGCCGCCCTGGCTGAGCAGCAGCCCGAGCTTGAGCGCGCGGCGGCCTTCCATCCCAAACAGCCGCGCAAGCCCGAACAACAGTGCCGCCTTGATCGCGATCAGCGCGGCAGCCATGCCGAGCACGAACCACGGCCTCGTGGCGATCGCATCGAGGTCGAGCATCATGCCGATCGCGACGAAGAACAGGCCGAGCAGGATCGAGCGGAACGGCTCGATGTCGGCCTCGAGTTCGTGCCGATACGGCGAATCGGCGAGCATCACGCCGGCGATGAACGCGCCCAGCGCGGTCGAAAGGTGCAGCGACTCCATCACCGCGGCGCTGGCGAGGACGGTGAACAGGCCGGCGACCACGAACAGCTCGCGCTCGCTCACCCGCCCGACCAGCCGGAACAGGGGATTGATGACGAAGCGGCCGGCGACGACGAGAAAGGCGATCGCGCCGATGGTGTAGAGCGCCAGCAGCCATCCCGGCGGCGCGAGCGGATCGGGCGCGGCCCGCGACAGGGCGGCGATGATCGTAATCAGCGGCACGATCGACAGATCCTGGAAAAGCAGGATCGAGAAAGCACGCTCGCCGGGCGGGGTGTTGATCTCCCCCGACGCCCTGAGGCTGGGCAGCACCTGCGCGGTCGACGACAAGGCCAGCGGCAGCCCGATCGCGATCGCGGCCGCGACGCTGAGCCCGGTCGCGACATAGACGAAGGCGGCGAGCACCACCCCGCTGACCGCGACCTGGAGCAGCCCGAGCCCGAAGATGTCGCGCTTGAGCCGCCACAGCCGCGCCGGATGGAGTTCGAGCCCGACCAGGAACAGCAGCAGGACGATGCCAAAATCGGCGATCGGCAAAATATCCTCGGCGCGCGCGACCAGGCCGAGGCCGTCGGGGCCGATCAGGGCGCCGGCGACGAGATAGCCGAGCACCGCGCCGAGCCCGAAATGGCGGAACAATGCCACGAAGAACATCGCCGCCCCGAGCAGGATCACGCCGTCGCGTAGCACCATGGTCGTGGCTGCGGCGGCGTGCGTCTCCATCAGCCGCCAGCCTGTCCGGCAGCCTCGGCGACGGCCTCGAACGCAAGCAGGATCGAGCGATGCCGTGCCTTGTAGGGCCTCGCCTCGCGGAATATCTCGAGTCCCGGCCAGGTTCCGGGATCGTCCCGCCGGCCGTCGAGGAAGGCCGCCAGCGCGTCGCGCGCGTCCGCCAATTCCTCGTGGCCGCGGCCGATCGCATGCGCGCCCATCAGCGATGCCGAGGCCTGGCCGAGCGCACAGGCGTTCACCTTCTGGCCAAGCTCGGCGATGCGCCCGTTCGGATCGAGCATCACGTCGACGATCACGCGGCTGCCGCAGACCGGGGATCTCTTTTCGACGCTCGCCTGCGCGTTGGCCAGGCGTTGATGATGCGGGATCGAGGCTGCGAGCCGCAGGATATCGCGATTGTAGAGGGCGGTGGTCACAGCCGCGATATAGAGGCGGACGCGCGAGATCGCCACTTCCGGCGCGCGGAAATGATCGACCGGCCGCCGCGCCGACCGATCAGGCGCGGCGCCAACTCGTCCCCGAAGGCGTGTCCTCGAGCAATATGCCTTCCGCTGCCAACGTGGCGCGGATGCGATCCGCCTCGGCGAAATCGCGGCGCTGCTTGGCGGCGGCGCGCTCGTCGATCAGCGCTTCGATCCGGGCATCGCCTGCGCCCTGGAACCATTCGACCGCGCTCGCGCCGAGCAGCCCAAGCAAAGCGGCACTGGCGCGCAACGTCGCAGGGTCGCTGAGCGCGGTCAGCCGCGCCAGTGCAAGCGGCGTGTTGAGATCGTCGGCGATCGCCTCGACGACCGACGGATCCGGGCTGCCAGGTGCGGCATCGCCGCCGACGCGGTAAAGGCGGTCGAGCGTCGCCCGGCTTTGCGCGATCAGCCCCTCGGACCAATCGAGCGGCTGGCGATAATGAGCTGAGAGCAAGGCCAAGCGGAGGACCTCGCCCTTTTGACCCTGTTCGAGCAGTTCGCCGACCGTGACGACATTGCCCAGCGACTTGGACATCTTGTCGATGCCCGCCATGGCGAGAAAGCCGTTGTGCACCCAATAACGGGCGAGCGGCGCGCCGTGATGCGCGCAGCGGCTCTGCGCGATCTCATTCTCGTGGTGCGGAAAGATGAGGTCGAGCCCGCCGCCATGGATGTCGATCGTCTCCCCGAGGTGGGCTTCGATCATCGCCGAGCATTCGATGTGCCAGCCGGGCCGGCCCCTTCCCCACGGGCTGTCCCAGCCGATCACCTCCGGGGGCGACGGCTTCCACAGCACGAAATCGGCGGGGTCCTTCTTGTACGACGCGACCTCGACCCGCGCGCCGGCGACCATCGCCTCGCGATCGCGCCGGCCGAGCGCGCCATAATCAGGGTCGGACGGCACATGGAACAGCACATGGCCGTCAGCCTCATAGGCATGGCCGGCCTCGAGCAGGCGCGCGATCATTGCGATCATCTCGCCGATATGGTCGGTCGCCTTGGGCGCGAGATCGGGCGGACGTACGCCAAGCGCGCCCATATCGTCGAGATAGAGGCGCTCGTAGCGGCGGGTGACCTCTCCCGGGTCGACATTCTCTCGGCGCGCGGCCTCGATGATCTTGTCGTCGACGTCGGTCACGTTGCGCGCATAGACGAGGCTGTCTTCGCCGTAGCGGTGGCGCAGCAGCCGCGCGAGCACGTCGAACACCACCGCAGGCCGCGCATTGCCGATGTGCGCACGATCGTAGACGGTGGGGCCGCAGACATAGAGGGTCACGCGCGCCGGATCCGCGGGCTCGAAGACGCGCTTCTCGCGCGCCATCGTATCGTGAAGCTTGATCTCGCTCACGACTTTGCCGGTGAGGCTTCGGCCTGATCGTTGCCGATCGGGTCAGGCGCGAGCGTGCGCCGCGCCGCGACGAAATCGACGATCGCGCGGCCGCTGGCGTTGAGCAAAGGATAGGTGCGCGATTGCGCCATCCATGCCGGCCGCTCGGCGGCACGGCCGAAGGCGGAATCATAGACCAGGTTAGCGAGCAGATAGAGCAAGGTCGCGCCGATCAGGCCCTTGAGCGCGCCGAAGCCGGCGCCGAGCAGCCGATCGAACGGGCCGATCATCGAAGCCCGGGTGTAGCCGCCGACCCGCCGGGCGATCAGCTTGACCGTGATGAAGACGATGATGAAGATCAGCGCGAACGCGAGCACCATCGCGCCGCCCTTGGTCCCGACCGGGCCGGCAAGCGCGTCGCTGGCCGGCGCGTGCAGCACCTTGAGCGCCACGATCGCTGCCACCCAGGCGAGCAACGACAATATCTCGGTCACGAAGCCCCGCATCCCGCCGAGCAACAGGCCGCCACCGACGAGCAGCAGCACGATGATATCGAGGGCGGTCCAGGCTGCCATTCGGGCTCGCTAGTCGCGGCCCAGCAGATGGTCAACGAGCGCGCCCAAGGTGCGGAAGCCGGTCAGGGCGATCGTCCCCTTCTCTCCCGCCAGCGAAAGCGGAACGAGCGCGCGCTCGAAACCGAGCTTCGCCGATTCCTTGAGCCGCAGCGCGCCATGCGCGACGGGCCGGATCTCGCCCGACAGCGCGACTTCCCCAAACGCAACCGTGTCGGCGGGCACCGGCCGCTCGGCCAAGGCGGAAACCAGCGCGGCAGCGACCGCCAGGTCCGCCGCGGGGTCGCTGATGCGATAGCCGCCGGCGACGTTGAGATAGACTTCGGCGGTCGAGAAGCTCAGCCCGCAGCGGGCCTCGAGCACCGCGAGGATCATCGCGAGGCGCCCGGCATCCCAGCCGACCACCGCGCGCCGCGGCGTCGCGCCGCTCGCGAGGCGGACGGTGAGCGCCTGGATCTCTACCAAGACCGGACGCGTGCCTTCGAGCGCGGGGAAGACGGTCGCGCCCGACACCGCTTCGCCGCGATGGGTGAGGAACAAAGACGAAGGGTTGGCGACTTCCTCGAGGCCGGTCTCGGCCATCGCGAACACGCCGATCTCATCGGTGCCGCCGAAGCGGTTCTTGGTGGCGCGGAGGATGCGGTAGAGGTGGCTGCGCTCGCCTTCGAACGACAGCACCGTATCGACCATATGCTCGAGCACGCGCGGACCGGCGATCGCTCCATCCTTGGTGACATGGCCGACCAGCACCACAGCGGCGCCGCTGTCCTTGGCGAAGCGGATCAGCTCCTGTGCGGAGGCACGCACCTGGCTGACCGTGCCGGGCGCGCCTTCGATCAGATCCGAATGCATCGTCTGGATCGAATCGATCACCACCAAAGCGGGCGGGCTCCCGTCGCCCAAGGTGGTGAGGATGTCGCGCACCGAGGTCGCAGCCGCGAGCTGCAGCGGCGCGGCGCCAAGGCCGAGCCGCCGCGCGCGCAGCCGCACCTGGTCCGCGGCTTCCTCGCCGGAGATGTAGGCGACCGAATGGCCGCGCGCGGCGATCCGGGCCGCCGCCTGGAGCAAAAGGGTGGATTTGCCGATGCCGGGATCGCCACCGATCAATGTCGCCGAGCCGGCGACCAACCCGCCACCCATCGCACGATCGAATTCGGGGATGCCGAGGCTCATCCGTTCAGGAAGCGCGATTTCCGCGTCGAGCCCGACCAAGGTGATCGCGCGCCCTCCCGACCGCAAATTGTGGCGCGCCGAAAAAGGCGTCACGACCGCGCCCGCGTCCTCGACCAATGTGTTCCATTCGGCGCAATCGGCACATTGCCCCTGCCAGCGGCTGCTGACCGAGCCACATGCCTGGCAGACATAGCGTTTTTTCGGTTTTGCCATCACGTCTTCGTTAAAGTTGCTTCGTCTGCGTCGAACCGGTACCGGACCCGTCCTGCCCCTCTGTCATGGCGAACATCATGAGCGGGATGGAGCCGAGCCGGCACGTACGCGTCACGCTCTAGCATCGCCCCCAGAGAAGCAACACTCAACCCGCACTCGACCCTTCGCAAACCGCCCATTCCCGAGCATAGGTTCCCGATGTTCCGCGTCGCCAGCTACAATATGCGCAAGGCCATCGGCACCGACCGCCGGCGCCGTCCGGAGCGCACGATCGAGGTACTCAACGAGCTCGACGCCGACGTCATCGCGCTCCAGGAGGCCGATCGGCGCTTCGGCGAGCGGATCAGCGCGATCCCATTGCATCTGCTCGAGGAGCATAGCGACTACAAGCCGGTCCCACTCGGCGCGAGCGCCGGCAGCCTCGGTTGGCACGGCAACGCCCTGCTCGTGAAGCGGGAAGTCGAGATCGTGCATTGCGAGCGCATCCACCTCCCCTCGCTCGAGCCACGCGGCGCGGTGCTCGCCGATCTGGTCGTGGGCGGAACCGCCGTGCGCGCGATCGGCATGCATCTCGACCTGTCCGGCCTGTGGCGGCGCCGGCAGGCGCACACCATTCTCGCCCAGATCGAGCACGACGACCGCAGCCCGCCGGCGGTGCTGATGGGGGATCTCAACGAATGGAGCGCGCACGGCGGCTGCCTGCGCGACTTCGGCCACCATTTTCGCTTCGCGGAATGCGGGCGCAGCTTCCACGTCCGCCGGCCGATCGTCGCGCTCGACCGGATCATGTTCAACCCGGCGCTGGATGTCGTCGAGAGCGGCGTCCACCAATCGGCAGCGGCGCGCAAGGCGTCGGACCACCTGCCGGTGTGGGCCACGCTCAAGCGAAAATAGATCAGGGCTCAAGCGAAAATAGATCAGGCGGAGAGCAGGCTGCGATGCGATGGAATCGTAGCCTGCTCTGTTGTTTGATGTCGCATTGCTGGTTGCGAAAAGCCGGTACCCACCTTTTCGCTTTATGCTCCAGCGCTCAGGCCGGCGGAATGGTCGCGTTCGCCGCGGTCCGCGTCGGCTGCTCGATCGTGCCGAGCTCCAGCCAGTCGCGCGGCGGCAATTTGTAGAGCATGTCCATCACCTCGAACTCGAGGCCGCCGGGCTGGTTGGTCGAGGAGTTCCACATGGCGACGACGCCGGTCTTGAGCTTCGGATCAAACAGGATCAGCGAACGATAGCCGGTCACGCCACCACGATGGCCGACGATCGTATGGCCGGCATAATCGTAGATCCGCCAGCCGAGGCCGTAATCGGCCCTGTCGAGCCGCTCGCGGAACTTGCGCAGCCGTCCAAGCTCGCCCGGCGTCTTGATCCGCGGCTCCTGGACGTTCTCGAGGACCTTGGGCGGAAGCACGGCCGGGTCGGTGCCCAACTGCGCCTGCAGCCAGATCGCGAGGTCCTTGATCGAAGAATTGACGCCCCCGGCCGCCGGGACGCGATAATAAGAATCGGTGACGGCGACCGGCTTGCCGCGCTTGCCGGCCCTGTGCGGGCGTGCCCAGCTCGGCGCGCCCTCGAGCCCGGCGCGCGTGACGCTCGCCGAGGTCATGCCGAGCGGAAGAAACAATTGAGTGCGCAGCGCCTGCTGATAGCTCTCGCCGGTGACTTTCTCGACCACCTCGGTGGCCGCGTCATAAGCGACATTCTGATAGGCGTGGCATTGACCGGGAGCGCAGATCGCATTGAGCGCGCCGAGCGTGCCGCGCAGATATTTGGGGTCGCCGCCATCTTCGAGCAGCGCCTCGTTGGCATGGGAGAATAGCCCGAGCCGGTGCGAGAGCACATCGATGATCGTCGCCCGATGCTCGTTGCCGCCCGGCAGGCGCAGCGACTGCGAATAATTGGCGATCGGCTCGTAAAGCGAAAGCCGCCGTTCCTCGGCGAGCTTGGCGACCATGTTCGCCGCGACGCCTTTCGACAGCGACGCCCAGCGGAAGACTGTAGACGTCGTCACCGGATCACCGCTGCCGGCGACCGTTTCGCCATAGCCTTTGAGGAAGCGGATTTCGCCGTCCTCGACGATGCCGACCGCCAGGCCGACCATCGTATCCTCCAGCGCGAGCTGCTGCAGCCGCGCATCGAGCAGGCGATAGTCGATCGTCGTCGCGCGGCGCTGCGCTTCGGAAATCTGGATGCCTTGGGCCGGCGGTGCCGCGACACTCGCCGTCGGACCGCCGCCACTCAGCGATCCGCCGGATGCGCCAATGATGAACAGCCCAAGCACCAGCGCGGCGACCGAAGCCGAAGCGATCCGCGCCTTCAGCGTGCCTCTCCCCGGCGCAGGCTTCGCTCACGCAAGACGATCTCGCTTCCGATGCGAGGATGAAGCCCGACAGGCCTGAACATGCTCAACTCTTTCGCCCCCATGGTAAAAATTCAGTAAGCGGCGTGGCCCGCTTTGGGAAGAGCCGGCTCGGGGGCTCGCCTCGGCTTCCCGTGAACTCGACACGCCTCGTCGTTCCTGCCACGCTCGCGCTGGAACTTTTAACCACGGCCGCCTCGATCTGGGCTGGCCGCGGGTTATGGTAGAGCTTAGAACCGAAGCGTCTGGAGGCGATGGAATGCAGTTCCTCAAAACTCTGTTCTGGGTCGCGCTCGCGGTGGTCCTTGTCCTGTTCGCACGCGCCAATTGGGTGGCGGTGACGGTCAAATTATGGGGCGGGCTCGAAGCCGACATAAAGCTTCCGGTGCTGGTCTTCGCCGCTTTCCTGGTCGGATGCGTCCCGACCCTCATCCTCTACCGCGCGCGCTTGTGGTCGCTGCGCAGGCGCTTCGAGACGCAGGAGCGCAATCTGGCCGCGCTGCAGGGCGTTCCGGTTGCGCCGACGAATGTCGACGACCGCGCGGCGACGGAGCCGATCGATCACAAGACGATTGCCCGCGGCACGGTCTCGCCAGCGTCATGAAAAGCCCGATCTTCGTTGCCATCGACACACCCGATCTCGAGCGCGCCAAGGCCATCGCCGCGCAGGTGCGCAACCACGTCGGCGGCCTCAAGCTCGGACTTGAATTCTTCGCCGCCAACGGCCGCCACGGCGTCAAGGAGATGGCGGAGCTCGGCCTGCCGATCTTCCTCGACCTGAAGTTCCACGACATCCCGAACACGGTCGGAAAGGCGATCCAGGCGCTGCGGCCGCTCAAGCCGGCGATCCTGACCGTCCACGCCGCCGGCGGGCGGGCGATGCTCGAAGACGCCAAGGCCGCCGCGCCCCAGGGCACCAAGGTGGTCGGCGTGACCGTGCTCACCAGCCTCGACCAGGGCGATCTCGCCTCGATCGGAGTCGGCGGCGATCCGCACGCCCAGGTCGAGCGGCTGACCACCCTGGCGCGCGAAGGTGGGCTCGACGGCGTGGTCTGCTCGGGAGGCGAGGTCGCGGCGGCGCGCGCCTTGTGGCCCGACGGCTTCTTCGTCGTTCCGGGCGTTCGCCCATCCAACAGCCACGCCGGCGACCAGAAACGGGTGATGACGCCGCGCGCCGCGCTCGATGCCGGAGCGTCGATCCTGGTGGTCGGACGGCCGATCACGCAGGCCAGCGACCCCGACAAGGCCGCGCGGGCGATCGAGGCGACGCTCTAGTCTCGACCTGGCGTGTGTCGCAAGGCCAGCAGACTCGGGGCAAATTGGCGCCATCCACGGTAGACAAATAGGCCGTCCGGCTTAAAGCGGCGGCGGAAGGAGACGCGCATGAGCTGGCTCACCCGGGTTCGCCAAAAGATCCCGTTCCTCCCCAAGCGCGAGACGCCGGACAATCTCTGGCACAAGTGCAACAATTGCGAAGCGATGATCTTCACCCGCGAATGGGAGGAGAATCGCTTCGTCTGCCCGCGCTGCAATCATCACGACCGCATCGGGCCGCGCCTGCGCTTCGACCAGATCATGGACCCGGGCTTCTCGCTGCTGCCGCCGCCGACCGTCCGCGAAGACCCGCTCAAGTTCCGCGACAGCAAGCGCTATGTCGACCGCCTCAAGGTCGCTCGCCAGCAGACCGGCGAGCCCGACGCATTGCTCAACGCGCGTGGCTCGATCGAGGGGCTGAAGGCGGTCGTCGGCGTCCAGGATTTCGCCTTCATGGGCGGCTCGATGGGACTCGGCGTCGGCGCCTCTTTCGTCGCCGGGGTCCACGCCGCGATCGAGGCGCGCTGCCCCTATATCATCTTCACCGCCGCGGGCGGCGCGCGCATGCAGGAAGGCATCATGTCGCTGATGCAGATGCCGAAGACCACCGTGGCCATCGCCCAGCTCAAGGAAGCCGGCCTCCCCTATATCGTCGTGCTCACCGATCCCACGACCGGCGGAGTCACCGCTTCCTATGCGATGCTTGGCGACGTGCAGCTCGCCGAGCCGGGCGCGCTGATCGGATTTGCCGGCCAGCGCGTGATCGAATCGACGATCCGCGAGAAATTGCCCGAAGGCTTCCAGCGCGCCGAATATCTGCTTGAGCACGGCATGATCGACATGGTCGTCCACCGCCACGATCTTCGCGAGCGCCTTGCCCAGCTGATCGGTTATCTCACATCTGAGAAAGCGGCCGCGTGACCCCTCGCTCTCCCGGCGGACGGGAGGGAGGCGGTGGCTGATCATGCCACATCCGCCAGCGCCGCGGTCCAGCATCAGCTCGATCGGCTCGGGGCGCTCGCCCCGGCCGGCGACGTGCTTGGCCTCGAGCGGATCTCCGCTTTGCTCGATCGGCTCGGCTCGCCGGAACGGCAGCTGCCGCCGGTCTTCCATGTCGCCGGGACCAACGGCAAGGGCTCGACCTGCGCCTTCCTGCGCGCCGCGATCGAGGCCGAAGGGCTCACCGCCCACGTCTATTCGAGTCCGCACCTCGTCCGCTTCAACGAGCGTATCCGCCTCGCGGGCAAGCTGATCGACGACGATCTGCTCGCCGCGCTTCTCGCCGAAACGCTCAACGCCGCCGGCGACATCCGCCCAAGCTTCTTCGAGGCGACGACTGCGGCGGCGCTGCTCGCCTTCTCCCGGATCCCGGCGGATGCCTGTATCGTCGAGGTCGGGCTCGGCGGGCGGCTCGACGCGACCAACGTCATCGCTTCGCCGGCGATCTGCGGCATCGCGCAGCTCGGCCTCGACCATCAATCGTTCCTCGGCACGACGATCGAGGCGATCTCAGCCGAGAAGGCCGGCATCGCCAAGCGCGACGTGCCGCTCGTCACCCAATATTATCCCGCACGGATCGGCAATGTCATCGGCGAAGCGGCCGCGAGGGCCGGCGCGCCGTGGCTCCCGCGCGGCGGCAGCTGGGATGCCGCCGCTTATCAGCAGAAGCTCCATTATCGCGACAAAGCCGGCCGGATCGAGCTTCCGCTGCCGCGGCTGCACGGCGCGCACCAGGCGATGAACGCCGCCCTGGCGATCGCCATGCTGCGCCACCAGGACGCCGTGCACGTGCGCGATTCGGCGCTGCGCGCGGCGATGGGGTGGGCGGAATGGCCGGCGCGGCTGCAACGCCTCACCGATGGGCCGCTGCACGCCATATTGGCGCCGGGGTCGGAGCTGTGGCTCGACGGCGGCCACAATCCGGCGGCGGCGCGCGCGATCGCCGATTTCTTCCGCGGGCATGTGCCCGCGCGCCGGCCGTTCCACATCATCCTCGGGCTGCTCGAGACCAAGGATGCGACCGGCCTGCTCAAGCCGTTCCGCAACCGCTCAATCACCGTCCACGCGATCCCGGTTCCGGGCCATGCCCATCATCCGCCTGCGATGCTTGCCGCCAAGGCGCAGGAGGCTGGCCTCACCGCGCTCACCGCGACCAGCGCCGAAGACGCGCTGAGCTGGATCGCCCGCCACGCCGACCGCGGACAGCCGCCGATCGTGCTGATCCTCGGCTCGCTTTACCTGGCGGGGGAAGTCCTCGCGAAAAACGACCAAGCGCCGGTCTAGAGTGATTTCAAGTCAGGTGGAATCACCTGACGACTCGGAAATCACGGAAAACAAAAGGAGTTTAGACTCAATTCCGGTTCAATCGGCCGGGATTGAGTCTAGACCGTGCGTATCTCCGACAGTGTGCGCTCCGCCCAATCGTACATTTGCGCTTCGCTCGCCCGCTGATCGCGATCGATCAGTTTCACGCGGCGCTGAACCTCTTCGAGAACCGGTTCCGCTTCATGAGCCCGTCCCAGCTTGATCAGCAGCTGGGCCATCCGGCATTGCGCTTCGCCGCCGGGGAGCCGTCGGCCGATATCCTCATAAAGGGCGAGCGCTTTCTCATTCTCACCCACTTCCTGATAGGCGCGGGCGAGATACAGGCTGGCCCGGTCATTCTCGCTCGCCGCGCCCGAGGCCGGCAGCGCTTCAAGCAGCCTGCGGGCCTCGGCGGGATTTCCTCCCTCCAGAGTGGCCCGCGCCAGTTTGAACTGCGTCGTCCGATCGGGCAAGGGAGCCATGCGCAAGGCGGCTTCATATTGGCGAAGAGCTTCGGGATAAGCCTCGATCTCGACCAGTGCGTCGCCCAGCGCGATGCGGTTGGCCGCAGTATCCGCCACGGCCAACGCCTCGCGGGCGATCCGCACGTCGCGTTCCGGATCGAGCGTGCGGATCGCGGCGCTTTTCAGCCTGCGCGCCTGCCTGCTGTTCGAATATTGCGGCAGGATCTCCAGGATCGCGTAAGCGAAACAGCCGGGCAGCGAGAGGAAGACGATGATCGTCAACCAAAGGCGGTTCGCCCCGCTGCGCATGCAATGGATCGCGCAAAGCACCTGAATGACGATCGACAAGCCAATCAGATGCATCGATCGAATCCACGCAATGCACGGATCTTCATGCGCATAACACCCCCCGGTCGCCGCTCATTGGCGGGGATGCTATCAGCTGATTGACGAACGACCTAATATTTCGTCGGTTGTTCGGACGAAGTCAGCGCGTGACGGTTTCAGACTTAGCGAGCATCTGCTGTGTTCGCCGACCCATCGTCCTGCCGCGCGTCGCCCTCGCCCTCGATGCCGGCCGTACCGATCGAGCTGTCGATCAGGCCGGCGCGCATCATCAACCAGAAGAGGATGATGCCCGGCAACGCCGCGAGCGTGGTCAGCAGATAGAAGTTCACATAGCCGGTCGCGTCGATCAGCGATCCCGCGGTCGTTCCCGTCAGGACCCGCCCGACGACGCTCGCGGCCGCCGAGATCAACGCATATTGGGCGGCGGTGAAGCGCAGGTCGCACAGGGCCGAGAAATAAGCGACCACGCAGACGCCGCCGATGCCGCTCGCGAAATTCTCGAATCCGATCGCGCCGGCCATGCCCCAATTGCTGTGTCCGGCCTGGGCGAGCGCAGCGAAGGTCAGGTTCGACACCGCCATCAGGATCAGGCTGATCAGCACCGACCGCTTCATGCCGAGCTTCGAATAGAGCACGCCGCCGACGAAGATGCCGATCAGATAGGCCCAGAAGCCGATCCCGACATCGTAGATCGCAATCTCGTCATTGGTGAAACCGAGATCGTCGAACAGCAAGCGGAAGGTCAGGTTGGCGAGCGTGTCTCCGATCTTGTGGAGCAGGATGAACAGCAGCACGAGGAATGCGCCGCGCCGCGTGAAGAATTCGACGAACGGGCGCCAAATCGCGGCGACCGCGCGGCCGACGCCCTGGCGGCCTTTCGGCTCGTGGTGGCGGACCGGCTCGCCGACCAGCAGCGCCGTCAGCATCGCCGGAAGCGCGAGCCCGGCGCAGGCGAGATAGGCTGCTTCCCAGCCCGAGCGGGCGGCGACCACCAAGGCGAGCGCGCCGGCGCCCGCCGAGCCGATGCGCCACCCATATTGGGTCATGCCCGAGCCGACGCCGAGCTGCCGCGGCTCGAGTATCTCGATCCGATAGGCATCGATGACGATGTCGAAGCTGGCCCCGGCGATGCCGACCAGGACGGCGGCAATCACCACTGCCCTTATGTCTCCTGCCGGATCGACCAAAGCCAGATTGACCACCGCGGCGATCACCAAGGTGCCCATCACCAGCATCCAGGACACGCGCTGGCCGAGACGGCCGAGAAGCGGCAGCTTCACGCCATCGACGATCCAGGCCCAGAGCCATTTCAGATTATAGGCGAGGAACACCAAGGTGAACGCGGTGATCGTCGATTTGTCGATGCCGTCCTGCTTGAGGCGCGTCGTCAAGGTCGCGCCGATCATCGCATAGGGGAAGCCCGACGAGATGCCGAGGAACAGCGCAGCCAGCGGCGCCTTTTCGAGATAGGGACGAATGCCATCCGGCACCCGGCTGCGCCAATCAGTCGGCGCGGTCGTTTCGGCGCGATCCATGGTGTCTTGTAACGCCTCCCCGCGCTTCGCCTAGCTTTTTTGCACGGCCCCGTCGTCGGTCCGGAAGAGGCTCAGGCCGGCCGGCAATTTGCCGATCTTGCGCCCCGAACGCAGCGAGTCCAGGGTGTCGAGCGCGGCCTTGAGCATCTTGTCGCTATAGGGCTTGGCGAGCCAGCCAAGGCCGAGGCCCTGCGCCTCCGGCGGGCAGTCTCCGGTGACGAACAACACCGCCACTCCCTTCGCCGCGGCGGCGCGCGCGACGTCGGTGCCGTCGCCCTCCCCGCGCAGGCTGATGTCGCTCAGCACGAGGTCGAGTAGCTCCTCCTCGATCACACGCACGGCATCGGCGAGATTGTCGACGGTTGCGACCACTTCGTAACCGGCGTCGTTGAGGAAATGCTCGCTGTCGAACGCGACGAGCGGTTCATCCTCGACGATGACGATGCGCTTGATTGTCCTTTCGCGCTTGCCGAACAACATTATAGTGCGCGCACCTCACTCGATCGATTTGGTTGCGTAACGAGCGACCGGGCGATCGGTGTCCGGCAGGCGATGCGCTTGACCGCAAATATTTTTCCGGCTGTCCGACGGCGGCCCCACCCCGGAGGATCTTCTGGCCAAACCGCCCTCTTCCATCGGCGAATCGCCTTCTGCGCCGGGCGCGCAGCGCATCGCCAAGCTGCTCGCGCGCGCCGGTGTCGCATCGCGCCGCGAGGTCGAGCGGATGATCGGCGAGGGGCGGATTTCAGTCGGCGGCACGCCGGTCGAGACACCGGCGACGTTGCTGACCTCGCTCAAGGACGTCACCGTCGACGGCAAGCCCGTGACCGCGGCGGGCTCGGCGCGCCTGTTCCGCTTCCACAAGCCGACCGGCGTACTGACGGCGGCGAGCGATCCCAAGGGACGGCCGACGATCTACGACCGGCTGCCCAAGGGCCTGCCGCGGCTGATGCCGGTCGGCAGGCTCGACATGAACACCGAGGGCTTGCTGCTGCTCACCACCGACGGCGGCCTGAAACGGCAGCTCGAGCTTCCCTCGACCGGAGTCGAGCGCACCTACCGCGCGCGCGTGTTCGGCGACGTCAGCCAAACGCAGCTCGAGGAGCTGATCCACGGCATCGAGATCGAAGGCATGCGCTATGGCCCGATCGACGCCAATCTCGAGCGGCGCACCGGCCGCAACGGCTGGATCGAGATGCGGCTCGCCGAAGGCAAGAACCGCGAGGTGCGGCGGGTGCTCGAGCATCTCGGGCTGGAAGTGTCGCGGCTGATCCGCACCGCTTACGGTCCGTTCGCGCTCGGCGACCTGCCGCGCGGCGCGGTCGACGAGATCCACGGCAACGACCTGGCGACGTTCCGCAAGACTCTTAAATGAGGAGATTTCGGCAGATAGGATCCCCGGGCAAATGAGGATCATCGCCGGTGAATGGCGCGGCCGGCCAATCAGCGCCCCCGAGGGCCGCGACACGCGCCCGACCAGCGACCGCGCGCGCGAAGGCCTGTTCTCGATCCTCGCGAGCCGTGTCGGCACCTTCGAGGGTCTGCACGTCGCGGACCTGTTCGCCGGCACCGGGGCACTCGGGCTCGAGGCGCTGTCGCGCGGCGCGGCCCATTGCCTGTTCGTCGAGAGCGACCGCAGCGCGATCGCCGCGCTCAACCGCAACATCGCCGCGTTCGGCGCGGGCGATCGCACCCAGGTCCTGACGCAGCCCCTAGAATATGCCCATCCGCCGGAGCGGCCCTGCGACATCGTCCTGCTCGACCCGCCCTACAGGAGCGGCCTCGCCGAAATGGCGCTGCAGCGGATCTGTAATGCGGGCTGGGTTGCGCCGGGCGGACTGGTCAGCGTCGAAACCGACGGTACTCCCCTCGAGACGCCGCCGGGGTTCACGATCGAAGCGGAGCGCAGGTTCGGCAAGGCCTATCTGACTTTGTTCCGGCGGGAGATTTAGGCCCTTCCCGCGCGGGCTCAGGCCGCCAATGCCGTAGCGACCGTGTGCGACAACGGAGGAAGGCAGCCCAACGCCGGCCTGGCGAATAGATAGCCCTGGACGTAGCGCACGCCGGCGTCGGTGAGCGCATTCAGCTCCGCCCCGGTCTCGACGCCTTCGGCGACGACCTTGAGGCCGAGCTCATCAGCGAGCCGAAGCAGGCCGGTGACGATGATGCGGCGCGACAGGCTGGTGTCGATATCCCGAACGAGTTCCCGGTCGAGCTTGATGATGTCCGTCTGCAAATTGGCGAGCAAAGCAAGCCCGGAATGGCCGGCGCCGAAATCGTCGATCGCGGTGCGAAAGCCGATCTCCCGGTAGGCGTGGATGATGCCGCTGAGATGGTCGGGGTCGATCTGCTCATTCTCGGTGAACTCGAAGATGATCCGATCGAGCGGCAAGCCAGTCTCGCGCGCGGTCTGCAACGTCAGCTGGATGCAGGCCATCGGCGAATAGACCGCATTGGGCAGGAAGTTGATCGACAGCGATGCGCCGGTGTCGAGGATGCCGGCAGCCATCGCTTCACGGATCGCCGCAACACGGCACGCCTGGTCGAAAGCGTAGCGGTTTTCCGGAGTCACCTGCGCCAGCACGCTGGCGGCGCCTTCGCCATTGGGGCCCCTCACCAGCGCCTCATAAGCATAAGGCTTGCCGGTTTTCAGATCGATGACCGGCTGGAACGCCGTTCGGATCGCGAACGGCAAAGCCGCACCATCCCTGCACCCGGAACATTTAGCTGCCATTCTATCGCCTCCGTAGGGGCGCTGTTAAAACCAATCTCCGAACAATCGGTTAGCGTCGTGCTGGTCGGCGCGGATCGCATGCGCCCTCTCGCGACGTGGCGGCGCTCCGCCCTCGCCGGACAGGAATTCACGCATTGTCTTCGCTCCTTGCGTTCCCTAACTGTTCACTGTGACCGATCTCGCCCCTGCCCCCGCCGCCGAACCCGCTTACATCCGCGGCCTCAACCCGCCGCAGCGTGAGGCGGTGCTGACGACCGAAGGGCCGGTGCTGGTGCTCGCGGGCGCCGGGACCGGCAAGACGGCGGCGCTGACCGCGCGGCTGGCGCATCTGATCGCGACGCGCCGCGCGTGGCCGTCCGAGATCCTGTCGGTGACCTTCACCAACAAGGCCGCGCGCGAGATGCGCGAGCGGGTCGGGCGGATCATCGGCGATGCGGTCGAGGGGATGCCGTGGCTCGGCACCTTCCATGCGATCGGCGCGAAGATGCTGCGCCGGCATGCCGAGCTGGTCGGGCTCAAATCGAATTTCACGATCCTCGACACCGACGACCAGCTGCGCCTGCTCAAGCAATTGATCACCGCCGCCGATCTCGACGAGAAGAGATGGCCGGCGCGCCAGCTCGCCGGGCTGATCGACCAGTGGAAGAACAAGGGCTGGACCCCGGCGCAGATCGATGCCGGCGAAAGCCAGGCCTATGCCAACGGCCGCGGCGGCGAGCTCTACGCGCGCTACCAGGAGCGGCTGAAGACATTGAACGCCTGCGATTTCGGCGATCTCCTGCTCCACATGCTGACGATCCTGCGCACCCACCGCGACGTGCTCGAAAACTATCAGCAGCGCTTCAAATATATCTTGGTCGACGAATATCAGGACACCAACCAGGCGCAGTATCTGTGGCTGCGGCTGCTCGCGCAGGAGCGCAAGAACATCTGCTGCGTCGGCGACGACGACCAGTCGATCTACTCGTGGCGTGGCGCCGAGGTGGCGAACATCCTGCGCTTCGAGCATGATTTCCCGGGCGCCAAGATCATCCGGCTCGAGCAGAATTACCGCTCGACCCCGCACATCCTCGCCGCCGCCTCGGGCGTGATCGCGCACAACAGCGGCCGCCTCGGCAAAACCTTGTGGACCGAGGAGGCGCAGGGCGACAAGCTCAACGTGATCGGCGTCTGGGACGGGCCCGAGGAGGCGCGGCGGATCGGCGAGGAGATCGAGACGCTCCAGCATCGCGGCGGCCGGCTCGAGGAGGTGGCGATCCTGGTCCGCGCGCAATTCCAGACGCGCGAGCTCGAGGACCGCTTCATCGCGATCGGCCTGCCCTATCGCATCGTCGGCGGCTTCCGCTTCTACGAGCGCGCCGAGATCCGCGACGCGCTCGCTTATCTGCGCGTGATCGCCCAGCCGGCCGACGATCTCGCGTTCGAGCGGATCGCCAACACCCCCAAGCGCGGGCTCGGCGACAAGGCGATGGCGAAGATCCACAGCTTCGCGCGCACGATCGGATCGCCATTGCTGTCGGCCGCGGCGCAGATGCTCGACACCGACGAGCTGACGCCGCAGGCGCGCCGCGCATTGGGCAATCTGGTCGGCGATTTCGCGCGCTGGCGGGCGCGGCTCGACGAGCTGCCGCACCCCGAGCTGGCGCGGCTGGTGCTCGACGAATCGGGCTACACCGCGATGCTGCAGGCGGACCGCTCCGCGGAAAGCGCCGGGCGGCTCGAGAATCTGACCGAGCTCACGCGTGCGATGGAGGAATATGAGACGCTCGGCGCGTTCCTCGAGCACGTCAGCCTGGTGATGGAGAATGACGAGGCGCGCGACACCGACAAGGTGACGATCATGACGATCCACGCCGCCAAAGGCCTCGA
>NZ_JAKFCG010000010.1:0-13089 GCF_036677245.1 Sphingomonas sp.
AGCGGCCCATGTCGAGGAAGTGGTCCACCGCGAGGATCAGCAGCAGCCCCGCCTCCGGAATGTCGAAGAAGGCCAATGTCGCGGCGATGATGACCAGGCTCGCGCGCGGCACGCCGGCGATCCCCTTGGAGGTGATCATCAGCACCAGCAGCATCGTGATTTCCTGGCCGAGGCTGAGGTCGATGCCATAGGCCTGCGCGATGAAGATCGTCGCGAAGGTCATGTACATCATCGAGCCGTCGAGATTGAACGAATAGCCGAGCGGAAGCACGAAGCTGGCGATGCGCGGCGGCACGCCGAAGCGGTCGAGCGCCTCCAGGGTGCGCGGGTAGGCGGCTTCGGAAGAGGCGGTCGAGAATGCGAGCAGCACCGGCTCGCGGATGTAGCGGATCAGCAGCCTGATCCTCGAGCCCACGATCAGGAAGGCAGCGCCGAGCAGCAGCATCCACAGGATCGCGAGCCCGAGATAGAAGCTGCCCATGAAATAGCCGAACGTGCTGAGGATCGTCGGGCCGCGCTCGGCGACCGTTCCCGCCACCGCGGCGAACACGGCGAGCGGCGCGAGCCGCATCACATAATCGGTGATCTGCAGCATCACCGCGACCAGGCCCTCGAGCGCGCGGACCAAGGGTGCGGCCTTGTCGCGGACCGCGGTGATCGCGACCCCGACGAACAATGAGAAGACGACGATCTGGAGGATCTCGTTATCGGCCATCGCCTCGATCATCGAGGCGGGGACGAGGTGGGTGACGAAATCCTTGAGGTTGAACGCCTCGCGCGTCACGCCGCTCGCCGCTGTGGCGTCCGGAACGGGGAAATTGAGCCCGGCGCCCGGCTGGAGCAGATTGACAAGGATCAGGCCCAGGCTCAGCGAGACCAGGCTTGCGCCGATGAACCAGCCGACCGCGCGCAGCCCCACCCGCCCCAGGGTCGAGGTGTCGCCCATATGGGCGATGCCGACCACCAAAGTCGAAAACACCAGAGGGGCGATGATCATCTTGATCAACCGCAGGAACAAGGTGGTGACGATCGAGAAATAGCCGGCGATCTCGGCCAGCCGCGCGTCGCTCGCGGCGCTGCCGTCGCTGATGCCCGCGTTGATCGCCCAGCCGGTGACGATCCCGAGCACGAGCGCGAGCAGGATGAAATAGGTCAGGCGCTTGGCCAAGATCGCTCTCCTTGCCGGGACAAGTGGGCAGCGAAAGGCGATTGCGCGGCGCTGGTCAAGCGCCTCGACGGATCCTTGCGGCCATTGGCTGCGACGCGGCCACTTTTTATCGCTGCTGCCTTTATCTCGCCCCTCTTCAGCTCGGCCGCCCCGGCGAGGGCTTTCCGCAAATGCCGACCAGCGCACGCCACTCTTCGGCATCGAGCGCAGCGCTGTAGGGCCCGCCCGCCGCCGCAGCCTGCTCGAACTTCCATCGCCTGCTTTCCGAAAGCGGATGCGAAGACAGATAGGCGAGCGATTGCGTCACGAGCCGATAGTTGCGCTCGGTCTTCGCCATGCGTTCGAACCAATGCGCGGTGGCGAGCGGCGAGATATTGGCGCGGCGCAGCGCCTCGATCGCATCCGCGTCCGCCCGCGCCTCCGCCGTCCGGCCGTAACGCGCCGACATCAGCATCTCGACGTTGCCCCCGGTGGTGCCGCCGACGCTGGCGATGATCAGGCTGAGGCCGAACTGCCTGATCATCGTCTGGGTCACATCGCGATTCTCGACATGGGCGATTTCATGGGCGAGCACGCCTGCCACTTCGTCGGGGCCGTGCGCCTGGGTGATCAGCTCGCGAAAGATCATGATGTTGCCGCCGGGCAGAGCGGCGGCATTGACGATCGGAACGTCGACGACGCGGATGCGCAACTCGCCGGGCCGGGCGCCGAGCCGAGCGCCGAGCTTGTCCAGCGCCCGCTGCCCGTCCGCACCGGCGCAATATTTCCGGCCGAAGTCGCCGACCAGCGCGTTGCCGAGCCGACGTTCCAAGCTCTTGGGCACGTGCGGCGCGATCCAGGCCGGGAAATGCTGGCCGAACAGCAGCACCAGCGCGGACAGCGCAAGGCCGCCGACCAGCGCCGGGCCAAGGCCGATGCGGTCGATCCAACGGCCATAGACGCGCCGCGGCGGCAGGAGCGCCGCGAGCTGCGCCGCCACGGGCGTGGCGAGGCCGAGCCGCCAGCCTTCGATCGTGCGGTGGCCGTAGAGTTCGGCGTCGGGGCGGCTTTCGACGTGCACGAGGTCCGAGGCGGGGATTGTCAGGTCCGCCGCGCCCTCGGCGGCAATGATCAGCCGATCGCCATCGACGCCGACATCGGCTGCGCGGCGGGTTGCGGTTTCGCCATCGTAGAACCAGCCGGCAGCCACCAATCAGATCGCGCCGATGTCGAACGCGTCCGCCAGGCCCTCCGCTTCACCCGGAGCATGGGTCGTCGACTGCGTCAGCTCGGCAAGATCGACATCGCCGACGACATGGAGATGTTCGACGATGAACTTCCAATTGCGGTAGGAAAGGAAGATCAACCCCAGACCGAGGGTGACGATCACCAGGCCGATGTTGCCGAGGATGAGGCCGAGCCAGTTTCTCGTGCGGGCGCTGAATTCGAAGCGCAAGGGACCGATCGAGGTCGCTGCTGCGACATGCCGGAAGAAGGCGGCGTAGAAGCTCAGGCTGAGCAGCAGGAAGGCGAGGTAGAAGAACATGACGCCGATGATGATCCCTACCACCGCGCCCGCCGCGACCCGCTCGGAGCCGCCGGCGGCGCTGCCCATCACCGCGCCGCTGAAGCCGAGCACGGTGGCCGCGATGAGCGCGACGATCGGCGAGAGATAGATGAGCAGCCAGCGGCCAAGCAGCCCCGACGAGGAAGCATCCGCCTCGAAGCGGTAAGGACCGAAGCTCATCTTGCCCCAGCGCTCGTTCCACAACCGGGTCATCGCCCACGGCACGAGCAGCCCGAGAGCAAGCAAAGCGGCGCCCATCTTCAGCGTCGCGGACCAGCCGTAGCTCCATCCCCCGTCGTCGCTGCCGCCGCGGATCCCGTGCCAGTAGCTCCGGCTGAGGCGATAGCGAATGGCCCGGAAGCGGGCGACGTTGATCAGGTAGAAAATGCCCAGATAGAAAGCGAAGGAAAGCACCGCCGCGCTGATCCATTGGCCGCGCAGCAGCAGCGCCTGGGCGCCGAAGTTGAAAAACAGGAATGCCGGCAGAAGCACCAGCATGACGATCAGGAAGCCGATCAGCATCTCGAGCCCGGTGCCGGTCCATTCGAAGCTGTCATCGACGAAGAACGTCCGGTTCCAGAGGTAACGCCGCTCGCGCGCCTTTGCCCAGAAACGGTAGATCCCGAGCGTGACAATCGTCAGCAGCAGATTGGTCAGCGCGATCGGAAGAAATTCGGTCCAGCTGCCCGTGAACCGGAACCCCGCCTCGTCGCGCGGCACCGGATACTTTTCTCCCGTGTCGTTCATTTGTCCCTCCCCCTTTTCCCCGCTCGGAAGACTGACTTAGGTCAGTGGGTCTGGCAAGCCCTGCGAACCTGCGGATGCTGCCGGATCACGCGGCGCCCGCGACACTCGCCCCCCTTGTCGCCCGCGCCCCGGTCGCTATGGCGTTGCGCGATGTCCGAGATGCTCAAGATCAGATTGCCCGACGGCTCCTCGCGCGAGGTCGAAGCCGGCTCGACCCCTGCCGACGTCGCCGCGGCGATCGGCCCCGGCCTCGCCAAGGCCGCGCTCGCCGCCAGAGTCAACGGCGAGGTCCGCGACCTCAACCGGCCGTTCGAAGGCGATTCCGAGCTGGCGCTGATCACCGCGCGCGACGAGGCCGACGCGCTCGAGCTCGCGCGCCACGATTACGCGCACGTCCTCGCCGAAGCGGTGCAGAACCTCTTCCCCGGCACCCAGATCACGTTCGGACCGGCGACCGAGGACGGCTTCTACTACGACTTCGCGCCCAAGGAGCGGCCATTCACCGAAGAGGATCTGCCGGCGATCGAAGAGGAAATGCGGCGGATCATCGCCCGCGACGAGCCCCTGGTGCGCGAGGCCTGGACCCGCGACCAGCTGATCTCGCATTTCAACGCGCAGGGCGAGAGCTTCAAGGCGGAATGGGCGGCCGAGCTTCCCGACAATGAGGAGCTCACCGTCTACCGCGCCGGCGACTGGCTCGACCTGTGCCGCGGCCCGCACCTGCCCTCGACCGGCAAGCTCGATCCGCAAGCGTTCAAGCTGACCCGCGTCTCGGGCGCCTATTGGCGCGGCGACCAGCGCAACGCGATGCTGTCGCGCATCACCGGCACCGGCTGGCTCAACAAGAAGCAGCTCGAGGCGCATCTGGTGCGGCTCGAAGAAGCGGCCAAGCGCGATCATCGCAAGCTCGGCCGCGAGATGGACCTGTTCCATTTCCAGGAGGAAGCCGCCGGCTCGATCTTCTGGCATGCGCCCGGTTGGACGCTCTACCAGGCGCTCGAGCAATATATGCGGCGACGGCTCGACGCGGCGGGGTACGATGAAGTGCGCACGCCGATGGTCTACCACAACAAGTTCTGGGTGACCTCGGGCCATTGGGAGAAGTTCCGCGAGAATATGTTCGTCATCCCCGACGAGCGTCCCTCGACCGAGCCGGGCCAGCCCCTGATCTCCGGCGACCCGATCTACATGGCGTTGAAGCCGATGAACTGCCCTGCCCACATCCAGATCTTCGACCAGGGCATCAAGAGCTACCGCGACCTGCCGGTGCGCATGGCGGAGTTCGGCAATTGCCACCGCAACGAGCCGCACGGCGCGCTGCACGGGCTGATGCGCGTGCGCCAGTTCGTCCAGGACGACGCCCACATCTTCTGCCGCGACGACCAGGTGCTCGGCGAATCGGTCGAGTTCATCACCTTGTTGCGAAAGGTCTACGACGATCTCGGTTTCACCGATTGGTTCGTCCGGCTCGCCACCCGGCCGGAGGTGCGCGCCGGCTCCGACGAAATATGGGATCGCGCCGAGAAAGGGCTCGAGACCGCGCTCAACGAAGTCGGCCTCGAGTTCGAATGGGCGCCGGGCGAAGGCGCCTTCTACGGCCCGAAAATCGAATTTCACCTGCGCGACGCGATCGGCCGGAGCTGGCAATGCGGCACGCTCCAGCTCGACTTCGTCCTGCCCGAGCGCTTCGACATCGCTTATGTCGGCGAGGACGGCGGCAAGCACCGGCCGGCGATGCTCCACCGCGCCATCGTCGGCTCGATGGAGCGCTTCATCGCGATCCTGCTCGAAAATTACGCCGGCAAGCTGCCGCTGTGGCTGGCGCCGACCCAGGCGGTGGTCGCGACGATCGTCTCGGACGCTGACGATTATGCGCGCGAGGTGCTCGAGGTGCTGAAGGCGGCCGGCATCCGCGCCGAAGCCGATCTTCGCAACGAGAAGATCAACTACAAGGTGCGCGAGCACAGCATCGCCAAGGTTCCAAATCTGCTGGTGCTCGGTAAGCGCGAGGCGGAGGAGCGCACCGTCGCGCTGCGCCCGCTCGGCACCGACGCCCGCCAGGAGGTGCTCGGGCTCGGCGAACTGGTCGCCCGCCTCAAGACAGAGGCGACGCCGCCCGATCTGCGCTGACGACCGCTCCCTTCGGCGGAGGGGAGAATAGCAACAGGTTGATCACAATTTCGGCTTAGGGGCCGCTATGTCTTTTCTTTGACGTCGCGACTCACTACGTCAGGAGACTCATAGGTTTAGGAGAAACAGCTATACGTCCCCCTCTCGTTCGGCGCCCGCAGGCGCCGCCAATGAACGGCCCTCGCTTCAACGAATTCATCGTTTCACCCAAGGTGCGCGTGATCGATGAGAATGGCGAAAACCTTGGGGTCATGCTGACCCAGGAGGCGATGGAGCAAGCGAATGCGGTCGGCCTCGACCTAGTCGAAGTCTCGCCGAACGCGGACCCGCCCGTCGCCAAGTTCCTCGATGTCGGCAAATATAAATATGAGGCCCAGAAAAAGGCCAATGCGGCGCGCAAGTCGCAACGGACGCAGGAGATCAAGGAGATCAAGATGCGTCCCAACATCGACGACCACGATTATGACGTGAAGATGAAGTCGATCCAGAAATTCCTCGGCGAGGGCGACAAGGTCAAGGTGACGTTGCGCTTCCGCGGCCGCGAGCTGGCCCATGGCGAGCTTGGCATGCGGCTGCTCCAGAGGGTCCAGGAGGACGTCGTCGAAGCCGCCAAGATCGAGCAGCATCCGCGCATGGAAGGCCGCCAGATGCTGATGGTGCTCGCGCCGAAATAAGCGCGGGCCTTTCCCAAACGACCCTCCGCCAACATCAAAGAAGCCCCTCCACCATGCTGCGCATGGTCCCCCTCCCCTCGAAATCGCGGGGAGGAACATTCCTCCCCCGGTTTTCCGGGGGAGGGGGACCGCGAAGCGGCGGAGGGGCTTTTTCTTAAGGAAGCTCCTACGCCGCCAGCCGCACTTCCTGCCCGCCCGCAGCCTTGAGCAGGCGGGCCTGGAGGGTCTTGAGGCGGGAGGGATGCTCGATCTTCTCGCCGTCGAAGCTGGTGACGTAGAAAACGTCCACCGCGCGCTCGCCGTAGGTGGCGATATGCGCCGAGCGGATGTTGGCGCGCGATCGATAGACCGCCTGGGCGAGGCTGCTGAGCAGGGCCGCGCGGTCGCGGGCGTTGACCTCGACGACGGTGTAGCGGCTTGACGCCATATTATCGATGAACACCGCCGGCTGGATCGGAAAGGCCTCGGCGCGGGTGAGCGGCAGCGCCTTCGCTTCGAGCCGCTCGATCGCCGGCTCCTCGCCCGCCAGCGCCGCCGCGACTCGCTCCTCGAGCCGCTTGAGCTGATGACGGTCGCCGAGCGGCGTTCCGGCCGCATCCTGGATCAGGAAATTGTCGAGCGCCATGCGGTCGCTGGTGGTGTGGATCCGGGCATCGATGATGTTGCCGCCGGCAAGGCTGATCGCCCCGGCGACACGATAGAAGAGCCCCGGCTGATCCTCGGCGTAGATGGTCAGCAAGGTGGCACCGCGCTCGGCCTGCACGCCGATTTGCAGACGACCGGCCTGCTGCCGCCCGGTATCGCCGCTGTCGCCTTCGACCTCGGCGATGAAGCGGGCGTTGCGCTCGAGCACCTCGATCGGTTCCGCCAGCCAGTAGGAATCGGGCAGCCGCGCGGTGAAGCGCGCGAAATCCTCGGCCTTCCAGCGCAGCCGCGCCGCAAGCTGCGCGCGGGTCGCATCGACCCTTTCCTGCCGTCCCTTCTGCTTGTGCCCGAGCCGAAGCAATTCCTCGGTCGCATCGAACAAGTCGCTGAGCAACTGACGTTTCCAGCTGTTCCAGACGCCTGGCCCGACCGCGCGTATGTCGACGACGGTCAGCAACAGCAGCAGATGGAGGCGCTCGAGGCTCGCCACTTGCGCGGCGAAGTCGGAGATCGTCTTGGGATCCGAAAGGTCGCGCTTGAACGCGGTCGCCGACATCAAGAGATGCCAGCGCACCAGCCAGGCCACGGTCTCGGTCTCTGCCTGCGAGAAGCCGAAGCGCGGGCAGAGGCGGTAGGCGACCTCCTCGCCGAGCTGGCTGTGATCGCCGCCGCGGCCCTTGGCGATGTCGTGGAGCAGCACCGCGACATAGAGCACGCGGCGCGAGGCGATGCGCTTGAAGATCAGGGTCGAGAGCGGGTGGTCCTGCTTGAGCTCCCCTTTCTCGATCCGGGCGAGCAGCCCGATCGCACGGATCGAATGCTCGTCGACGGTATAATGATGGTACATGTCGAACTGCATCTGCGCGACGACCCTGCCGAAGTCGGGAACGAAGCGGCCGAAAACGCCGGCCTCGTTCATCCAACGCAGCACCGTTTCGGGATCGCGGGGCGAGGTCAGGACATCGAGGAACAAGGCGTTGGCGCGCGGGTCGTTGCGCACGCGCGCGTCGATCTGCTTGGCGTCGCGGCCGGCCGCGCGCATCGCCATCGGGTGGATCTCGAGATCATATTGGTCGGCGAGCGCGAAGATTTGGAGCAGCCGGACCGGATCCTCGACGAAGAAACCGTCGCTCGGCAGCGCGAGCCGGCCGCGATCGAGCACGAAACCGTCGAGCTTGCGCGGCCGCCGCCGCAGCGCCGGCAGCCCCATCCGCCGCCCGCGCTTGGCGAACTTCTCGTCGAGATGGGCGAGGAACACCCCGGTCAAGTCGCCGACCATCTTCGCGTGCAGGAAATAATGCTGCATGAAGCGCTCGACCGCCGATTTCCCGGGACGGTCGGCGTAGCGCATCCGCTCGGCGATCTCGGGCTGGAAGTTGAACGTCAGGCGGTCCTCCGCGCGGCCGGCGATCATGTGGAGATGGCAGCGCACCGCCCAGAAGAAGCGTTCGGCCTTGCGGAACTGGTGAAGCTCCTCGGCCGAGAACAGCCCGACGTCGACCAACTCCTCCACCGACTGCAGCCGATAGGCATATTTGCCGATCCAGAACAATGTGTGCAGGTCGCGGAGCCCGCCCTTGCCCTCCTTGACGTTGGGCTCGACGACATAGCGGCTGTCGCCGAGACGCCGGTGGCGCTCGTCACGCTCGGTGAGCTTCTCGCCGACATAAGCGGCGGCCTTGCCGCCGACCACCTCGTTCCAGAAGCGCGTCCGCACTTCCTCGAAGATGCCCTCGTCGCCCCAGATGAAGCGCGATTCTAGGATCGCGGTGCGCACCGTATGGTCGGCGATCGCGATCCGGATCATGTCGTCGACCGAGCGCGTGGCATGGCCGACCTTGAGGCCGAGATCCCACAGCAGATAGAGCGTCGATTCGATCACCTGCTCGGTCCAGGCGGTCGGCTTCCATGGCGTCACGAAGGCAATGTCGATGTCCGAATGAAGCGCCATCTCGCCGCGGCCGTAGCCGCCGACCCCGAGCAGCAGCAGGCGTTCGGACGCGGTCGGGTTGCTCAGCGGATAGAGCCGGCTGACGGTGAAGTCATAGACCAGCCGCAGCAATTGATCGGCGAGGAAGGCGTAGGAGGAGGCCGTCTCGGTACCCTGATAGGGTTTCTCCTCGAGCCGCCGCGCGATCTCGGCGCGCCCGTCGACCAAAGCCTGCTTGAGCACGCGCGTCGCGGCCTGCCTCAGCTCGCCGTCGACTCCTTCGAGCTGCGCGAGCCGGTCGGCGATCTCGCGGCGGTCGATGATCGCGCGTTGCTGGGGGATGACACTGGCCATCAGGCGAACTTAGGGATCGCCGCGCTCCGCCGCCACCCGTTTGAGCCGATAAACCAGCTCGAGCGCCTCGCGCGGGCTGAGCGAATCGGCATCGACCTCGTCGAGCAGCTCCTGCAGCGGATCGGCCGCGCTTGCGGGCGCCTCCTGCGCAGCGGCGGCGAACAATGGCAGATCGTCGAGCCCGGCCGCGATGCCGCCGGTCGCGGCGCGGCCGATCTCGAGCTTGGCGAGCACCGCGCGCGCTCGCGCCAGCACCGGCGGCGGCAGCCCGGCGAGCTTGGCGACCGCGAGCCCGTAGCTGCGGTCGGCGGGCCCGCGCGCCACTTCGTGGAGGAAGACCAATTCGCCCTTCCACTCGCGCGCGCGGACATGGTGGAGCGAGAGCGCGTCGAGCCGCTCGGCGAGCCGGGTCAGCTCGTGATAATGGGTCGCGAACAGGCAGCGGCAGCGGTTGCGGTCATGGATCGCCTCGACCACCGCCCAGGCGATCGCAAGACCGTCATAGGTCGAGGTGCCGCGGCCGACCTCGTCGAGGATCACCAGGCTGCGCTCACTCGCCTGGGCGAGGATCGCCGCCGTCTCGACCATTTCGACCATGAAGGTCGAACGGCCGCGCGCGAGATTGTCCGACGCGCCGACGCGGCTGAACAGCCGGTCGACCAGCCCGAGCCGGGCGCTCGCCGCCGGCACATAGGATCCGGCCTGCGCGAGCACCGCGATCAGCGCATTCTGGCGCAGGAAGGTCGACTTGCCGCCCATGTTCGGACCGGTCACCAGCCACAGCCGCGACTCTTCCGACAGGCCGCAATCGTTGGCGACGAAGCGGCTACCGCTCCGGCGCAGCGCCTCCTCGACCACCGGATGGCGGCCGCCCTCGACCTCGAAGCAATTGTGAGCGGCGAAATGCGGCCGGCTCCAGCCGCCTTCGGCAGCACGCTCGGCGAGCGCGGCGGCGACGTCGAGCCGGGCGAGCGCGTCGGCCGCCACGGCGATCGCATCGGCGCGGGCGAGCGCCGCGGCGAGCAATTGCTCGAAATGCTCGGCCTCGGCGGCAAGCGCATGCGCGCCGGCCTGGCCGACGCGCAGCGCCTGCTCGTGGAGATCCGGCGCGTTGAAGCGCACCACCCCGGCAAGCGTCTGGCGGTGGGTGAAGCCCGCCTCCGCCGAGAACAGGCGATCGGCATGCTTGGCCGGCACCTCGATATGATAGCCGAGCACGGCATTGTGCCTGATCTTCAACGCGGCGACGCCGGTCTGCTCGCGATAGCGGGCTTCGAGCGCGGCGATCGCGCGGCGGCCGTCGCCCCCGACGGCACGCAGCTCGTCGAGCGCGGCATCATAGCCCTCGGCGATATAGCCGCCCTGCGCACGGTCGATCGGCGGCGACGGCACCAGCGCGCGCGCGAGAAGATCGACCAATGCGCCATGCCCGGCGAAGGCGGGGAGGAGCTCGGCGAGCAACGCCGGCTGGTCGGGAAGCGCCGCGAGACGGTCGCGCAACGCTTGCGCCTCGGTGAGGCCGTCGCGCAGCTGGCCAAGGTCGCGCGGGCTGCCGCGCCCGGCGACCAGCCGGCCGATCGCGCGGCCGATGTCCGGCAACGCCTTGAGCTGGCGGCGCACGCGCTCGCGCGTGCCGGCGTCGCGCTCGAACAGGCCGACGAGGTCGAGCCGCGCCTCGATCGCGCCCTGGTCGAGCAACGGCGCGCCGAGATCGGCGGCGAGCAGGCGCGCGCCGGCGCCGGTGACGGTTCGATCCACCGCCGCGAGCAGGCTGCCGGCGCGGGCGCCGCCGGCGGCGGCGGTCAGCTCGAGGCTCTCGCGAGTCGCGGCGTCGATCATCATGTGATCGCCCGCCGCGCGCAGCACCGGCGGCCTCAGGAACGGCAATGAGTCGCGCGCGACCTCGTCGAGATAGGCGAGCAGCCCGCCCGCGGCGGCCAAAGCGGCGCGGTCGAAGCTGCCGAAGCCGTCGAGCGTTGCGACCGCGAAGCGCTCTTTGAGGCGGCGCTCGGCCGAAACGCTGTCGAACCCCGCCTGGCGCGCCTGGACCGTGAAGCCGGACAGCGGCTCGGGCGCGACGATCTCGGCGGCGTCGAGCCGCGCGAGCTCGGCGTCGAGCGCGGAAGGGACGATCGAGCAGAGCTCGAAACGGCCGGTCGAGACGTCCGCGGCGGCGATCCCGAGCCGCGCCTCGGCGCCGGCGCCGACCCGTGCGACCGCGACCAGCCAGTTGGCGGCGCGCGAATCGAGCAACGCCTCCTCGGTCAAGGTGCCGGCGGTCACCACCCGGATGATCGCGCGCCCGACGAGCGCCTTCGAGCCGCCGCGCTTCCTTGCTTCGGCTGGGCTTTCGACCTGCTCGGCGACCGCGACCCGGTGGCCGGCCTTGATCAGCCGCGCGAGATAGGCTTCGGCGGCATGGACCGGGACGCCGCACATCGCGATCGGCTGGCCGGCATGCGTGCCGCGCGCGGTGAGCGCGATGTCGAGGCAGGCGGCCGCCGCCTTGGCGTCGTCGAAGAACAATTCGAAGAAGTCGCCCATCCGGTAGAAGAGCAGGCAATCGGGCGCCTCGGCCTTGAGCGCGAGATATTGCGCCATCATCGGTGTCGCGGCTTCCGCCGCGCCGTCGCTTGCGCTCTCCACCCTGCTTCTGGTCGCCATGGACCAGCGATAGTGCGTCGCGCGTCATTTCGAAACCGGCTTGTCGGATCACGCAGGTCGCTCGCGAAGCAACTTGCGGCGTCGCAAGCGTGCGGACTACAGCCGCGCTGCGGGAGACTGAAAGATGAGCGAAGGCAGCGACGTCACATTCTCGGACAAGGAAGCCTTGCTGTTCCACGCGCAGGGCAGGCCGGGCAAGATCGAGATCGTCGCCTCCAAGCCGATGGCGACCCAGCGCGACCTCAGCCTCGCTTATTCGCCCGGAGTCGCGGCGCCGGTCCGCGCCATCGCCGCCGATCCTTCGGCCGCTTATGATTATACCGCCAAGGGCAATCTCGTCGCGGTGATCTCGAACGGCACCGCGATCCTCGGGCTCGGCAATCTCGGCGCGCTCGCGGCCAAGCCGGTGATGGAAGGCAAAGCGGTGCTGTTCAAGCGCTTCGCCGACGTCGATGCGATCGACCTCGAGCTCGCGACCGAGGACGCCAAGGCGTTCATCGACGCGGTCGCCCTGCTCGAGCCGAGCTTCGGCGGGATCAACCTCGAGGACATTGCCGCGCCGGATTGCTTCATCATCGAGCAGACCTTGCGCGAGCGGATGAACATCCCGGTCTTCCACGACGATCAGCACGGTACCGCGATCATCACCGCGGCCGGGCTGATCAACGCCTGCTTCCTCACCGGCCGCAGCCTCGGCGACGTCCGGGTCGTCGTGAACGGCGCCGGCGCGGCGGCGATCGCCTGCACCGAGCTGATCAAGGCGATGGGGGTCCCGTCCGATCATGTCATCATGTGCGACCGCACCGGCGTCATCTACCAGGGCCGTGAGAAGGGGATGGACCAATGGAAGTCGGCGCATGCGGTGCGGACCGAGCACCGCACCTTGCACGAGGCGCTGGAGGGTGCCGACATCTTCCTCGGCCTTTCGGCGGCGGGCGCGCTCAAGCCCGAGATGATCGAGAAGATGGCGCCCAAGCCGATCATCTTCGCGATGGCCAATCCCGATCCCGAGATATTGCCGCCGGTCGCCAAGGCCGTGCGGCCGGACGCGATCATCGCCACCGGCCGCTCCGACTATCCCAACCAGGTCAACAACGTCCTCGGCTTTCCGTTCATCTTCCGCGGCGCGCTCGACGTCCGCGCGACGACGATCAATGATGCGATGAAGATCGCCGCGGCCGAAGCGCTCGCCGCGCTGGCGCGCCAGCAGGTGCCCGAGGAAGTGGCGGCG
>NZ_JAKFCG010000011.1:0-153907 GCF_036677245.1 Sphingomonas sp.
GGAGTCGTGCCAACGCCGATTAGTGCGAACTTCACACGTGGATCCGCACCGCGGGAGCGGATCACTGATGCTAAATCGCTCCGGTTTCTTATCCGGTCAACTTCGTCGATGATGAACAACACGCCTTTGACGACGCCGCTAGTCAGAATGTGGTTTAGCGCGTTCCCGAAAGCGGAAAACACATCAGTCTCAATGGCTTCACGCTCTAGGGTGTCGGTGTCTGACACTTTCCCTCCTAGCGTGATCACCTTCACGTTTAGTCCAGCCGACGCGTCGGAACTGCTCGTTTTTTTCTCTACCTTAAATGGGATCCAGGGCGCGAGAGCGGTGTCGTCGGTGAGGAGGCGAACCACGAGAGCGCGCACATCTTCAATGGTGTCGTCGCATTCGATACTGACGACTAGGTAGTCTGGAATTGCGCTCGGCTTTAGCCCCAGCCGGTCGATGACCGAAATGTCACCCTTGGCCAGACCCTCCAGCTGCCTCGCGAGAGACGATTTCCCCACTCCCCGATTGCCGAAGATAACAATCTGCGTGCCCTCTGAGAATAGCGCGGACGCTACGTGGTCAAGCTGCTCTTGGCGCCCCGCAAAGCGAGCGGGATCTCCAATCGCGAGCGCTGGGGTGAAGACGTTCTGAATGTCCGCGTGCATGCAGCCCTCCTGATGCGCATGATGCTCATACCCAGCGCAGCACGCAAGCTTGCAGCTGCGCGACGGAGTTCGATGACATCCCTCGAGAGGCCGAGTTAGTTATCAGTGTCAGGAGAAAGGGACTAAAAGTCGAAGTTTTCTGCGATCGTAAACGGCCCATCGTAAATGGACCAACAGCATTGAAGCGCCTCTGGGGGCCGGTTTAACCCCGTTTACCCTTGGTTTAGGATTATTATCGCCCATTCCAATAATTTAGAAATTGGTGACCCCTACGGGAATCGAACCCGTGTTTCAGCCGTGAAAGGGCCGCGTCCTAACCGCTAGACGAAGGGGCCGAACCGATCCCGCCGCGGCGATGCCGGCGGGACGAGTAAGCGGGGCGGGACTTAAGGGAGCGCCGCTTGGCGGTCAACCCGGTCGCGGCGCGCACGCGACGCTCCGCTTCGCCCACGCGGCTGGGGGACGTGCCGTCAATCCGCCCAGGCGGCGTCCTCGAGGTGGATCTCGGCCGACGGGCGGCTGCCCCAGTCGTCGCGCTTGATGCGGCCGGCGATCCAGAGTTTGCGGTGGCTCGGCGCGGCGAGCATCGCCTGGCCGAGCTCGCTCTCGGCCATGCGGAAGGCGATCGCCTTGATGCGGCGGCCGTCGTCGCCGGCGACGACCAGCCGGAGGTGGTTGCTGCCGACCACGTCGGCCTTGACGATCCGCACCGGCCCAGCCGCGACCCTCGGCCCGGGCCAGCCGGCGCCATAGGGGCCGCCGGCATCGAGCGCGTCGCAGAAGTCGGGGCAGACCCCGCCCGGCGCGAGCACCGCGTCGAGCAGCAGGGCGCGATCCTCCTGCGCGGTCGCGATCGCCGCCCCCAGCCGCGCATCGAGAAAGTCGCGCAGCGCATCGATCTTGTCGCCCGCGACCGTAAGGCCCGCCGCCATCGCATGGCCGCCGCCGGCGACGAGCAGGCCGCTGTCCTTCGCCGCAAGCACCGCCGCGCCGAGATCGACGCCGCCGATCGAGCGGCCCGAGCCCTTGCCGAGCCCGTCCTCGTCCAGCGCGACGACGATCGCCGGCCGCCCAAGCTTCTCCTTGAGGCGGCTCGCGACGATGCCGATCACGCCGGCGTGCCAGCCGCGGCTCGCGACCAGCGCGACCGCGCGATTGCCCTGCGCCTTGCACAAAGCCTCGGCCGCCTCGCTGACGATCGCCTCGATCGCGCGGCGCTCCTCGTTCAGCCGCTCGAGCTCGGCGGCGATGCCGCGCACCTCCTCCTCATCCTCGCTGGTCAGCAGCCGGACGCCGAGATCGGACTTGCCGACCCGCCCGCCGGCGTTGATCCGCGGGCCGAGCGCGAAGCCGAGATCGGTCGCGGTCGGCGCCCGCGTCAGCCGGGCGGCGTCCATCAGCGCGACAAGCCCGATGTTGCGCCCCTGCGCCATCACCTTGAGGCCCTGGGTCACGAACGCGCGGTTGAGGCCGCGCAGCGACGCCACGTCGGCCACCGTCCCCAAAGCGACCAGATCGAGCAGATCGACCAGCCGCGGCTCGGGCCGGTCGGCGAAGAAGCCGCGGCCGCGCAGCAGGCGGAGCAGCGCCGCGCCGAGCAGGAAGGCGACGCCGACGGCGGCGAGATGGCCGTGGCTCGCGGCATCCTCCGCCTCGTCGAGCCGGTTTGGGTTGACCAAAGCAAGCGCGACCGGAAGCGCGCTCGCGCATTTGTGATGGTCGACGACGATTACATCGACCCCGGCCACGCGCGCCATGTCGAGCGCCTCATAGGCCTGCGCGCCGCAATCGACGGTGACGATCAGTTTCGCCCCGCCCGCGGCGATCCGCACCAAGGCCTCGCCGGACGGGCCATAGCCCTCCATCAGCCGGTCGGGGATATAGGCCTGCGGGTCGCAGCCGAGGCCGCGCAGCAGGCGGATCAGCAATGCCGCCGAGGTGGCGCCGTCGACGTCGTAATCGCCGAAGATCGTCACCGGCTCGCGCGCCGCCACGGCATCGGCGAGGCGCGCGGCGGCGCGGTCCATGTCGCGGAAGATCGAGGGATCGGGCATGAAGCTGCGGATCGTCGGCGCCCGATGCCGCTCGATGTCGGCCCGCGCGACACCGCGCGCGAGCAGGAGCTGCGCGACCAGGTCGTCGGGCACGAAATTGGCGTCGGCGACGTCGGCCGCCAGGCCCCGCCAGCGCCAGGCGCGGCCGAGGATCGAGCGCGACACGCCGCAGACATGGTCGGGAGACATCAGCATCCCCCGGTCCTACCCCATAAGCGAGGCAGCGTGAATCCCGCGCCGCTGCAAATGCGACGGAGTGCGGTGGACCTCCGCGCCGGCCTCAGCCGCGCGTGGAGAAATCGCGGCGGTGCTCGCCGCGGACCCGACGGACGGTGCCGGTGCTGGCGCGCATCACGACGCTTTCGGTGGTGATGCAGCCCTTGCGGCGGCGGACCCCCTCGAGCAGCGAGCCGTCGGTCACGCCGGTCGCGGCGAAGATCACGTCGCCCTTGGCGAGCTCCTCGAGCTGATAGATGCGATCGAGGTCCTCGACGCCCCATTTGGCGGCGCGCGCGCGCTCGTCGGCGTTGCGGAAGATCAGCCGGCCCTGGAATTGGCCACCGATGCAGCGCAGCGCCGCCGCCGCGAGCACGCCTTCGGGGGCGCCGCCCTGGCCCATGTAGATGTCGATCGTGGTATCGGGATCGGAGACCGCGATCACGCCGGCGACATCGCCGTCGGGGATCAGCATGATGCCGCAGCCGAGCCCGCGAAGCTCGGCGATCAATTTCTCGTGGCGCGGCCGGTCGAGCACGCAGACGATGATGTCGGAGGGCTGCACGCCCTTGGCGGCGGCGACCGAGCGGACGTTGTCCGCCGGGCTCTTCGCGAGGTCGATGGTTCCTTGCGGATAGCCGGGCCCGATCGCCAGTTTCTCCATATAGACGTCGGGCGCGTTGAGCAGGCAGCCCTGCTCGCCGATCGCAAGCACCGCCATCGCATTGGGGCCGGCCTTGGCGGTGATCGTCGTGCCTTCGAGCGGATCGAGCGCGATGTCGATGCGCGGGCCGGTGCCCTGCGCCGCGCCGACCTTCTCGCCGATGAACAGCATCGGCGCCTCGTCGCGCTCGCCTTCGCCGATCACGATCGTGCCATCGAACTCGAGCTGGTTGAGCGCATCGCGCATCGCCTCGACCGCGGCCTGGTCCGCCGCGCGCTCGTCGCCCCGCCCGATCAGCTTCGAGGCCGCCACCGCGGCCGCTTCGGTGACTCGCACCATCTCCAGCACGAGCACCCGATCGAGCGTGTGGCTTGCAGTCACCATTATTCCTGTCATCCTCGCCTGTGTTCCGAGGCGATTAGGCGACGCCTATGACAATGTCGAGAATGATAGCACTGGCTTTGCTCGCTTTTTGGAGCGCCACGGCCGGCGCGGCGCCGCAGACGGCCGAGCAGGCGATGGAAAACTACCGCCTGACCTTCAAGCCGCCCGAGGCGCGCGAGGCGCACGATTGCGCCCGCGCGTCCAACAACCATGTGGCGGGCAATGAGATCGTCGTCTGCGGCAGGCGCGACCTGCCCGATCAACGGCTGCCGCTGCCGCTCGATCCGGTGCCAGGCGAACGCAGCGCGGGCGAGCCGCCGACCACGGTCGCCGCCGCTGGCAACCGCGAGCTCTGCTCGACAGTCGGCCCCAACCAGAATTGCGGCGGTGGGCTCCCCCTGCTCGGCGCGGCTTTGTTCGTGCTCAGGTCGGCCGCAGCCTTGGCTACTCCCGACTAAACGGGGCAGCCCGCTGTGGAGGTTAGCGGTTCGGCCGCTCGAGGAACTTCTTCACCCCGCGCGCGGCCTGGCGGATGCGCTGCTCGTTCTCGACCAAAGCGATGCGGACATAGCCTTCGCCTTCGTCGCCGAAGCCGACGCCGGGGCTGACCGCGACCCGCGCCTCGGCGAGCAGGCGCTTGGAGAATTCGAGCGCGCCCAAAGCGCGATATTGTTCAGGGATCGGCGCCCAGGCGAACATGCTCGCCTCGGGCGCGGGTATCTCCCAGCCGGCGCGGGTGAAGCTCTGCACCAGGCAGTCGCGGCGCGCCTTGTAGAGCTTGCGGTTCGCCTCGACGATGTCCTGCGGGCCGTTGAGCGCCGCCACCGCCGCCGCCTGGATCGGCGTGAAGGCACCGTAATCGAGGTAGGATTTGACCCGGGTGAGCGCGTTGATCAAAGATTTGTTGCCGACCGCGAAGCCGATCCGCCAGCCGGCCATCGAATAGGTTTTGGACATCGAGGTGAACTCGATCGCGACGTCCCTGGCGTCGGGCACCTGCAGGATCGAGGGCGTCGGCGTGTCGCCGAAATAGATTTCGGCATAAGCGAGATCGCTGATCACCCACAATTTGTGGGCGCGCGCGAACGCGACGACCTGCTCGTAGAAAGCGAGATCGGCGACATAGGCGGTCGGGTTGCTCGGATAGCCGATCACCAGCACGGTCGGCTTGGGCACGGTGTAGCTGATCGCATATTCGAGCCGGGTGAAGAAATCTGGCCCGGGCGCGGCCGGGATCGATCGGATCGCAGCGCCGGCGATGATGAAGCCGAACTGGTGGATCGGGTAGCTCGGGTTGGGCGCGAGCACGACGTCGCCGGGCGCGGTGATCGCCTGCGCGAGGTTGGCCAAGCCCTCCTTCGATCCGAGCGTGACGACGATCTCGCTGTCCGGATCGACATCGACCCCGAAGCGGCGGGAATAATAAGCAGCTTGCGCGCGCCTCAGGCCGACGATCCCCTTCGACGCCGAATAACCGTGCGCGCGCGGGCTGCGCGCCACCTCGGCGAGCTTGTCGATGACATGCTGGGGCGGGGCGCCGTCGGGATTGCCCATGCCGAGATCGATGATGTCCTCGCCCCGCGCGCGCGCAGCCGCCTTCATCGCGTTGACTTCGGCGAAGACATAGGGAGGCAGGCGGCGGATGCGGTAGAAATCGTCGTTCATCAGCGTGCCATAGCGGCATCTTCGGCCAGTTTCAGCCGAATAATACGCCCGAAAATGCGGTGGTCTTCCAACCGGCGCCGGAGCGGACTACATCAGGGCGAAAGGACCTTTTATGGCCGAGACCGGCGACAGCCCCGCTTCCAACCCGCTCATGCCGGGCGTGCCCGTCCCCACCCTCGAGGATCTGCAGCATTGGACCTGGGTGATGGGCCGCGCGCAGCAGCTGATGATGGAGCATGTCGCGCTGCAGGTGGCCGAGGCGCCGGCCAAGCTCGCCGCGGCCGAGCCCAAGGCGGCGCTGGGGCCGTGGGGTTCGCCCGCTTTGCCCGGCTTCCCGGCATTCGGCCCAGGATTCGGCCCAGGATTCGGGGAGGCGGGAAAGCTGGTCGAGGCGCAGACCGAGCTGTGGACCCAGGGCCTCTCGATCTGGCAGCGCGCGCTCGGCCTCGACCAGGGCGAGAGCGCGCTCAAGGCGCGCGCCGACAAGGACCGGCGCTTCGCCTCGCCCGAATGGCGCGACAATCCCGTGTTCGACATGATCCGCCAGAGCTATCTCTTGGTCTCGGACCGGTTGCTCGGCAGCGTCGATGCGCTGGAGGGCATCGGCGAGGAGCAGCGCGAGCAGCTACGCTTCGCCACCCGGCTGTTCGTCGATGCGATGAGCCCGTCGAACTTCGCGCTGACCAATCCCCAGGTGATCGAGCGGACGATCGCGAGCCGCGGCGACAATCTCTTGAAGGGCCTCGAGCATATGCTCGCGGATCTTGGCAAGGGCCAGCTCACCCACACCGCTCCCGACGTGTTCGAGGTCGGCCGCAACATCGCCTCCACGCCCGGCAAGGTCGTCAAGCGCACCCCGCTCTACGAGCTGATCCAATATAGCCCGACGACCGACGAGGTTTACGAGACGCCGGTCATCGTCTTCCCGCCGTGGATCAACCGCTTTTACATCCTCGACCTCAACGCGGAGAAGAGCTTCATCAAATGGGCGGTCGACAGCGGCCTCACCATGTTCATCGTCTCGTGGAAGTCGGCCGACGCCAGCTTGGCCGAGACCGTGCTCGATGATTATGTCCGCGCGCAGATCGAGGCGATCGACAGCGTGCGCGACCTGCTTGGCGTCGAGGACGTCCATACCATCGGCTATTGCGTCGCCGGCACCACCCTGGCGACGACCTTGGCCTTGCTCGAGGCGCGCGACGAGGCGGACAAGGTCGCGAGCGGCACCTTCTTCACCGCGCAGGTCGATTTCTCCGAAGCCGGCGACCTCAAATTGTTCACCAACGACGGGCAGATGAAGCTGATCGATCAGCTTTCGAACGACGGCTATCTCGATGGCCGCTACATGGCCGCGACGTTCAACCTGCTGCGCGGCCGCGATCTCATCTGGAACTACGTCACCAACAATTATCTGCTCGGCCAGGATTACCCGCCCTACGACCTGTTGTTCTGGAACGGCGACACGACCAATCTGCCGACCAAGTGGCACCAGGCGTATCTCAAGGACCTCTACCGCGACAACAAATTGGTCCAGCCGGGCGCGATCACCGTCGACGGCACGCCGATCAACATCGCCAAGGTCAGGACCCCCACCTACGTCCAGGCCGGGCGCGAGGACCATATCGCCCCGGCCGCGAGCGTCTGGAAGATCACCCATCACTTCCAGGGCCCGCTGCGCTTCGTGCTCGCCGGCTCCGGCCATGTCGCCGGCGTGGTCAACCCGCCGGCGGCCGGCAAATATCAATATTGGACCAACGAGGAGAAGGTCGAGACGCTCGACGAGTTCATCGCCGGCGCGACCGAGACCAAGGGCAGCTGGTGGCCCGACTGGCTCGGCTGGATCGACCGCAAGTCCGACGAGATGATCCCGGCCAAAGGCGCGCGCATCCCGGGCAAGGGCAAGCTCAAGGCCCTCGAGGACGCCCCCGGCTCCTACGTTCGCGCGCGCTGACCCCTATTCCGGTCCATATTCCTCCCCCGGCTTTCCGGGGGAGGGGGACCGCGTAGCGGTGGAGGGGCCCTTCACGAACCGCCCCTCCACCACCCTCCGGGTGGTCCCCCTCCCCTGCAAATGCAGGGGAGGAATGGAAGACTCCAACGAGAACCCCACGTCGTGCCGCTCGCCTTCGCCTACTCGACACGCGCGCCGGCTCGTTTTAAACGGCACGATCGATGATGAGGAAAAAGCCGAATGTTCTCACGTAAGCTGGCGATCCTGACCGCCCTTTCGCTGGTCGTTGCGACGACGCCGTCGGTCGCGCAGACCGGAGACACCACGCCGACCGGATCGCGGACCTTCGAGGATCCCGAGGCGCGCGGCATGTTCGGCTCGGACCTTTGGCTGATGCTCGGTGCGATCCTCGGCGCCGGGGTGCTGACCGTGCTCGCGACGCAGCTCGGCGGCAACAAGCCCGCCAGCCCGTGATGCGCTGACCACCAGCCGGCGCCTGCCCGACTGGTGAAGATGCTCGGCCGAGGGATTCACGAGCGCGACAGTGCTGCAACCCTTCATGTTGCACTGCAAAAAATTCACTTGCGTTTTGAGCTTCACCTTCTTATGTGCACTGCAACATAGGAACAAAAAGTCATGGCTGACGGCAAAGCGAAATCGAAGGTTGCGGCCAGGGCTGTGAAAGCCAAGCCGGCGGTCAAGACCGCCCGTGCGACCCAAATCATCCAGGAAGGGAAGACCAATATGAGCGAAGCCAACCAGACGGTCGTCGACCGCGTCCAGTCGCTCTTCGGCGACGTCAACACGCGTGCCAAGACCGCGATCGAGAAGAACACCAAGGTCGTCGCGGAACTGACCGACCTCACCCGCGGCAACGTCGAAGCCGTCGTCGCCTCGTCCGAAGCCGCCGCGCGCGGCGTCGAGGCGCTCGGCCAGGAAGTGTCCGAATATGGCCGCAAGAGCTTCGAGGAAGCCTCGAACGCGCTGCGCAGCTTCGCCGAGGTGAAGTCGCCGATCGATTTCTTCCGCCTGCAGAGCGAGTTCGCCAAGAGCCAGTTCGACAGCATGGTCGCCGAAAGCTCGAAGGTGAGCGAAGCGGTGATCAAGCTCGCCGGCGAAGTGTTCGAGCCGCTCTCCAACCGTTATGCGGTTGCGGCCGAGCGCGTGAAGAACGTCGTCGCCGCTTAAGGCATTCGAGCGGGGGATCATGAAGGGCGGCCGGGCAACCGGCCGCCCTTTTTGCTGCCCGCAATTCGGGTGCCGGGAATCCGCCGCCCTGGGTCTTGAGCCGTGCAAAGCCGCGTCTTCATCGCCACAGCGCGACGTCCAGTGCAGCTTTATCGCCCGCAGGGCACGCCAAAGCCTTGCCGCGCAGGCCCCGCTTGCCATATTTATGCGCACCTATGGCTATGGAAGAATCAATGAAGATTGTCGCCAGTGAGCGAAAGGGCGACGACGAAGGCACCGGTCTCGGCGTCGCGACGCGGACGCGTACCCGCACCAAGACGCCATCTCCCTACAAGGTGCTGATGCTCAACGACGATTACACGCCGATGGAATTCGTCGTGCTGGTGCTGCAGCGCATCTTCAGGATGAGCATCGAGGATGCCACCCGCGTCATGCTCCACGTCCACCAGCGCGGCGTCGGGGTGTGCGGGATCTTCAGCTACGAAGTCGCCGAGACCAAGGTCAGCCAGGTGATCGACTTCGCACGCGAGAACCAGCACCCGCTGCAATGCACGCTCGAGAAGGCGTGAAGGCCCGCGCCTAGGGGCGCTTCTCTTGTTTTGTCCCGCTACGCGGGACCCGCACCGGCCCGCTTTGTTCTTGTCCCGCTGCGCGGGACCCGCACCGGCCCACTCCCCCACCCGGCCTCCCAATCCATGATACGTTGTTGGGGGGCCGGGTGGGGGAGTGGGCCGGTGCGGCCTTCAACGCGAAAGAGCGATTACGCCGCGGCGGGCAACCAGCTGGTGTCGATCTTCGCGAAGCGGTTGATGAAATTGGCTTCCTGCGCGAGCCGGTGTTCATCGATCAACCGGATGGCGCTGCCGCTGCGCTCGATCAGCCCGTCCTCGACCAGCCCGCGCATCATGCGGTTGACGTGGACCGCGGTCAGGCCGGTCGCATCGCCGATATCTTCCTGGGTGATCGGCAGAATCAGCTCGCTCAAGTGCGCGCCCTCCATGATCCGCAGCCGCGCGAACACCTCGCAGATCAGCGACGCAACCCGCGCGCGCGCCGAGGTCCGGCCGATCGAAGCGAGCCGGTCAGCGAGCGCCACCCGCTCGGCGACCGCCAGGGTGAAGACCAGCGCCGCGAGCCGGGGATGGTCTTGAAACAAGGCGGCGAGCAGTTCGCGGTCGAACGGACAGATCGAGACATCGGTGACCGCGATGATCGAATCGGCCGAATCGCCGAACGCGAGGCTCGAGACGCCGAGCAGGTCGCCCGGGAAATGCAGCCGCATGATCTGCCGGCTGCCGTTGCCGAGCAGCACGCTGCTGTAGAGCCAGCCCTTGCGGACGATGAACAGGTCCCGGGCATCATCCTGTTCGCGCCTGATGACGCTCCCGCGCTTGAAGCTGCGCTCCTGCTGTTCGAGCGCGGCAAGCGTCTGCGTCTCGCCCGCGCTGAGCGTGACATAATGGCCCAAGCGCTCGGCTAGGCAGCTACCCCCCAAAACACCAACCCCACTTTCCAACGCAACCCCACCCGCTTCTAGGGTGGGAACGAGATCAGCGCCCTGATCGAAATCAAGAACTTGCGCCAGCACGTATTTTAGCCGGCTTGCACCCTTACGCCAATGTCCTAAGAGCGGCCGATGGACAGGATCATCATCAGGGGCGGGCGGCGCCTCGAGGGAGAAATTCCGATCTCCGGCGCCAAGAATGCCGCGCTGACCCTGCTCCCCTGCGCGCTTCTGACCGACGAGCCGCTGACGTTGCGCAACCTGCCGCGGCTCGCCGACGTCGACAGCTTCGGCCATTTGCTCAACCAGCTCGGCGTCTCGATCACCGTCGAAGGCTCGAAGCCCAAGGATTTCGGCCGGGTGATGACGTTGCGCGCGTCGAACGTCGCCTCGACCGTCGCGCCCTATGACATCGTCCGCAAGATGCGCGCTTCGATCCTCGTGCTTGGTCCCCTGCTCGCGCGCGCCGGCGAGGCGACGGTATCGCTGCCGGGCGGCTGCGCGATCGGCAACCGTCCGATCGACCTCCATCTCAAGGCGCTCGAGGAGCTCGGCGCCGAGATCGAGCTGACCGCGGGCTATGTCCGCGCCACCGCGCCCAAGGGCGGGCTGGTCGGCGGGCGGATCACCTTTCCGATCGTGTCGGTCGGCGCGACCGAAAACGCGTTGATGGCGGCGGTGCTCGCCAAGGGAACGACGGTGATCGAGAATGCCGCGCGCGAGCCCGAGATCACCGATCTCGCCAAATGCCTGGTCGCGATGGGCGCCGATATCGAGGGGCTGCGCACCGATACGCTGACGATCCGCGGCAAGGACAAATTGCACGGCGCAACCTATGCGGTGATGCCGGACCGGATCGAGGCGGGCAGCTACGCCTGCGCCGCCGCGATCACCGGCGGCTCGGTGCTGCTCGGCGGGGCGCGGCGCGAGACGATGCCGGCGATCCTCTCCGGCCTCACCGACGCCGGCGTCCATGTCGCCGACGAGCCGGGCGGGATCAGGATCAGCGCCAATGGCGAGATCAAGCCGCTGACCTTGTCGACGGCGCCTTATCCGGCCTTCCCGACCGACATGCAGGCCCAGTTCATGGCGATGCTCGCGCTCGCCAACGGCACCAGCCTGCTGACCGAAAGCATCTTCGAGAACCGCTACATGCACGTCCCCGAGCTCAACCGGATGGGTGCCGACATCGAGGTGCGCGGACGCTCGGCGGTGGTGCGTGGCGTCAAGGCGCTGACCGGCGCGCCGGTGATGGCCACCGATCTGCGCGCGTCGATGAGCCTCGTGCTCGCCGGCCTTGCCGCCCAAGGCGAGACCCAGGTCGCGAGAGTCTACCACCTCGACCGCGGCTACGAGCGGCTCGAGGAGAAGCTCCAGGCGGTGGGCGCCGACATCGAGCGCGCCTCGGACGGCTGAAGCATCGCGCGATATTCTAGACTCAACCCCGTTTGATTGAACCGGAATCGAGTCTAGTTTTCTTTTGTTTCCCGTGATTTCCGAGTCGTCAGGTGATTCCACCTGACTTGAAATCACTTAGCGCACCACCTCGGCCACGTGGATCGCCAGTCCGACCAGGCCACCCACCAAGGTGCCGTTGATCCTGATATATTGAAGGTCGCGGCCGACCGCGCCTTCGAGGCGGCCGGTGACGGTGCGCGCGTCCCAGCCGCGGATCGTGTCCGAGACGAGGGTGACGATGCCGCTGCCATAGCTCGCCACCACGCCGACCACCGCGCGCCGCGCGAACTGGTTGATCGTCCTTTTGAGGTGCGCATCCTCCTGCAACGTCGCGCCGAGCTGGCGCAGCGCTTCCCCGAACCGGCCAGTCAGCGCCGCCTCGGGATGCTGGACCGATTTGAGCAGGCTGGCGCGGCTGCGCTCCCACAGGCTGTCGATCCAGGCGGTGACCGCCTTGTTGGCGATGATCTCGTTCTTGACCTCCTCGACCTTCGCGCGGGTCTCGGGATCGCTCACCAGATCGTGCGCAAGCTTGGCCAACCCCTCCTCGGCCTTGGCGCGTAGCGGATGGTGCGGATCCGCCGCCATGTCGATGGTCAGCTTGCGCAGGCCGTCGATGATCGCATCGGCGAGCTTGTCGTCGAGACCGGCGAGCCGCATGATCCAGCCCGCGCGCTGGTGGACCATCGCGCGGATCATATCCTCATTGGCGTCGAGCGTCCGACCCGCCCAGGTGACGAAGCTGTCGAGGATCGGGATGTGGCGCTCGTCGTCGATCGCGGCCCCGAGCGTCTGCCCGAGCAACGGCGAGACTTCGAGCGCCCGCAGCCGCGAGGCGAACGCGCTCTTGATCATCCCGCCGAGCCGCTCCTGGTCGAGCGATTGCAGCACGTCGCCGATCAGCCGCGAGGCGCCCTCGCGCATCCGTCCTTCGGCAGGCGGGCTGACCAGCAGCCGGCCGATCGTGCCGGCGACGTCGATGCCGCGCATCCGCCGCGCCACAACCGAGGGGGTGAGGAAATTGTCGCGCAGGAATTGGGCGAGCGTCTCCCCGATCCGATCCTTGTTGCGCGGGATGATCGCGGTGTGCGGAATCGGCAGGCCGAGCGGATGGCGGAACAAGGCGGTCACCGCGAACCAGTCGGCGAGACCGCCGACCATCGCCGCCTCGGCGAACGCCCTGACGAACCCCCACGCGGGATGGACCGGCTGGAGATGGTCGGCGAGCAGGAACAAGGCGGCCATCGCGACCAGCATGCCGGTCGCGATGATGCGCATTCCGCGCACGCCGCGCTGCGCGGCGGTCGAGCGGCTTAGTGACGGGCTATCGAGCAGGCTCATGCCGGCTGAATAGCTTGAGCGCGGGTTTAGTTCACTCTGCAGGCTGCGCGGCCGGTGCGCTCGCCTCGGCACCGCCGGTGGTCAGGCGGCGGCGCAGCTTCGGTCCGATCTTCTGCTCGAAGCCGACCGCGAGGCTGAATCCCGCCGGCACGATCACCAAAGTCAGGACCGTCGAGAGGATCAGGCCGCCGATCACGGTGATGCCCATCGGCGCCCGCCAGGCCGAATCGCCCGACAGCGACAAAGCGGTCGGGATCATGCCGGCGACCATCGCGACCGTTGTCATGACGATCGGCTGGGCGCGCTTGTGGCCCGCGTCGAGGATCGCAGCCGCCTTGTCGACGCCCTTGTCCATCTCGTCGAGCGCGAAGTCGACCAGCAGGATCGAGTTCTTGGCGACGATCCCGAGCAGCATCAGCAACCCGATGAACACCGGCATCGACAGCACGTTGCCGGTGGCCAGCAACGCCAGCGCGCTGCCGAGCGGCGCGAGCAGCAGCGAGCCCATGTTGACCAGCGGCGGCAGCACGCGCTTGTAGAGCAAGACCAGCACCGCGAACACGAGCAGCACCCCCGAGATGACGGCGACGATGAAGCTCTGCAGCATCTCGACCTGCCACTTGTTCGGCCCCGAATTGATCAGCCGCACGCCGAGCGGCAGATTTTCCATCGTCGGCAATTTGTAGATCTTCGGCATCGCATCGCCGGTGACCTTGTTCGGCGCGAGATCGGCGCCGATCACGACGCGGCGCGTCTGGTCGAAGCGGCGGATCTCGGTCGGGCCCGCCCCGAAGCTGATGTCGGCGACGACCTTGAGCGGCACCGAAGTGCCGCGGACCGTCGGCACCGGCAAATTCTCGAGGGTTGCGGTGTTGCGCCGCGCGTCCTCGTTGAGCGCGACGCGGATCGGGATCTGGCGGTCCGCCAGCGAGAATTTGGCGCTGTTCTGATCGATGTCGCCCAATGTCGCGATGCGGATCGTCTGGCTGAGCGCGGCGGTGGTGACGCCGAGATCGGCGGCAAGGTCCATCCGCGGCGTGATCGTGATCTCGGGGCGCTGCATCTCGCCGTTGATGCGCGGCGCGACCAACTCGGGCAGCGTCTCCATCTCCGCGACGACCTTGCGGGCGGTCGCGTTGAGCAGCACTGGATCGTCGCTGCCCAGCATGATCGCGATGTCGCGGCCACCGATGGCGCCCTGCTGCGACTGGAAATGGACGCGCGCGTCGGCGATCTGGTTGAGCTTCGGCGCGAAGGCGCGCTCGAACTCGACGCTGGTCCGGTCGCGGTCCTTGTTGAGCGTCAAATAGATTTTGGCCGTGCCGACCTCGATATCGGCGAAGGCGGCGGTGACCTCCGGCGCGGTGCGCAGGACGCTCGCCACCTGCTCGGTCACCGCCTTGGTCTGCTCGTGGGTCGTGCCGGGCGCCATTTCGATCGCGACCGTGCTGTAATCGGTGTTGACCGTCGGCTGGAAGGTGATCGGCAGCGCCCAGAAGGAGACGATTGTCAGCGCAAACGCGACGAGCCCGATCATCATCGTCCGCCAGCGATGGGCGAGCGACCAGCGCAGCAGCGCCATATAGCGGTCCATCAGCCACCCCTCGCCATGCCGCGCCGGACCGCTGGCGCGCAGGAAATAGGCCGCGATCATCGGCGTGATCATCCGCGCGACGAGCAGGCTGATCAGCACCGCGATCACCACCGTGAAACCGAAATGCTTGAAGAACTGGCCGGCGATCCCGGGCATCAAGCCGACCGGCAGGAACACCGCGACGATCGACATCGTCGTCGCGACGACGGCAAGGCCGATCTCGTCGGCCGCGTCGATCGACGCCTGATAGGCGGTCTTGCCCATTCGCATATGGCGGACGATGTTCTCGATCTCGACGATCGCATCGTCGACCAGCACGCCCGCGACGAGGCTGAGCCCGAGCAGGCTGAGCCCGTTCAAGGTGAAGCCCATCATGTCCATGAACCAGAAGGTCGGGATCGCCGCGAGCGGGATCGCCAGCGCGGAAATCGCCGTCGCGCGCCAGTCGCGCAGGAACAGGAAAACGACCAGCACGGCGAGCACCGCGCCTTCGATCATCGCCTCCATCGCCGAATGATATTGCTGCTTGGTGTAATCGACGCTGGTGTAGAGCAAGCGGAACTGGATCTTGGGATTTTCCTGCCTGATCTTCTCGAGCTCGGCGGCAGCATTGTCGAACACGGTGACGTCCGACGCGCCCTTCGATTTCGCGATGCCGAAGCTCAGCACCTGGCGGCCGTCCATCGTCGAGGTGATGCGCTGCTCGGCGTAGAGGTCGCGCACGTCCGCGATATCAGAGAGCTTGACGGTGCGCCCGGTGCCGACGTTGATTTGCGTCTCGCCGAGCGTGCGCGCGTCGCGGGCGTTGCCGAGCACGCGCACCGCCTGCTCCGAACCGGCGATCTCCGCGCGCCCGCCAGAGGCGTTGACGTTAACCTGCCTGAGCTGCTGATTGACCTGCGCGGCGGTGATCCCCTGCGCCTGCAGCTTGGCCGGATCGAGGATGACGCGGATCTCGCGGCTGACGCCGCCGCCGCGCTCGACCGCCGACAGGCCTTCGATCTGGAGCAGCCGTTTGGCGATGTTGTTGTCGACGTACCAGCTCAATTGCTCGAGCGTCATGTCGACCGCTTCCGCCGAATAATAAGCGATCGGGCCGCCGCTCGCGATGTCGATGCGCTGGACCTGGGGCTCCAATATGCCCTCGGGCAGATCGCTGCGGATCTGCGCCACCGCGTTGCGGACGTCGTTGAGCGCGCGGTCGACCGGAATGCCGAGGTCGAACTGGACGCTGGTGCGCGACGATCCTTCGCTGACGTAGGAGGTGATCTCGTCCACGCCGTTGACCGAGCGGATCGCGGCCTCGACCCTTTGCGTGACCTGCGTCTCGAGTTCGGGCGGCGCGGCGCCCGGCTGGAACACCACGACGTTGACGAACGGCGCCTCGACATCGGGATTGTCGTTCACGTCCATGCCCATGAACGCGATGATGCCGGCCAAGGTCAGGGCGACGAACAGCACGATCGGCGGAACCGGGTTGCGGATCGACCATGCCGAAATGTTGCGGAAATTCATCCTCTGCTCCGCTCAGCGCGCGGTCCGCGCGCGGACCGGCTGGACGCTGTCCCCCGGATTGAGGAAGGGCCCGGCGGAAAGCACGATCCGCTCATTGCCTTGCAGCCCCTGGGTGATCGCGACGCCAGCATCGGAGACGTCGCCGACCGTGACGCCGCGCCTCGCCACCTTGTTCGCGCCGTCCACCACATAGACGTAATTGCCGCGATCGTCGCTCTGCACGGCCGATTCGGGGAGCAGCGGCGCGGTGACCATGCCGACCCGCATCTCGACGCTCGCGAAGCCGCCCGGCCGCAGCGCCTTGGCGTAAGGCAAGGCAATGCGCGCATCACCCTGGCGGGTCTGCGGATCGATGGCCGGCGCGACCTGCCAGACCGGGCCTGCGAATGTCTCGGTCGACCCGACCGGGGTGACGATCGCCGGCGTGCCGATGGTGACTCGTGCGAGATCCTCCTGCGACAGGCGCGCACGCAGCTCCATCTGGCCGTTCTGCGCGATGCGGAACAACGCGCCCGAGCCAGGCCCCACCACCTGCCCGGCCTCGAGCTTGCGCTCGAGCACGAGCCCCGAGGCGGGCGCGCGAATGTCGAGCCTGCCGATCCGCGCGCGCGACTGGCCAAGCTGCGCCTGGGCCACCCGGACTCGTGCATTTGCGGCGTCCCTGGCCGCCGTGCGGCGATCGACATCGGCCTTGGAGACGAAGCCGCGGCTGACCAGCGCCTGCGCGCGCTCGAGCTCCTGCTGGGCGAGCGCGGCATCGGCGCGCGCCACGTCGATCGAGGCGGCAAGCTGGCGCGATTCCTCGGCCTGCACCGAGCGCTCGATGACCGCGAGGGTCTGGCCTGCTCCCACCCAGTCGCCGGCGTCGACCAGCACGCGTGCAACCATGCCGCCCTCGCCCGCGACCCCGACCGGCATTTCGCGCCGCGCGGCCAGCGATCCGGTCGCGCTGATCACCCGGGCGACCTGCTGCCGGCCCGGCACGATCACCGTGACATGGGGTGCTGCTCCTGCCTTCGGCGTGGCGGCTTCGTCGCCACCCGTCAGCAGCAACGCGAGGGCAACGAGCACGGCCAAAGCGGCGGCGGCGACGGCGGCGATGATGATCCGGCGGCGGCGCATCGCGATGCCCTCCTCGTCGACCATCATTGCGTCAATCGAATGGCCTTCCCAATCCGCCGTTTCGACATTCATTTTCATTGTCCAAATCCGCCATGGCGGTGCCGCTCAGCCGTGACTGTATTATATCAATAAGTCACCTGCCTCAACCACATTGTCGGCGTTTCCCCCGCGCTCGTGCATCGCCTGTACACCGCATGCCGCGGCTTGACCATCGTAAGCTGTTGCAGAATGGGGGATTTGATCCGGTTCAGCAACGATGCAGGCAGGATCGGATTAGTCGGCGGAAAGGTCGACCAGACCATGCCCACAGGAGCCCGATCATGATCCGAAGCCTTACCCTCGCCGCCTTGCTCGCACCGACGCTCGTGATGTCGGCCGCTGCGGTGCCCGCGGCCGCGCAGGCCCAGGCTCAGGCGCCGACGCCTATGCCGTGGGGCGCGATCAGCGGGACACGCCTTGACGTCGTCGCGACCGGCGAGGTGATGCGCGTCCCCGATATCGCGCGGATCGGCGCCGGGGTGGTGACACAGGCGCCGACCGCGACCGCGGCGATCGCCCAGAATGCACGCCAGATGGCGTCGATGCGCGCAGCGCTGAGGGCGGCAGGCATCGCCGACCGCGACATCCAGACGAGCACGATCAGCCTGCAGCCCGAATATCGCTACGTCGAGAATCAAAGCCCGGTGCTGACCGGTTACCGCGCGATCAACGAGGTGAGCGTCCGCTTCAGGGATATCGCCGACACCGGCCGGATCCTCGACGCGCTCGTCGCGCAAGGGGCGAACCAGATCAACGGCCCGATGCTGAGCCTCGACAAGCCGGAGGAGGCGATGAACGAAGCGCGCACTGCGGCGCTGACGAGCGCCCGCGCCCGGGCCGAGCTCTACGCGCGGCAGCTCGGCAAAAGGGTGGGAAGGATCCTCTCGATCAGCGAAGCCGGCGGCTTCCATGCGCCGCCGCAGCCGATGATGCAGGCGATGGCACGCGATGCCGCATCGACCAAGATCGACCCGGGCGAGCAGGCCGTGTCGGTGAGCCTGTCGGTCAGCTTCGAGCTGAATTGAAGCATAAAGCGAAAAGGTGGCACCGGCTTTTCGCAAGAAGCAATGCGGCATCAAACGACAATAGCGTAGGAAAATGGTCGTCAGACAAAAAGGCCGCCCCGAACGATCGGAGCGGCCTTTCCGGCGATTATTTGTGCGGTGTTGTCTCGCCTAGCGGACTCGGCCGCGACGAACGAGATTCACGATCGCGAGCAGGATGATCGCGCCGATCAGCGAAACGATGAACGCAGAGACGTTGAGCGGGTCCTGATTGATCGAGCCTCGGCTGAACAGCAGATTGGCGATGAACGCACCAACGATTCCGACCACGATGTTGAGCAGCACGCCTTGCTGAGCATCGGTGCGCATTATGAGGCTTGCAAGCCAGCCGACGATGCCGCCGATGATAATCCAGATGATGAAACCCATGATGCTTCCCTCCTGTTGCGCTGCCGACGAACCGGTCGATTATCGCGGCGGTTCGTGATCAAGACGCGCAAGCTGGGGTGTTGTTCCGCTCCGTTGCGGCGGGGGGGTGGGCAAGACGGCGTTTCGAATTGGTGATTGTTTCGTGAAAGTATCGACCGGCTGAATCACGGCGTGCAGGCATGCCGCCCGGTCGTCGTCAGAATTTCTGCTGGCGCTCGTAAAGCGATTTGTAATGCTGGATGCGCGTCACCCGCAGGCCGGGCATGCCCGAGCGGTCGACCGCCCGCTGCCAGGTAGCGAACTCCTCGAGGGTCAGGCCATAGCGCTCGCAGGCCTCGTCGACCGAGAGAAGGCCGCCGCTCACCGCAGCCACGACCTCCGCCTTGCGGCGAACGACCCAGCGGCTCGTCGATCTCGGCGGAAGCGTCTCGAGCGTCAGCGGCTCGCCAAGCGGGCCGATGACCTGAGCGGGACGTATCTTCTGATTCTCGATCATTCCTACCTCAAAGTTCGCCGCAAATCGGCGGGTGCTCCATCCTTCGATCCTCCGCATTTATCCGAAGGGCATTGAAGGAAGGCTAAAATGCGAAGGTAAATTTTGTGGTCATTTCGGTTAATCGCCGGTGCTCGATCCGCGCGCGGCGGCAAGGTTGAACGAGCCGCGCTGTTGGCCGATCGCATCGCGCCAGCCGGGTCCTGCGAGCAGCAGCTCGACCAGTGCCCGTTGGCCGGTGCCGAGCGCGTTGCGCGCCTGCAGCCGCGCCGTGACGCTCGTCGCCTGCAGCGCCCGCAGCCCCGCAACGAGCAGCTCATAGTCGAGCCCGGCCGCCAAATGGTCGGCCTGCAATGCGTTTGCGCGGCGGAAGAAACCCAGATCCATGCGCATTCTTGTAATCGACAAGGCTAAAGACGGGGTAAAAGCCCGGCTCAGCATGTTTTCGAGTGCCGATTGCAGGAAAAAGCGGATCCGGGAGCGCCGGGTTTCGACAAAAGCTCCGTCAATGCTTATGTGGCCCACCATGCAGCCAGATTTCCAGCTTGCCCGCCCGGCCGCCGAGGCGCGGATCGTCGTCGCCATGTCGGGCGGCGTCGATTCGTCGGTCGTCGCAGCGCTCGCCGCGCGCACCGGCGCCGAGGTGATCGGCGTGACGCTTCAGCTCTACGATCATGGCGCGGCGGTGAAGCGGACCGGAAGCTGTTGCGCGGGCCAGGACATTTATGACGCGCGCGCGGTCGCGGAGCGCCTCGGCATCGCCCATTATGTGTTCGACTATGCAAGCCGCTTCCACGACAGCGTGATCGAGCGCTTCGCCGACGAATATGCGCGCGGGCGGACGCCGATCCCCTGTATCGCCTGCAACCAGGGGGTGAAGTTCACCGATCTGCTCGGGCTTGCCCGCGATCTCGGCGCCGACTGTCTCGCCACCGGCCATTATGTGCGGCGGGTGATCGGCGCCAATGGGGCGGAGCTGCACCGCGCCGCGGACCCCGCGCGCGATCAGAGCTATTTCCTGTTCGCGACCACCTCCGACCAGCTCGATTTCCTGCGCTTCCCGCTCGGCGACATGCCCAAGGCGGAGGTGCGCGAGATCGCCCGCGCATTGCAGCTCGACGTCGCCAACAAGCCCGACAGCCAGGACATCTGTTTCGTGCCGGACGGCGATTATGCATCCGTCGTCCGAAAGGTGCGTCCCGAGGCGGGCGAGGAAGGCGAGATCGTCGACCTGGCCGGCAGAGTCCTCGGCCGGCACCACGGCATCATCCATTTCACGATCGGGCAGCGCCGCGGGCTCGAAGTCGGCGGCCAGGCCGAGCCGCTGTACGTCGTCGCGCTCGATCCCGAGCAGCGGCGGGTCGTGGTCGGCCCGAAGCGCGCGCTGGCGGTACGCAGCGCGCGTCTCGGTGCGATCAACTGGCTTGGTGATGGCCAGCCTGACGGGGGGAGGGTGCCTGGCGGCGAGCGCGATGGGCTGACCGCCAAGGTCCGCTCGATGGCACGGCCGGCGGCGGTGCGCTTCGACGGCAGCGCGATCCACTTCGTCGCGCCCGAATATGGGGTCGCTCCGGGCCAGGCGGCGGTGCTCTACGATGGCGACCGAATCGTCGGCGGAGGCTGGATCGAAGCGACAATTGCCGCCGAGCCAATGCCCGGAACCGAGGCCGTAGCGCGGGCCGAGGCCGCCTGATCCTTCGCTCGAGGGGCCTCGCACGAGGTCCGGCGCAAGTCCGCGTTCAGTCCCAAATTGACGCTGCGCCGGACAATGACGAACAAGCCGTAGCGAAATCCCGAGCGATTGCTGTAAGCAATGGCCGATGGCTATCGGCAAGAGGGACGGACTGCTGATCGCGGGCGGTGGCCTTGCAGGCAGCCTTGCGGCCATCGCCATGGCGAAGAAACGGCCCGAGGTGCCGATCCTGCTCGTCGAGGAAAGCGATCGCTTCGGCGGCGATCACGTCACATCCTTCTTCGCCGCCGAGATCGACGAGGCGCAGCGCTGGCTGGTCGACCCGCTCGTCACGCATCATTGGCCCGGCTATTACGTCGCCTTTCCCGAGCAGAGCCGCAAGCTGAAGGCGGAAATCGGCAGCTTCGCGTCGGAACGGATCGACCAGGCGGTACGCGCCGCGCTCAAGCCCGATCAATATCGCCTCAACACCAAGGTCGTCGCGATTCGCGACAACGAGCTGGTGCTGCCGGGTGGCGAGAAGATCAGGGCCGACGGCGCAATCGATGCGCGCGGGGCGGCGAATCTCTCGACGCTCGACCTCGGCTGGCGCAAATCGGTCGCGCGGATATATCGTTTTCCGCAGCCGCATCGAGTCGATCTGCCGGTGCTCGCCGACGCCACCGTCGAGCAGCTCGACGGCTATCGTTTCGTGCAGTGCCTGCCGCTGTCCGAAGACCGGCTGCTGGTCGAAGACAATGTTTATGCCGACAGCGCGGACATCGACGTCGCCGCGGTCGGTGCCCGCCTCGACGCCTATTTGCTCAAGCGCGGCTGGAAAGGGGGCGTGCTCGAACGCGAGCAGGCTGGCGCCTTGCCGATCGCACTGGGGGACGACGTCCACCCGTTGTGGCGTAGCGGCGGCGCCCGCGTCGCCCGGTTCGGGGCCCGCGGCGGCTTCTTGAATCCGGTCACCGGCCATGCGATCGCCGATGCCGTCCGCACCGCCGCCCTGCTGACCGAGCAGCGCGATTTCGACGGCGCCTTGCTCCACGATGCGTTCGAGGCCGAGGTCGGCCAGATGTGGCGCAAGCGCGAATTCTTCCGCAGCTTCAACAGCCTCTTGTTCCAGACTCCCGCCTGGGACAGACACAAGGTGATGGCTAGCTTCTATCGGCTCGATCAGGCGTTGATCGGCCGCTTCAACGCCGGACAATTGGGTGTGCTCGACCGCATGCACATCCAGAGCGGCGTCAATTTCAAGGCCGCGCGCGCCGCCAGGTGAGCCGCGCCGCCGGCGCACAATCCAATAACGTCATGCCGTCCAATAACGTCATGCAGGCGGAGGCCGGCATCCAGACCAGCCTTCACCACCTTTTCCCTGCACCAGGATTATCTGAACCCCGGCATTCGGGTGGGCCCGGAATGTTGAGGCCCGGAATGTTGAGGCATGTGCGCCGCGTCCACTTTACCAAGCGGAGCCGTTCGCAGATGATTGGCGTTACTGCGGCAAAGACCGCCTGACAGGAGATTCGATCGTGCGCATTCTTGTCCCTCTGCTCGCGGCGCTACTCGTCGCCGGCTGCGCGACCAGCGTCGAATCACGCGTCGAAAGCAAGCTGATCGAGGCCGGGCTGTCGCGGCCGATGGCGAGCTGCATGGCCGAGCGGCTGGTCGACCGCCTCTCGAACGACCAGCTGCGCGAGCTCGGGGGGCTGGCGAACCTGCGCGACCGCAACCTCGGCACGATGACGATCGAGCAGCTGCTCCGCCATTTGCGCGCTTCGGTCGACCCGCAGGTGTATGAAGTTGTGACGCGCGCGGGCATCGGCTGCGCGATCGCGGGCTGAGCCGCTTCCAATCGCGCTGCCATTATGCTTTAGCCGGCGCCGAAATCAGGCGCGAGGACTCCCTTTTTCATGAACATCCACGAATATCAGGCCAAGGAACTGCTTGCTCGCTTCGGTGTCCCTGTCCCCGCCGGTCACGCGGCGATGAGCGTCGAGGAGGCCGTGGCCGCCGCGGAGAAGCTTCCGGGGCCGCTCTATGTCGTCAAGGCGCAGATCCATGCCGGCGGGCGCGGCAAAGGCAAGTTCAAGGAACTCGGGCCCGACGCCAAGGGCGGCGTCCGCCTCGCGCACACGGTCGACGAAGTCCGCGCCCATGCCAGCGAGATGCTCGGCAAGACCCTGGTCACGATCCAGACCGGTGCCGAAGGCAAGCAGGTGCAGCGGCTTTACATCACCGACGGTGTCGACATCGCGCGCGAATATTATCTGGCGATGCTGGTCGATCGCAGCAGCGGCCGGATCGCGATCGTCGCTTCGACCGAAGGCGGCATGGACATCGAGGCGGTCGCACATGACACGCCCGAGAAGATCCACAGCTTCACGGTCGATCCCGCGACCGGGCTGATGCCGCATCACGGACGGGAGGTCGCTGCGGCGCTCGAGCTGACCGGCGATCTTGCCAAGCAGGTGCAGGCGATGCTGCCCAAGCTCTACGCCGCGTTCGTCGGCACCGACGCCTCGCAGATCGAGATCAACCCGCTCGCCGTCACCGACGATGGCCGGCTGCTGGTGCTCGATGCCAAGGTCGGCTTCGATTCGAACGCGATGTTCCGCCACAAGGATCTGGCCGAGCTGCGCGACCTCACCGAGGAAGATCCGATGGAGGTCGAGGCGTCGAAATACGACCTCGCCTATATCAAGCTCGACGGCGACATCGGCTGCATGGTCAACGGTGCTGGCCTCGCGATGGCGACGATGGACATCATCAAGCTGAACGGCGCCTTCCCGGCCAACTTCCTCGATGTCGGCGGCGGCGCGACCAAGGAAAAGGTCACTGCCGCGTTCAAGATCATCCTCAGCGATCCGGCGGTGAAAGGCATTCTCGTCAACATCTTCGGCGGCATCATGCGCTGCGACATCATCGCCGAAGGCATCATCGCCGCCGCGCGCGAGGTCGATCTGTCGGTGCCGCTGGTGGTCCGGCTCGAAGGGACCAATGTCGAGCAGGGCAAGGCGATCCTGGCCGAATCGGGCCTGCCGATCGTCGCCGCCAACGACCTCGGCGACGCCGCGCGCAAGATCGTCGCGCAGGTGAAGCAGGCGGCCTGAGCCCGCGATCAGAGGAGCGACGATGATGAAGCTGCTGGTGCCGGTCAAACGGGTGATCGACTATAATGTGAAGCCGCGCGTCAAGCCGGATGGCAGCGGCGTCGATCTCGCCAACGTCAAGATGAGCATGAACCCGTTCGACGAAATCGCGGTCGAGGAGGCGATCAGGCTCAAGGAGAAGGGCGCCGCGACCGAGATCGTCGCGGTGTCGATCGGCCCCGCCAAGGCGCAGGAGACGCTCCGCACCGCGCTGGCGATGGGTGCCGACCGCGCGATCCTGGTGGTCACCGACCAGGAGGTCGAGCCGCTCGCGGTCGCCAAGATCCTGCGCAAGATCGCGGACGACGAGCAGCCCGGCATGATCATCCTCGGCAAGCAGGCGATCGACGACGACAGCAACCAGACCGGCCAGATGCTCGCGGCGCTGCTCGGCTGGAGCCAGGGCACCTTCGCGTCGAAGGTCGAGATCGAGGGCGGCTCGGTCGACGTCACCCGCGAGGTCGACGGCGGCCTGGAGACGGTGCGGCTGAAGCTTCCGGCGATCGTCACCACCGACCTGCGGCTCAACGAGCCGCGCTACGCGACCTTGCCCAATATCATGAAGGCGAAGTCCAAGCCGCTGGTCCAAAAGACGCCCGAGGAGCTTGGCGTCGACATCGCGCCGCGGCTCGCGACGGTGCAGGTGCGCGAGCCGTCGAAGCGCGAGGCCGGCGTCAAGCTGGCGAGCGTCGACGAGCTGATCGACCGCCTCAAGACGCTCGGCGTGGTCGGCTGACGACCGGCCGGTTCGGCCTGTGCTCGGCATGGGCCTTGTTGCCGCTCGGCGCAGCAGCCAGCAGAGAGGGCAGCGACGGGCTCGGCCGGAGCCGGCGCCGCTGCGTCTCGCTCCCGCTTTTTCGCGGGAGGCCGTCCCGCTGCCTTTCGTAGCCGGTCAATAGCGGCTAGTTTCGCGCCGCGCATGGACATCTACCTCCCGATCGCGGGCCTGTCGGTCAATGCCCTGATGATCATCGGCCTGGGCGGCATCGTCGGTCTGCTGACCGGGATGCTCGGCGTCGGCGGCGGCTTTCTCACCACGCCGATCCTGATCTTCTACGGAATCCCGCCGGCGGTGGCAGTAGCCTCCTCGGCGACCCAGATCACCGGGACGAGCGTCTCGGGCCTGCTCGCCTATCGCCGCCGCAAGGGTGTCGATTATCGCATGGGGGCGGTGCTGATCGCCGGCGGTACGGTCGGGGCGGTCGTCGGCGGCTTCCTGTTCCGCCTGCTCCAGGAGCTCGGCCAGATCGATACCGCCATCGCCGTGCTCTACGTGATCCTGCTCGGCAGCATCGGCCTCTTGATGGCGCGGGAATCGGCGAGCGCGCTCGGCCTTTTCAAGCCGTCCGAGCGCGCTCGCGCTCCGCGCCGGCACAACCCGATCACGGCAGTGCTGCCGATGCGCTGGCGCTTCTATCAGTCGGGCCTCTACATTTCCCCGCTCGCCCCGCTCGCGCTCGGCTTCGTCGCCGGCATCCTGACCGTCCTGCTCGGCGTCGGCGGCGGGTTCATCGTCGTTCCCGCGATGATCTATCTCCTCGGCATGTCGGCGCAGGTCGTCGTCGGAACGTCGCTGATGCAGATCCTGGCGGTGACGGCGGCGACGACTTTGATCCACTCCATCACGACCAAGTCGGTCGACATCGTGCTCGCCGTGCTGCTGCTGCTCGGCAGCGTGGTCGGCGCGCAGCTCGGCGCCCGCTTCGCCCAGCGCATCAAGCCCGAGCTGCTGCGCCTGATCCTGGCGGTGGTGGTGCTGGCGGTCGCGTTCCGCATGGCGCTGAGCCTGGGCTGGCGGCCGGCCGAGATCTACACGGTCGAGCCCCTGTGAGCATGGCTGTGAGGATGGCTGTGAGTCCGAAGACGTGAATTGGCCGTACCTAAGCCGCGCGCGGCTTTGCCTGCTGCTTGCGCTGGCCCCCCTCCTCGCCGGCGCCGCCAAGCCCAGGCTGGTCCCCGACGTCTCGCAAAGCGCGATCCAGATCCAGTACTCGTTCACCGGCGCCGATCTGCTGTTGTTCGGCGCGATCATCTATCCGGGAGGGCGGACGCCGAAGGAGCGCGCCGACATTGCGGTCGTCGTGCGAGGCCCAGTCGAGCCGATCGTCGTGCGCGAGAAGCAGAAGGTCGCCGGCATCTGGATGAATGCCAACAGCGCCCGCTTCCGTTCGGCCCCCGCTTTCTATGCCGTCGCCTCGTCGCGGCCGCTCACCGAGCTGGTCGACGAGCGCACCGCCGCGATCTACGAGCTCGGGCTGCAGAATTTGCAGCTTTCCCCCGGCACCGGCGCCGGCCCGGAGGAGCAACGCCGGTTCGAGGCGGGGCTGATCGACCTGCGCGAGCGCAACCAGCTCTATGTCGAGGATCCGGACGGCGTGACGATCACCGACGGCGTCCTCTACCGCGGGCGGATCACGATCCCGGCGCGGGTGCCGGTCGGCACCTATACCGCCGAGACCTTCCTGATCCAGAACGGGCGCGTGATCGCGGGCGCGCCGCGCGAGATCCACATCCAGAAGCTCGGCTTCGAACGGTTCGTGACGATTGCGGCGCAGCAATGGTCGCTGGCCTATGGCCTGTTCGCGGTTGCGGTGTCGCTGCTGCTCGGCTGGGCGGCGAGCGCGATTTTCCGCCGCGGCTAGCCCGTTGGTGTCGCAAATCAGTTGTTTACCCAATTGCGTTAATCAGCCTGCAATGGCTCAGCTTGGGATGATGGCGACCGCATGAACGACATGGCATATAGCAATTTCCCTGCCACTCCCGCGCCCGAGGAATCGACGGTGCCGGTCGCGCAGCAGGTGACATCCTCGACGCGCCTCGCGCCGATCGGCCGGGTGACCGAGATCAGCGGCGGCGGGGCGAGAGTCCAGATGGAGGGCAAGAGGTTGCGCGAGATCGGGATCGATCCCGATCCGAGCGTCGCTCTGTCCGGTCAGGTCGGCAGCCAGATCAAGCTCGAAGCATCGGCCAAATGGCTGCTCGCCAACGTCCGCGCGCTCCGCGTCAACGAGGGCGACGGCGATCTCGTCACCGCCGAGATCGACTTCCTCGGCGAAGGCGACGAGGACGAACGCAACGGCAGGCTGACCAACTTCAAGCGCGGCATCACCAGCTATCCGATTCCGGGCAATCTCGTTTACCCGGTGACCGGCGCCGACCTGAAGCAGATGTTCGCGGCCGATGACCGGGCGCATATCGAGATCGGCACCGTCTATCCGACCCGCGACGTCCGCGGCGCGCTCTACATCGACGCCCTGCTCGGCAAGCATTTCGCATTGCTCGGATCGACCGGCACCGGCAAGTCGACCTCCGCCGCGCTGATCATGCACCGCATCTGCGATCTGTCGCCCGACGGGCACATCGTCATGATCGATCCGCACGGCGAATATTCGGCGGCGTTCAAGAGCAATGGCGAATTGTTCAACGTCGACAATCTCGCAATGCCTTATTGGCTGATGAACTTCGAGGAGCATTGCGAGGTGTTCATCACCTCGACCGGCGCCGAGAAGCAGCAGGACAAGGATATCCTCGCCAAATGCCTGCTGATGGCGCGCGCCAAGAATCGCGCCGCCGAAGGCCTTTCCAAGCTCACCGTCGATTCGCCGATCCCCTATCTCATCTCCGATCTGCTGACCGCGATCAGCAACGAGATGGGCCTGCTCAACAAGGCGACCGACACCGCGCCGTTCATGCGCCTGAAGACCAAGATCGACGAATTGAAGTCCGATCCGCGCTATAATTTCATGTTCTCGGGAATGCTCGTCGGCGACAGCATGGCCGCCTTCATCGCCAAGATCTTCCGCTTCCCCAGCAAGGGCAAGCCGATCTCGATCGTCGACGTCTCGGGCGTTCCGTCCGACATCACGTCCGTGGTCGTCGCGGTGCTCGCGCGCCTTGTGTTCGATTATGCCATCTGGTCGCGCAACGAGCTTCAGCGGCCGGTGCTGCTGATCTGCGAGGAGGCGCACCGCTACGTCCCAGCCGACAAGACATCGTCGGGTCAGTCGGCGCGCAAGATCCTGGAGCGGATCGCGAAGGAAGGTCGTAAGTACGGCGTCGCGCTCGGCCTGATCACGCAGCGTCCATCCGATCTTGCCGAAGGCGTGCTCTCGCAGTGCGGCACGATCATCGCCATGCGCCTCAACAACGATCGCGACCAACAGTTCGTCAAAAGCGCGATGCCCGAGGGCGCGCGCGGCTTCCTCGACGCCATTCCGGCGTTGCGCAACCGCGAATGCATCGTCTGCGGGGAGGGTGTTTCGATTCCGATCCGAGTGTCGTTCGACGACCTCGAGCGCGACCGCCAGCCCGCCTCCGCCGACCCTTTGTTCTCCGAATTGTGGCGCCAGACCGGGGATGAGGAAGGCATGGTCACGAGAGTCGTGCGGCGCTGGCGCAGCCAGGGACGCTGATCAAGCGGCGGGCCTGAGGCTCAACCCCAAACGACCTCGCGCCACCAGGCCGCGGGCGGGCAGGCCGTGCGGCTGGCGGCGAAGGTCCTGCCGAACCCCGTCACGCCGTCAGCGAGCCGGTACCTATTACGGAAGCTTTGGCTCGACGCGCAGTTGGAGCATGAAGCGAAAAAAAGGTGGGTACCGGCTTTTCGCAAGAAGCAATGCGGTATCAAATGGTTATAGGGCAGGCTGCGATTCCATCCGATCGCAGCTTGCTCTAGACCTTGGCGCGGGTGACGGGGAAATCCGCCCCGCGGCGGGATCAGGCCCGGCCGGCCTTCTTCGCCGCCTCTGCCGTGGCGGTCCGCGTCTGGCTCGGCCGCACGCCGGCAGCGCGCACCCCGAGCAGGTTGCGCAGCTTGCTCCTGAAGCCGGCGAGCGCCCGCCCGCTCAACTGCGCGCGGGTCGTGAACTTGACCGACGCCGGGTTGACCGGCCGGCCGTTGCGATACATTTCGTAGTGGAGGTGCGGCCCGGTCGAAAGGCCGGTCGAGCCGACATAGCCGATGATCTGGCCCTGCCGGACATATTGACCGGGTTGTGCGACGATCCGGCTCATGTGCGAATAGGATGTGGCAAGCTCGCCGGGATGGCTGAGGCGGACCTGCCTGCCGTAACCGCCCGCCCATCCGGCGCGCACCACCCTGCCGGAGGTCGCGGCGAGGATCGGCGTGCCGTAGCCGGCGCGGAAATCCATCCCCTTGTGCATCCGCGAATAACCGAGGATCGGATGCCGGCGCATGCCGAAATTGGAAGAGACGGTGCCGGGGACCGGGCGCTGGAGCATGCCGCTCGTCCTGCCGACGCCCGACGCCTCGAACCATTGCGTCCTGCCGCCTTGCTCCCATTGCATCAGCTGCAGGTCCTTCGCCCGCGCCCGATCGAGCCCCGCGTACAAGAGCTCGCCGGTCTCGGTCTCGCCGGTTTCGGCGCGGCGATGCTTGAGAATGATGTCGAACCGGTCGTCGGCGCCGACGCTGCCGATCTCGATCTGGCTCGCGATGGCGCGAATATAGGCTTCGACCGCGCGCGCCGGAGCGCCGACCGCGCGCGCCGAGCGATAGAGGCTCGAGCCGACCCGGCCTTGGATCCTGAGTGGCGTCTCGTCGACGGCGATCGGATGCCGAATCAGTCTCAGCGATCCGCCGAGCCTGCGAACCTCGAGCTTGAGATCGAACGCGGCGCGGAACGATAGCGCATCGAGCGGGCGCGCAACATCCTTCGAGGGACGGCGGCCGAGCGTGACGTCGATCGTCGTGCCGGGGCTGAGCTCGCCCAGCGGAATCGCGTCGCCCACCATTTCCGCGACGCTGTCGGCCTCGGCCTTGCCGACGCCGGCGCGCCGCAGCACACGGCCAAAGGCATCGCCGCGGCTCAAGGTCGCAAGCAGATCGATCCTGGGACGTTCCGGCGTGTCGGCCAAAGGCTCGACGGCATCGGTCGCGGCCATGCGTCGGCCGGTGTCGGCGCCGTAAGCCAGCGGCGAGATGGTGAGCGCGCGGGCTTCTTCCCATTGCGCATCGGCCAGAGGAGCGGGCGAGGCGCCGACCAGCGGCTCGATGCCCGGGGCAAACGCATAAGCGGAATAGCAAAGCGCGACGCAGACGACGAAGCCACGCCGCCACTCGCGCGAGCCGATCTGAGCGCCAAGATCGGTGACCAGCTCGAGCTCCGCGAGCATCGCCTTGAGCCTGGACTTGGCCGGCGCAAGGCCCCGCGCTGGGGCGTGCGGCTGGAAGCCTTTGACCGGGCCAAAACTGGGGGCGGAGCGGGGCGCATATGCGGGAGCGAAAGCGGCACGACTGAGCGGGCGATCCAGGGTCAGCGCCGCAGCGCCGCCACCAGGGCCTCCACCTATGTCATGGAATTGAAACAGTGTTCGGCCCCCCCGCGACTCTTATCGCCCCCGCTCTCGCGTCGACCAAGAGGACTGTGGGTAAAATGGGTTAATGTAAAGTAAGCCCTCTTCGCTATCGCCGATTCTTGCGGTGAACCGCCACGACTCCCCGGTGAGCCGTGCAAAGCGACTGGAACCTATTCAAAGCGTTGCGCTTCCGCGCGAGCGTGCCAATGTAACGTCGATGAGCGATTTCGCCCGGGCGCCGTTGGCTGCCATCCTTGGGCCGACCAACACCGGCAAGACCCATCTGGCCGTCGAACGGATGTGCGCGCATTCGAGCGGAATGATCGGATTTCCGCTGCGCCTGCTCGCCCGCGAGGTCTATGATCGGGTCGTCAAGATCAAGGGGGCGAACCAGGTCGCGCTGATCACCGGCGAGGAGAAGATCCTGCCGAAGGACGCTCGTTGGTTCCTGTGCACGGCCGAATCGATGCCGGTCGACCGCGACTTCGCCTTTGTCGCCTTGGACGAGGCGCAGCTCGGGATCGATCCGGAGCGCGGCCATGTCTTCACCGATCGCATGCTCCATGTCCGCGGCCGCGAGGAGACGATGATTCTCGGCTCCGAAAGCCTCGCGCCGATGGTGCGGACATTGCTGCCCAAGGCGGAGATCGTCGGCCGCCCCCGCTTCTCGACGTTGAGCTACGCCGGCCCGACCAAGCTGTCGCGCTTGCCGCCGCGTTCGGCGATCGTCGCCTTCTCGGCGGAGCAGGTCTATGCGGTCGCCGAGATGCTGCGGCGGATGCGCGGCGGCGCCGCAGTGGTGATGGGCGCGTTGAGCCCGCGCACGCGCAATGCCCAGGTCGCGATGTACCAGGCCGGCGAGGTCGATTATCTGGTCGCCACCGACGCGATCGGCATGGGCCTCAACATGGACGTCAGCCATGTCGCCTTCGCCGGCCTGTCGAAATTCGACGGCAAGCGCCGGCGGCGGCTCAGCACCGCCGAGATGGCGCAGATCGCCGGCCGCGCCGGCCGCCACCAGCGCGACGGCACCTTTGGTGTGCTCACGCTCGAAGGCGAGCTTTCGGCCGAGTTCCGCCCGGAGGAGATCGAGGCGATCGAGGAGCATCGCTTCGCGCCGCTCGAATTCCTCTACTGGCGCGAGGGCGATCCCGATTTCAGCAGCGTCGCCGCGCTGATCCGCTCGCTCGAGCGGCGCCCCGATCGGCCGGGACTGCGCGCCGCGCCGGAGGCGATCGATCTCGCGGTGCTCAAGCGGCTGGCCGAGGATGGCGAGACGCCGGCGCGCGCCAATTCGCCCGCCCGCGTGCAGCGCCTGTGGGCGGCCTGCGGGCTGCCCGATTTCAGGAAGACCGGGGTCGATCCGCACGCGCGGCTGGTTGCTCGGATCTTCGCTTATCTCACCGAGGGCAGCGGCCGCATCCCGAACGGTTGGTGCGCCGAGCAGGTCGCGCGCCTCGACAACGTCCAGGGCGACATCGACACGCTGGCCGACCGCATCGCCGGGGTCCGCACCTGGGCCTATATCGCCCATCGCGCCGATTGGCTGAGCGACCCGGCAGCGATGGCGGAGCGCACCCGCGAAGTCGAGGAACGGCTGTCGGACGCGCTGCACGAGCGGTTGACCCAGCGTTTCGTCGATCGGCGGACATCGGTGCTGATGCGCGATCTCGCGAGCGGCAGTGCCGCGGCCGACTTCCCGGTGATCATCGACGAGCAGGGCGAGGTGAGCGTCGGCAGCTATGCCATCGGATCGTTGCGCGGCTTCCATTTCGAGGTCGATCCCAGCGCCCGCCACGCCGACCGCAAGATGCTGCTCGCCACGGCCGAGCGCCGCCTCGGCGGCGAGTATGAGAAGCGCGCGGCGGCGCTGGTCGCGGACACCGACCTCAATTTCACCTTGCGGACCGAGGCGCAGCAGCCGGTGGCGATCCTCTGGCGCGGCCATGAGGTGGCGCGGCTCGGGCCGGGCAAGAACCTGCTTTCGCCGCGGCTGCTGCTCGACAAACGCCTGCTGTCGCTGTCCGAGCGGGGCCGCGACGCCGTGATCGAGCGGCTCCAGATCTGGGTGCGAACCCAGGTCGAGCGGGCGCTCGGCCCGCTTCGCGCGGCGGGAGCTGCGGCGCGCGATCCGGCGATGCCCGCGGGCGTTCGCTCGATTCTGGCGATGATCGTCGACGAAGGCGGCGTGATCGCGCGTTCGGAGGTCGCGGCGCCGCTCGCGGGGCTCGATCCGCGGCAGCGCAAGATGCTCACCAGCCTGCGCGTCCGGATTGGTGCGCTCGACCTCTTCCTGCCCGACGCGCTCAAACCCGAGGCGCTGCGCTGGCGCACGGCGCTTCGCGCGGCCGCGGCCGGCGCGCTGATGCCGGCGCTGCCGCCGCCGGCGAGCGTCGTGCTTGCGGCACCCCAAGGCGACGAGCGCGACTTCCTCACCAAGCTCGGCTTCAGGATGCTCGGTCCGCAAATGCTGCGGGTCGATCTCGTCGAGCGCCTCGCGCGCCACGCGCATCAGGCGCGCGCGGGCAAGCAGACGGAGGTCGTCAACACGGCGCTCGTCACATCGCTCGGGCTTCACCCGCAGGCGATCGCGCGCTTGATGCGGGACATCGGCTTCAGGCCCGCCGCGAATGATATCGGCTGGATTTGGAAAGGCCGCGCGCCGCGGCGGCAGGAACGCGAGGTGGCTCCGTCGCACGCTTTCGCTGCGCTTGCCGGGCTGCGCCGCAATGGCTGAGGGCGCCAGCCTCAGGCTCGATAAATTTCTGTGGTTCGCGCGCATCGTCAAGACGCGTGCGCTTGCCCAGGCGATGGCCGAGGAAGGACGGATCCGCCTCGCCGGCCGCGTCGTCGATCGCGCGCATGCGCCGGTCCGCGTCGGCGACGTGCTGAGCTTTGCGACGCGCGGAACCGTGCGGGTGATCCGCATCGAAGCGCTGCCGGCGCGGCGCGGCCCGCCGGCCGAGGCACGCACGCTTTATAGCGAGATCGCCGAACGGACGTTGACGAGCGAAGCGCTGGGCGATTAGGGGGTGGGCGCGCCAGGAGAAGCCCAATGACCTATGTCGTGACCGACAATTGCATCCGCTGCAAATATATGGACTGTGTGGAGGTGTGTCCGGTCGACTGCTTCTACGAGGGCGACAACATGCTCGTGATCAATCCGAGCGAGTGCATCGACTGCGGCGTGTGCGAGCCCGAATGCCCGGCCGAGGCGATCTTGCCCGATACCGAGCTCGGCCAGGAAAAGTGGCTCGAGATCAACGCGCAATATTCGGCCGAATGGCCGAACATCACCCGCAAGCGGGAATCGCCCGCCGATGCCGACGAGCACAAGGGCGAGACCGGCAAGTTCGAGAAATACTTCTCGCCGGAGCCTGGCCAGGGCGATTGACCCTGGGGTCCGCGCCTCGACCATATGAATAGAGCCTGAGTCACGCTCTCGGTGGAAGCGCGAAGCGCTTCCACCTCAAACGATCAGGCTCTCGACCGAACGGTCGGCGCCACGAGCGGTGAAGCGGCGGCGCCCCCGGGCGCAGGGCCAAAACAGCCGGCCATATTTAGGCGGCGATATTGCGCGCGCGCCGCAAGGCTAGCTTTTACGCCTAGTTTATGTTAGATAATCGCCACCGAGCGGGCGTTTGCGTCCGCATTTTGGCGATCTAGAATCGCTGCAAAACCCGGTTTTGAACTGCATCGGTCAGGGACGGATGCGGCATATCATGCGGTTTGCGGCTGTTTCCATGGGAAGGTCTAATAAATGGCAGCGAAGGCGTTGAGCTTCGACGTTGGCGATTACGTGGTTTACCCCAAGCACGGGGTTGGGCGTGTCATCGAACTGCAGAGCACCGACATCGCGGGCATGCAGCTCGAACTGTATGTGCTGCGCTTCGAAAAGGAGAAAATGACGCTCCGCGTGCCGACCAACAAGGCGGAGAGCGTCGGGATGCGCAAATTGTCGTCCGACAAGACGATGCAGGAAGCGCTCGCAACGCTCAAGGGCAAGCCCAAGGTCAAACGCACAATGTGGTCGCGCCGCGCGCAGGAATATGAAGCCAAGATCAATTCCGGCGACCTCGTCTCGATCGCCGAGGTGACCCGCGACTTGTTCCGCGCCGACGACCAGCCCGAGCAGAGCTATTCCGAGCGGCAGATCTTCGAGGCCGCTTCGAGCCGCCTCGCGCGCGAGCTTGCGGCGATGGAGCAGGTCGACGAGCCCAAGGCGCTCGACAAGATCCTCGACATCCTCAATGTCGCGGCGGCGGTCTACAACAAGGACAAGGTCCAGGAGAAATAGGCCAAGCGCCTGTTCCCGACGAAGAAGGCGGCCCCGATGCGGGCCGCCTTTTTTTGTCCTAAAGGACCGGAACATCTTCCGCCCCGCCCGTCCGGTGATTGGTCGTTAACCATATCGCACCATAAGGCGCTGATGCACAGGAACCTGCTCGCCCTCGCCGCCGCCTTCGCCGCCCTCCCCGCTTCAGCCGGCGCCGCCGAGCGGCGCTTCACCGTCACGGATTTCGACCGGGTCCAGATCAGCGGCGCCTATCAGGTCCGCCTCGGCACCGGACGCTCGGCTTCGGCGATCGCCAGCGGCCCGCGCGGCGCGCTCGACCGCGTTTCGATCGACGTCCAGGGGCGCACCCTGCGGGTCCGGCCAAACCAATCCGCCTGGGGCGGCTATCCCGGCGAGCAGAACGGATCGCTGACCATCGTCCTGACCACCCAGGATCTGCGTGCCGCGAGCGTCGACGGTGCCGGCCTGCTGGACATCGACAGTGCCAAGGCGATGCGCCTCGATCTGATCGTCGCCGGCAGCGGCCGGCTCAATGTCGCGCGGGTCCAGGCCGATACGTTGCTTCTGACCCAGATGGGCGCCGGCACGATCCGGCTCGGCGGCAGTGCCAAAACACTGCGCGCCGAAATCCACGGCGCCGGCAGCGTCGAGGCGGAGGGCCTCACGGTCGATGATGCGCAAATCGCCGCCGACACCGCCGGAGTGATCACGCTTCGGGTGACCCGCGCCGCGAAGATCACCGCCACCGGCTCGGGCGACGTTGAAATCCTCGGCACCCCGGCCTGCACGGTCAAGGCGGTCGGCGCCGGCCAGGTGAAGTGCGGGCGATAGGGCTTGATGCCGCATTGCTTGTTGCGAAAATCCGGTACCCACCTTTCGCTTTATGCTCCAACAGGCGGATCGGCTCAGATCAGCGCCAGCGCCGACAGCTCCCCGACCAACGCAGGCGGAAGCGCCCCGAGATCCGCATCGCCGCTGTCGAAATCCTGCGGCACGTCGGCGGCATCGAGATAGCGCCAACCCTGGTGGGCGCGCTTGGGATAGGCCCTGACCGGCACCAGCCTCGCATCGAGCCTGATCAATGTCCTGCGGTCCTCGCCGTCGGCAAAGCCGAGGATCGTCTGGCGCGCGATGATGCGGTGCTTGACGATCCAGTAGATCGACCCGCCGACCAACTCATCGGCACGCTTGGGCCGGAAGCGCGTCGTGATCGCCACGATGCCGTCGCCGGCGCGGGATGCGATGCGCTGCCGCAGCGCCTCATAACTGGCGCAGCCGACCGCGACCTTGCTCAGATGAATGCGGCTGACGGGGAGGGACATGCGTCGTCAATGCCGCACCCGGGCACGAGTCAGCAAGACCGTGATTGCGCCGGCGATGGCGTTTCTGAAGCATCGTGCGCAAAAGTGGGAACCGGTTTTGCGCAGAAAACGATGCGGTAACAAACGATTAGAGCGGGATGCGTGATCCAGATATCGCGCATTCCGCTCTAGGGAACGATCCCGGTCGCGCTCGCGAGCCCGAGGAAGACCAGGAAGCCCATCGAATCGGTCACCATCGTCACGAACACCGATGACGCGACCGCCGGATCGGCCTTGGCGCGCTCGATCGCCAGCGGCACGAGCACGCCGGCGAGGCCGGCGATGACGATGTTGGCGAGCATCGCCGCCGCGATCACGGCGCCGAGCGGCGGGCTCTGCAGAACCAGCGAGACCGCGACGCCGATCAGCACCGCGATCGTGATGCCGTTGAGCAGGGCAACCCGGATCTCGCGGCCGATCGCGCGCATCGTGTTCGACTTGGTGAGCTGGTTGGTCGCCAGCGCGCGCACCGTCACCGCCAAGGTCTGGGTTCCGGCATTGCCGCCGACGCCGGCGACGATCGGCATCAGCACCGCGAGCACCGCCATACGGGCGATGCTGCCTTCGAACATGCGGATGATCGAGGAGGCGACCAAGGCGGTGAGCAGATTGGCGATCAGCCAGCGAACCCGGCTCTTGTAGCTGTCCGCGACCGGCTCGTTGATGTCGCCCTCGCCCGCGCCCGAGAGCAGCAGCACGTCTTCGCCGGCTTCCTCCTGGATGATGTGGACGATGTCGTCGACCGTGATCATCCCGACCAGGCGGCCGGACTGATCGACGACCGCGGCCGAGATCAAGGCATATTTCTGGAAGCGGAGCGCGACCTCCTCCTGGTCCATGTCGACCGGGATCAACGTCTGCTCGCGCTTCATCACGTCGGCGACCGGGACCTTGCGCTGCGTGCGCAGCACCCACGAGAGCATGCAGGTGCCGACCGGACGATGCTGCGGATCGACGACGTAGATTTCCCAGAAATCGGTCGCCAGCTCCTTGCCGGCGCGGAGATAGTCGATCACCTGGCCGATCGTCCAATGCTCGGGCACCGCGATCAGGTCGCGCTGCATCAGGCGGCCGGCCGATTCCTCGGGATAGGTCAGCGCCTGCTCGATCGCCGCGCGGTCGTCGGGGTCGAGCGCGCGCAGCACCGCGCGCTGATCGTCCTCCTCCATGTCCTCGATGATCGCGACGGCGTCGTCGGTCTCCAACCGGCCGGCGATGTCGGCGACCTGGTGCGGCTCGAGCGTGTCGATCAGCTCCTCGCGGACCCAGTCGTTCATCTCCGCGATGACGTCGGCGTCGAGCAGCTCGGCGAGCGAGGCGGCCAGCGCGCGCCGCTCGTCGCGGTCGACCAGCTCGAACAGGTCGGCGATGTCCGCCGGGTGGAGCGGCGCGACCAAGGCGCGCGCGGCTTCATTGTCCCCCGCTTCGACCTTCTCGACCACCGCGCGGACGAATTCGGGCTTCAGCCGATCGTCCTCGTCGAGCCGATCGTCGCCGGTTTTTGCCTGGCCGTAGGGAGAGCCGGTGCCCTGCGCTTCGCCGTCCGCGTGACGGTCGCGTTCGCTGTCGGGCGCTTCGGAATCGCTCTCGCTCATCGCCCTCTCCAATTTGCGCCGGCAGCGTCAGTGAACCAACCCCGGCCGCGGCTCGCACCGACCAGACCAGGATTTCCGGTCCTCCTATAGAAAAGTCGCCGCGCCTGTCGACATTTCTCCGGCTGCGGGGGTGGCGCAGTCGGCCCTCCCCGCTTAAGTCGCTGCCGAGCAACAGGAGACTTTGCATGGCCGACGAACTCAACACCCTCGTTCTCAATCTCGACAGCGGCGGCGACGTCGTCATCCGCCTGCGGCCCGATCTCGCGCCCGGCCACGTCGACCGCATCAAGGAACTGGTCGAGGAGGGCTTTTATGACGGTGTCGTCTTCCACCGCGTCATCCCCGGCTTCATGGCGCAGGGCGGCGATCCGACCGGCACCGGCACCGGCGGCTCGAAGAAGCCCGATCTGAAGGCGGAGTTCAGCCGCGAGCCGCACGTTCGCGGAACCGCGTCGATGGCGCGCGCGCAGAACCCCAACAGCGCCAACAGCCAGTTCTTCCTGTGCTTCGACGACGCCCGTTTTCTCGACGGCCAATATACCGTCTGGGGTCAGGTCGTCGAAGGCATGGAGCATGTCGATGCGCTGCCCAAGGGCGAGCCGCCCCAGAAGCCCGGCAAGATCGTCAAGGCCAGCCTGCGCGCCTGACCTGCACCCGCGGCGAGAGGTCCCGACGGCCGCGCCAGCGCTGGTACGGCCCTCTCGGGAAGGGTTTCAGACGCCGGCGCGGACCGGCTCGACCGCTGCCGGCGGGTCGACGAGCAGCTTGTCGAACAGCCAATCGTGGAAAAGGCGCACCGGGCGGCGCGTGAGCGCCGAGCGCCGACAGGCGAACCAATAGCTGTAGGGACTCTCGACCGCGACATCGAACAGCTGGACCAGCCGTTCGTCGTGCGCATCGGTGAGGTGGCTTTCGTGCATGAACGCGACGCCGAGACCCTGCGCGGCGGCGTCGAGGATCAGCTGGCCCGAATCGAACAGGTCGATCGCAGCGGGCTGGAGGTCGCTCATTCCGATCGCCTCACGCCAATAGTCGAACGTCTCGGCCATGTCGCGGTGCAGCAATACGGTCGCGTCGGCAAGCTGGGCCGGATCGGTCATCCGCGCCGCCCCGTCCTGCAGGTCGCGGGCGCCGATCGCGAGGATCTTGTTGCTGTCGATCCGGCGCGAATAAAGGGTCGGGTCGATGTCGGTGGCGAGAACGATCACCGCGTCGAGCCCCTCGTCGAGCCGCGCCAGGCTGTGCGCGCCGGTGTCGATGTCGATGTGCAGCTCGGGATGGAGCGCGCGCAGCTCGCCGAGGTGCGGCATCAGCCGCTGCGACGCGAACAACGGCAGCACAGCGAGGCGGAGCCGGATCAGCGCGGCTTCGCCGGTCGCGCGCTCCATCGCCAAGGCGAGAGCGTCGAGCGAGGGGCCGATCTCGGCCAGCAGCCGCTCGCCGTCCGGATTGAGGGCAATGGCCTGGTGGCGACGCTCGAACAAAGGCCGGCCGACGAAGCGCTCGAGCGCCTGGATCCGCCGCGTCAAAGCGGGCGACGACAATGCCAGCGCTTCGGCGGCGGCCTTTATCGACCCTTGGCGGGCGACTTGCACGAACGCCTCGATCGCCGTCAGCGGGGGTAATCTACGCATCGGTCACTCTTATCATTTTTTTGCAGTGCACGAACGGCACCTTGGTTCCATGAAAGCATATGCCCGAGAGAGGGCAGATGCAAACTTTGCAACCATACCGTCTCTCTTCGCACTTGCACAATTATGTTGCAAGTGCGAATAAGGTGTCGCCTTTCAGGCATCCTCTCCTAACAACTTTCAGGGTCGGCCCTTCGGGACCGGCCCTTTTTTTTGCCTGCCGTCCGGCGGCGCAGCCTCTCGATTTGCTTTTTTTGGACCCCTGGCCTGTAACCGCCGTTCTGCTTTCTTATCTACCCTCCGGGGACAGTTGGGAGATCCTATGGCGGACGTTGAACAAAAGCCCAAGCGGTTGCAGGTGGCGACGATGCGTCCGGAGGACAGCGGCCGCGGGCTTGCACGGCTGCCGCGGGCGCTGATGAACGAGATGGGTCTCAGCGAAGGCGACGTCATCGAGATCATCGGCAAGAGATCGACGCCGGCGCGCGCGGTCTTGTCCTATCCCGAGGACGAGGGCCTCGACATCATCCGCCTCGACGGCCTTCAGCGCGCCAACGCCGAGATCGGCTCGGGCGATTACGTCGCGATCGGCAAGGCCGAATCGAAGCCCGCCCAGCGGGTCGTGTTCGCGCCGGCGCAGAAGAATCTGCGGCTCCAGGGTTCCGCCAATGCGCTCAAGCGCAGCTTCGACATGAAGCCGGTGACCGCGGGCGACATCGTCTCGACCACCGGCCAGCAGCAGGTCGACCGCTCCGACATTCCTCCCGAGCTGCGCAAGATGCTCTATGCCCCGGCCTACGCGCTGCAGGAGATCCGGCTCGCGGTGGTCTCGACGATGCCGAAGGGCATCGTCCACATCGATCGCAACACCGAGGTCGAGCTTCGTCCCGAATATACCGAAGCGAAAGATGCCCGCCGCGCCGACGTCACGTACGACGATCTCGGCGGCCTCGGCTCGACCATCGACCAGCTGCGCGAGATGGTCGAGCTGCCGTTGCGCTACCCGGAGATCTTCGAGCGGCTCGGCGTCGATCCGCCCAAGGGCGTTCTGCTCCACGGCCCCCCGGGCACGGGCAAGACGCGGCTGGCGCGCGCGGTCGCCAATGAAAGCGACGCGACCTTCTTCCACATCGCCGGACCCGAGATCATGGGCTCAGCTTATGGCGAGAGCGAGAAACGGCTGCGCCAAGTGTTCGAGGAGGCCGCCAAGTCCGGCCCTTCGATCCTGTTCATCGACGAGATCGATTCGATCGCGCCGAAGCGCGACCAGGTGAGCGGCGAGGCCGAAAAGAGATTGGTCGCGCAATTGCTGACCTTGCTCGACGGGCTCGAGCCCCGCCAGAACGTCGTCGTGATCGCCGCGACCAACCGGCCGGAGGCGCTCGACGAGGCGCTTCGTCGCCCCGGGCGCTTCGACCGGGAGATCGTCGTTGGCGTTCCGGACGAAACCGGACGGCGCGAGATCCTCGGCATCCACACGCGCGGCATGCCGCTCGACAGCGAGGTCGATCTGCAGGAGCTCGCCCGCCAGACCTATGGCTTCGTCGGCGCCGACATCGCCGCGCTGACTCGCGAGGCGGCGATCGAAGCGGTGCGGCGCATCATGCCCCGGATCAACCTCGAGGAAGGGACGATCCCGCCCGAGGTGCTCGACAGCCTGTCGGTCACGCGCAACGATTTCGAGCAGGCGCTCAAGCGGGTCCAGCCGTCGGCGATGCGCGAAGTCATGGTGCAGGTGCCGAACGTACGCTGGGAGGATATCGGCGGCCTCGACGACGCCCGCGAGCGGCTGCGCGAAGGCGTCGAGCTGCCGCTCAAGGACCCCGAGGCGTTCCGCCGATTGGGGATCCGGCCGGCGAAGGGCTTCCTGCTCTACGGCCCGCCGGGCACCGGCAAGACCCTGCTCGCCAAGGCAACCGCCCGCGAGGCGCAGGCCAATTTCATCGCGACCAAATCCTCGGACCTGCTCTCGAAATGGTACGGCGAGTCGGAGCAGCAGATCGCCCGGCTATTCGCGCGCGCGCGCCAGGTGGCACCGACCGTGATCTTCATCGACGAGCTCGACAGCCTGGTTCCGGCGCGCGGCGGCGGCCTGGGCGAGCCGCAAGTGACCGAGCGTGTGGTCAACACGATCCTGGCCGAGATGGACGGCCTCGAGGAGCTGCAGTCGGTGGTGGTGATCGGCGCGACCAACCGCCCCAATCTGATCGACCCGGCGTTGCTGCGGCCGGGGCGGTTCGACGAGCTCATCTATGTTCCGGTGCCGGACGCGGCGGGCCGGCGGCGTATCCTCGCGATCCACGTCGAGCGCATGCCGCTCGCCGAGGATGTCGATCTCGATCGCATTGCCGAGCGGACCGACCGCTTCACCGGTGCCGATCTCGAGGATCTGGTGCGCCGCGCCGGACTGTTCGCGCTCCGCGATTCGATGGATGCGCAGGAGGTCACGATGGCCCATTTCGAACGCGCGCTCGGCGAGACCCGCGCCTCCGTCACCGAGGAGATGGAGCGCGATTATTCGGAAATCGAAGGCCGGCTCAAGCAGGAGGCGTTCGGATCGGGGGGCATCGGCTTCATCACCCCGGGCATGCTCACGCCGCGCGGGCCGAAGGGCTGAACGCCGCCGCGGTGCCGATTTCAGCCATGCCATTCATCGCTGCGCAGCACGCTGGCGACAACCAGCCGGTAGTGATGGTACCAATGATCGCGTCCCGCCTGCCGCACCTCGCTGTGCCTCGTGTGCGCGCGCCACTGCGCGACCGACGCCTCGTCGCGCCAATAGCTGACCGTGATGCCGCCGCCCTCGGCGCTGCTGACGCTGTCGTGGCCGAGATAACCCGGCGCGCTGGCCACCGCCGCCTCCATCTCGGCGGCGGCGCGCGCATAGCCTTCGGCATCGGCGCCGGTGCGCCGCGAGACGAAGATGACGGCGATGCTGCCCTTTTCGATGTTCATCCGTCCACCATCCCGCAAAACAAGCGGCCTGTCGCGAAACGTCGATTGTCGCCGTTGCGGCTCGCCTCACCCTTGCCATTGCCGCGTTGATTTGCGAACGCACGAAGCCGCTTACCAGCCACGGGGCCTAGAATGACCTTATCCGCAGAGAATATCCAACGCGAACGCCGTTTCGCCCGAACCGCCGGCGGCGGCCCGCTCTGGCAGTTCCTGCGCGGCTTCGTGAAGCACCCGGTGATGGTCGGATCGGTCATCCCCTCGTCGAAGGTGCTGATCGAAAAGATGCTCGCTCCCGTCGATTGGCAGAAGTGCAAATTGTTCGTCGAATACGGCCCCGGCGTCGGCACCTTCACCCAGCACATCCTCGATCGCATCGCGCCCGACGCGACTTTGCTCGCAATCGACACCAACGACGACTTCACCCATTATCTCGACCGCAAGTTCACCGACAACCGGCTGCGGGCGGTCACCGGATCGGCCGCCGACGTGCGCAGCATCATGGCGGACTGCGGCTTCGAATCGGCGGACTATGTCGTGTCGGGCCTACCCTTCTCGACCTTGCCGCCCGGGGTCGGGCCGAAGATCGCGGCCGAGACGGCTGCGGCGCTGCGTCCCGGCGGCGCGTTCCTGGTCTATCAATTCTCGCCCAAGGTGCGCGAGTTCATCGCGCCGCACTTCGATCGCATCGACAAGGGCTTCGAGTGGATCAACATCCCGCCCGCTACCTTGTTCTGGGCCTGGAAGGAATGCTGAGGGCTTCCCTCGCTCGGGCCCCTCTCGTCCGGGGGTGGATCGTCAGCTCCCATCGACCCCGAAGTTGAGCCGCCGCGACACATTATAGTCCATCGTCGCCACGATGAAGTAGCAGAGTCCCCATTTGAGGCGGTTGAACAGGCTCCTCTGCCGCCGGTGCAGCGCGGTCGTGATCCGCCGGCTGTCCTCGATCTCCCCATCGACATAGGCGCGCATCCTCGCCGCAAAGGCAGGATCCTCAACGCGCAGCATCATCTCGAGATTGAGATAGAGGCTGCGCATGTCGAAATTCGCCGAGCCGATATGGACGACGTCATCGACGACGATCAGCTTGGTGTGGAGCTTGGTGCGCTGATATTCATAGACTTCCACGCCGCGCCGGAGCAGCCGGTTATAGGTGTGGCGCGCCGCACCGACCGTCGCGCCATTGTCGGACTTCGAGGCGGTCACGACCCGCGACCGGCCGCGCCTGGCGATGCCGGTGATGCGGCGCAGCATCGCCCGGCTTGGTGCGAAATAGGCGGCAATCATGTCGAGCGAGCGTGCACGCAGCATATCGTTCTTCAGCGCCCGCGCCCAGGGATTGAGCCGCCGTGTGGGACCGCCGAAAAGCCAGCGCAGCGGGCCGGAATCGCCGCTGTGCCGGGTCAGCATCCGCCGCAGCTCGCGGATTCGGCCGTTCCGCGATGTCCAGGCGAACAAATCGTCGAAATAAGCGGCAAGGCACGCGACACCAGGCCCGCTGACGCAAAGCCCAAGGTCGCGCCAGGCGCCGCTTTCGGGGCTCGCGAAATATTCATCGGAGACGTTGAAGCCGCCGACCAGAACATTGTCCTGGTCCGCGAGCGCGAGCTTTTGATGGTTGCGCAGCAAGTAGCGCCGGCCCCAGCGCGGCGCGAAGCGGCAGAAGCGGCAGCCGGCGTCGATCAGCGGCTGGAACAAGGCATCGCTGGCGGCATCGCTCCCGAAGCCGTCGACGAGAATCGAGACCTGGACGCCGCGGCCGCAGGCCTCGAGCAAGGCATCGCGAACAGCGCGGCCGGACGCGTCATCCTCGAAGATATAGTAAAGGATGCGCAGCTGCTCGCGCGCGCCGGCGATCAGGCCGAGCAGCGCCGCAAGCCGGTCTTCGCCGCCGCTGAGCACGGTCAGCCTATTGCCTTCGACCTCGAGGGCGGGCGGCGTCGGATGCGCGGGTCGTGCGTCGGCCATGGCCTCCCATTTGGAGCCCGCGACAGCGGTGCGCAAGGCGCGAGAACATTGACATTTCTCAGCTCGGCTGCTAGCGGCGCCGCTTCCCCATCAGCCCTATTGTCAGCGGAGCTGCTCTCATGGCGCGCGTTACCGTCGAAGATTGCGTCGACAAGATTCCGAACCGTTTCGACCTGGTCCTTCTCGCCGCGCAACGCGCGCGCCAGATCTCGGGCGGCGCCGAGCTGACCATCGACCGCGACCGCGACAAGAATCCGGTGGTCGCGCTGCGCGAGATCGCCGAGGAAACCGTCAAGCCGAAGCACCTCGAGGAAGCATCGATCTCCAATCTCCAGAAGGTTCAGGTCGACGACGACGACGCCCCCGACGAGGTCGGCTCGCTGAGCGCCTCGGCCGAAGCACTGCGCCTGACCGCGGCAGCGCCGCCGCGCAACACCAATCTCGCCGGCGATTACGACTAAAGCCTGATCGTTGAGGTGGAAGCGCTTCGCGCCTCCACCAAAGCGTGAAACAGGCTCTATTCAAATAATCGAGATCTTGAGTCACGCTTCAGGCTGATTCAGCCGATACCACCGTGATCTAGCGCGAGCCGATACGGCGCGTCGGCGTCTGCTCGATGGCGCTCCCACCAGCCGGGGCCGCATCCGGCGCCGCAATCTGCGAGCGGTCGAGCCAGCCGAGCTCGGTGAGCGACAGAGGCCGGCCGTCGCAGGTCGACACAGCCATGCGCGCGACCGGGCGGCCGCTCTTCTTGTCCACCAGCACCGGGTTGCTCGGCACGCCCGAAACCCAGCGCTCGCCCCATTGCCGGAGCGCGACCAGCACCGGCAGCAGCTCGCGCCCCTTCTCGGTCAAGTGATAGGCGATCTTGCGCCGGTCATAGGGGTCGGGCTGCCGCTCGAGCACACCATGTTCGACCAGCCGCGCCAACCGGTTCGAGAGGATGTTGCGGGCGATGCCGAGCGTCGCCTGGAATTCCTCGAAATGGTGAAGACCGTGGAAGACACCGCGCAGGATCAGGAACGACCAGCGCTCGCCGACGGCTTCGAGTGCGGCTGGAAGCGCGCACTCGGTCAACCAGGCTTTCTGACATTCCTTCGCCATGCCGCGCAAATCTACCCCATTTTCGGCGGAAAGTAATCGACTTCAGCATTTTGGTGCCGACAGCGGCGCGGCAAGACGGCCGCATCGCAGCACAATGCGACGGCTCGGGCGGGGAAAATGCGCGGCCGCGCGGCTCCTGGCGCCTTTTTGCGTTGCAACGTGGCGCTGCCGCACCCCATGTTGATAACATGCTGCGGCAATATGAGCTTCTCGACAAGGTGAAGGCCTACGATCCGGATGCGGACGAGGCGATGATCAACCGCGCCTATGTGTTCTCGATGAAGGCGCACGGCAGCCAGAAGCGCGCCTCGGGCGATCCCTATTACAGTCATCCCATCGAGGTCGCCGGCATCCTCACCGACCTCCATCTCGACGACGAGACGATCGCGACCGCGATCCTGCACGACACGATCGAGGATACCGTGGCCACCCCGGAGGAGATCGAGCGGCTGTTCGGCAAGAATGTTGCCCGGTTGGTCGACGGCGTGACCAAGCTTTCGAAGATCGAGGCTGAAAGCGAGAATCAGAGGGCAGCGGAGAATCTTCGCAAGTTCCTGCTCGCCATGTCCGGCGACATCCGGGTGCTGCTCGTCAAGCTCGCCGACCGGCTGCACAATATGCGCACGCTCCATTTTATCCGCTCGGAGGAAAAGCGCCGCCGCATCGCGCGCGAGACGATGGATATCTACGCGCCGCTTGCCGAGCGGATCGGCATGTACGAGTTCATGACCGAGATGCAGACCCTGGCGTTCCGCGAGCTGGAGCCCGACGCTTATGCGTCGATCTCACGCCGGCTCGAGCAGCTCCACAGCGGCGGCGAGGATCTGATCGAGCGGATCGGCAAGGGCCTCAAGGCCCATCTCGAGGCGAACGGCGTCGACGCTCAGGTCCAGGGCCGCGAGAAGCATCCGTATTCGATCTGGCGCAAGATGGCCGAGCGGCACGTCAGCTTCGAGCAATTGTCGGACATCATGGCGTTCCGCGCGGTCGTCGACAGCGTCGACGATTGCTACCGCACGCTCGGGCTCATCCACCAACGCTGGCCGATGGTCCCAGGCCGCTTCAAGGATTTCATCTCGACGCCGAAGCGCAACGGCTATCAGTCGCTCCACACCTCGATCATCCACGACGAGCAGGTGCGGATCGAGATTCAGATCCGCACGCGCGAGATGCATGCCCGCGCCGAGCACGGCCTCGCCGCCCATTGGGCCTATAAGGAGGGCGAGGTCGCCGCCACCGCCCAGCATCCGTGGATCACCGACCTGATCGAGATCCTCGACCACGCCGGCAGCGCCGAGGAGCTGCTCGAGCACACCCGGATGGCAATGTACCAGGACCGGATCTTCGCTTTCACCCCCAAGGGCGAGCTGATCCAGCTACCCAAGGGCGCGACCCCGGTCGATTTCGCTTATGCCGTGCACACCGATCTTGGCGATCAGACCGTCGGCGCGAAGATCAACGGCCGCGTGATGCCGCTGCGCACGCCTCTCGAGAATGGCGACCAGGTCGAGATCCTCGTCTCCAAGGCGCAGCACCCGCAGCCGGCCTGGCTGAGCTTCGTCGTCACCGGCAAGGCGCGCGCCAAGATCCGCCGCTTCGTCAAATCGAAGGAGCGCGAGGAGACGGTGGCGCTCGGCCGCAAGATCTTCGACGAGATCGTCCAGCGCCTGCCCAACGCGCTCGGCTGGGAAGCGATGGCCGAAGCGCTCAAGCGGCTCAACCTCCACGACGACGACGCGCTGATGGAAGCGATCGCGCTGAAGCGGGTCGACGATGTCGCCGTGATGGAGGCGCTGCTGCCCGGCTCGACCGGCAAGGACGGCGTCAAGGCTCTTCCCCAACGACAGGCGATCTCGATCAAGGGGCTTACGCCGGGCGTGGCGTTCGACCTCGCCGAATGCTGCCATCCCATCCCCGGGGATCGGATCGTGGGCCTGCGCCGCGAGGGCACCGGCATCGAGGTCCACACGATCGGCTGCGAGCGGCTCGCGGACGGGGTCGACGCCGACTGGGTCGACCTCGCCTGGGGCGACGAGTCGGACGGCGGAACCGCGCGGCTGTGCGTGGTGATCAAGCACGAGCCGGGCTCACTCGCCCGCATCGCGGGGGTGATGGGCAGCCACGGCGCCAATATCGTGAGCCTCGACCAGACCAGCCGCGACGGCAGCTTCCACACCTTTCACCTCGATATCGAGGTGCACGACGTCCAGCATCTGATGCGGATTCTCGCGGCGCTGCGGGCGAGCGATGCAGTGTCGAGCGCCGAGCGGGTTTAGAGCATCGTGCGCAAAAGTGGGAACCGGTTTTGCGCAGAAACGATGCGGTAACAAACGATTAGAGGCGGGATGCGTGATCCAGATATCGCGCATTCCGCTCTAAAGTGATTTCAAGTCAGGTGGAAGCACCTGACGACTCGGAAATCACGGAAAACAAAAGATAACTTGACGCAGCCCCGGTTCAATTAAACCGGGATTGAGTCTAGAGAAGGTCGGTGCTGGCTTCTCGCAAACAGCGATGCGGTGTCAGACGCCACGTTTTCACCGCGCCTCCTCCATCGCGCCGTTCAGCTCATCCGCGGGAGCGGCGGGCGCCGGGGGCTGCCGAGTGAGTTCGGCAACCGCTTCCTCGACGAAACGCTGGCGCGCCTTCAGGCCGGGATGGGTGCGGAACAACTGCAGCTGGATGCCCTGCGCGGCGTAGAAGCGCCGCCAGAACGGGACGGCTGCGGTGATGTCATAGCCGGCTGCCCAGGCGAGCTTGAGCCCAAGCCGGTCGGCTTCCTCCTCGGTCGCCTTGATTCGCGACGCGCCCTTGCCGAGGCTGCGCAGCAAGCCGCCTGAAACCCCCTCGTCCTCGAGCCTGCGCTTGTGGCCGAGGAAGTTGTGCGAGAGCTCGTGGCCGAGGATGATCGCCAATTCGTCGTCGCTTTGCACGAAATCGAGCAGGCGGGTGGTTGGAATGACGTAAGCGCCGTTCGCAAAGGCGTTGAACTGCGTCGAGCGGGCGAGCCGGACCCGCACCGGGCAACCGGCCGCCGGGATCAGTGTCACCTGATGCTCCTGTCCCACGCGCAGCACGCGCAGCCTCGCCGGCCCGCGGCGAAGCTGAGCTTCGAGCTGAGCCTCGCTTGCCTCGATCATCCGGCGCCTTTTCTTGCCGTCCCTCGCCGCGGCCATCGCGCGAGGATCGGCAAAGCTTTCCCCGTTGACCGCGAGCAGCACGTCGCCCGCGAGCAGCCCGGAGCGGGCGGCGGGACTGTCGGCGACCGTCGCAAGCACGCCCGGGCCGCGGTCCAGCGCGTGAAGCGCGATCTGGGCGCGGCGGCCGTCTTCGTCATATTCGGGAAGATGGTGAAGGAGCAGCCCGGTGAGCGGAAAGCGATCGGAGCAGAAACGTGCACCGCCTGAGCCGAGCCGATAGGCGACAGTCGCGATTCTGAGGTCTGCCTCGCGCAGCGTCGTGGCGGGGGCGATCGCTGGGGCCGGTGCCGGTGCCAGTGCAGGCGGCGCGGCCCTCGCGGACCCCCATGTGGAGGCCGCGAGCATGATCAAGGCTGCGTGCCGAATTGCAGCCGGGAGGCTCATCGGCGGGCTATTCTTGGGAGGTGGCTCTTGTCGCCGCCCTGCCAATCCCCAGCTTGGCGCATGCAAGCGCCAGCCGACGAGATCCGGCCGGAAAGGCTTGCGGGCATGTGAGCAGGTTTTTCGTACGTCGAGCAGGACGGAAATCGCTAAACGCACGTTATACAGGGCACAACCGGAAACGGCCGGATGTGGAATCCACACCCGGCCAAATTCCGTTCCCCTACGGGCGCTTAATTACGGGCTGACCGGTTTGTCGCTGCCGTCGTCGAGCAATACCCAGAGGCCGAGCCCGGCAGCGATCAGCGCCAAGATGACGACGATCATGTTGCCGCCTTCAAGCTGCATGCCCTCGACGGTTTCAGCCTGAATGCTGGCCTGCGCCGCCTGAGACGACGCTGAAGCGGCAGCCATCGCCGGCGTTGCCATCAAGGCAACGGAGGCAGTGGCAGCAATTATTCCCTTAAACACCACGTTTCTTCTCCCTTCGTACTCAATACTGAGTCTTTGGTTCGGCCCCATCCTAATCGGCCAGATTCGAATGTCTACCGAATTCGCCTCTTATTCCGAACCTTATGGACGGCACTAGCTTCCAAGATGCTAAGAAACCGGAAACGGAACGAGGTCAAGGTGCAAAAGTTCACGCGCCGGCCGCCGGCGCGAAATATGTCCAGCCACTGTGGCTTTTTGGCGCCATGGACAGCGCCGCACGATTGCGGACATAGGGCGCCGAGGACGCATCAACGGTGCAGGCATGAGAATGGACGGGGGGGTTCGCGCGCGCGTTTCACTGCTGCTGGCGGCGCTCTTTTTCCTTCTCGCTTCCGCACCGGCTCACGCCGCGGTGCTCGCCTCCTTCTACACGAAGGATTTTGGATCGAGCTTTCCGCACGCTTTCATTCGGCTCCAGGGCACGGTCGATGCAACCGGCGAGGCGGTCGACACGAATTTCGGCTTTACCGCCAAGAAGCTTAGCCCCGCCGTCCTAATGGGCTCGGTCGCCGGCGAGATCCTCGTCGCGCCGCCCTCCTACGTTGAAAAGAGCGATCGTCATTTCTCGTTCGTGCTCAGCGATCGGGAATATGCGATTCTGCTCGGCACGGTGGACAAATGGCGGAAATTCGAACAGCCTTCATACAGCCTCAACCGCCGCAACTGCGTGCATTTCATAGCGGAGGTGGCGGCCGTGCTGGGCATGAAAGCCGATACACCCAAGGAATTGATGAAAAAACCGAAAGCCTACGCTCAGTCGCTGTTGCGCGCGAACCGGGGATGGCTCGAAAAACGCGGTGCCTCGATCGTCGAGTGAACACCGGCTTGCGCGGCGCAGCCCGCTTGACATAGGAACCTTGGTGGCTGTCGGCAGCCATGCGGCATCCCGCCGCGCAACCTCCCCGCTCGTGAGATTCGATGACATTGTTCGACAAGGACCGAATCGTCGTTATTGGCCTTGGCTATGTCGGGCTGCCGCTGGCGGTCGCACTGGCGCGCAGCTTCGACGTGACGGGGTTCGACATCGACGCCGGGCGGATCGGCGAGCTCAGGGCGGGCAAGGACCGCACCCGCGAGGTCGAACCAGAGCTGCTCGCGGCCTCTTCGCTCAAGCTGAGCGACGATCCCGCGCAGTGCGGCGGCGCCGACATCTACATCGTCACGGTGCCGACACCGGTCGATGAGGCGAACCAGCCCGATCTCGGCCCCGTCGTCGCGGCTACCGAAACCGTCGCGCGCCTGCTCGATCCGGCCAGGCGCCCGGTCATCGTCTACGAGAGCACCGTCTATCCCGGCGTCACCGAGACGATATGCGGCCCGCTGATCGAGAAAGTCTCGGGCCTCACCCGGGGCCGCGATTTCTTCCTCGGCTATTCGCCCGAACGCATCAATCCCGGTGATCGCGAGCATACGGTCGATCGCATCGTCAAGGTCGTCGCCGGCGAAAACCCGGACGTGACCGAGCGGCTGGCCGCGGTTTACGGCGCGGTCACCAGCGCCGGCGTGTTTCGCGCCGCCTCGATCAAGGCGGCCGAGGCGGCAAAGGTGATCGAGAATGCCCAGCGCGACATCAACATCGCGTTCATGAACGAGATCACCCAGATCTTCGCCAAGCTCGACATTTCGATCTGGGACGTGCTCGAAGCTGCCGGCACCAAATGGAACTTCCTGCGCTTCCAGCCGGGGCTGGTCGGCGGACATTGCATCGGGGTCGACCCTTATTATCTGAGCTATCGCGCCCAGCAGCTCGGGCAGGAGCCGGATGTCATCCTCGCCGGCCGCTCGATCAACGACCGGATGGGACGCTGGGTCGCCGACCAGCTCCACGCGCGCCGAGGCAGGCCCGGATCGGTGCTGGTGATGGGGCTGACCTTCAAGGAAAACGTCCCTGACCTGCGCAACAGCCGGGTGATCGACGTCATCGAGCGGCTCGAGGAGCTTGGCCACGAGGTCACCGTCCACGATGCCCTGGCCGATCCCGCGCAAGCCGAGCACGAATATGGCGTCGCCCTCTCCGCGGATGCGCTCGCGCAGCGTTACGACATCGTCCTCGTCGCCGTGCCTCATGCCGCTTACGGCGAACTTGGCGACGCGCAGGTGACCGGCATGATCGCCGAAGGCGGCCTGCTCGCCGACCTCAAGAACCTCTATGGCAGCCGCCAGCTCAGCGGTACATTCGAGCGCTGGACGCTGTAGCGTCTACCGCCGGCTCCACTGATCCCGCGCGCCCCGCCGCGCCGGACCTCTCTCAGCGGAGCGAGGGCCGAAAAATCACACGCCGTGGTAGCTGCGGTACCAGTCCACGAACCGCGGAATGCCGACGTCGATCGTGGTCTCGGGCGCGAAGCCGAGGTCGCGCTCGATCGCGCTGATGTCGGCGTAGGTCTCGCGCACGTCCCCCGGCTGCATCGGCATCAGCCTCTTCTGCGCCTTGCGGCCGCACGCCTCCTCGATCAGCTCGATCATCCGGCTGAGCTCCTCGGACTTGTGATTGCCGATATTGTACAGCCGGTGCGGTGCCTTGCTGCCGCCGGCCTTTGCGCCGCCGTCGTCGGGCGGCGGGTTGTCGAGCGCTGCCACGACGCCGGTGACGATGTCGTCGATATAGGTGAAATCGCGCCGCATGTTGCCCTCGCCGAACACGTTGATCGGCTCGCCGGCATAGATGGCCTTGACGAACAGCCACATCGCCATGTCCGGCCGTCCCCACGGACCATAGACGGTGAAGAAGCGCAGCCCGGTCTGCGGAAGCCGGTAGAGATGGGCGTAGGTCTCGCTCATCAGCTCGTCCGACTTCTTGGTCGCGGCGTAGAGCGACAGCGGGTGATCGACCCTGTCCTCGACCCGGAACGGCAAGGTCTCGTTGCCGCCATAGACCGATGAGGACGAGGCATAGACGAGGTGCGATGAACGCCGCGCCCGCGCGATTTCGAGCAGGTTGAGATGGCCGAGCAGGTTGGACCGCGCGTAGGCAAAAGGGTTTTCGATCGAGTAGCGCACGCCGGCCTGCGCGCCGAGGTGGACGATGCGGTCGAAATCGAGTCGCTCCAGGGCCTGCCGAATCACGCCCTCGTCGGCGAAATCCGCCTCGACCATGTGGAAGCCGTTGCCATGCTCCTTGCCCAGCTTCGCGATCCGGTCGCGCTTGAGTTGCACGCTGTAATAATCGTTGAAATTATCGAGGCCGATGACCGGCTCGCCGCGCGCGAGCAGCCTTTGGCTGACATGGAAGCCGATAAAGCCGGCGGCGCCGGTCACCAAGGTCGTCATGAAGCGTCGCTTGTTGTGGAAAGACGGCCCGGCCTTGCCTCACCGACCCCGGCAGATCAACCTTTCGAGGCGGCACGCCGCTGCGCACCGTTCTGCGTACTAGAGCCTGATCGTTTGAGGTGGAAGCGCTTCGCGCTTCCACCGAGAGCGTGAAGCAGGCTCTATTCAAATAGTTCGACCTTGATTCACGCGTCAGGCTGATTCAGCCTGACGCGATCAGGGTCCGCGCCTCGCACCGGCCTCGCGCCGGGTAATTTGCTTGGACTTGTGCCCGAAATTGCCGATAAACGCGCGCTTTCGTGCTGCCCCCGCCCTGAGCTGTTCGGCCTTATCGTGCTAGAATCCGGTAAATTCCTCTCCGCGCGCTCGTCGCTATGGAACCGCTTGCGCTTGCAGCTCGGCGTCGGGCTGCTCGTGGCGGTGATCGCGCCGTGGGTGGTGCGGGTCCAGCTCGCCCAGCGCCCGCAGGATCTCGTCGGCCTGCAGATATCGGTGGTCGGCACGACGATTGCGCTGATCATCGGCTATGTCAGCTTCAGACGTCTCTCGCGCTTGCCCGGCGTGCGCGCCGCTTATCATATCCTGCCGAGCTTCGCGGCGTCCTACGCGATCGTGCTGGCGATCTTCTTCTTCCTCCGCCTGGACTACAGCCGCCTCCAGTTCCTCGCCAGCTTCCTGCTCTCGATCCTGTGGTATTATGTCGTCTATTTCCAGATCCAGCGGCAGCATCGCCTGCGGATCGGGGTCGTGCCGTTCGGCGACGTCTGGTCGCTGCGCGATGTCCGCGAAGTCACGTGGGTCCCCTTGTCCGACGCTAATGCCGACACGCGCGGTCTCGATGCCGTCGTTGCCGATCTGCGCGCCGACATCCCCGACGAATGGGAACGCTTCCTCGCCGATTCCGCTTTGGCCGGCACCTTGATCATGCACGTCAAGCAGATGCAGGAATCGCTCACCGGCCGCGTCGCGATCGAGCATCTGTCCGAGAACAATCTCGGCTCGCTGATCCCGGGGATCATCTACGCCAAGGTCAAACGGGTGGTCGACGTGGTCGCGGCGGCGATCCTCCTGCCGGTGCTCGCACCGTTCCTGCTGCTCGTCGCACTCGCGATCCGCGCCGATTCATCGGGCGCGGTGCTGTTCCGCCAGCAGCGCATGGGTTATCGCGGCAGGACGTTCACGATGTTCAAATTCCGCTCGATGCGCAACCGAACCGGGCCGGATCACGATCCGCGGCTCTCAGCGGTCACCCAGGACGACGATCATCGCGTCACCCGGGTCGGCAAATTTCTGCGCCGCTACCGGATCGACGAGCTGCCGCAGATCATCAACGTGCTCCGCGGCGAGATGAGCTGGATCGGTCCGCGGCCGGAAGCGGTGCCGCTCTCCTTATGGTATGAGAAGGAACTTCCCTTCTATCGCTATCGGCACATCGTCCGGCCCGGCATCACCGGCTGGGCCCAGGTCAGCCAAGGCCATGTCGCGGAGGTCGATGACGTGCTTTGGAAGCTCCACTACGATTTCTATTATATCAAGAATTTCTCGTTCTGGGTCGACGTGCTGATCGTCGCCCGCACGATCCGCACCGTCTTCACTGGGTTCGGCGCGCGCTGACCGGCGTCGGCATCGACCGCGCCGCCGCAGCAACCCGAAAGATCGTGACCTTCGCATTGCGATAGACCGGCTGGAATGCGGGCGCCGCGAAACAATCCTTCCTGGCTTCGGCCCACACGAATTGCGGGCGCTCGTGTCGTGCCAGAACGGCCAGGGCCTCCTCGCAGGAGCGGCTCTGTTTCAACGCCAAGTCCATCTCGTTCCACCGCGCAAAGGCGCGGTCCGGCAGCCATTCGCGCCCTTGGACAGTATTCACGCTCCTGGCGTGCGCGAGTATCGGGAACCATTCGGCGCTCGCGTCCAGCGGCCACGGCTGGTCGGTGACGACCAGGAATGCGGAACGCGAGTGGGTGGCTGCGACCCAGGCCATTGCCGTCCGCACCTCGCGGTCAAGCGGCCGATAGGAGGCGCTGCCGACGGTGATGCCCCGATAGGATTGGAACAAGAGCGCGGCCGCTGCCGCCACGGCGGCAATCGCGGCAGCCCGCTTCGGCGAGGAGCCACGGCGGGCCATCAGATCATAAAGGCTGATGATCGCCTGGGCGCAGAAGACCGCCAGGGCGAGCGTGGCCGGAGTGAAGGCGTGCCTCGGTGTCAGCACCAGGCAGAGCAGGAAAAATGCCGGCCAGAAATATTCCCGGCGGCGCAGAGCGATCACGCCGCCGATCAGGATGAGCGGGTTGGTGAGCGACGAGAGCAGGAAGGAAATGAGATGCCCGATCGGAGTGAGCAGGCCCCACGAGCTTGATCCTCCGGCCGCAAGCAGCGGCGCCAGGCCGTGGACCTGGATGACGAGGAGGAGCCAGGGCGCGACCACCATCGCCGCCACGCTTCCGGCAACGAGGTTGCTGCGCACGAAGTCCTTCACGCTCGGGCTGCCGAGCGCGCGGCTGACAATGACGCAGCCGGCGGCGTCCACGCCCCATTCGAAATGGGAAAGGACCGCGCCGCCAACGCAGGCGCCGGCCAGCGCAAGGCGCCACGAGGGGAGTGGCGGGCCGCGCTCGCGGCCTGGAATGCCAACAGCGAACAAGGTCAGGAGGAGGAAGATCGCACCCAGGCCGCGGCTAAGCCCCCCACCCATGATGAGCCACCCGAACGAGCGCAGCATCGTGCAGAGAAACAGCAGGGCAAGGCCGGTGAACAGCGCCGATCGCCCGCTTCGCAGCAGGAGGAGCGCGAACAACATGATGTAGACGATGTTCATCACGATCGGCGTCGCGCGAACCACTTCGAGCGGGGCGAGCCCGAGCTCGGTCAGAAGGGCACCGGTCCAGAAGGCGAGCGGCGGGTAAGCGAAGGGGATCGTCAGCCCATTGTACGACACGCTTTCCGGGAGCGCGGGAAATGTCCGCGTGATGCCCTCGACGAAAGCGAAGAACAGGCCGCCGTCGTTGATCGGAAAATCGGTGGCTGCGAGCAAATAGAGGCGAAAGGCGACCGCCGCGGCGAGCACGACGATCAGCAGGAGCATCCCGAACGAGCGCGACCGAGGTTCGCCGTATGCGCTTGCCGCGCCGGGCGACGGGCCCCCGTTCGTCGCGGGTCCATCAGGCACGAACCGCTTCAACGACCGTCCCTCATTCGCGGACCTTCCCGGCTGAACCACTGATCACGGTCGCGTCGCGGCACTCCCCGCCGCGCTTGCCGGTTCTGGCGCGGACGGGAATTTCGCAGAGTCCGCGATCAATTCCTTGGCGACGCGCCGGCCTTCGCGGATCGCATAATTGGTCCCCCTGTCCTCGGGATAGATCTGCGCCATGGTCGCGACCTGGACGTTGGCGAGCGGAGTCTGCTGCGGCGGGATCAGGCTTGAATAGCCGGGTTCGGCGATCGGCTGCGAAAAGCGGGCGCGCCAGACATGATAGCCGGTCACCCACGCGCGCTCGAAGTTGGGAAACATGCGCTGAAGATGAGGTATCGCGAAATCGAGCACGTCCGGATCGCTCATCCGGTACAGCGTGTCGCTCTCCGGCAGATATTTCGAAAGGAAGACGATGTGCCGTCCGCCGTAATTCTCGGGCGGCTCGAAATTGGTATGCTCGATCACGCCGACGAACGGAAAGCTCGGATCGTTGACGTTGAGCCAATAGGTTTCGGAGAGGCTGCGGTCGAGCTCCAGCACCAGGCAGATGTTGGCGAGATAATCGATCCGCCGCAAGCTCGCGACATAGGGTGGCGGCGCATGGCCCTCGAGCAGGTCGGCGATCAGCGGCAGGGCCTGGGTCAGCAGCACCGCGCGCGCGGGGATCGCGTCGCCGTCGGTCCGCACGGCGGCCACCGCCCCGTCCTCGATTGTCAGGCCGGTCACCGCCGAGTTGGTCCGCACCTCGACGCCCATCGCCTCGAGCTTGCGCTTGAGCGCTTCGGCGAGTTCGGAAAAGCCGCCCTTGTAATAAGCCAGCACCTCGCGCCCGTCGGAGGCGCGGCTGCCGCCGCGCAGCGCGAGCTTTTTCCAGAACCACACGGCGCCGACCTTGTCGGCATAAGGGCCGAACTTGCCGGTCAGCAGAGGCTCCCAGACGACCTTGAACACCTTGGTGCCGGCGAGCTGGATCAGCCAGTCGCGCGCCGTCATATGCTCGATCTTCTTCCAGTCCCGGATCCGCCGTGCGCGTAGCGCGAGCAGCCCGAGGCGAATGCGGTCGACAAAGCTCAACGCGCTGAAGCGCAGCAGGTCGAGCGGGGTCGACAGCCTGAAGATCGTGTTCGCATAATACATGCCGGTTCGCGTCGGCCGGAACACGACCTGATCCGAGCATCCGATCTCGTCGATCAGGTCCATCACGTGCACGTCGTTGGTGAACCAATGGTGGTAGAAGCGCTCGAGCGTGAAATCGCCGACCTTGAAGCCGCTGGCGAGGCCGCCCACCACCGGCTCCTTTTCGAGCACCACGACCCTTTGCCCGGCCTTGGCGAGCTCATAGGCCGCCGCGAGCCCGGTGAAGCCGGCGCCGACGATCACGATCGGGTCACCGGATTGGGGCGGATCGCCGGATTGGGCCGGATCGCCGGATGGGGAAAGCGTCTGGGCATTCACTGGGGATCGGGCTCCGAGTTCGTGTTGGCGGACGCCGCGACCAGCGGCTGCGCCCTCATTCCGGAAATTGCGAGCGCAAGGAAGCCCGCTGCCGTTGTCGACAGCCACAGCAGGCCGTGGACGAGGATCGCGAAAGCGGCGGCGCCGACCTGGCTGCCGCCGGAGGCGACGGCCACGCGTGCGGCAAAATAATGGAAGGTGCCGACATAGCCGGGCGCGCTCGGGATCAAGGTCGCGAGCGTCGCGACGCTGAGCGCGAGCAGCGCCGCCTGCGGCGTCGTAACGACACCCAGCGCCTGCCCGACCGCAAAATAGACTCCTCCCTCAGCGAGCCATGCCGCCACGCTCAGCACCAGGATGCGCAGCAGGAATGACGGCCGCGACAGCGTCGCCACCGCATCCGAGAGGCGCAGCAGCGCGTCGCCGAAACGGTGCAGCTTCGGCCAATTGCGTTCGGCCCAGGTGACGACCAGCCGGAGCGTGCGGGGCGCGGCGATGAACAGCAGCACCGCCACGGCCAGCGCCGCGGCGGCGAGCTGAAGCCCGGCGAGGAGCCCGGCATCGAGCAGCCTCACCTCCGAGAAGGTGACGGTCGCGAACAGCAGCGCCAGCAGCACGAACAAGTCCATCAGCCGCTCGAGCGCCAAGGTTCCGATCTGGCCGGACGCAGGGACGCCGGTGAAGCGCTGGAAGGCGATCACCCGGATGACGTCTCCGGCGCGGAACGGAAGGACGTTGTTGAACGCGACGCCGCCAAGGAACGGAACCGCCGCCTCCCCGAGGCGGACCTCGGCGCCGAGGCTGCGCAGCATCACCGTCCAGCGGTAGATCTTGAGCAGATAGGCCAGGCCGACGAAGCCAAGCGCGACCAGCACCCACGAGAGCGAAGCATCGGCGAGCGTCTCCCCGACCTGGCGAAGCGGAACCGCGCGCAAGGTCGCGGCGAGGAACAAGGCGCTGATCAGGAGGCCGAGGACGAGCTTGATGCCGCGGCGCGCACTCTGCGGGACAGGGGGCACCGGCAGCGCTATCGCGACGAAGAGGCTGCCGATGCCAGCGGCAGCTCACCGCTCCTGGCCTGGTGGCCGGGGAGCTGGCCGCTGCGTGCCGCCTGATCGAAGCCGAGTTCCTCCATCACCAGGAACAAAGGACGATCCTTCGCCTCGCTGTAGATGCGGCCGATATATTCGCCCATCACGCCGAGGAAGATGAACTGCAGCCCGCCGATCAGCAGGACGGTGATGAAGATCAACGTCCAGCCGGGGACCCAATTGTCGGTGAGCAGGCGTTGCGCCACCGCGTAGATGATGCCGATCACCGACAGCGCCGAAAAGGCCAGACCGACGCTGGTGACGATCTTGAGCGGAATCGCCGAGAAGGAAATGATCCCGTCGAGCGCCAGGGTCAGCATCTTGCGCAGCGGATATTTGGAGGTACCCGCGAAGCGTTCGGCACGGCTGTAGGGAAGCGCGACCTGCCGGAAGCCGACCCAGCTGGTCATCGCGCGCAGCAGCCGGTGCTTCTCGCGCATCCTCAGCAAGGCGTCGACAACGCTGCGGTCCATCAGCCGGAAATCGCCGGTGTCGAGCGGGATCGGCACTTCCGAAAGCCGGTTGATCAGCCGGTAGAAGGCGCGTGCGGTCCACAGCTTGAACCGGCTCTCGCCGGAACGGTCGACCCGCTGGCCGTAGACGACGTGATAGCCCTCGCGCCACTTCGTGACCATTTCGGCGATCACCTCGGGCGGATCCTGGAGGTCGGCGTCGATCAGCACGATCGCGTCGCCGCGTGCATATTCGAGACCGGCGCTGACCGCGATCTGGTGGCCGAAATTGCGCGACAGGCGCAGCACCCGGACTTCCGGGCTGGCGGCCTGAATCGTGTGAAGCAGCTCGCCGGTGGCGTCGCGGCTGCCGTCATCGACATAGATGATCTCGAAATCCGCGGTGATCGCACGCAGCGCCGCGTCGAGCCGCTGATGGGTGTGGCGGATGACGTCCTGCTCGTTGAAGCAGGGAACGATCACCGAGAGCAATGGCGAACTTGGCCTCATCATTCGACCCTATGGCAAGCGTTCGGCTGGCAGGCGTTCGGACTGAACCGCTCCCCTGTGAGCGCCGGCCGCTTCCCGAAGCGGCATCCTCTTCCCCTCTACAGGATTATCGCCGCATCCCGCCATCCGCAATCTTTGCCGCCGCTGGGCCTCGGTGGTGGATCGGGCAGATCTCTTCATCCTCTCGAGCAACGCCAGCTCGGGACTGGAGGAGCTGATCACCTTGACTCTATAATTGCGGCACAGCGCCCGCGCCTGCGCGGTCCGCAGCGACCGGGCGTAGACGATGATCGGCCGGTGGCGCAGGAAAGGATCGTTCCTCACCAGGTCCCAGCCAAACCAGCGGTCTCCGCTGTCCAGGATCACGACATCGGCATCGGCCCGGGCGATCTGGTCGCTCGCCACCGCATAGGGTGTGATGAAGCGATAGGCCTGAACGGCACGAAGCGGCAGGAGGACGCCGAGCGACACCAGGATTGCGAGCCCCAAGCCGACGTGCAGCCTTCGCCGCAATTCGGGCGCCTGGGCGATGATCGTCCGCCAGCCGTACGCGCCAAGCAGCGCAAAGCTGCCGAGCAGGCCGTGGAAATAGCGATAGCCCCAACCGTGGCCCTGATAAGGCATCAACAGGATCGTCGCCGCGAACATCAGGAGGATACCGCCGACCAATGCCTTGGCGATCGGCGGCTGGCGCCGGATCGTCAGCAATGCCGCTGCGACGAGCGCCAGCATGAGCGGGTTCTGCCAGGTGAAGAAACGCAGCAGATTGTCGGCGATCAGGCCAAGCGCCTCGATCCGGAACGCGTCTTCGACCACGTCGAGGACCCGCTCGGTGAACAAAGCGCTGCCGAGCGGGGCTGCGTCAGGGGCATCCGGCAAGGTGACGACGACGGCCAGCTGCCAATAGACGATCCAGAGCAAGGCGGACACGCTGACCGCTGCAAAATAGAACAGTGCGAGGCTTCGCCGTCCAGTCCACCAGAACCACAGGAGGAACGGTGCCACGAACAGGGGATGGAAGACCATCTGGTGAAGGCCGCACGCGACGAACGACACCGCGATCGCCGTGCCACGGCTCCACGGGCGGTCGTGCAGCGCCAGCCACAACCAGGCGAGGTTGAGCGCCAGATGCGCCGTCATCGCATAGGGCGTCATCGCGGTGAGCAGGAACTGGCTCGACGTGACGAGCAGCAGCACGGCGAGGATCGCAAATTCGTCGTCCGCGGGCGCGAGCTTCCGCGCTACGAGATAGAGGAGAATGACAGACGCTGCGGCGAGCACGGACGGGGCGAGGGCACCATCCCCCAACCATTCGAAAACCGCGATGATCGCAGCATTGCCGGGCAGGTAGGCCGAAGACCAGGCTATGTCGCCGGGAGCATGCAGGACGAACAGCGGCTGCAACGCGTCCACATAATTGCGCCACTCCACCGGAATCCGAGCGAGCAGCGAGCCATGGCGAAGGATGGCTGCATCGAAGCCGACCAGGAACTCGTCGAGCGACAGCGCATAATTGCGGAAGACGAAATAGGTGCCGGCGTAGCCAAGGACCAGGACGACGCCTGCCGATGCCACCGCCACCAGGCGAGGATCGAGCCGGGACTGAGGCGGGCCTGCCCCGGGGCGCCACGCCAACACGGCCGCCAGGGTGCCAAGGATGATCGGGACCGCAACCAGATCCTGGCGATAAACAAAATAGTTGGACAGCCCCCAGCCCGAGTAGATCGGGACCGACGCCGACAGGAAATATTCGGCCGCGGCGATCGCGGTCAGCGCCACCAAGATGCCCATCGCGAGCAGGAGGGATGTGGCGAAGACGGCGGCGCGGTCGCTCGACCGCTCGTTTGTCCGACGGCGGCGCATCACGTCGGAGCGGTCAAGCTTTGCGGGGAGAACGGCGACCCCGCCGGCACGTCGAACGCCAGCTAGGCGGCACGGGCGCGGTCCGCCTCGGCCGGATGCGGCTCGGCCGGCCTTGGTTGGGCGGCAGGCACGTCCTGGAAGAATGCCGCTTCATTGCCGCCGACGATCGCAAGCAGAAATCCGCCGAGGATGTTCTGGCTGCCGATGACCACCAAGGCCGTCCCGGCGACGACCGGGAAGATGTTGGCAAGCTGATCGAATCCGGTCGCCGACCAGTAAATGGCAACCGCGGCGAGCAGCGCGACGCCGGCCGCAACCGCGGTTGCGCCGGTTGCAAGCATCGTCTCGAGGGTGATCGCGCGCGCGAGCTTTCGGCTTCTCCTCGTGGCGACACGATAACCCTGCCGGACGCCGTATAAATGGGTTGCGGCGGCAAGCAGCGCAGAGGTGTGGCCGATCCCGACGAGCGCGCCGGCGAAGATCGTCCAGCTTGTGCCGAAATTTGCGATCGGGCTGAGGCCGAAGAAATGGAGGCCCGACAACAGCAGGATTGCCAGTCCCAGCAGGATTGCGACCGCAGCCGGAATCGCGAACACCCAGGTAGGGCTCAGCATCAGCAGGTAGCGCAAGTGGCGCCAGCCATCGCGCCACGGGCGGAGATGCGGCGCGCGATCGCGAAGGTCGGGGTAAAGCGTTGCTGGCGTCTCGTCGATCCGCACTTTGAGAAGTGCCGCCTTGATGACCATCTCGCTCGCGAATTCCATGCCTGACCCCGAAAGGCGGAGACGCGTGAAACACTCCTTTGTCAGTGCGCGAATGCCGCAATGCGCGTCGTGGACATGCGTGCGGAACAGCAGCCGCAAGATGCCGGAGAGGACCGGATTTCCGATGTAGCGGTTCTTCCAGGGCATGGCACCTGGCTTGATTTCACCAAGGAAGCGCGAACCCATGCACAGATCGGCACCGTCGATGAGCCGGGCGATCATCGGCACGGCGTCGAGGAAGTCGTATGAGCCATCGGCATCGCCCATCACCAGATAGCGCCCGCGCGCCTCGGAGAAGCCTCCGATCAAGGCCGCGCCGTAGCCGCGCTGCGCAACCGCGACGACCCGCGCGCCGAGATCGCGCGCGATCTGCTGGCTTCCGTCGGTGCTTCCATTGTCGGCGATCACGATCTCGCCCGACAAGCCGTGCTCGCGCGCGATTTCTGCGAGCGCCGCTTTGGCGTTCTCGATGCAATGCGCGAGGCACAAGGCTTCGTTGAGGCACGGAATGACGATGCTGACGTCGACCATCTAATACTCTTCTCTGGCAGGTCCTCGGCGGGACGATTCACCGCACATGCCTCAAGCGCTTCCCGTTTCACGGCCGCGTGCGAGCGCCCCTGTAGAGCAATCGCGGGCTTAGATCAGCGGTGGTTGGCGGTCAAACAACGCGCGATCCGGCTTCGCCGCCTCGACGCGGCAACTTTTACCAAGTTGACAAAGGTTGGCCGCCACCTTCTGCGCACGCTAGACCCTGACGCAGTTTTGATGCTTGCGGAACCATCGTCTCTTCATTCTGATGCAAGCAAGGCCGGATACGTTGAACATCGAACATCCCGACGGCACCGAGCGCAACACACCATGGCTGACGGTCATCATGCCGGCGCACCGCGGCGAACGCTGGATCGAAGCTACCCTTAGCTCGCTCGCCGATCAGGCTGATGACGGGATCGAGCTGCTGATCATCGACAGCAGCCCGGATGTCGCCACGGCGCAGATAGCCCGGCGCTTCTCCGATCGGCTGTCTATGCAAATTCAAGAGCATAGCCCGCTGCAGTCGTGGCAGTCGAAAACCAACCATGCGGCAACGCTTGCGAAGGCAGATCATATCTGCTGGCTTCACCAGGACGATTTGTGGCTCCCAGGGCGCGCCGCGGCCATTCGCAATTGGATCAGGAAAGCACCGGAAGCCGCGCTGCATCTAGCCACGAGCGCGATCATCGATGGCGCGGGGCGTCGGCTCGGATTGTGGCGTTGCCCGTTCAAAGAAGAAGGGGAGATAGAGCCCGCCCTTTTTGTGGAGCGATTGCTCGTCCAGAATTTCATTGCGGCACCCGCCCCAGTCTATCGCAAGGACGCGTGGCTGGCCTGCGGCGGGCTCGACGAGGAGCTTTGGTATACTGGTGATTGGGACGTCTGGTTGAAGCTCGCGGCGCAGGGGCCGGTGCATCATCACGCCCAGGTGACCACCGCCTTCCGGATCCACGCCTCCTCGCTGACGGTCACCGGCAGCCGGAATATTGACGATTTCGAGCGGCAGATGCGCATCGTACTCGATCGTCACCTGCCACGCCTCGCAGCAGCCGACAGCTCGACCGCCGCGCGCGTGGAGCGCGCCAGCACCGCATCGATCAAGGTCAATTGCGCGCTCGCGGCGGCGTGGGCCGGCGGCTGGGGCGGCTCGCTGGCGGCCGCCACTAGCCTGCTCGCGCTTGGCCCAGCCGATCTGCTTCGTTACATGCGGGATTCTCGGATCGTCGATCGGCTGGTTCCCCGCCTTCGCGCCAAGCTCACAGGATCGCTTTAGCCTATGCCTTGCGGCCAGTTCATACGCCGGATGTTCGGCCCGTACGAACGGCAGATCAGCGAGGCCTATCGCTCGATCTACGTCAATGTGGACGAATATGTCGCCGGCATCAGCAAATGGGTGCCGAATGCACGGCGCATCCTCGAAGTCGGCTGCGGCGAGGGCGCCGTGAGCGAGCGGCTGGCGGCAGTCTATCCGGACGCCGAAATCATTGGGATCGACATCGCACCGAACGTCGGACGGCTTTATTCTGGTCCTCCCGGGCGGGTGCGTTTTGTCCAAGCAACGATCGAGCAGTATCACGCCACGGCGCCGGGCGAGTTCGATCTCGTCGTCCTGGCTGACGTGCTGCACCACGTGCCACTCCAGCTTCGCGCTTCGCTGCTCGACGCCATCCGCAAGATGATCGCGCCCGGGGGACATCTCGCGTTCAAGGAATGGGAGCGCAACCGAACGCCGATCCATTGGCTCGGCTATTTCTCCGATCGCTGGATCACGGGGGATCGGATAAGCTACATGAGCCGCGACGAGCTCCATCAGTCGATCGCACAGAGCTTCGGCCGCGATTCGATCATAGCGGAGCAACGAGTTCGACCCTGGCGGAACAACCTGTCACTGCTGGTCCGGCCGTGATTTCTCGGCTCACTGGCTGGCGCCCCGCGCGTTATGTAGTGGTCGGCGCGATTTGCGCGGCGATGCATAATTTCATCATGATCGGCGGCGATTGGCTGGGCGCGCACTATCTGCCGATGAGCTTCGTCTCATTCGCGCTGGTAACTCCGGTCGCCTATTGGTTGCACTCCGACTTCACGTTCCGGGGTCCGCTATCCTTCCGCAATTTTCTTCGTTTCGCGGCCGGGATTGCGGCCGGCTTCCCGCTCTCGCTGCTGGTGATGGCAATCTTGTGCACTGGTTTCGGCTTACCAGTCATCATCGCCGCGCCGGTCGCGACGGCGGTCCTGTTCGTCTGGAATTATGCCTCGGCCCACTGGGCGATTCTCGGCCGATTGCGCCTGCGAAGCTGACCGCGCTCATTTGAGCCGTCCGGCCACTTTCACGACCGCACCTCGCGGCAAGTGATCGCCCCACCGCGCGGCTTCGCTGAGAGGCTGGTTCATCGAGCAGGTCGCGCCGCATGTCGAGATCCGGACCTGCATCGTTGGCCGGGGCCTCGAAGGCCTCCAGGATGCCCCCACTGAGCCCCTTCAGCACTTTCCAGCGCCTGCTACAGCGGTTGCATCACCGATCAAGCAGTCATGCGCTCAAGGTGTTCCGCACCGACAGCCGCGGTCGTTCGACAGCAGCGCGGTTGGCAGGTCAATGCTCGGTCGTCATTGCCACGGCTTCCGCCACCGCGGCGGGCATTCCGTTCTTGTGGCGGTCCTTATTGATCTTGAACCATCGACGTGGTCTTCTCGCCGCATGCGGGGATTGAATGCATTGGCAGCCAGCGCCGGCGGCAGCGCGAAAAACACCCAAGCTCCTTCCCCTCCCTCCCGCCTGTCGTCGTGGTCCGGACGCGAGATCGATCCCGGCTGGCTGCTGAGCCTGGCGGCAGGCATCTTTGCCGCTCAACATCTGCTGCTCTGGCGCTTCCTCGATTTCGCACCATGGTGGCTCTACCCGGTCGCAGTGGCGCTCGCTCTGCTGGCCTGCCGCGGGATCGCGCGCGCCGCGGAGGCCATGCCGCGGCCGACGTTGGGAGCGCTTGCAGGCGCCGCGGCCGTCTCGCTCCTGCTCTACCTGCTCGGGGGTGAAGGCAGGCTTTTCTTTGCCAATGCCGATTGGCAAGTCCGCGACGCCGTCCTGCGCGACCTGACGATCAACAGCTGGCCGTTCATCTATCCGACCGGCGGCGATCCTTTGGTGCTGCGCGCGCCGTTGGGCATGTTTCTGCTGCCCGCGCTGGTCGGCAAGCTCTGCGGTCTCGCGGCCGCAGATTATGCTTTGCTCGTCCAGAACAGCCTGCTGCTGACGATCCTGCTCACATTGGGGTCGACGCTCTTCTCCGACACAAGGTCGCGGGTGATCGCTCTCGCGGTGGTGATGAGCTTCAGCGGGATGGACATTTTGGGCCAGCTGCTGCGCACCCTGTACGGCGGTGACGTTCTGCCCGACCATATCGAGCGCTGGGCCTGGATCCAATTCTCGTCACATGTGACACAGGCGTTCTGGGTCCCCCAGCATGCGCTATCAGGCTGGTATGGGGCTCTTCTCTTCCTGCTCTGGAAGCAGGCATGGCTTCGCCTCGGCGCCTTCTTCGCCTTCTTCCCTTTGCTCGTGCTGCTCTCTCCGCTGGGGATGATCGGTTCCCTGCCGTTCGCGCTTTGGGCAGGCCTGAAGAGCCTTTTCACGCGCACGCTCGCCGTAGCCGACATTATCCTCCCAAGTCTGACCCTCCTGCTGAGCGTGCCGGCCTTATTCTACCTTTCGGCCGGCGGCGGAGAAGTGGGGGTGCGCCTGTTCAGCGTATCACCTTTGATCTACGGCCTCTTCATAGCCTTTGAAGCTCTGCCCTACCTCGCGGCGGTCGCGGCGCTGGGCGCAAAGGACAACCAGACCCGGATCACGCTTGCCATCGTTGCCGTCTGTCTGCTGCTGGCGCCGTTCGTGCAGATCGGCGAGCTGTCGGACTTCGTGATGCGCGCCTCGATCACGTCGCTCGCGATCCTGTCGGTTCTGGTGGCAAAGGTCCTCGCCGCGCAGGACGAGTCCGGGTTGATCTGGCGCCGGCTGCTGATCCTCGTGCTGGCGGTGGGAAGCGTCACAATCATGTTCGAGCTGCGCCGGAGCATGATTTATCGGCCCTCGCCCCGGGTGCAATGCAGCCTGCCTTCCGCCTGGGACCAGGTCGCCGAGCTTCCGATCACGACCAAGGCGACCTACTTCGCGCCACTGACCCTTCTACCCCGCTTCCTCCAGCCCCGGCGGGCCGCGATCGTGCCCATATCCCGAGATCCTCGAACATGCTGGGACCGGCGGTGGCGGATCCGGCGTTCCTGGGCAGAGGCGTCACCGATCCAGCCGGTGCGGCCAGATCGCCAATCGGGACGCGTGGCAGGTATAGCCGATGTCGCTTGACGCGCGGGACGACGCCAAAGCCGATCCGGCGGGCGCACGAAGGCAAGTCGCTTCACCTTATTCGCTAGGAAGCGACCAATTTCTCGCGGCCTTCCTCGTCGCCGCCCTTCTCGCCGGCTTGTTCCGCCGGCTCTGGATGGGATGGGATTCACCCTTGTGGCTGGACGAGGCTTTTACCGGGGCGATAGCGATCCAGCCGACCCTCGCAGGGCTTTGGCGGGATTGCGTTCACGAGCTCAGCGGGCCCCTCTATTATTCATTGGTCTGGGGGTGGGCGCGAGTGTTCGGCGCGAGCGATATCGCCCTGCGTGCGCCCAGCCTGCTGTTCGCTGTTGCGACGCCGCTGATCATCCTTTGGAAGGGCCACGCCAACCGACGCATTCGCTTCACCTGGGCCGCAATCGCAGCGCTCTGGCTCCCAGGCTTCTATTATACGACCGAGGCGCGGGCCTATTCGCTGCTGTTCCTGCTCGGCTCGCTGCAGGTGATCGCGCTCGCGAGGCTTGTTGCCTCCAATCGTCGGCGCGACGCCTGTATCTGGGCGGGCATTTCGAGCTTACTCATTCTCACCCACACCCATACGGCGCTGCTTACCGCGGTGCAGGGCCTGATGTACCTTGCCGTCCATCGCAGCAAGGCGCTTGGGCATTGGCCCGCGGCCCTCCTCTTGCTCCCGGCGGCGGCATGGACGCTGTTTCGGCTGCCGCTGCTCATCCGCTTCTCGGACCCCAAGGTTGCCTGGCAACCCTTGCTGACGCCGGAGCATCTCTACGAGCTGCCGAGGTTCCTGTTCGGCATGGGGCCGATCGGGCTTCCGTTGGCGATCCTGGTGTTCGGCATCTCGCTATGGGCAGTCGTGAAGGCCGCGATCGGGGCGAGGAAATTCGGCTATGGCATGGACGATATGGTGCCCGTGCTTGCGAGCATCGTCGCCGTTACGATCGTCGTTGCGGTCGGCTTCATTTCGCCGAGCTATACCGATCGTTACATGGTTCCGATGATTCCGGGGTTCCTTCTCGGGGTCAGCCTGTGGGCGAACGGCTGGGGACCAAGATCGCCGTTCCCCGCGGCATTGATCCTCATCTGCCTTCTCATGGCGCTCACCGAAATGGTCATCCAGCTCCGCTATCCCAAGCTCGATTTCAAGCGAGGCTATAGTTGGGAGGAAGCATCGCACTATCTGCGTGCGAATGGCGTGCAGCGAACCATTTTCGTCCTGGACAATCCAACCGTCAGGATTGCCGACCGGGATCAGCTGGCGCGTGTCGGCGCCTTCTTTCTCCATCGTGACGGCGTCATGGTCGCCAGCGACGCAGTGACGATCGCGACCGGCAGCGATGACGATTTCCGCCGCGCGATCTTTGCGGCGGCATCCACGGGTGAAGCGCGACGCCAGACCGTCGGAGCAATAACGGTCGGGCGGCGGCTCGATCTTTCAGGACCGGGCTCCAGCTGGACGTGCCGGGAATTCGGCGGAGCCGAGAAGGTCTATGCCGTCGAGGTCTATATCACCGCTTGTCTCAGGCCTCCGGCCCGAGCGGATCGGGTTAGTGTCCGGCGGCCAGCAGTTCCTGCGTCACTGCGTTGATCGTGCTCGCCATATAATCCAGGCGCGGCGCATCGATACCCGGCCACACCCCGATCCAGAAACTGTCGTTCATGATCTTGTCGGTGTTCTCCAGCGACCCGTGAACACGGTGCGGCACGTCGCGGAAAGCAGGCTGCTTGGTGAGGTTCCCCGCGAACAGCAGGCGCGTGCCGACCTTCCGTTCTTCAAGCCTCTGAGTCAGGATGTGGCGATCGATCGCCGTCCCGTCTCGCACCGTCATCAGGTAACCGAACCAGCTGGGATCCGTCCCAGGGGTTGCCTCGGGCAGATGATAATGGAGGTCGAGCCCGAGCGTGCGAAAGCGGCTTTCGAGTGCGCTGAAATTCTCTCGCCGGCGCGCGACGAAATGATCGAGCTTGTTGAGCTGGCTGAGCCCCACGGCCGCCTGCATGTCGCTGACCTTGAGATTATAGCCGATGTGGCTGTAGGTATATTTGTGGTCATAGCCCTTGGGCAATTGGCCCAGCCGCCACCCGAACCGTTTGTTGCAGGTGTTGTCCATGCCAGGCTTGCAGTAGCAATCGCGCCCCCAATCGCGGAATGACTCGGCGATTTTGGCGAGCAATGGATTGTTCATCAGCACCGCGCCGCCCTCACCCATGGTGATGTGGTGCGCTGGGTAGAAACTCAGGGTCGCGACGTCGCCGAACGTGCCGACATGCTGGCCGCCGACGAACGCGCCGAACGCGTCGCAACAATCTTCGATCAAATAGAGGTCATGCTGCTTGCAGAGCGCGGCGACCCTTGCGACGTCGAACGGGTTGCCGAGCGAATGGGCGATCATGATCGCTCGCGTCTTCTCCCCGATCGCCGCCTCGAGCAGATCGACGTCGACGTTGTGGGTTGCGAGATCGACGTCGACGAAAACCGGGATGCATCCATATTGGACGATCGGCGACACCGTGGTCGGAAATCCCGCCGCGACGGTGATCACCTCGTCCCCCGGCTTGATCCTTCTGTCGCCGAGTTTCCACGAGGTCAGGCAGGCGAAGGCGAGCAGATTTGCCGCCGAGCCTGACACGGTGAGCTTGGCGTAGCGACGGCCGAATTTGGCTGCGAGGTCGGCCTCGAAGCGATCGGCGTAGCGACCGGCGGTCAGCCACATATCCAGCGAAGCATCGATCAGATGCGCACAATCGTCAGCATCCATCACCTTTCCCGACGGCGGGATGTAGGTGGTGCCTGGCACGAATTCCTCGCGAGGACGGGAGTCGTGATATTCGCGAGCCAGACGAATGATTTCGGATCGCATCTCATCGCTCATACAAGTCTCTCTCGTGCGGCGCCCCGCGAACAGGGCCCCTGGATCAGGACGCCGCTATTCCGTTTGCTTCAAGCCAGCTCTGATGGCGTTCGGGATGGGCGAAGAAGAAATTGGTCTGGACGGTCTCGTCGGTCATTTCATCGAACGCACGCAAGACATTTCCTTCGAAACTGTAGCAGCGGTAGCCGATCTGTCGGAGCAGCATGATGACGTCGTTCGGGTGATAGCCGAAAGGCTTCGACCATTTGCGCAGAAGCTCGATGAAGAGCAACGGCTTGTGCCGCGAGATGCTCGCCATGCCGCCTTTGATGACCATCAATTCCGCACCTTCGACATCGATCTTCGCCAGATCGAATCCGTCGATGCCGCCCTGCTCGAAATAGGCATCGAGCGTGTCGATCTGCGCTTCCACCTCGATGGATTGCTCTTCGGGATGGAGGTTCTTGATCGATGCCGCGCCCGAACCTGAGAAGGCGGGCAGATAGATGGTCACGCTCGTCCTTTTGTCGCCGACACCCTGATTGTTGGCACGCACGATGTCCGCCGCCTCGTTGAGCGCGACGTTGCGGACCAGCCGATCGTAGGTCGTCGGAACCGGCTCGAAGGCATGGACCTTTCCGCCGGGCGCCACGACCTTCGCCCAATGCAGCGAATAAAAACCGATGTTCGCGCCGATGTCGCAAATAACCGTGGCGCCGGTCGCCCCCTTCATCAGTGCCGCGCTTTCGACGGGCTCATAGGTGCCGGTGTTGACCAATATGTTCGCTGCCGTGCGCAAATCCTCCGGGTGCCAGACAAGCTTTACGCCGTCGCTGGTCACGACCCTCAGTTCATCGCGTGCGACTTCGATGGTCGAAAGCTGGCCGCCGTCGAGCAGGGCCTGATAATCGCGCAGCCGCATGTGCGATTGCTGCATTCCAAGCCAGAAGTCTTCGCGGCTGATCTCGCCCTGCTCCATCGAGCGCTTGATCTGCTCGATCGTCTTCATCTGATCCTTTGGGTTCACGCGGCGGTCCTTGCGCTCTGCTGGGGTTCGTCGGCGACGTTGATCCGCTCTCGCTCGATGACCATCGGACCGCGCCGGACCTGCGAATGGATGGCCGTGACATATTCACCGAGAATGCCGATGAAAGCGAGCTGCACACCGGACAGAAAGAACAGCGATACGATCAAGGTCGCCACGCCGGGAGGCGCCACGTCCGGCCGGATGAAATAAGCGATCGTCGCGCCGAAGGCATAGAGCAGGCAGAATGCCGCGAGCGCGAGACCGAGATATGTGCACAGGCGCAACGGCGCGTTGGTGAACGCGAAGATGCCGTTGAGCGCCTCGTTGATCAGGCGAGAGAAATTATGCTTGGAAATGCCCGCCGTGCGCGCCTTCCACGTGTAGGGGACGATCACCCTGCGAAATCCGACCGAGGCGATGATGCCCCGGACATAGGGATAATGGTCGTCGCGCTGGAGGACCGCCTCCCACACCTTGCGGTCGATCAGCTGGAACTCGCCGACGTTCACCGGAAGATCGATGTCAGACAACAGATTGATCAGCCGGTAGAAGATGCCTCGGCTGGCGCGCAGCAGGAAGCCTTCCTCGCGCACCGCGCGGGCGCCGGCGACGATCTCATAGCCCGATTCCCACAGCCGGACGAATTCGACGAGCATCTCGGGCGGGTCCTGCAGGTCGACGGCGAGGAGCACGAGAATGGCATCGCCGGTGGCGTAGCGCAGCGCATTGTACAAGGAGCGCGACCCGCCGAAATTGCGCGAGTTGAGGATCACTTTGACATGCGGATCGCTCGCCGCGATCTCACGAAGGATGTCGGCGGTGGCGTCGGCGGAGGCATTATCGGCGAAGATATGTTCGCGCTCATAGCCGGCAAGCGGCCCCTCGAACAGCGTCCGGACAGCCTCATAGCAGGCCCGAACATTGTCTTCCTCGTTATAGGCCGGGGAGATGATCGAGATCTTTTTCATGCTTTAGCCAATTCGGGTGGAGAGTGACGAAATCTTCGGTTCGCGCCTGCGCGGCGGGCGATCAGGCATAGCTCAAAACCATCCGGCGAAAGCCATCTTCGATTGAGGTTCGCGGAACCCATCCCAATCGTCGGGCACGTGCGGTCGAGGGTGCATTTCGCCTGATCGGGCTGGCGGCATAGTCGCCGCTCTGCCGCGAGGGATCGGTGACGACCTTCAATCCCTTTTCGGGAAACAGGGCGACGAGCGTCTCGGCAAGCTCCTTGATGCTGATCTCCGCCTGCTCGTTGCCGATATTGTAGGGCGTCGCGCTTTCGCCCTTCAGAAGCACGGTGAAGAAGCCCTCGGTCGCGTCTGCAATGTAGCAGAAGGCCCGCTTCGCGCTGCCGTCGCTCTTCATCACGATGTCACGACCATCGACGACGTCTGCGACGAAGTCGGCGAAGACGCGGCCGTCATCCAGCGCGACACCCGGGCCATAGGTATGGAACGGCCTTACGATCGACGTGTGCAGACCATATTGATGCGTCCAGCAGACGCACATCGTCTCTCCCGCCCGCTTGCTCTCGGCGTAGCATGACCTCACCGCGACCGGTTCGAGAAAGCCGTAATCGCCTTCGCCGGTCGGCACGATCGGAGCTTCGCCGTAGACCTCGCCGCTGCTGAAGAAGAGAAACCGGCTGCCCTTCTCGCGGGCCAGCGCGAGCAGATTGGCCGTGCCCGCCAGATTCGCGCTCAGCACCCCGACAGGGTTGGTGAGATAGAAGCGCGGGCTCGCCGGGCTCGCGGCATGAACGATATAATCGACCTCGCCGTCGATGGTGAAAACATCCTCCACATTGGCCTCGACGAACTGGAGATCGTCCCGCTCGCCATGATGGCCGAACCGCGCCCGGCCGTTGGCGAGACTGCGGACGAGCGCCACGATCCGTCTTGGCCCGATGCCGAGATGCTCGCGCATCGCCAGCAGGGTTTCGACCATATAGGCGGCCAGGAACCCAGAGGCGCCGCTGACCAGCACCACCGCACCATCGAGCTCGCGCCACGGCAGGTCGGCCTGCAGGATGGCGGCCACGTCGTCAGCCACGATTCGCGCGCGCGCGGGCGTCTGGAACAGATGGTGGGGAACGTCAGCGGTCAATGGCTATCGCCCAGCTCCGCTGACTTGGGGTGCAAGCCGACGATCATGTTCGCGCGCAATTCGTCGCGCGGGAGCAGCGGCGAGAGATCCTCGAGCGGCGGGGAAACGATCGACCCGTCGGCCCGCGGCGCGAGCGAGAGCTTGGGCACGAACAGCTGGCGCGGGTGCATGAACACCTCGCAAATGACTGGCCCGTTTTCGGCCTGCACCTTGGGAATGACGGCGTCGAAATCGTCCCAGCTGCGAATTTGGTAGGACGGGATGCCGAACGCCGCAGCAAGCGCGGAGTAGTTCGGGCAGGTCACGCCGCTTTTCTCGTCCACGCCGACGCCTCTTCCGGCGAAGAGGTTGGTCTGGGTGTGCTTGATCATCAGATAGCCGTCGTTGTTGAAGATGATCATCTTGATCGGCAGCTCGTGGTGGACGATCGTCTGCAGCTCCTGCAGGTTCATCATCATTCCGCCGTCGCAGTTGAGGCACAGCACTTCGCCTCGATCGCGCGCGAACGATGCTCCGATCGCTCCGGGCAGGCCATATCCCATCTCGCCGAGCCCGGTTGAGGTCATCATCCGCTGCCCCGGCTTGATCTTGAGGACCTGGTGACCCGACAAGAGAGCGGTGCCCATGTCGGTCACCACCACCTGGTCCGGCTTCATCTGCGCGATCAGCCGGTCCATGAAAGGATAGGAGTTGATGAACGGGGGCTCGTCCTGATGCTCGGGCCCCACCCATGGATAGCGGCGGCGATAGTCGACGCATGTCTCTATCCATTCGGCCGGCGCCGCGACCGGGGTCCGGGCGACCGCGTCGGTCAGCGCCTCGATGAACGCGCCGGCATCGCCGACGATCGGAAGCGCGACCCGCTCGCCGTGCTTTTCCGCCTCGGCCCGGTCGACGTCGACCACGACGATCTTCGCCGCGCGCGCGAGCTCGTCCAGCACATAGCCGATCTGCGGGACCGCGAGGCGGGTGCCGACGGCAATCACCAGATCGGCGTTCTGCAAGACGAAGTTGGCGGAGCGCTGCCCGTAGACGCCGGCGCGGCCGAACAGCAACGGATGATCGGAATCGACCAGGTCGATGCCGGCCCAGGAGACCAAAGCGGGGATGCCCAGGCGCTCGACGAAGCCAGTCGCCTGGTCCGCCGCGCCGGCGAGACGAATGCCATTGCCCAGCCAAAGCACCGGCCGCTCGGCGCCCTGGAGCATCTCGACCACATTTTCCGCCGCGACGCGCAGGTCGCTTGCCGCGGGCGTCGCAAGCTCGGCCGGATCGAAGCGTGCGATCGATCCTTCATCGACATGCGCCGCCTGGATATCCATCGGGATATCGACCCACACCGGCCCGGGCTTGCCGCTCGTGGCGATGTGGTAGGCCTTTTCGAGCTCGTAGATCACCCGCGCGGGGTCGGTCACCCGGACCGCATATTTGGTGACCTTCTCGACGACGCCGCTGCTGTCATAGCCTTGCACGCCCCAGATGCGCAGCGGGTTGTCCTCGCGTGTGAAGCGCGAATTTTCATTGCCCGAAATGACCAGTCCGGGAAGCGAATCCATCCAGGCGCTGACGACTCCGGTCAGCGCATTGGTCGAACCGCCGCCCGTCGTGACGAGCGCGGCCGTGACTCGGCCCGAGACCCGATAATAAGTCTGCATCGCCATCGTCGCCGCCTGCTCGTGATGAGTGCAGACGATCTGCGTGGCGCCGCGCGTGCCGAGCGAGTCGAAGATATGGACGTTGCCGGCGCCGACGATGCCGAAGACATGGCGCATGTCCATGCGCTCGATGAATTGGGCGACGAGATCACTAACCTTGGTCGTCATTAAGGTCTTTCTCTCATCGGAGAGCACCACGAAATGCTTGGTCATTTTCGTCTCGCAAAACCGACGGCACCGTCCGCCCCAGTCCGGAATATGCGGTTATGGTAAACGATCCATTAAGAATGTCTCGCACGAGAGAAATGCGCATGCATAGAGCCGGTTACCGGGGCTGACCCGAAGGAGATCCAGGCCTGGCGCGGAACACCAGGCGACGCATCAGGAGGAAGCTCGCCAGCGAGAGCGGCGGCAGGAGAAGGAGCTGCGCCAGCAACGGCGACAGACCGAGGGATGCGAGCCAGCGCAGGCACATCAGATTGACGACATATTGGACCGCATAGACGGCGACGAAGCGCGGCAGCAGGCGGCTATCGCCATTGCGAAAGACGAGAAGACCGAAGGATTTGAAGTTGAACAGCACACCCAGGACAGTTGCCAGCGCAAGCGCGAGCGGGGGGCCGAGATCGGCGAGGATGAAGGCTGCGAACAGGCCGTAGCCGACGGCGGTGTTGAGCACGCCGACGAGCAGGAATTTCGCGAAATGGCCGGGTCCGCCGCCGGCGCTCCCGCTTCGCGCGATTTCTCCCGCGCCGGCTTTCTCGGTGATCATGACCCGATGAAGTCGCGCACTTGCCGCATCGAAAGCTCGGCGAGATCGTCCCCGCGATGCAAGGCTCGGTACCATTCGCACGTCAACTTCAGCCCTTCGTCGAGCCCGAGCCGCGGGCTCCAGCCGAGCTCGACCCGGGCGAGCGTCGAATCCAGCTTGAGGGTCGCGGCCTCATGGGGATGATGGGCTTCATCCTGCGTCCACCGCGGCGCATCGCCCCATAGATCGGCCAGCCGGTCCACCACGTCGCGCACCGGCGCGCTTTCGTCGGGATGTGGGCCAAAATTCCAGCCGCGCGCGAAGCCGCCATCGTCGTGCAATCGCTCGGCGAGCATCAGATAGCCGTGGAGCGGCTCGAGCACGTGCTGCCAGGGCCGAACTGACAGCGGATTGCGGATCTGAAGCGACGTGCCCGCCATGAACGCGCGCATCGCGTCCGGCACAAGCCGGTCGACGGCAAAGTCGCCCCCGCCGATGACATTGCCCGCCCGGGCCGAGGCAAGACCCAGCTGATGGCGCTCATGATCGGCCGGAGCGAAGAAGCTTTGCCGGTACGCATCGACGGCAAGCTCGCAAGCGGCCTTGCTGTTCGAATAAGGATCGGCGCCGCCGAGGCGATCATTCTCGCGATATCCCCAGATCCAGCCGAAATTCTCATAGCATTTGTCGGTGGTGACGACGACGACCGCCTTCAGCCCGACAGCCCGTCGGCATGCGTCGAGGAGGTTGACGGTGCCCATGACGTTGACCGCATAGGTCTCGACCGGATTGTCATAGGAAGCGCGCACCAGTGATTGTGCCGCCATGTGGAGGACGATCTCCGGCTGCGCTCGAACCAGCGCTTCTTCGAGCAGCGCCAGGTCGCGTATGTCCCCGATCGCATGCTCACAAAGCTTATCGAGCTCGAGCAGCTCGAACATGTTGGGCTCGGTCGGAGGGGATAAGGCAAAGCCGTGCACTTGGGCACCGAGCTCGTGCAGCAGGAGCAGGAGCCATGCGCCTTTGAAACCGGTGTGCCCGGTGACGAAGACCCGCCTTCCGCGCCAGAAGGCGCGGTTCAATCCCAGAGCTTCCACGGCGCGGTCCGCTCCGTCCACATCTCTTCCAGCCATTGCTTGTCGCGCAAGGTATCCATCGGCTGCCAGAAATCGTGGTGGAAATAGGCCCGCAGATTGCCCTCGGCGGCAAGCCTTTCCAGCGGTTCGCGCTCCCAGACAGTATCGTCGTCATCCAGATAGTTTTCGACGCCGCGGGAAAGGACGAAGAAGCCGCCGTTGATCCAGCCGCCCTCTTCGACCGGCTTCTCGGCGAAGGCGGTCACCTCGTCACGCTCCAGCGCGAGTTGCCCGAACCGGCTCAGCGGCCGGACCGCCGTCACCGTCGCGAGCCTGCCATGCCGTTTGTGGAAGTCGATCGATGCGCCGATGTCGACATCGCCGACGCCGTCGCCATAGGTCAGGCAGAAGACATCGTCATCCCCGATGAAGCGCATCGCCCGCTTCAAACGACCGCCGGTCATCGTCTCGTCACCGGTGTCGACCAGGCAGATGCGCCAATCCTCGGCCGTATTGCGGTGAACGTCGATCGTGCCGCTGCGCATGTCGATCGTCACGTCGGACATGTGCAGGCCGTAATTGGCGAAATATTCCTTGATCATATAGCCTTTGTAGCCAAGGCAGATCACGAAATCGTTGATTCCGAAGTGCGAATAGATCTTCATGATGTGCCAGATGATCGGCCTTCCGCCGATCTCGACCATCGGCTTGGGCCGCGTCCCCGTCTCTTCGGCCAGCCGGGTCCCCAAGCCGCCGGCCAATATCACCGCCTTCATCAACGATCCTCTGATTGCAAAGGCTTGTGCCCGACCCCCTGAAGCCAAGCGAATATCAGCCGCCCGGCCACTTCACAACCGCGGCATGGGGTGCCGCACGCGCTATTTCGGTGATCGTCAGAGGCGAGGATCGCCCCGCTCTCCAAGCAGCGCCACCGCCTCGCGGACTCTCTGGCTGTCCTTGCGAGGAATGATGAGGACGGCGTCCCCGGTCGCGACGATCACCAGATCCTCGACGCCGATGGCCGTTACCAATGGTCCGTCGGAGCGGATCAGGCAGCCGCTGGAATCGACCACGAGCGCCTCTCCCGAGACTGCATTGCCTTCCTCGTCGTGGGGGCTCGCATCGTACAGCGCCTCCCAGCTGCCGACGTCGGACCAGTCCATGTCGACCGGGACCAGCGCGATCTTCTCCGCCTTTTCCATGATGGCGTGATCGATCGACTGCGCCCGCACGGCTTCGAACAAGGCAGCGTCGGGGCTGATCCTAATCCCCTCCCGCACGCCTTTGTCGATCGCTTCGCGAACGTCGGCGGCGATGTCCGGCGCATGCGCGCGCAGCGCGTCGAGATAGGTGCCGGCCCTGAACAGGAAGATGCCGGCGTTCCACGCATGATTTCCGTCCGCCACATAAATCGCGGCGGTGGCGGCGTCGGGCTTTTCGACGAAGCGCTCAGCCCGGAATACGCCCGGCTCGATCTGGTCGCCGCGACGGATATAGCCGTATCCGGTCTCGGGGCGATCCGGCTGGACGCCGAAGGTGACGAGCCAGCCCGCCTCCGCCACCGGCGCGGCAGTCTCGATCGCGGCGACAAAACGGGCCGGCTCGCCGATCAGATGGTCGCTCGGCATGACCAGCAGCAGGTCATCTTCGGACAGGCTTGCCGCCGCGAGGGCGATCGCAGGCGCGGTATTGCGGCCGACCGGTTCGACGATCAGCCCGCCCGCGGCGATGCCCGCTTCGTCGAGCTGCCGTACCGCGCTGTCCGCCTGTTCGGCACCGGCGATCACCAGCGGAGCCTCGAACTTGGCGCGGTCGCTCACCCGCGCCGCCGTCATCTGCAGCATCGTGCCGGCCGCGGTGAGCGCCAGCATCTGCTTGGGGCGGGCGCGGCGCGAGAGCGGCCACAGGCGCGTGCCCGAGCCGCCGCACAAGATCACGGGCGTGATGCGGCGGGACGTTCGGCCGGTCGCGTCGCTCATCATTTCCCCCTTACGCTCACGCCGATCCTCTAGAGCCTGATCGTTTGAGGGGGAAGCGCTACGCGCTTCCGCCGAAAGCGTGAATCAGGCTCTATTCATATGGTTGAGACCTTGATTCACGTCTCAGGCTGTTCAGCCTGAGACGATCAAGGTCTAGGAGCGCCGGCCGGCATCAGCAAGCGATTGGGCCGCCGCCGCGACGCCAACAATTTGTGGATGCAGCGAAATCGCATGACTATGCCGGTGCGCGCGCATGTCGAAACTGATGCTCATCACTCCACGGATTTCCGCGCCGCCCGAGGGCGGCCGCGCATTGCTGTCGCACCTCCACCGAAAATGCCTCGAGGCGCTGCTCGGCGAGCAACTGGTCGTGCATCCGCTCGATCGCAATCCGATCGCCGGCGGTCGCGCAACGTTTCAGGCGCTCCGCGGCTTCATCGATGGCGTCACCCCCGAAGCCGAGCAGGCGGTGATCGCACGAATCGCCGACGCGGACGTCGGCCGGGTCTTCCTCAACGGCTCGAACCTCGGCCGCATCGCGCGCGCGGTGAAAAAGCACCTGCCGGAAGTCGAAGTGCTGACTTTCTTCCACAATGTCGAGGCGCGCTTCTTCCAGGGCGCGTTGCGGGACCGTTGGAGCGCACGAGCGCTCGCGGTGCTCGTGGCGAGTTACGCCGCGGAGCGGATGGCCGTCCGCCACAGCGACCGGCTGATCGCGCTCAACGAGCGCGACAGCCGCGGACTGGCCAAGCTCTACGGACGCGGCGCAACCGACTTGCTGCCCATGGCGCTCGAAGACCAGCTCCGCCCCGGCACATCCGGCGCGCCCGACGCGATCGGCGAGGATTACCTCCTCTTCGTCGGCGGCGGTTTCTACGCGAACCTCTCCGGCATTAGATGGTTCATCGAGCAGGTCGCGCCGCATGTCGCCATCCGGACCTGTATCGTTGGGCGCGGCCTCGAAGGCCTTCAGGACGCGGCCCGCAGCGCCAACGTCACATTGGTCGGACCGGTCGACCACCTCGACGATTGGTACCGCGGCGCAAAGGCGGTGATCGCGCCGATCTTCGATGGGTCCGGCATGAAGACGAAGGTCGCGGAAGCTTTGATGTTCGGCAAGCGGATCGTCGGCACGAACGAGGCCTTTTGCGGCTATGATGCGCTTGGGCCGGAGGCGGGCTGGCGTTGCGAGACGCAGGCGCAATTCGTCTCCGCCATAGGTCAGCTCGAGGCGATGCCGCTGCCTCGGTTCGACCGATCCTTGCGCAGCCTGTACGAACTTCACTATTCGGAGCAGGCGACCCTGGACCGGCTGGCCCAAATCCTGTCCTGAAATCAGCGGGGAAACCGGCGTGCTGCAAAAAGTGAAGACCTTCGCGCGTAACGCGCTGCCACCGCGTCATCAGGTCCCGGTCAAATATTGGTATGGCCGGCTGCGCGGCGACACCGAGCAGGAGATGTCGCTGCTCGGCGAGCTGCTCGGCGCCCATGATCATGTCCTCGACATCGGCGGCAATCGCGGCACCTATGCCTATTGCCTGTGGAAGCTCGGCGCGCGTCTCGACATATTCGAGCCGAACCCCGCCTGTGCGAGCATCCTGCAGCATTGGGCGAAGGGCAAGCCGGCGGTCACTGTCCATGCCGTCGCGCTGTCAGATCACGAGGGCATTGCCGAGCTCCATGTCCCGGTCGACGAGCATGGCGTGGAGCATGATGCGTCGGCCTCGATCGAAGCGATGGCCGGCATCTCCTCGCGCACGATCGACGTGCCGCTCCGCCCGCTCGACAGCTTCGGCTTCATCGACGTGAGGTTCATCAAGATCGACGTCGAAGGCCATGAGGCCAGCGTGATCGCGGGCGCAGCGGCGACGTTGCGCGCCTCGCATCCGGCGCTGCTGGTCGAGATCGAGCAGCGCCACAACAAAGGGCCGATCGATGCCATCTTCCGGCAGATCGAAGATCACGGCTATCGCGGCTTTTTCCTGACCGAAGGCAAGCTGCTGCCATTGGCCGACTTCGACCTTCAACGGCACCAGTCGATGGAGGCGTTCGCCGGGAGGCAGGGGCCCTATTGCAACAACTTCATTTTCCTCGGCGCCCGCCGGATCGATGCCGGGGAATATCGCGAGTTGATGAGCCGGCGGATGCACGCCTGAGCCGCGCGCGATTTGACCAGCTTCGCGCTGGTCGGCAAGCCAGCGATCCTGGAGACCGAACTGCATGAAAATTTGCGTTATCTCGCCGCGCTATACATTCACCGGCGTGGCGCTGGCCCAGATACGGTTTGCTCGAGCGCTCGCGGAAGACGGCCATAACGTCGACATGATCTTCGGATGCATCGACGAGGACCATCTGCCGGAGGGCAAGCGCAAGCTGCCCGAGGTGCCCGGCGTCAAGATGATGGAATGGGGAAAGGGAAAGGTGCGGAGCCTGTTCCTGCCTTTCTGCCGCTATCTCAGGAAAGAGAAGCCGGACGTGGTCTTCTCGGCCGAAGATCATCTCAACGACATCGTATTGTTGGCCGCGATCGTGACAGGATCGCGCGCGAAGGTGAGCGGCTCGTCGCGCGTGCTTCCGGTGAGCACGACCGGCCACGACGGCCCCTATTCGAACCAGAAGCTGAGCCGAAAGTGGCTGTTCAAGCAGCTGACTCGAATGGTCATGTGGCGCGCCGATGCTCTCACCTGCGTCTCGGCTGACCTGGCCGAGGAATATCGCAAATTGTTCAAGGGCAGCACCCATGTTTGCGTGCACAACATCATCGTCGACGAGGCTTCGCGCCTGAGGATGAGCGAGCCGGTCGATGACCCTTGGTTCACCGCGGACCATTTGCCGACGATCGTTTCCGCCGGCACGCTGACCAAGCGAAAGGGCTTCGACGATCTCATTCGCGCCGTCCGCGAGCTTCACGATCGCGATCGGCCGGTCAAAGCCGCGATCCTGGGCGAAGGCCCGATGCGCGGCGAGCTCGAGGCTCTGGTCGATGAACTGGGCCTCGCCGGCAAAGTTTGGCTGCCGGGGCGCGTCGAGAATACGCTCAAATATTTCGCGAGGGCCGATGTCTCGGTTCTTTCATCCTATTCCGAGGGGCTGCCCAACGTTCTCGTCGAGGCGATGATGTGCGGAGCCGTTCCGGTGGCCACCGATTGCCCGACCGGCCCACGCGAGGTGCTGCAGGACGGAAAATACGGCTATCTGGTGCCGATGCACGACCCCGCTCGCTTGGCTGACGGCATAGAGATGGCCTTGGACCGCCCGATCGCTCCGGAGATCTTGGCCGAAGGGATTCGCTCGTTCGAGCGCGATGCCGTCGTCAAGCGTCATTTCGAACTGCTCGGCCTCAGCGAGCGGGTCTGAACGATGCGAGTCGGCCTGAATGCGACCTGCTTCAACGAACGACCGTCGGGAGCGAAGCAGCGCTTCACGGGTATTTACCGCGCGCTGATCGAGCGCTGCCGCGACATCGAGTTCGTCATCTACGAGCCCCGCGATTGCCGCGTCGGCGAATGGTTCGCGGGCGCGCCGAATGTCTCGGTGCGCCGCACGCCGCTGCCGAGCAGCGGGCGGTTCCGCAGGGGCTTGGGCGGCTTGCCTTATTGGCGCTTGGCGCTGGGCCGCGATCGCCTCGACCTGTTCGAGACCTTCCACCTGCCGCTGGTGAGGGCACCGAATTGCCCGACGATCCTGACCGTCCATGATGCACGGCCGGTGCGCCGCGAGGTGCCGCTGGTAAAGCGCCTGCTCTACGGCCGGGTTCTGCGGCAGGCGCTGAGGCGCGCCGATCATGTCATCACCGTCTCCGAGACGATGAAGCAGGAAATCGCCGAAATCGAGCCATCGGCGACGGTCACCACCATCTACAACGGCATCGACCCCGGCCCCTTTGCCGCCGCGAATGGCGATGCCGAGGCGTTGCGCGCGAGGCACCGCCTGCCACCCGAGTTCATCCTGGCGGTCGGCCATCTCGAAGCGCGCAAGAATTACGTCGGGCTGGTCCAGGCGGTGGCCGAGCTGCGCCGCGCCGGAAAAACGATCTCGCTCGTCATCGTCGGCAATGATGGTGGCGAGCGGGAAGAGATCAGGCGGGAGACATTGCGTCTCGGCATCACCGACCAGGTGATGATCCTCGAGGGCGTAAGCGATCTGGAGCTGCAGTCGCTTTATGCTTTGTGCACTTTGGTCGCCTTTCCGTCATTCTACGAAGGCTTCGGGATACCGGTGCTCGAAGCCATGGCTGCGCGCCGGCCGCTGGTGCTCAGCGACACGCCGGTGTTTCGCGAACTGACCGAAGGCCGGGGGGCTTATTTTCCCCCGGAAGACAGCGGCGCGATCGCCGCCGCGATCGCCGCAGTTCTCGACAGCCCGCAGCGTCAGCAAGAGCTTGTCGCTTATGGCGTCGAGCGAATCCGCGCGTTCGAATTTGCCAGGCTCGCCGGCCAGGTCGAGCAGCTCTATCGGCTACTTCAGCCTCAAGCGATTAAGGTCTAGGCTTGCGGTGCCGCGCGTGCGCGACGCATCTCCACTGCTTTGTTCCTGACCCAGCGGGCGGCGAGATAGACCTGGGTCCAGCACCAGACCAGACCGGTCGTCGCGATCATCGGCCGCTGGAGCGGCACATAATGGTTGGTGAACAGGCGATTGTGCGTGACGCCCGGGAATATCGAATATTCCACGCCGATCTCGCGATCGTCCTGCACCAAACGATGGGGATGGAGGTGCCGGATCGGCAGGATGGCTTTGGTGTAAGCGATCGGCCCGGTGACCTGGAGCACGGCATGCTGCCCCAGCTTTTGCCGCCACGGACGATAGCCGTGGATATTCTGCAGGACCTGCTCGATCACCGCCTTGAGGAACGGGTGGCCCGGGGCGCAGATGACATGCCATTGCTGATATTCGCCGCGTCCCGTCGCCTCGATCTCGCCATGCATGCCCCAGCCGGCGCGCGGGCCGCCCGCGTGGTTGCCCCAATGGCTCAGCAGGTAGACGTCGTCCGGCCGCAACATTTCATCGAGCGGGCGCACGGTCGTGCTCTTGATGTCGAGGTAGACCCCGCCGACCCGGTAGAGGAGCAGATAGCGGAACAGATCGGCGCGTGCCGCCCCGTAGCGCGGATCGATGCGATGGTAATAAGCGAGGATCTCGTTGCCGTAGCTTTGGCGGATGAAAGCTTCGATGTCGGCGTCGTCGTAAAGCCTGTGCTCCCAACCGGGATTCATCGCCTTCATCGCCGCGACATTTGCCCTGAGCTCATCCGGAAGGTCGTGCGATCGGAAGGTCTGATGGATGATCTTGGGGATGTGGGCACCCAGCGGCACCGCCGGAAGCTTCGGCACGGCAACACGGCTCATCGAATGTCGGTCCTCATTTCCCATGCGCGCAGACTAGTCGCCGGCCGCGGCAGAGCAACATCGGCCCTCATCTCGTCTGCGAGGCGCGCGGCGCAAGGAAATCTCTGGCCTTGTTCCTCGCCCACCGCGCCGCGAGGTAGAATTGCGTCCCGCACCAAACCAGACCGCTCGTGGCGATCATCGGCCGATCGAGATAGACATAGTGGCTGGCGAAAAGCCGCGTGTGGTCGAACCCGGGCAGGATCGAATATTCCAGCCCGATCTCGCTTTCGTCCTCGACCAGCCGATGGGGATGCAGCGCGCGTATCGGGTGGATGGCCTTGGTGTAGGGGATCGGGCCGGTGACGCGCACCGTCGCATGCTGCCCCAGCCGCTCCCGCCACGGCCGATAGGCGTCGATATTGCGGAGAACCCGCTCGATCACCGCCCTGAGGAACGGATGACCCGGGGCGCAGACGATATGCCATTGCTGATACTCGCCGCGGCTGGTTTCCTTCAGCTCGTCGTGCATTCCCCACTCCGCGCGCGCTTCGCCCGCCTGGTTCCGCCAATGGCTGAGGATATAAAGATCGTCCGGTCGGATCACTTCGTCGAGCGGGCGGACCGTCGTGCTCTTGATGTCGAAATAGACCCCGCCGACCCTGTACATCAGGAGATAGCGAAACAGGTCCGCGCGTGCGGCTCCGTAGCGCGGATCGATCCGCCGGTAATAAGCCAGGATCCCGCTTCCATAATTCTCGCCGATGAAGCGCTCGCGATCGTCGCCGTCGTAGAAGACATGACTCCAACCCGGGTTCATCTCCTTTATCTTGCGGATGTTGTCGGTGAAAATCTCGGGAAGATCGCGCGACGTCATCGTTTGATGGATGATCCTCGGGATAGCCGTACCCAGCGACACCGTCTCGAAATCCGGCACTGCGGCTGAGCTCATGATCATCCATCCCCTTCACATCCGCGCCAGCAATCAGGATTCCGCTGTCCGCGGCGCCCTAGAGCCTGATCGTTTGAGGTGGAAGCGCTTCGCGCTTTCGCCGAAAGCGTGAATCAGGCTCATTCAAATGTTTAGGCCGCGGCATTTTCGCGAACGAGTTGTTTCATCCGGCTGTACAGCTTCATGCCGGAACGAAGCATCGGCGACGGCAGCCGCGCAAGCAGCCGATAGGCGACAGGCGCACTCCCTCCCTGCACGCGCAACGCGGCCAGATAATCGCGCGCGAGCCTGGTGCGGCCGTGAAACAGCGCACCGCGGCTATAGGCCGTGAGAAGCCGCGCGCGAAATTCCAGGAGTTGCTCTCGCCGGTCGCGCAAAGCATCGTCGGCGAGCGCCTGCTCGATCGTCTGCAGCGCCGGATCGCCGCCTGCATCGTCATCGGCATCCAATTGGCTGTCCATCGCGCCGCCGGTGCCCTGGACGTAAATTCCCGTCACATAAGGGTGGATCGCAAAGCGCCGGTCGAGTGCGAGACGCGTCCAGAGCTCGAGATCCTCTCCGGGCCATTTGGCCTTGAACCCGCCTTGCTCGCGCAATGTCGCCGCGCGAACCGCGACGACCGACGTGTGAACGAGCTGATGATCGTTGAGGAAGTCGACCAGGCCCAGCGGCTGGCGGGGGCGACGGCCGGCGAGAATGTCGGGCATGTCGATCCGCCTGGCCCGCACATAGCCCGAGCTGACGACATCTGCGACGGGATAGGCGTGGATCAGCCCTGCCAGGGTTTCGAGATGGTCCGGCAGCCAGAGATCGTCCGCGTCGAGGAACGCGATCCAGTCGCCCGCCGCTTCGGCGATGCCGCGATTGCGCGCGCAGGCCGGCCCGGCATTGGCTTGCGCGACGACCCGCAATCCTGGGAGATCGGCGGCGAGCACGATGCTCGCGCTGTCATCGGTCGAGCCGTCGTCGACGACGATCACCTCGAATGGCGCGTAGCTCTGGCCTGCCACCGACGCCAAGGTCGCGGCGATATGGGCTTGCTTGTTGTACAGCGGGACGACCACCGAGAAACGCGGCCGGGCCGATGGCTGCACCTCTGCGCTCACCGCCTTCGTTCCATCCCGGCCACCGGTGCTCAGACGCGGCGGCGGCCGCGGCGTCCGCCGGCCGCAACCGGCGTGGGATCGCCCACCACCTCCTGATAGCTTCCGGATTGAACGATCCGGCCGCTCTCCAGCCGATAGATCGTGTCGCACACCGCCACCGTCGTCAGTCGGTGCGCGATCACGATCACGGTCAGCTCGCGATCGAGGCCGGAGACCGCTTCCATCACGGCGGCTTCGGTCGAGGCATCGAGCGCGCTGGTCGCTTCGTCCAGAACCAGCACCGAGGCATCCTTGTAGAGCGCGCGCGCGATGCCGATGCGCTGGCGCTGTCCGCCCGACAGGCGGATGCCGCGTTCGCCCACAGTCGTCAGGAAACCCTCGGGAAGCCGCTCGACGAAGTCAGTGATGTCGGCGCGCTGGGCGGCGCGCAGCACACGCTCCATGTCGATGTCTTCGGGGCTTGATCCGAACGCGATATTGGCGGCGATGCTGTCGTCCGAAAGGAATATCGCTTGCGGTACATGCGCGATGCGGCGCTGCCACTCGGCGATGTTGCTGTCGTCGAGAATTTCGCCATTCAGCAATATCCGCCCGCGGCTTGGCGTCAGCAGCCCCATCAGGACGTCCGTCAGCGTGCTCTTCCCGCTCCCGGTCTTGCCGATGAACGCGACCCGCTCGCCCGGCCTGATCGTGAGATTGATGTCCTTCAACACCTCCTCATCGGCGGAATAGCCGAAGCAAAGCCCCTCGACGTCGATTTGCACGCGCGCCGGCAATCTCGCCGCGCCCGCTTCGGACATGACGGCATTGCTGATGGGTGCGTTCATCAGCTCCAGCACGTCATTGAGGAAATGCGCGTTGATCGAATAGCTCGTCCAGGCGCGGAACATCGTCTGGACCAGCGGCAGCAGGCGTTGCGCACCCAGCGCGAACGCACCGAGGATCGGGATTGCGGCGAGCACGCCCCCCGGCTGCCAGCTGAAATAGACCGCGAGCAACGCCACCACGATGATGCCGAAGCTCTCGACGATGAAGCGCGGGAATTCCGAGATGAAGCCGGTGACGGTCGAGAGCCGCCGGATCTCACGTTCATGCTCGCTGAGCTTGCGCTCGAAAATCGGCTGGGAATGATCGAGGATGATGTCCCGCATGCCGCCCCAGCTTTCCTGAACGACCTTCATCCGCTCGGTATAGACGAAGGAGAACCGGCGCGACGTCGTGAGCAGCGCACGCTTGGTGACGAGGCTGATCCCGATGTAGATCGCGCCGACCGAGATCGATGCGAAAGCGGCCGTTGCGGGATCGATCACGAACAGAAAGATGACGATGAAGAGCGCGATCAGGCTCGAGGTGAAGGCAGTGATCGCCTGGCCGACGATGCCGCCAACCACGGCATTGATCTTATGCACGGCCGATAGCGCAGCGCTACTGTTCTGCCTCACATAATGATCATAGGGCTGGCGCAGCAACCGGGCGTAGACACGCATGCTGATGTCGTATCCGACGCCATAGATGAAACGGTAATTCGTCCAGGAGAGCGCGGAACGGACGACGGCCGAGAAGATTGCGGCGGCAATCAGAAACAGCGCGGCAATGCCGATCAGGTTCGTCCCTGGCGCGAGACCAAGCGAAGCGAGGGTGCTCACAACGATCGGGTAGCGCTCGAAATAGGTAGGATCGGCGACCAGTGCGAGCAGCGGCAGGACCGCGCCGATCGTCACCAGCTCGGCAATCGCGCCGACGAATGTCAGCGCGATGGTGAGCACAAGCTGGATGCGACGGCGACGGCTCATGACGCTGAACATCGCGGCTGCCCCTCGCCAGGGAAGCCGCATGTTGGCGACACTCGCCTCTTGATCACTCATATCGTCGCTTTATCCGAAGGGTCGTGGTCAGCGCAGCGCTCACCGTGTGGCAATTCCGAGGGAAAATCTACCCAAGCCTCTTCCGCGGTTGCTTGAACGATCTGCCCGGCTCCGCCGCGGATGAGGCCATCAGTCCCTGGCGGGCTCGTAGAGCGTCGTGCGGATGCGGGTCCCGGGATTGAAGGGATCCTCGACTTCGCACAGCACACGTTCCGAGGCGACCGAGAGCGAAAATGGAGGCGCGGTCACCACCACGCCGCTGTCTTCGGCAATGCCCTTTTTCTGGCGGCCAACTCTCACGCCTTGCCCCATCGGCATGTCGAGATTGGGACGGAAATCGGCGTTGCCAGGCCAATGCTCGGTTATGATCACGTAGCGGTAATTCGCGAGCTTCGGGACGACCTTCGCGATCTGCGCATTGGAGAGATGTTGCAGGACCTGCCGAAGCATCACGACGTCACCAGGCGGGAGAGGCTGCTCGACGATGTCGATGCAGCCGAATTCGACATCCTCGCCATCATATTCTCGTCTGTTCTGATCGATGACGGCGGGAACGACGTCATAGGCACGATAGGCGTTGAAGGCGCTGCGAATTTGAGCGCCGACGCTGAAATCGCCGCATCCCAGGTCGACCGCATCGAGCTTGGCCTGAAAGCCGGCGGCGAACGCCCTGATGCTCTCGACATAGGGAGCGACGATGCGCGGCTCGCGCGAACCGAGGCCTGAAAAATATTCGTCCCGCTCGCCGCCCCACAGGCCGCTTTCGTAGATCTGCGAAAAGGCTTCGACGACCGGCAGGCCTGCCAGACGTCGCTCTTCGCGCTGATGGAGCCAGTTCATGCGCGCCCGGCGAACGACAGCTGGAATCAATGGTCTCAGTAGGTCCCGAATGGGCATTTGATCCTCTGCGCGATTGGTTGAGCGGCCCTATCTGTCCGGACTGCACGCCACAAGGTCGGGGCTTGCGCAGCAATACCCCCGCGGGGACGGCCTCCGACTTACCGGCTCAGCCTCGATCTGACGGCAGCTTCGACTTTCTCGGCCCAAACGTCCCAATTCAGCCGCGCCTTGGCGTCATCGAGCGCGTCCTGAGACATTTGGGCGTAAACTTCGGGGGCGTTGAGAAGCCGCTCGACCTCGTCCGCGAAATCGCCGCCGCGTGCCCCGGCCGGCAACAGGACGCCGGTCTTGCCGTCGAGAACGACCGACGTCACGCCGCCGATCGCATAAGCGAGCGACGGGAGGCCGTGGTGGGCGGCTTCCGCGAATACGATCCCATAAGCTTCCGCCAGGCTCGGCAGGAGGAGGAAAGTGGCACCTGCGTACAAGCCTTCGAGATGCGCGCGGCCAGCGGCGGTTCGCTTGTCGATAAAGCCGTGGAAGATGACATTGGGGAGCGCGTTGCCTGCCGCCGCCGAACGGCCGACCACGTCCAGGCGCGCATCGATCCCGCGGCGGTTGAGCTCTTCGATCGTTTCAAGCGCGATCGCGCCGCCCTTGCGTTCCCAATCGGTGCCCACGAACAGCAAGCGCACGGGCCCTCGGCCGATCGCGCGCGCCGAACGATGCTCGAGCGTGATGTTCGCACCCCAGGCGATTTCGGCGATGCGATCTTCCGGCGCACCCTGCTTTTCCACCGCGGAACGGCGCGCCCAGCGCGACGGGAGCTGGATCAGGAAGGATCGCTTGAACGCGTGCCGCTCGGCAGCGATCGCCTTGCGTTGCGCGGTGAGCGAGATGCGCTGGAACATCTCGTAGGAGGCAATCAGATCCGGAATGGTGGCGTCGGTCACATAGACGACCGGGAGCCTGTCGACGAAGAGATAGGCCATGTCGGTCAGCGCCACGGCGAAGACCACGTCGGGCCGTGCCGCGCGCATCCGCCGGATCGCCGATCGCGCGGCAAGCGCCGAATACCAACGCGACCAGCTATATTCGAACGCAAGGCCCGACAGCAGCTTGAGCGCGCGTCCAAGCGGCCGGTACCAGAACGGCCAGGGCCGCTGGACGACCAGCGCGACATCGAACCTTTTCTCGAGCGCGGCAAGCATGTGCGAGGGCGTTCCCGACCACAGGTTTGGATCGCGAGGATCGCCATTCGCGATCACGGCGGCGCGGAGCGGCGGCGCGGCCATTGCGCTAGCGGCGAACCGTAAGAGCGCGAGAACCAGCCGTCATCGCGCCTCTCGCCATATCCGTGCGCCCAAGCCGATCCGCTGTCCGACGCGCGCCGAGCCCTCGTCGGTGAAATGGGTCTCGTCCCGGTAGATCGTCTTGCCGTCGGACACAGTGGCGCAGGCGTCGGCCCGGCAGAGATGCCGGTCAAGGCGGATCAGCGGCACATCGGCCCGTCTGGAAACCGTCTCGAGCAAGGCGAACACCTCGTCCTGATAGGGATCGATGGTTTGCGGGCTAAGCGCGCAATCGCGGAAGGGGCCGGCGTTCGGCAGGCGCTGCGCGACCCTTTCCCAGCAGCGGCCGAGGTCGAAACGGGCCTGCGGGGGCGGCGAGACGATGATCACGCGCTTGCCGCGCTTCCGGAGCTCGCCGATCGTGTTGACGAACGCGCTCGCGACCGCTGCCGGATCGGCCGGAGCAATGACCTTGGCGGCACCGTCCGCCTTCACCATCTGAAAGCCGGGAATGAGGAAGCGGAGGAACGACCCGGTCAGCGCGACCACCTCGACGCTTGGGGCGCCGCCGACATAATCGACGACGCTGCGCGTATAATCGATGCAGCCTCCGGCGGAGCCCGCCTCGTTCGGTCCTTCGATCGCCGACATTCCCAGGATCGGTGCGCACATGCCGAGCGACGCCTGGGCGATCGGCAGATCGCTGCTCGCCGTGACGGCCGGCCCCAAAGCGGCGGCCAGCGAATCTCCCCAGATCAGGATCCGCGGCTGATCCGATTCGGCGCAATTCTTGTCGTAGCCAAGGCCAAGCCCTTCCCCCGTCTGGCAGGCGATGCCGCGATTGGGCGCAAGCACCTCGGCATATTTGTCGGACGCTTCCTTCGCCAGCAGGAAAGGCACTGGAACCAGCAAGGTGAGCGCGCTGAGCGAAACCAGTGCGGCGGCGAGGCGCGAAGGACGCCAGCTGATGTAGCGTCCCGGATACTCGACCCAGCGGTACAGCGCATATCCGGCCACGAGCGACAGGACGAGCAGTGCAATGCTCAGCGGGACGGGGAGGTCGGCCGACATGAACATCACGCGGGTCAGCGCATAAATCGGGAAATGGACCAGGTATAAGGAGTAGGAAAAGTCGCCAACCGCCGCCAGCGCGGCCGTCGCCGGATTGCCGCACAGCAACTGGCTGTGCGCGAGGATGACGATCAAGGTCGCGAGACAGACGATCAGCGCATTGGCGCCCGGGTGAGGCAGGTCGAGCGGGAAGCTTGGAATGATCAGCAGCGACGCCACCGCGGGAACGAGCAATCTCGTCGCCCAGGCGCGGCTGCTCGGGTGCGCCGCCAGGAGCGCCCCGACCGATCCGATCCCCAGCTCCCAGAAGCGCGTCGGCAGCATGAAGAAAGTGACCGACGGCATGGTGGTGACAAGCACCAGCGCCGCACAAAGGCTGATCGCCGAACCAAGCAGGAGCAGCGGAAGCCACAGCCGCCGCCCCGAGATCGCGAGCAGCAGGGGGATAATCAGATAATATTGCTCTTCCAGCGAGAGCGACCACATGTGGAGCAACGGCTTCATATAGGCCGCTTCGGCAAAATAGCCGGTCTGCTTCCACAGCACGACGTTCGCGACGAACAGGATCGATCCGTAAAATTGCTGGAGATATTCGCGGAACTGCGTCGCCGAGAGCAGCAGCGCCGCAGCGACGGTCGTCAGTGCCAGCATCGTGTAGGCGGCAGGCAGGAGCCGGCGGGCACGCCTCAGATAGAAGCGCCTGAAGCTGAACGTTCCGGCCGCAAGTTCGCGCGTGATGATGCCGGTGATCAGAAAGCCCGACACGACGAAGAAGATGTCGACGCCGAGATAGCCTCCGGGGAAAACGCCGAGCCCGGCGTGATAAAGGATGACCAGCAGCACGGCCAAGCCGCGCAGCGCCTGAATATCCTGGCGGAATCCTACACCGCGATCACTCTTCATGCCGCTGCTCTTTCCGCTAGGAACGAGCAATAGCGGCCCACGGCAGCGGGGAATCGCAGAGCGCCAGGCTGTTCGGCAGGGTCAGGGCGAGTGGCACGACGATGCCGTAGCGAACGGTCATGGGCTGTTCAAGGCGAGCGGGGCAGCGGCCAGTGCCGCGCTGTGGCTGGCCTCCACTGGCAGCGACCGGCACAGCCGGGTTGCAGTCCGCCTTGACGCCTCTAAAAGGTGGCTTTCCCATTGCCTTGCGTGGCTTGCGCCGGCGATGCTCAGACCGGGTGTGTTTGCGAATGTGCGGATTGGCAGGAATATTGGGCGCCGGATCGCGCACGCCCAACCTGCTCCAGGAAATGGCCGGTTCGCTCGCGCACCGCGGGCCTGACGATCAGGGGATCTGGCGCGACGATGCCGCCGGGATCGGCTTCGCGCATCGCCGGCTGGCGATCGTCGATCTCTCGCCGATGGGCCATCAGCCGATGGAGTCGGGCGACGAGCGCCTGGTGCTGGCGTTCAACGGCGAGATCTACAATCACCAGGCGCTTCGGGTGCTTCTCGAGGCCGAACGCGATATCGCCTGGCGCGGCCACAGCGACACCGAGACGCTCATCGAGGCGATCGCCGCCTGGGGCCTGGAAAAGGCGCTGCAACGTGCGGTGGGGATGTTCGCGCTCGCTTTGTGGGACAGGCGGACGCGCAGTCTGCAACTGGCGCGCGACCGGTTCGGCGAAAAGCCGCTCTATTTCGGCTGGGTCGGCGGCGACTTCGTCTTCGCTTCCGAGCTGAAGGCGCTGCGCAAGCATCCGGCCTTCGACAATCCGATCGATCGGCGCGCGATGCGGCTGCTGGCCGCCCGCACCTACATACCGGCGCCCTTCTCGATCCATGAGCGCATCTTCAAGCTCGAGCCGGGATGCATCCTGACCCTCGGGACGGACGCGCCGCAGCATCCGTCCTCGAGCCCGCCCGTCGAAGGCCAGGCCTCCGGGCCGCTCCGGCTGGAACGCTATTGGTCGTACCGGCAGGCGGCGATGAAGGGCCTGGCCGATCCGATCCTCGACGAGCGCGAGGCGCTCGAGCAGCTCGAGGCGGTGCTGGCGCAGGCGATCGACGGCCAGGCGGTCGCCGATGTCCCGGTCGGAGCCTTTCTTTCGGGCGGGATCGATTCCTCGACCGTGGTCGCTCTCTACCAGGCGCACTCGCCCGGCCGGGTGAAGACCTTTTCGATCGGCTTCGAGGAAGCCGGTTTCGACGAGGCGGTCTACGCCAAGCAGGTCGCCCGGCATTTTGGCACCGAGCACCACGAACATTATGTCACCTCGCGCGAGGCGCAGCAGGTGATCCCCACGCTTCCGGCAATGTTCGACGAACCGTTTGCCGATTCCTCCCAGATCCCCACTCATCTGGTGAGCGTGCTTGCACGCCGCCTCGTCACGGTCGCGCTCTCGGGCGATGGCGGCGACGAGCTGTTCGGCGGCTACAATCGCTATCTCGCCACCAGTCGGGTGTGGCGGCACCTGCAGCGCGTTCCGCGGCCGGTTCGCGCGGCGCTGGGAGGAAGCCTCGCCCTCGTCCCCCCTGCCGCGTGGAATGGGCTTGCCGCGGCATTGCCGTCGGGCCGCCGGCCTGCCTTCTTCGGCACCAAGGTCCAGAAGATGGCGCGCACGATGCGCGACTGCTCGACTCTGGATGACGTAGTCGCGACCTTCCTCGACGAATGGGCCGGGAAGCACTCGCCGGTGCTTCCCCCCGCCGCGCCGCCTGCGGAAGCCGCGTTCGATATGGATCTCGGGCCGAACGCGCCCGATGTCGCGCGGATGATGTATTGCGACGCCGTCTCCTATTTGCCTGACGATATCCTGTGCAAGGTCGACCGCGCGGCGATGGCGGTCAGCCTCGAGACGCGCGTCCCGTTCCTCGACCACAGGGTCGCGGAGCTCGCCGCGCGCATCCCGCTCTCGATGAAGATCGACGGGGGTACCGGCAAGCTCATCCTGCGCCGCTTGCTCTACAAGCATGCCCCAGAGAAGCTGTTCGACCGGCCCAAGGCGGGCTTCGCGGTCCCGGTCGGCGAATGGATCAAGGGCCCGCTCCGCCCATGGGCCGAGGCGCTGCTCGATCCGGCGCGTCTCGAGGGCGACGGCTTCTTCGATCCTGCCGTCGTTCGGCAGCGCTGGGAATCGCATCTTGCCGGCCGCAAGGATTCGACCCAGGCGCTCTGGACCGTGCTGATGTTCCAGGCGTGGCTCGCGGAAAATCGCTAGTGGCGGCGGCGCCGGCCTCCTCTGCCGCGCCGCTTGATCGAGTGGAAGCGATGGCTTACCCGGGGGCGATGCAGAGCAGCAGTACAATGGCGGAGCGGACTGATCCGCTTTCGGGCCTCGGCATCGCCGATTTCCGCGATCCTGCGCTCGACAATACCGCCGGCTTCTCGATCGAGGACGATCTCAAGATCGCGCGCCTGCTGGCTTACGCTTACGACCGGTCGCGAACCTACAACGAGCTCGTCGGCATCTACGAGGAATTGCGTGTTCGCAATATTGCCAAGGAGGAGCTCGGGCCGGCCATTGTCGATGAGATCCTCGCCAGCGGCCGGCATGCTCCTGTGCCGTTGCGGGATGACGACATCATCCACGGCCACGCGATTCTCGGAAAGGTCGAGCAATATGTCGCCGATGCCGACGGAATCATGCCCAGCAAGGGCGTCATCCTCGAAAACGGCAGCAGCCACGGCAAGTATCTCCATGGCTTTTCGGCTGCGTTCGAGCGGGTCATCGCGGTCGATTTCTCGATGTGCTTTCTCGTGCTGTGCAAGAAGCTCGTCGACGAGGCGCGGCTCGAGAATGTCACCTTGATCTGTGCGAATGCCGAGCGCCTGCCGCTCGAGAGTGGATCGGTGGACTTCATCCACTCCAACAATGTCGTCGAGCATGTCAGCGACAAGGCTGCGATGTTTCGCGAAACCAGCCGGGTGCTGGCCGACGACGGGCTGCTGTTCGTGATCTCGCCGAACCACTTCACCGCTTATACCGAGCCTCATTTCGGCCTGCCGTTTTACGGCTTTATCCCACAGTCGATCCGGCGAGCCTATGTCTCGCGCAAGGTCGAGCCGCTGTCCGGCTTCGGCGTCGACGACATCAACTTGCTTTCGCTAGGCCGGCTGCACCGCCTGCTGAGGGCAGAGTTCCCCACGGTCCGGATCAGCTTCATCCCGAGCAGGCTCCGATCGACGGTGACCGGCGGACGCATCCGCGGCGCGCTCGTCAAGGCGCTCAACTCGCCGCTTGGGAAAGTCGCGAACTTCCTCATCAATCGCCTGCTGCTGGGGATCATGCCCTACCATGCGGCACTCTGCGCGAAGCAGCCATTCGCAACGTCGCGCACGGCAGGACCAAGCCAAGGTTGATGGCTTCCGCCGGTATCTTCTCCCGATAATCCATGGGTGCTCCGGAAAGCGCGGCTCGCCCATCTTCCAGCAAGGGTGAATGCCAGATGGCCACGACACGACGATCGCTGCTGGCTGGAGCCGCCGCCCTCGCCGGCTTGAGCGTCCTGCCGCATCGTCCCGCCGTGGCGGCGCAAGCCAGGCGAACCCGCCGCTTCACCCCTGAGATGTTCGGCGCGAAGGGGGACGGCGTCACCAACGACAGCGCCGCGATGGCCGCCCTGGCAGCGGCGGTGAATGCGAACGGCGGCGGCACCGTCAAATTCCGCCGCACGACCTATCTCGTTGGCGGGCAGGTTCGCGCGGCTCGGGACGATGCTTCCTATCTGTTCGAACCGGTGAGGCTTCTCGAGTTCAGCGGCTGCCGTACGGCGTTGAAGATCGTCGGCAACGGTGCGCGGCTGAAATGCGTCGAAGGCCTTCGCTATGGCGTCTTCGCCGCCGACGGCAAGCCCGCCCGGCACCCGATGCCCTATACCGGGCCCGGCCGCGCGACGCCTTATCTCTACATGATCCGGATCGCCGACTGCACCGGCCCGGTCGAAGTCTCCGATCTCGAGCTCGACGGGAGCAACACCACCCTGGTGCTGGGTGGTGAATTTGGCGACACGGGATGGCAGATCCCGGCGGTCGGGCTCGCCCTGATCGACAATCATGGCGCGGAGATCGTCCGCAACATCCACACCCACCACCACGGCCAGGACGGCTTCTACATCGATGGGCTCGCATCCCCGGCCGGGGTCGTACCGCGGCGCGAGGTCGCCGACCTCAAGTCTGAATATAACGGGCGACAGGGCTGCAGCATCGTCGGCGCCCGCGGCTATCGCTTCGAGCGGTGCCGCTTCAACCACACCGGCAAGGCGGGGTTCGCCAGCAACCCCGGCGCAGGCGTGGACATCGAGGCCGAAGGCGGAAAAACCAATCGCGACTTGCGCTTCGTCGACTGCGAGTTCGCCGACAATTACGGCTGCGGCATGGTCGCCGACACCGGCGACAGCGCCGACGTGAGCTTCATGCGTTGTTCGTTCATCGGCACGACGAACTGGTCGGCCTGGCCCTGCAAGCCAGGGTTCCGCTTCGACGATTGCCGCTTCGTCGGTGCGGTGGCGCGGGCGTTCGGCGACGGCGATCCCGCACGCGCGACGCAATTCTTCAACTGCCGCTTCCTCGACGATCCATCGCTCTCACCGACCGGCAAGATCTATCCGGGCGGAAATCCGGATCGCCCGCTCGCCGACCTGTCCGATGCCGCCAACATCCTGTTCAGCAAATGCTCCTTCCTGGCGCGGCACGAGGGCACGCTGCCGTGGTCGGTCCACGCGATCTACGAAGATTGCGTGATGGAGCAGAAATCCCCGGCCCAATCCTATCCGCGCGGAACCTTCCGCGGGCGCACGATCATCAATGGCAATGTCGACCTTTACGGATCGAAGTTCCTCGGGGAGCTGATCCTCAATGGCCGGCGCTATCCCGCTGCGGGCGGCTAGCTCGGTGGCGTTTGCGTGCTTCCCGCTTCAGAAGAACTGCGTGCCGAGCGGAAACAGCTTGTAGGGAATCCAGAAGCCCGAATTCTGGGCATAATTGAGCCACGTGAACTGGATTATCGCCGAATAGGCGATCACCCCCAGGACCACCTGGCCGTTGGGCCGTTCGCCATTGCCGAAGGCTTCCGGAAGGCGGGATAGAACGAACATCTGCAACGGTATCAGGTAGAGCGCGAGGCGATCGATCGCCGCCGAGGATGTCGATACCATCAGCAAGCCGAAAGTCGCGATCGCCGCGAACGCGAAATTCCGCCACAGCTTGCGCTGGACCGGGGTAAGGCGGAACTCCTTGTGGAACCGCAGGTAGAGCAAGGCCGGCGGAAGGCTCATCGCGCTTCGGACGAGGGCGCCCTGCGACTCATATCCGGCGTCGACATAGCCGGAAAGCAGCTTGTCGACGGCACTCTCGACCAGCAGATAATAGAGGATCGCGGCCAGCGCGACGACGATGCCCGCGGTGACGAAGCGGTTCTTCGACCCGGCAACCGCGACCAAGGGCAGGACGATGATCGCCGATTTGTGAAAGATGACGGCGCCGAAGACGTAGAAAGCGAGGCGCATGAGCGAGGTGAGCGTGATCTCCGAGCGGTCCAGCGAAGCAAGCGCAGCGAGGATGAAGCCGATAGCCGCCGCTTGCCGCGTATAGCCCATCGCCACGACGATGATGAGATAAGGGACGGCCACCAGTCCCGCGAGCCACGGGCTCGGCTGCCGGCGCGCGAACTTGATCAAACCCCAGGTGAAGATCAGGGCGCAGATGAAGTTGACGAACCAGATGTTGAGATCGAGGCGCTGCCCGAGCCAGTTGAGGAACATGTAGCCGGGATCGCCCCGGCCGAGCGACGGCCCGAGCGCGAGGTAGCGCGTCTCGGTGAACATCCGCTGATACGAGCCCCAATCGCCGCCAACCTCGTAGCGGAAGCCGATCATCAGCGCGACGAAGGCGGCTGCCGCGAGGAACAGCAGGCTGGTCTGGCTGCCGATGTTGCCGCGACGGCGATATTCCAGCGAACCCACCGCGAAAATCGAAAACAGGAGCCAATAGGGAAACACGGTCGCTCTGCCTTTACTCGGGCGCCGCCCGGCGCAATGCAGGGCTATAGTGGTTGGCGCGCGCCAGTCCACTTGTTCGGTGGCGATTGGGCGAGAGGAAAAAAGGCCGATGAGGCGCAACACGATCGTCATCTCGATCAATGCCGCCTGGAACATCGTCAACTTTCGCAGAGGCGTAATTTCGGCACTCCAGGAGCGGGGGTATCACATCGTCGCGCTGGCGCCGGACGATGAATATCGCGCGCGCCTGGAGGAAATCGGTGTCGAGCTTTGTCCGATCGCGATCGACAGCAAAGGGATGTCGCCGCTGCGCGATCTGATGCTGCTTGCTCGCTATCGCGCACTGCTGAGCCGGCTCAGGCCGGTCCTGTTCCTCGGCTATACGATCAAGCCCAACATATTCGGCTCGCTCGCCGCTCATTCGCTCGGCATTCCGGTGATCAACAACATCTCCGGGCTCGGCACCGCGTTCATCAACGAAGGGTTGCTGACCAGGATCGCGACCGGGCTTTACAAGATTGCGCTGCGCCGCTCGCACACAATCTTCTTCCAGAACGACGAGGATCGCCGGCTCTTCCTGGCGCGCAAGATCGTGCGTCCCGAACAAGCCGGGCTGCTGCCGGGATCGGGTGTCGATGTTCAGCGCTTCCGACCGGCGGAGCCGGCGGCCGGCGAGCGGGACGGCTGCACCTTTTTGTTCGTCGGGCGGCTGTTGTGGGACAAGGGCGTGCGCGAATTCGTCGAGGCGGCCCGGCTGGTGCGCGCCCGGTTGCCGAGGACAAGATTCCAGCTGCTTGGCTTCCTCGACGTTCCCAATCGCACCGCGGTCGGCCGCAGCGACGTCGACGGCTGGGTCGCGGAAGGGCTGATCGAATATCTCGGCGCTCAGAGCGACGTCAGGCCGTTCGTGGCCGCCGCCGATTGCATCGTCCTGCCTTCCTACCGCGAAGGCCTGCCACGGACTTTGCTCGAGGGCGCCGCGATGGGCAAGCCGCTGATCGCCAGCGACGTCCCCGGCTGCCGCGACGTCGTCGAGCACCGGGCGAACGGCTTGCTCTGTGCGGTTCGCGACCCGGGCTCGCTCGCCGATGCGATGATGATGATCGCCGAGATGCCGCATCAGCGCCGCGCCGAGATGGGGGCGCTCGGCCGGAGGACGGTGCAGCAAAGGTTCGATCAGCAAATCGTGATCGACCTCTATCTCGCGGCGATCGAGGCAGCGCTCGGCCGCGAACACGCTAGCGCCTGACGCAGGCCTCAGGCTGCTTCAGCCAGCAACGATCCAGATCAAGCACCCGCGTCAGTCAGCCGTGAGATGCCTTGCCTCTGCGGCACGATCGCGATCGCGTTGACGAACCCACGGCCTCGTCTCGGCCATCAGCGCGCAGCAGAAGACGAACACGGCGCTGATCGCGGCGGTGCGGAGCGGGTAGTCGACGACGCTGTGGGCCAGGATCGCCGCCGAGGCGATCGTCGCCGCGCGCGCGAAATGATCCTCTTCCTCCGAGCGCCAGACCGCCACCACGCGCCATGCCCACCACAGCAGGAACGCGCCGATCAGCAACAGGCCCGGCAAGCCCGTCTCCAACGCCAGCTCCAGATAGTCGCTGTGCGTGTGGTTGACGTAGGTCGTGGTCAGCGTCGTTGGCTCTTCGTACATCGGATAGATTGTCTTGAAGCTGCCGATCCCCGAGCCGAATGGAAAATAATCGCCCGCGGCCTCGATCGTGGTCGTGAAGGACGTGTAGCGCGACACCGGCGAGACGCGCGCTTCGGTGGCGGTGAGATTGTTGCCAAGCGGCCCGCTGAACACGAGCAGCAGCCCCCCCACCGCGAGTGCGGCGACCGGGACGATCGACCAGATCGGGATCCGCCGCTTGAGCGAGAGCACCATCAAGCCGCTCGCGGCAAGCACCGGCACCATCAGGCCCAGCGCGGCAAGCGATCCGTTGATCGCGATGCCGACGACGACGAGCCCGATCGCGCCCGCAAGGATCACCATCAATCCCGACGCTTGCCGGCTGGCGCGCGCGCCCTTGCCGCGCCCGACGACATAAAGCGCGGCCAGGAATGGGATCGTCACGACCAGCAAGGTTCCGAAATGATTGGCGTTCGAGAAGAAGCCTGTCGCGACGCCGTAATTGGTGATTTCATAAAGGTAGGCCGTGTCGCTTCCCGCGCGCTGGAGGGCGCCGATCGCGATTCCGGCCGCGACGACGGCGATCAGGGTCCATGCGATCCAGGCGGGGTGGAATGCCCCGAGCCGCACCGTCGCCAGCAGCACCGCCAGCGCCGGCAGCAACCACAAGGCTGACGCGACGGTAGGATAGGGCGTGGTCGAAATCGGCAGCCACGGCAAGGTCATGCCAAGCGCCTGATAACCGGCGACGATCTCTTCTCGTCCGGGGAAATTCCTCCAGACACCCGGTGGCAGAGGGATCAGCTGGAGGATGATCAGAGCAAGCACCGCGACGGCGAACCCGAGCAATTGCCTGCCCGCACGCGGGACCGGCGTTGAACGCCGCTCGATCAGCGCCCATGCGATGATGACCAGCGCCAGCAGCTGCAGGAACGCGTTGGCAAAATGACCGGCGGCGCTCGCTCCGCCGAAGGTGAGGCAGAGCACGAGAAACACCGGCACGATCGCCGGGCGCAGACTTTGTCTCACGATGCGCCGCCCATCTTCTGGATCTTCAGGTTACGAATTGAAACGCTCTCATTCTTGGGAAACTCGGTCGGCTCGCCGATCAGCTGCAGCCATTGGCCGGGGCAGGAAGCGGGCACCGTGAAGGCGGCCGCGACGGTCCGCCCTGCATAGGTGATGTTCGCGAGTGGCAGTGACAGCGGCGTGGTCTTGCCGTCGAGGCACTGCACGCGCCAGATGATGCGATGGGCCGGCCCTTTCAGGTCGCCCTCGGCATGGAATGACAGCCGGTAGGGGCCCGGGGGGAGCGCAAGGAGCTGAGACGCGAGCTCCGAATCGGCGCGGCCATAATATTCCACCTCCAGCGATTTGCCTTTGTCCATCTCCGCAACGCCGGTGTTCGACGAGTTGAGGCGCCAGTTGAACGGCGGCAGCCCTGGCCGGCCTTCGAAATCGCCGTCATAGACGAGATTGTCGCCGGTTCCGGCCGCTCCGCCAAAATAGGCCCAGAGCTGCCGCGCACGCGCAACCCTGCCCTGTTTCACTAGTGCGTCCATCAGTGCCTGCCGCCAATCGCCAACGTCCTGCGTTGCCGTCCGCCTATTTCCCGCGAGCTGAAGGACGAGTTCCGGATTGTTGCCCTTGGTCGCAAGGTGGTTCAGCACGAGCTCGAGGATGCGAGGGTCGCTCTGGAGCATCTGCCGCAATGTCGGCCGGATCTTCGGATCCTGCGCCATGCGCGCGAGTTCGGGCACGAACACACCCTCGCTCTCGGGCATCAAGCGGCTCAGGATCGTCATATCCGCGATCGCGCGCGTAACGTCCCCGCGGCGCAGCGAGAGTTCGAGCATGAACAGCCGGGCGACGCGCGAGCGGGCATTTCTCCTCAGTGCGTGCGACAAGAAGCGATGGGCACCCTGCTGGTCTCGACGGAGCAGCCGGTCGATCCCGGCGAGCAGGAATGGCTCTTCCATCAGCGGCGCCCGCACCAGCGCCTCGCGCGCGACCCTTTTCACGACCGGGCGCACCCTGTCCATTCGCCTGCGCATCTCGATATTGACCAGCCCGGCGTTGACCCGCGGGTCTTCGGGCGCGAAGAAAGCCGCGACGCGGGGGCGGCTCAGGCCCATCTCGCTGACGATGGCCATCCGGATGATCAGCCAGCCAAAGAACGCTGCCGCCACCAACGCTACGGCCAGTGCGCGCCACCTTTGCTTGACCGGACCGAGATCGAACCCGCGCCCGTGCCTCCCTTTACGCTTCATGGTTCGCGATCAGCCGGATCTCACGCTCACGATTTTCGAGCTCGTTCTCGCCGCCATAACGGTAAGGCTCATAATCATAGCCATATTCGGCGGCACGCGAGCGATATTTGGTCAGCACCACGCCAACGATATGACTTCCCGAAGATTGCAGCCGCCCGACAGCGTCCGCTGCCGCCCTCGTCCGGGTCTTGCCGCTTTCGACCACCATCAAGGTCGCGCGACAGACAGCGCCGAGCAGGGGTGCGTCGGCCAGGCCAAGCACAGGCGGCCCGTCGACGATCACCATGTCATACTGGCTCGCACCCTCGGCGAGGAGGGCCTTGAGGCGCGGCGACGCCAGCAGCTCCGCGGGATTGGGCGGCAGCGGGCCGCAGGGCACCAGCCAAAGATTGTCCTGATAGGTTTTCAGGGCATGACTGCTGATCGTATCCTGATTGGTCAGCAGCTTCGAGAGGCCGATATTCGGCTCCGTGCCGGTCACGAACGCGGGCTTGCGCAGATCGGCATCGATCAGCAGCACCTTGTAGCCAAGGCTCGCGAAGTTTTGCGCGAGCGCCAAGGTGGTGCTCGACTTGCCCTCCGCCGCCCGCGTGCTCGTGACGAGCATCGTCGTCGGGGCGCCGGTGTCGGTCGAGAATTGCAGTGCTGTCCGCAGCGAGAAATAGGCCTCCGAAATCGGCGAAGTATGATCCTTCAGCTCCTCCGAAAGTGAGGCATCGCCCTGCTTTCGCGGAATCGTGCCGAGCGGCGTCAGGCGAAGCTTGTCGCGGACATCGTCGGGCGTCTTGATCACGTCGTTCACGAACTCGATACCCAGCGCGCCGCCGACGCCACCGATCAGTCCCAGAGCGAGCCCGATCGCGAGATTTATCGGAAGGTTGGGGCTATAAGGCGCGCCTGGAACATCGGCGCGATCGACGACCGAGACCTGGTTCGTGCCGATGCCGCCGGCAACGCCGATTTCCTTGTAGCGCTGCAGCAGCGCATCATAGAGCGACCGGTTCGTATCCACCTCGCGCTGCAGAATATTGTAGCGGATGTTACGATTGCGCATACCCAGCACTTGGGTCTTGAGCTGCTCGACTCGCGCATTCAGCTTTTTCTCGGCAGCCGCCATCGCCTGATATTCGGCGAGGGCGCTGACAGTCCTGCCGCTGGCGACCGTGCCGGCCTCCTGAGCGATCAGAGCATCCAATGAATTGATCCGGCTGCGCAACCGCACCATCTCCGGATAATCGGGCTTGAACGTCGTCAGCTTCGATTGATATTCCGATTCGAGCTGCGCTTTCTGATTGCGATACACCGAGGTGCTCTGCGCGACCTCGGCGGTATTGTCCTTGTTGCGGAACTGACGATAGGCCTCCTCGGAGGCAATCCGCTTCGCCTCGATGTCGGAGAGCGCCTGGTTGAGCGCGATCATCGTCTCGCCGGTGAGCGAGCTCGCATCGCCGCCGACCATCGAAGCCTCCTTGGCGGTGCTGACGATACCTTGCTGCTGCGCGTAGGCCGTGAGGATACGCTCCGATCGCTCCAGCTCCCTTTTCACCTTCCGGATCTGGCTCTGCAGGAACTGCCGGGCATACGAGGTCGCCTCGTACCGCCGCTCGAGATTGGTGTTGATGAAGCTGTCGGCAAAGCCGTTCGTGATCCGCGCCGCCAGATCGGGCGAGGGAGACGAGTAGCTGATCGTGACCAGCCGGCTGCCCGGGCTCGGATCGACGGACAGATTGCCCGCCAGGATCGCTGCGGCGATCTTCTGCCGGGTGGCACGATCGGCTTCGGAATCAAGAAAATCCTGGTTCGAAGCGAGGTTCAGCTCCTGGGCGACGCGCGCCGCAAGCGTGCGGCTGCGCAGCAGGCCATATTGGGTGGCAAGAAAGTTGCTGTCGTTGCCAGAGCTGCTCCGTCCTTTCGAATCCTCGAAAGCTTCGACGGTCGGCGGATTGAGCTCGAGGGTGGCCGAGGCGCGGTACAGGGGACGGGTCAGCAACGTCAGGATGATCGCCGCGGCCAGCGCGACCGCAACCGAGCCCAGAATGAGCCAGCGCCACTCCGAGATGATCCTCCACATCGTCGCGACATTGAGGTCGATCAGCCCGGAGGAACGCGGTCCCCACTGCTGAGGCAGGGCCAGGTCGCCGCCATGCTGGGCCGCCAGCGGCCAGACGGGAGTCCCACCCGTGGGCTGTAGCTCATTCTTGCTCATAAATAACGAGTAGGCCTTTCAAACGTCGCGCGGAGGCGCCTGATCACCAGATACCGAGAATGGGATTGAACACGCCGATGACTGGTAACGCCATCATGAACTGATTGTAAATCGAACGGACGTTCGAGCCATCGACTACGATGATGTCGCCGCTGTAGACTTGCGGATCCGGCGCCTTACCCTTGCGGATCGTGGTGAGGTCGAAAGCCGCTCCCATCCTTTTGCCCTCGATCTGGCGGAAGATCGCAACGCGGTGCGGGTTAGCCTCGCCGTTCACGCCCCGCGCCATCGCGATCGCCTGGAGCAGTGTGGTTGGGCCATTGATCGCCATCTGGCCGGGCGAGTTCACCGCACCATCGATCGTGATGTTGCGGCGCGCCGACGACTTCAGCGCCACCGACACGTCCGGGTTCTGCAGATATTTTTCGGAAAGACGCGCCGTGACCGCCTTGTCGAGCTCGCGCAACGTGAGGTCCGCCGCCCTGAGGGTGCCGGCGAGAGGCAGATCGATGTTGCCCATCAAATCGACCTCGAACTCGCCCGAAAGATCGTTCACCTGGTAGACGGCCACTTTGACCGTATCCATCGGCGCGATCTTGTAGTCGTCATCGACGGTCGTGATGACCTGACTGTCCGGCTGCTTGAAATCGGCGACATTGTAGGGAATCGGCCCGCCGCGCGTTCCCTGGAAGCAGCCCGCCAGGAGCAGTATGCTGGCGGCAGCGCCAATCGCGACAACGGCGTTCGCCAGCCGCGCGCACGCGCGCATTCGCTTCGCCAGTATCACTGCGACAAGCCCCTCTTGCTGTTAACCACGTGCCACCTCTTAAGATTTTCTGCGTTCCTCGCCAAGGCGAGATTACCCTGTGCTGAACCGGATTGCCACTCTGCGCCGCCAATCGCGGCGATCAAGCCGCGGCGGACACGTATCCAAGCGAGCGTCCCTCGCCGGCCTCGGTCGCGAGAAACCAGCGTCTTTCGTCCTCGATCGCGAGCGCCGTCAGGATACCGCTCTGATAGGCACCGGTGTCGATGCCGATGCGGTTGCGCCGCTCCTCGACCTGGTCGACGATCGTGTGGCCATGGACGACGACGCAGCCATGCTCCTTCGCGTCGGTCAGGAAAGGCTCCCTGATCCAGCGCAGGTCGGATTTGTCCTGCGCATCGATCGCGACGCCGGGTCGAATGCCGGCATGGACGAACAGATAGTCGCCGAACCGGAACGTGTCGGCGAAGCTCTCCAGGAAGCGGCGATGCTCGGCCGGGATCTTCGCCTGGAGGAGCCTGATCGCGTCCCCCTCCTCGCGGTGGCGCAGCGCCTCGGCATCGATGCCGTAGCTCTCGAGACATTCGGCGCCGCCGAATTTGAGCCAGCTGGCGAGGATCTTCTTCTCGCCGGCGAGGATGCGAAGCAGCACCTCCTCGTGATTGCCGCCGAGGAATATCACCTGCGCTCCCGCCGGCCTGTAGCCGCGCAGCCGTTCGACCACCCCCGCCGAGTCGGGTCCGCGGTCGATCAGGTCGCCGAGGAAGATGATGAACTCCTTCTTCCCCGGGCGCGCGGCGCGATCGGCGTCGATCCGCTGGAGGAGCAGCTCGAGCAGGTCCAGCCGCCCGTGAATGTCGCCGATCGCATAGGCGCGCGCGCCCGCCGCGCCTTTCGGCGCGCTGGCGTCGGCGGTCAGCAAACCGCGCGAAATCCTTTTGAACAGACCCATCAAAGCGTTATCGCTACCTTTACGAGCCCCAAAAGCTCCAACAGCACGGCTTTTCCCCAACCGCGATTCGCCCGCAGCGAGTGCAAGCGATCCTGGCGCACGTTCGAGGCCAAGCGATTCTAGCTGCTGCCTCGGGCCGGCGCAATCAATCTATACGCCAGCGCGGCCAAGCGGTTCCACGCAACGATCTGCCGACGGCCATCATAGCGCTTTCCTTGATCAGCTGGATTGGCCAAAGCCTCACCGTAAGCGATGCCTGGGGCAGCGAAATGGATTATTTCGGATTCAAGCTGGGGATCGTGACGGCGACCGGCCTCGACATGGACGCGCTTCACGTCCACGCCGGGATCATCGTCCAGCTGCTTGCGGCCCTGATCCTGAGGCGGTCGCTGCGAAGCCCGCTGCCGTGGCTGGTTGTCCTGGTCGCCGTGCTGGCCAACGAAGCTTATGATCTCCATTATGATCCTTGGCCCGCATGGCAGCGCGCGTGGCAGATCGCCGAGAGCGTCAAGGACGTGTGGAACACGCTTGCGATGCCGACCCTGCTCGCGCTGCTCGCGCGTTTCGCGCCGCGCCTGCTCACCGCGCCGAGCCACGGCGGCCCCGACCCCGAGCCCTGATCGGGCGCAATCTTGCGCCTCACCGCCCTTTTCCTTACCGCAGCCGCGAGCGGGCGAGGAGAGCGAAGATTAGCGACGATGGCGACAAATCGAACCGGATGTGGGGTGGTCGCTTCGCCGCGGGGCCGTCCGCGATCATGCGCGAGATCAACGCTTCGATCGGCTTCGACAAGAGGTTCTGGCGCGAGGATATCCAGGCGTCTCTCGCGCACGTGACGATGCTCTCGGCCCAGGAGATCATCACTGCTGGCGACGCCGCGGCGATCCGCGAGGGACTGCTTCGCATCGCCGCCGAATATGAGCAGGACGGCGTCCCCGAGGACCTCGCGCTCGAGGATATCCACATGCATGTCGAGCATCGGCTGGCGGAGCTGATCGGCCCCGTCGCCGGGCGGCTGCATACCGCGCGCTCGCGCAACGACCAGGTCGCGACCGACTTCCGCTTGTGGGTGCGCAACGCGATCGACGAGGTCGATCGCGCGCTGGCGGGACTGCAGGGCGCGCTGGTCGATCGTGCCGATCAGCATGCAGCGGATGTGATGCCTGGCTTCACCCACCTCCAGATCGCGCAGCCGGTCACGCTCGGCCACCATCTCATGGCCTATCACGAGATGCTCCGCCGCGATCGATCGCGCTTCGCCGATGCGCGCGCGCGGCTCAACGAATCCCCGCTGGGCTCGGCGGCGCTCGCCGGCACCGGCTTCCCGATCGATCGCGATGCGACAGCGAAGGTATTGGGCTTCGATCGGCCGACCGCCAATTCGCTCGATGCCGTCTCCGACCGCGATTTCGCGCTGGATTATCTGATGGCCGCGACCCAATGCGCGCTGCACCTGTCGCGGCTGGCCGAGGAATTCATCATCTGGGCGAGCCAGATGTTCGGCTTCGTCGAGCTGCCGGACGAATATTCGACGGGCTCGTCGATCATGCCGCAAAAGCGCAATCCCGACGCCGCCGAGCTGGTGCGCGGCCACGCCGGGCGCATCGTCGGCGCGACCACCGCGCTGAGCGTGACGATGAAGGGCCTGCCGCTCGCTTATTCGAAGGACATGCAGGACGATAAGCCGCCGGTGTTCGAGGCGCACGACCTGCTCGGCCTGTCGATCGCCGCGATGACCGGAATGGTCGAGACCAGTCGGTTCAACGTCGCGCGGATGCGCGCCGCCGCCGAGGCCGGCCATGCCACGGCGACCGATTTCGCCGATTGGCTGGTGCGGGTTGCCGGCATCCCGTTCCGCGAGGCGCACCACATCACCGGCCAGGCGGTCAGGCTCGCCGACAAGCGCAATGCCGCCTTGTCCGAGCTTCCGCTCGAGGCACTGCAGGCAATCGATGCGCGCATCGATGCACGCGTGCTCGACGTGCTCAGCGTCGACGCCTCGGTCTCGGCGCGCAACAGCTACGGCGGCACCGCGCCCGAGCGTGTGCGCGAGCAGGCGGCGAAGGCGAAGGCAGCGCTGCAGGCCGAAGAGTGACTTTTCCCCTCCGGCGCGGAGGGGAAATTCAAGTCTAGTCTTGCGGCCGCCGATCGCGGGCCGCCGCAATCCGCAGCCGCAACGCATTGAGCTTGATGAAGCCGGCGGCATCGCGCTGGTCGTAGGAGCTGGTGCCCTCCTCGAAGGTCACCAGATCCTGGTCGTAGAGCGCCAGCGGGCTCTCGCGGCCGATCACCGTCGCATTGCCCTTGTAGAGCTTGACCCGCACAGTGCCGGCGACATGCTCCTGGCTCTTGTCGATCAGCGCCTGGAGCATCTCGCGCTCGGGCGAGAACCAGAAGCCGTTGTAGATCAGGCTGGCGTAGCGCGGCATGATCTCGTCCTTGAGATGCATCGCACCGCGATCGAGCGTGATCGATTCAATGCCCCGGTGCGCCGCCAGCAGGATCGTCCCGCCCGGAGTTTCGTAGACGCCGCGCGACTTCATGCCGACGAAGCGGTTCTCGACGAGATCGAGCCGGCCGATGCCATTGTCGTGGCCGAGCTGGTTGAGCCGCGTCAGCAGCGCCGCCGGCGACAGAAGCTCGCCGTCGATCGCGACCGGGTCTCCCCGTTCGAACGCGATGCTGATCACGGTCGGCTTGTCGGGCGCGTCCTCCGGCGAGAGCGTGCGCTGGTGGACATATTCGGGCGCCTCGACCGCGGGATCCTCGAGCACTTTGCCTTCCGACGAGGAATGGAGAAGGTTGGCGTCGATCGAGAAAGGCGCCTCGCCCCTCTTGTCCTTGGCGATCGGAATCTGGTGCTGCTCGGCGAAGGCGATCAATTGCTCGCGGCTGGCGAAATCCCACTCGCGCCACGGCGCGATGACCTTGATGTCGGGCTCGAGCGCATAATAGCCAAGCTCGAAACGCACCTGATCGTTGCCCTTGCCGGTGGCGCCGTGGCAGACCGCGTCGGCGCCGACCCTGCGCGCGATCTCGATCTGGCGCTTGGCGATCAGCGGCCGTGCGATCGAGGTGCCGAGCAGATATTGGCCCTCATAGACGGTGTTGGCGCGGAACATCGGGAAGACGTAGTCGCGCACGAACTCCTCGCGCAGGTCCTCGACGAAGATGTTGTCGGCCTTGATGCCGAGCAGCAGCGCCTTCTGGCGCGCCGGCTCGACTTCCTCGCCCTGCCCGAGATCGGCGGTGAAGGTGACGACCTCGGCGCGATATTCGGTCTGCAACCACTTGAGGATGATCGAGGTGTCGAGGCCGCCCGAATAAGCCAGCACAACCTTCCTCGGCTTGGTATCGCTCATTTTCACTCCTGGCCCGCGAGCGCGCGGAAACGGTGCAGCACGACGCCCATCGGATAGCCGTCGCGCACGACAAGAAACAAAGTGTCGTCGCCGGACACGGTGCCGGCGACTTCGGGTGGGGCGGCATGGTCGATCGCCGAGCCGACGAGGTGCGCCGATCCCGGCGGCGTCTTGAGCACGATGATGTTGCCCGCCGCTTCGGCCGAGATCACCCATTCGCTCAGGATCCGCGCCAGCCGATCGGCGGACCAGTCGCTTTCGGCGAACTGTTCGGGCAGTGCGTAGCCAAGCACGCCGCCGCGCTTGACCTTGACCGCGCCCAGTTGCTCGAGATCGCGCGACACCGTCGCCTGGGTCACCGCAAAGCCGAGCGAAGCGAGCTTTTCGGTCACTTCCTCCTGGCTGGCGATCGGCTGGCCGCGGATCAGCTCCGAAATCGCCTTCTGCCGACGCGCGCGTGACGGGGTCCCGGTGCCGAACGTCTCGATCATGCGCCGAGCATCCACGCCATCGCGCCGCGCGCGGTGTGCATCCGGTTCTCGGCCTGGCGCCAGACCGCGCTCCTGGCGCTGTCCATCACGCCATCGGTGACTTCATGGCCGCGCTTGGCCGGAAGGCAGTGCAGGAACCAGGCGTCGTCCGCCTGCGCCATCAGGCTTTCGTCGACGCGATAGGGCGCGAGCGCCTCGTTGCGCGCCTCCGCCTCGTCGTCCTGGCCCATCGATACCCAGACATCGGTGTAGACGAACTGCGCGCCTCTGACCGCTTCGCCCGGATCGCCGGTCTGCGTCACCGCCGCGCCGAAGCCGCCGAGTTCCTCGGCCGAGAAGCCATAGCCGTCCGGGCTGGCGACCCTCAGCTCGACCCCAAGCAAGGCGCAGCCCTGCGCCAGCGAGCGCGCGACATTGTTGGCATCGCCGATATACGCGATGCGCGCACCCTCGAGCGTGCCGCGCAATTGCTTGACGGTGAGGAGATCCGCCAGCGCCTGCAGCGGATGATCGCTGTCCGACAGCATGTTGAGCACCGGCACGTCCACGGCGGCGGCGAGCTGGTCGAGATGGCCGTGGTCCATCACCCGCGCTGCGATCAGCGAGTGGTAGCAGGCAAGCGTGCGCGCGACGTCCTCGGCGCTTTCGCGCGTGCCGAGGCCGACCTCGTCCTTCTGGATATAGACCGGATGGCCGCCGAGCTGCACGACCGCCATTTCCATCGAGTTGCGCGTCCGCGCGCTCGGCTTCTGGAAGACCAGAGCGACGCCTTTGCCGGCAAGCGGCCGCCCGGGAGCATCGCCTGTCGACAGGTCGAGAATGCGGCCGAGCGAATCCCGGTCGAGCGCCGCGATCGTCAGCAGATCCCGGCTCACCAGTCGCGCTCCCGCTTGATCATCGTCCCTACTCCCTCGTCGGTCAGCAGCTCGATCAGCAGCGCATGCGGCACGCGCCCGTCGATGATATGCGCGGTGCCCACCCCGGCCTCGCACGCATCGGCGCAGGAGCGCAGCTTCGGGATCATGCCGGCGCTGACGCTCTCATGCTCGATCCGCTCGCGAAGCTCGGCGCAGCTCAGGCGGCGGATCAGGCTGTCGGGATCGTTGACGTCCTCCATCAGCCCCGGCGCGGCGGTGAGATAGACGATCTTCTCGGCGCCCATCGCCACCGCGATCGCCCGCGCCGCTTCGTCGGCGTTGATGTTATAGGGTTGGCCGGTCGCGTCGGCGCCGATCGTCGAGACCACCGGAGTCAGGCCATCGTCGAGCAATTGGTGGAGCAATCCCGCGCGGACGCTCTCGACGTCGCCGACAAAGCCCAATGAGCCGTCGCGTGGCGTGACGGTGAGCAGCCCGCCATCCTCGCCCGAAACGCCGACCGCGACCGGCTCTTCGAGCACCTCGCGGTTGATCGTGGCGACGAGGTCGCGGTTGACCTTGCCGACCAGCACCATGCGCACGATCTCGAGCGTCTCGGCGTCGGTCACGCGCAAGCCGTCGCGGAACTCCGGCTCCTTGCCCATCCTGCGCATCACCGCGTCGACCTGCGGACCGCCGCCGTGGATCAGCACGCAGCGCACGCCGACACTGCGCAGCAGCAGCACGTCCTGCGCGAGCGCGCGGTCGAGCTCGACATCGATCGCGGCGCCGCCGAGCTTGACGACCACCGATTTGCCGGCGAAGCGGCGGATATAGGGGAGCGCCTGGACGAGAACGTCGGCGGTTACGGCAGCGTCTCTCATGATGTCTTGCTGTTTTCCTTGATGTAGCCTGGGCCGAGATCGATCCCGAGCACCTGCGCCTCGCCCGCGCCGAGACCGAGATCGACGAGGATATCGACCTCCTTGCGCTTCATATGGGCAGCGACGGCGGCTTCGTCGTGCGGCACGCCGACGCCGCCCGCCGCGACCAGGATGCCGCCGTAGGACACCTGGGTCGGCTCGGTCTCGAACGCCACGCCGGCCGAGCCCGCCGCTCCCAGCAGCCGCCCCCAATAGGGGTCGCCGCCGTGCCAGGAGCATTTGATCAGATTGTTCTCGGCGATGGACTTGGCGGCGGTCCGCGCCTCGCCGTCGCTCGACGCGCCGGTCACGCGGAGCCGGACCAGCTTGGTCATGCCCTCGGCGTCATAAGCCATCTGCAAGGTCAAATCCTCGCACAATTTGTGCACCGCGTCGGCGAACTCGGCCATGTCGGGCCTCCCCTTGCGGCCGGAGGCGAGCAGGAAGACGGTGTCGTTGGTCGAGGTCGCGCCGTCGACGTTGAGCGTATTGAAGGTGCGGTCGACCGCCTGCTTCAGGATGCGCTGCAGCTCGTCGCGCTCGACATCCGCATCGGTGGTGAGGAACGCCAGCATCGTCGCCATATTCGGCGCGATCATCCCGCAGCCCTTGGCCATGCCGCCTAGAATGAACGTCGATCCTTCGATCACCGCCTCCTTGGCGGCCTTGTCGGTGGTGAGGATGCCTTTGGCAGCGTCGTGCGCCCCGTCGACCGACAGTTTCTTGGCGAGCTTCGGGGTCGCGGCGAGGATCTTGTCGATCGGCAATGGCGTGCCGATGATCCCGGTCGAGCAGACCAGCACGTCCTCGGCCGAGCAGCCGACAGCGTCGGCGGCGGCGCGGCACATCGCCTGCGCATCGCGCAGCCCCGCCTCGCCCGTCCCGGCATTGGCGTTGCCCGAATTGACGATGATCGCTGCCGCGCGCCCGCCATTCTCCTCCAGGGTGCGGCGGTCGAGCTGCACCGGCGGGGCGCAGAATTTGTTCTGGGTGAAGACGGCGGCCGTCGTCACCGGCTTGGCATCGACGGTCGCGACCAGCGCCATGTCGTAGCGCCGCCGCTTCACCCCCGCGTGACATCCGGCGGCAACGAACCCTTCGGCAGCAGTAACGCTCATGGATAGACCCCGACAGTGGAAAGCCCGGCCCGCTCATCGAAGCCGAGCATCAGATTGGCGCATTGGATCATCTGCCCGGCCGCCCCCTTGACGAGATTGTCGAGCGCCGAGATGGCGAGCACCCGCCCGGTCCGAGGATCGTAGCGCGCGGTGACGTGGACAGCATTGGAGCCCAAGGTCCATTTGGTCGCCGGCGACTGATCGGTGACATGGACGAACGGCTCGTCCGCATAGGCGGCGCGCAACGCCTCGAGCGGCGCGCCTGCGTCCATCTCGCGTGTCGCGGTGCCATAGCAGGTCGCGAGGATACCGCGGTTGATCGGCAGCAGGTGCGGCGTGAACAGCACGCGCGCGCCGAGCGAGGCCTCCATCTCCGCCGTGTGGCGGTGGTTGAGCAGGCCGTAAGCCGAGAAGGACTCGGCGACGGTGTTGAAATGCGACGATTCCTTGAGCGCCCGTCCGGCGCCGGTCACTCCGGAGGCGGCATCCACCACGAGGCTGGCGGGATCGACCAGTCCGGCATCGACCAGCGGCTTGAGCGCGAGGATGGCGGCGGTCGGATAGCAGCCGGCGGCAGCGACGCAGCGGGAGGCGGCGATCGCCGCGCGGTGAAGCTCGGGAATGCCGTATACGAAGCGGTCGAGCAGCTCGGGCGCGTGGTGCGGCTCGCCATACCATTGCTGATAGACGTCGGCATCGCGCAGCCGGAAATCGGCACCGAGATCGACAAAGGCGATGTCGCGCCCGAGGATTTCGCTGGCGAGTGTCTGCGATTGGCCATGCGGCAGCGCCGCGAAGACGAGATCGATGCCGGTCAGCGCGTCGGGTGAAAAACGCTCGACAAATGCGCCGGGATAGGCGAGCGCGAGCTGCGGATGCACGGCCGCCAGTGCGGAACCCGCTTGGCTGTCCCCGAACAAGCGGCTTGGCTCGAGCTCGGGATGCGCGGCGCACAGCCGGAGCAGCTCCGCACCGACGAAGCCCGACGCACCAAAAATGGCGACTCGAATTGACATCGCGGGCCTATGCACATGCGTGCATAATTATGCAACCCGTAGCTTGTTGAATTTTGGCAGAGCCGATATAGGCCGCGCTCCTTCCTCGACTGACTGGCGCCATGGACCATTTCCAACTCCTCAACGGGATCATGCACTGCGAGGACGTTCCCTTGCCCACCATCGCCGCAGCGGTAGGAACGCCGGTCTATGTCTATTCGACCGCGACGATGCGGCGCCACGCGCGCATCTTTCGCGAGGCGCTCGCCGATCTCGCCGACCCGCTGATCGCCTATGCGGTCAAGGCCAACCCCAATGCCGCCGTGCTCGCGACCCTGGCACGCGAGGGCCTCGGCGCCGACGTCGTTTCGGGCGGCGAGTATCAGCGCGCGATCGCCGCGGGGATCGCGCCCTCGCGCATCGTCTTTTCGGGCGTCGGCAAGACAGCGGCGGAGATGGCGCTGGCGCTCGAGGGCGGCCTCTACCAGTTCAATCTCGAATCGCTCGCCGAAGCGGAGATGCTGTCCGACGTCGCGACCGCGCTCGGCAAGGTCGCGCCGGTCGGCTTCCGGATCAATCCGGACGTCGATGCCAACACCCACGCCAAGATCACCACCGGCGCTGCGCACAACAAGTTCGGCGTGCCGATCGCCGAAGCGCTCGCCGCCTATGAGCAGGCACGCGCGCTCAGCGGCCTCGCGATCCAGGCGGTCACGGTGCATATCGGCAGCCAGCTCACCGATCTTGCGCCGCTGCGCCGCGCGTTCGAGAAGGTCGGCGCTCTGATCGGCGAGCTGCGCGCCGCCGGCCACGACATTCAGGTTGCCGATCTCGGCGGCGGGCTTGGCGTTCCTTACGACCCGGCCTTGCCGGTGCCGCCGCTGCCGGCCGCCTATGGCAAGATGGTCGCCGAGGTGACCCGCGATTGGGGCGTGCGCCTCGTCTTCGAGCCCGGCCGGCTGATCGTCGCGAACGCCGGCGTGCTGCTCACCGAGGTGATCCGGGTGAAGCCGGGCGCGCTCGATCCGTTCGTGATCGTCGATGCCGCGATGAACGATCTGATGCGCCCCAGCCTCTACGATGCCTGGCACGGCATCGAAGCCGTCGCGCCCAAAGGCGCCAACATGGTCGCCAACGTGGTCGGGCCGGTCTGCGAAAGCGGCGACACGTTCGCGACCGGGCGGCCGATCGATCAGGTCGAGGCGGGCGATCTGCTCGTGTTCCGCACCGCCGGTGCCTATGGCGCAACGATGGCAAGCACCTACAACAGCCGTCCGCTCACCCCCGAAGTGGTGGTCGATGGCGACAAATGGGCGGTGGTGCGCGAGCGCCGCAGCATCGAAGCGATGATGCGCGAGGAAAAGATGCCCGAGTGGCTGCGCGCAAGCGCCTGATCGTTCTCGCCTGACCCCGGATAGGATATGCCCGGCTGATCGAAGGAGGCCCTGCTGGTGGAAGAGGACGATCGACCGCTGGTGCGGCTTTTCTCATACGGGACGTTGCAATGGCCGCAGGTGCAGATCGCGACCTTCGGCCGCTTGGTGGAAGGACGGCCGGATGCGCTGACCGGCTTTCGCCTCAGCGCGTGTGCGATCAGCGATCCCAAGGTCGTCGAAACGAGCGGCGCCGCCATCCACACCATTGCTCGGCCGAGCGGTGATCCCAGCGACCGGATCGAAGGCGTGGTTTTCGCCATCACCGCGGCCGAGCTGCAGGCCGCCGATCTTTACGAGGTCGACGCGGTTCGCGCCGAGGTGACGCTCGCATCGGGCGCCAAGGCCTTCGTCTATATCGGGCGCAACGCAGGCAGCGGTTCCGATCCCGTTAATCAATCGGTGCGATAGAATTTTTCACGAGCCAAATTCGCTTGTCATGTTATGTTGAGCGGAAGCGCCGGGGGGCGCTTGAAAATTCTTTGGGGGGGAGGAAACCGAAGGAGCAGTAAGTGAACGTCGAAACTCCCAGGGATTTTCTCGACCGCCGCCAATTGGTGACCGCCCTGCGCAGTCTGCGGCGCGGCGATTTCACCGTACGTCTTTCTGAAGACCTCCCCGGCCTCGACAGCGAGGTCGCTCGGCTGTTCAACGAGGTCGTCTCGCTCAACGAGCAGATGACCGAGGAATTCGAGCGCCTGTCGAAGGTCGTCGGCAAGGAAGGCAAGATCACCCAGCGCGGGCGCGTCAAGAATGCGACCGGAAGCTGGGAGACTGCGATCCGTTCGGTCAACGAGCTGATCGAGGACATGGTCCAGCCCACCGCCGAGGTGGCGCGCGTGATCGGCGCGGTCGCCAAGGGCGACCTGTCGCAGTCGATGACCGTCGAGATCGACGGCCGACCGCTGCGCGGCGAGTTCCTGCGCATCGGCAAGGTCGTCAACACGATGGTCGAGCAGCTCGCCTCGTTCGCCTCGGAAGTGACGCGCGTCGCGCGCGAGGTCGGCACCGAGGGCAAGCTCGGCGGCCAGGCCACCGTGAAGGGCGTCGCCGGCACCTGGAAGGATCTCACCGACAACGTCAACGCGATGGCGACCAACCTCACCGGGCAGGTGCGCAACATCGCCGAGGTGACCACCGCGGTCGCCTCGGGCGACCTTTCCAAGAAGATCACCGTCGAGGTGAAGGGCGAGATCCTCGAGCTCAAGAACACCATCAACGTGATGGTCGACCAGCTCAACAGTTTCGCGTCGGAAGTGACGCGCGTCGCCCGCGAGGTCGGCACCGAGGGCAAGCTCGGCGGCCAGGCGCGGGTCGAGGGCGTCGCCGGCACCTGGAAGGATCTCACCGACAACGTCAATCTGATGGCCGACAACCTCACCGGCCAGGTCCGCAACATCGCCGAAGTGACCACCGCCGTCGCCTCGGGCGACCTTTCCAAGAAGATCACCGTCGACGTGAAGGGCGAGATCCTCGAGCTCAAGAACACGATCAACACGATGGTCGATCAGCTCAACGGCTTCGCCTCGGAAGTGACGCGCGTTGCGAGGGAGGTCGGCACCGAGGGCAAGCTCGGCGGCCAGGCGCAGGTGCCCGGCGTCGCCGGCACCTGGAAAGATCTGACCGACAACGTCAATTTGATGGCCGACAACCTTACCGGCCAGGTCCGCAACATCGCCGAGGTCACCACCGCCGTCGCCTCGGGCGATCTTTCCAAGAAGATCACCGTCGACGTGAAGGGCGAGATCCTCGAGCTCAAGAACACGATCAACGTCATGGTCGACCAGCTCAACGGCTTCGCCTCGGAGGTGACGCGCGTCGCGAGGGAGGTCGGCACCGAGGGCAAGCTCGGCGGCCAGGCGCAGGTCCCCGGCGTCGCCGGCACCTGGGCCGATCTGACCGACAATGTGAATTTGATGGCCGCGAACCTCACCGGCCAGGTCCGCAACATCGCCGACGTCACCACCGCCGTCGCCAAGGGCGACCTTTCGAAGAAGATCACCGTCGAGGTGAAGGGCGAGATCCTCGAGCTCAAGAACACGATCAACGTCATGGTCGATCAGCTCAACGGCTTCGCCTCGGAAGTGACGCGTGTGGCGAGGGAGGTCGGTTCCGAAGGCAAGCTCGGCGGGCAGGCGCAGGTCGAAGGCGTCGCCGGCACCTGGAAGGATCTGACCGACAACGTCAACCTGATGGCCGGCAATCTGACCGGCCAGGTCCGCAACATCGCCGACGTGACCACGGCCGTGGCGAGGGGCGATCTTTCCAAGAAGATCACGGTCGACGTGAAGGGCGAGATCCTCGAGCTCAAGAACACGATCAACGTCATGGTCGACCAGCTCAACGGCTTCGCGTCGGAAGTGACGCGTGTTGCCCGCGAGGTGGGTTCCGAAGGAAAGCTCGGCGGCCAGGCGCAAGTGCCTGGTGTCGGCGGCACCTGGAAGGATCTCACCGACAACGTCAACGCCATGGCCGCCAACCTCACCGGCCAGGTCCGCAACATCGCCGAGGTGACCACCGCGGTGGCGCTGGGCGACCTTTCCAAGAAGATCACGGTCGACGTGAAGGGCGAGATCCTCGAGCTCAAGAACACGATCAACACGATGGTCGATCAGCTCAACTCGTTCGCATCCGAGGTGACCCGCGTGGCGAAGGAGGTCGGCACCGAGGGCAAGCTCGGCGGCCAGGCGCAGGTCCGCGGCGTCGCCGGCACCTGGAAGGATCTCACCGACAACGTCAACCTGATGGCCGAGAATCTCACCGGCCAGGTCCGCAACATCGCCGAGGTGACGACCGCCGTGGCGAGGGGCGACCTTTCGAAGAAGATCACCGTCGACGTGAAGGGCGAGATCCTGGAGCTCAAGAACACGATCAACGTCATGGTCGACCAGCTCAACGGCTTCGCCTCGGAGGTGACGCGCGTCGCAAGGGAGGTCGGCACCGAGGGCAAGCTCGGCGGCCAGGCGCAGGTCCCTGGTGTCGGCGGCACCTGGAAGGATCTAACCGACAACGTCAATCTGATGGCGACCAATCTCACCAACCAGGTGCGCGGCATCGCCGACGTCGTCACCGCGGTTGCCCAGGGCAATCTGAAGCGCAAGCTAACCGTCGATGCCAAGGGCGAGATCGCCGCGCTGGCCGAGACGATCAACTTCATGATCGAGACCTTGTCGACGTTCGGCGACCAGGTGACCAACATGGCGCGCGAGGTCGGCATCGAAGGCCGGCTCGGCGGCCAGGCGCGGGTCCCCGGCGCCGCCGGCCTGTGGCGCGATCTTACCGACAACGTCAACCAGCTCGCCGCGAACCTCACCAACCAGGTGCGCTCGATCGCGGACGTCGCGACGGCCGTGACCAAGGGCGATCTTACCCGCTCGATCGCGGTCGAAGCCTCGGGCGAGATGGCGGCGCTGAAGGACACGATCAACGAGATGATCCGCAACCTCAAGGAGCAGACGCTCAAGAATGCGGAGCAGGATTGGCTCAAGACCAACCTCGCCCGCTTCTCGCGCATGCTCCAGGGCGAGCGCGATCTTGCGACCGTGTCGAACCTGATCATGTCCGAGCTCGCGCCGCTGGTCGATGCGCAATATGGCGTGTTCTACGTCACCAAGCGCGAGGAGGACGAGACCAAGCTCGAGCTCGTCGCCAGCTATGGCGCCGAGAGCCACGACGAGCTCAAGCGCGAGTTCAGGCTGCGCGAAGGGCTGGTCGGCCAGGCCGCCGCGGACAAGCGCCCGGTGCTGCTGCGCAACGTTCCCGGAGACTTCATCCGCATCGGCTCGGGCCTCGGCCACGCGCCGCCCGCCAACATCAACATCCTGCCGGCGCTGTTCGAGGACGACGTCAAGGCGGTGATCGAGCTCGCCTCGTTCGGCGAGTTCAACGAAACCCACCAGAGCTTCCTCGATCAGCTGATGGAATCGGTCGGCATCGTGCTCAACACGATCGCCGCGACGATGCGCACCGAAGGCCTGCTCAAGCAGTCGCAATTGCTGACCCAGGAGCTCCAGGCGCGCCAGACCGAGCTCACCACCAAGCAGGAAGAATTGCACGCCACCAACGAGGAGCTGCAGGAGAAAGCGCAGCTGCTCGAGAATGAGAAGAAGCAGGTCGAGGCGAAGAACCTCGAGATCGACATGGCCCGCCGCGCGGTCGAGGAGAAAGCCGAGCAGCTCGCGCTGACCTCCAAGTACAAGTCCGAGTTCCTGGCCAACATGTCGCACGAGCTTCGGACGCCGCTCAACTCGCTGCTCATCCTCTCGAAGCTGCTGGCGGACAACCCGCAGGGCAACCTCAACGAGAAGCAGACCGAATTCGCCCGGACGATCAACTCGGCCGGATCGGACCTGCTGAGCCTGATCAACGACATTCTCGACCTTTCCAAGATCGAATCGGGCACGGTCTCGATCGAGGTCGGCGAGATGCCGATGAACGCGCTCAAGCAGCATATGGAACGGACCTTCCGCCAGCTTGCCGCGGACAAGGGCCTCGAGTTCGAGGTCGAGTTCGATCCGCAACTGCCGGCGACGATCCGCACCGACGAGAAGCGCCTCCAGCAGGTCGTGCTCAACCTGCTCTCGAACGCATTCAAGTTCACGGCGCATGGCAGGGTGACTCTCGCCGTGCGCACCGCCGAGAGCGGCTGGAGCAGCAACCATCCGGTGCTCAAGCCGTCCGAGCGCGCGATCGAGATCGCCGTCACCGACACCGGCATCGGCATCCCCGAGGACAAGCAGAAATTGATCTTCGAGGCGTTCCAGCAAGCCGACGGCACCACCAGCCGCAAATATGGCGGCACCGGCCTTGGCCTTTCGATCAGCCGCGAGATCGCGCGGCTGCTCGGCGGCGAGCTGCAGGTGCGCTCCAAGCCGGGCGAAGGCTCGACCTTCACCCTGTTCGTGCCGTTGCAGGCCGTGGCTCCGGCGAGCGCGGTGGCCGGCGGGACGACGGCGCGCTACGAAAATACCGGCGCCGTGATCCCGACGGCGCTGCCCGCGGAGTTCCAGGTCAGCGACGACCGTGACACGTTGGGTGATGATCGCTTCGTGCTGATCGTCGAGGACGATGCGGCGTTCGCCTCGATCCTGCTCGATCTCGCGCATGAAGCAGGCCTCAAAGGCGTCGTCTCGACCGCGGGGGCAGGCACGCTGGCGATGGCGCGCAAGCTTCAACCGGACGCGATCACGCTCGATCTCGGCCTCTCCGACATCGACGGCTTCGTGCTGCTCGATCTGCTCAAGCACGATCCGGAGACCGGCCACCTGCCGATCCACGTCATATCGGGCGCGGACAAGGTGGCCTCGGTGCTGGAGATGGGCGCGTTCGGGATCACCGCCAAGCCGGCCGAGCGTGACGAGTTGGTCAAGGTATTCGCCAAGCTCGCGAAACGGATCAACCGCACCGATCGGCGCGGCGAGACGCCGGAGCGCGGCAGCACCGACATTGTCTCGGCGACGCGCGCGGTGCCCGAGCTTGCCGGAGCAAAAATCCTCATCGTCGATGACGATATCCGCAACATCTATTCGCTCACCAGCGTCCTCGAGAGCTACGACGTCGAGGTGCTCCATGCCGAGCGCGGCAAGGACGGCATCCTGATCCTCGAGCAGACGCCCGGGATCGACATCGCGCTGATCGACATCATGATGCCCGAGATGGACGGTTACGAGACGATGCAGCAGATCCGGTCCAAGCCCGCGCTCGCCGACGTGCCGCTGGTTGCGGTCACCGCCAAGGCGATGAAGGGAGACCGTCAGAAATGCCTCGACGCTGGCGCGTCGGATTATATCGCCAAGCCGGTCGACATTGAGCTGCTGCTGGCGTTACTGAGGGTCTGGATCGGCCGCGCGCGCGAGCGCAATTCGGACAATGCGCAAATGGCTCAGGCGGCGGCGGAATAAGAGAGTGAACAAACCCAATCGCGTCCGCAAGGCGGCCGCACCGACGGCCGCCTCTTCCGACGCAGGACCTTCTGATCAGGCGGACACGGCTGAGCGCGCACGCGTGCTGATCGTCGATGACGACGAACGCAATCTGCTCGCGCTTCAGACGGTGCTCGAGGACGTCGCCGACGTCGTCATCGCCAAATCGGGGGAGGAAGCGCTCCGGCACCTGCTGAGGGGCGAGTTCGCGGTGATCCTGCTCGACGTCTACATGCCTGGCATGGACGGCTACGAGACCGCCCAAATCATCCGCAATCGCGAGCAGACCAAGCGTATCCCGATCGTCTTCCTGTCGGCAGTCAACAAGGAGACCGAGCACCTCATCCGCGGCTATTCGATGGGCGCGGTCGACTATGTTTTCAAGCCGGTGGAGCCGGTGGTGCTGCGCTCGAAGGTGGCGGTGTTCGTCGACCTGTTCATGATGACCCGCGAGATCCAGCGCAAGGCGAAGCAGGAGCAGGCGCTGCTCGATGCCAACCTTCGCGCCAATGCCGAGCGGCTGCGCGCCGAGCAGCAATTACGCCTCGCCGAGCAGCGCCAAGCGGCGATCATCCAGTCGCTGCCGATCATCCTCTATCTCGAGGCGATCGATGCCACGCCGCGGATTCCCAAGTTCGTCAGCGGCAATTTCGCCGCGCTGACCGGCTTCCAATTCGAGGAAATCGAAGCGAGCCCCGACCTTTGGAGCCAGCGTCTGCATCCCGAGGACCGGGAGCGGGTGATCAGCGCGCTCAGCGTCCGCTCGCAGGGGCGGCCGTTCGCGGTCGAATATCGCTGGCAGTGCGCGGACGGCCAGTACAAGCACTTCCTCGACCAGGCGGTGCTACTGCGCGACCCGCGCGGCAACGCGGTCGAATATGCCGGCACATTGCTCGACGTCACCGACCGCAAGAATCTCGAATCGCAGCTCGTCCAGGCGCGCAAGATGGACGCGATCGGCAAGCTCACCGGCGGCATCGCGCACGATTTCAACAATCTGCTCGCAGCGGTGCTCGGCGGCCTCGGCCTGATCGAGCGGCGCCTGCCGCTCAACGAGGACCATCTCAAGGTCCTCACCATGACCCGCCATGCGGCGGAGCAGGGCTCCGAGCTGGTCGGGCGGCTGCTCGCCTTCGCCCGCCGCCAGAAGCTCGAGCCCGCGCGCATCGAGATCGGGCACCTCTCGGCGACCGTGACCGATCTGCTCGCGCACACCTTGGGCGGGCTGGTCCAGCTCGAATGGCGCACGGACGAGAGTCTGTGGAGCGCCTATGCCGACGAGACCCAGCTCGAGCTGGCGCTGATGAACCTGATCATCAACTCGCGCGACGCCATGCCGGACGGTGGCGGGATCTGTGTCTCGGGGGAGAATCAGGTCGTCGACGTCGGCGATCCGATCCGCCTCCCCGCCGGCGATTATGTCGTGCTTGCGGTGACCGACAACGGCTGTGGGATCGATCCCGAGCTGCTCGAGCAGGTCATGGAGCCCTTCTTCACGACCAAGGAGATCGGCAAGGGCACCGGGCTGGGGCTGAGCATGGTCTATGGCTTCGCGAAGCAGTCGGGCGGCGCGATCCGCATCGACAGCAAGGTCGGCGAGGGCACCAGGGTTGAGATATGGCTGCCGCGCGCCCCGCAGGCGGAGACGGACCATCTCGCCGCGAAAGTGGAGGATGACTGCGACAATCTGTCCCACGAACATCCGCTCAAGATCCTCCTCGTCGACGACCATGCGGCGGTGCGGACCACCACCGCCGCGCTGCTCGAGGATCTCGGCCACAAGGTGTTCGAAGCGGGCGACGGCAAGGAGGTGCTCGATCTGCTCGGCAAGAACCCGAGCGGCTACGATCTGCTGATCTCCGATTATGCGATGCCGCATCTCTCGGGCACCGACGTCGTCCATCGTGCGCGCCAGATGAGGCCCGACCTGCCGAGCATCATCATCACCGGCTATGCCGATGCGCAGTCGATCTCGCGCAAGCCCGACGATGTGCTGATCCTGTCCAAGCCGTTCACACCTGAACAGATGCGCGCCTCGATCCGGGCGGCGTCCGCTGCGTCGGACGACCAGATTGGGGCGCCGCTCCAGTAAAGGGGCGTGCGGGCAATCCAGTTTTGAGCAACATGGCGCGCAGCGGGACGACGGCGAACGGCTGACGCTCCGAACGCGCGATCAATCGTCCCAGCGCGCCTGGTCGGCCCGATCGCCTTCGGTCGGCTCGATCCACCGCGCGCCGTCGGGGCCGCGCTCGCGCTTCCAGAACACCGCCTCGGTCTTGAGCCGGTCCATCACATAGTCCGCCGCGTTGAACGCGGCGCGGCGGTGGAGCGATGCGGCGGCGACGAACACGATCACCTCGCCCGGGCCAATCGTGCCGCAGCGGTGGACGACGCTGACCTGGTCGACCTCGAACCTGCGCGCGCCGTCCTCGGCGATCGTCTGGAGCGAGCGCTCGGTCATTCCGGGATAGTGATCGAGATGGAGCTCGTCGACGGCTGCTCCGCCGCCCGAGACGGGCCGTGCCAGGCCGCAAAAGCTCACCACCGCGCCTGCTCCCGATCCCGCGCTCGCGGAGGCGATGAAGCGCGCGAGCTCGGCTTCGGGCACGATCTCCTGCTCGGTGAGGCGGCTGGAAACCCCCATCGTCATCGCCCCGGCTTCATCGGCCCGGCTTCATCCGCCCGACAGCGGCGTGAAGAAGGCGATTTCCTGCCCGGGCCGCGCGACCGCCTCGTCGCCGACGATCTGCTGGTCGATCGACGCGAGGATGGTCTTGCCCGCCATCGCCGCAGCGGCGGCCTCGTCGTCGGCGCGCAAGCGCTCGCGGAGCGCCGCGATCGAGCAGCCGGCCGGCGGCAGATCCACGTCGCGCTCGCGACCGAGCGCATCGCCCAGCGCACCGAAGAATAACAGTCTCGTTTTCAAGCGGCCTGGCTCCTTTGACGCCGGCCGAGTGTAGCATTGCTTGCCCGCAGCACCATCAGCGATTGGCGAAATCCTGCGGCGGCGGTGGCACGATGCGGGCCGGGTCGATCGTCTTCCACACCGGCTTTCGGCCAAGGCGCGCGTTGAAGCGCGTGTTGAAGCTCAGCGCCGGCGCAGGCGCTCCGACCAGCGAGGCGCCGTAGAGCGAGCGGACCTTCGCCTCCGGATAGCCCATCAGCGCGAGCAGGGTCGGGAAGATCGCATAATGGCTCGCCTGGTCGCGGCCAGCGGCAACACCCCGCCGCCAGTCGAGCGTAGCGGGCGCGCCCTCGATCACGACCAGCGGCACCAGCCCCTCCTCCGGAACCGGCTCGCTCGCGCAATGGGTCGCAACCCCGGCGCCGCCGCGTTCGTGGAGATCCTGGCCATGATCGGAGGTGTAGATCAATGTTGCGCGCTCGAGATCCGCGCGCGCGAACAGCCGGTCGAAAAAGGCGCCGACGTTCCACAGCAGGGTGTTGCGATAGGCGTTGCGGTACCGCCGCCAGTCTTCCGGCCCACCGTCGAAGCCCGACCGGCTGCCGGTGTCGGCGACCTCGCCATAGCGCCCCCGCGGCAGCGCCGGCTGATAGCGCGCAAACGCGTCGGGATATTTGTCGTGGACTGGGAAATGCGCACCGACCTTGTTGACGATGACGAAGTCCGCGGTGCGATCGCCGAGCAAAGATGCCAGCGCGTCGGCGGCGACCATGTCGCGATCGCGCACCGGCACGTCGTCGAACTGGATGAAGCGATCGACATCGCGCAATTCTTTGCGGTCCATCATATTCTGAAGCGCGCCGCCGGTGCGTTGGGCGTCGATGTAGACGGTCCGCAGGCCGGCCTTGCGGGCATAGCGCCAGATCGAGGGCATCGTCGCGTTGATGCGCAGATAATCTTCGCGCGTGCCGCCGTAGCGCAACGTCAGGTTCGAGCCGATGCTGCAATTGGTCACGGCTGCGGCCGCACCGAAATTATGGATGGCAACACGAGGCCGCGCTTCCTTCAGCCCCGAACGCACGCCGCTTGGGCTGATGAGGTCGAGATAATTGCCGGCGACGCTTTCATCGACGATCAGCACGATGTCGCGGAGCGGCTTCGGCTGCGGCGCCGGCAGCGCCACATCCTGCCGCGGGCCGGTACCGGCGCTGCTGGCCTCGTGCGACAGGATCGCCGCATAAGCGAGCGGCGTGAATGCGCCGGGCAGGCCGCGGGCCCCGTCGCCCCCGCGCGCGAACAGGATCGAGGCAAGGATAGCGATACCCACAAGCGGCGCCGCCGCGGCCGCCGGATGGGCGAAGGACCGCGCCCTCGGCGGCTTGATCGCGATGCCCGCGAGCAGCAGCAGCGACATCCCGGCCGCCTGGAGCATGATTGCGAGATGCTGCTCGACCGCGTCGTCCGCGAAGCCCGCCGAATGCACCAGGCTGATGAAGACGTCGTAGGTGAGATGTTCGCCGGCGATCAGCTCGAAGGAATGAAGGAAGAAGGCGGCGCCGGCGAAAAGCAGCGCGTAGGCCCAGCGGATCCAGCGATTACGCACGGCCGCGGCAAGCCACAGGCAGAAGGTCAGCAGCCCGAACAAACCTAAATAGATCAGCAGCGGCAGCGCGAGGCCGAGCGACTCCAGCCGCTCCCCGATCGCGCGATGATCCGCGAGCAGGTACAGCGCGATCAGGAGCTCCTTGACCGGAAATTTCATCCCGGAAATCTCACCCCCAAAATCTCATTGTCGCGCCTTGCTGCGGCGGGCGGAAGCATGGCCGCTTCGCCCTGGTTGTCCGGCGGTCTCCATGCACGCCGGCGATCCGCTCATCGAATAGCGGCCCCGGATAAATCTTGGGTAAATTAGAGCAAAAAGCGAAAAGGTGGGTGCCGGCTTTTCGCAAGCAGCAATGCGGCGTCTGCTCTACGCGAATTCGCTCTGGACGTGGCCCGCGCCGAGCGCGAGCGCCGAGTCACTGCGCAAGGCGATTGCGACCCCGCAGCGCCGCGCGAGCAGCGCGCTCCATTCGAGGTTCCGCTCGATCCGGGCGATCACGGCGGGCGCGGCGGTGAGCGTGCGCGTGCCGCTGCCGCCGGCCCGCTCGGCCCGGCGCAGCAAGGCCCGCGCCGCCGCGCCGACCGGGTCTCCCTGGACGATCTCGGGGACGGACGCACGCTCGCGCTTGCGCACCACCTGAAGGAAGCCGAAGCCGTTGACCGCGGTACGCTCGAACGGCTGCGGCAGCACCGCGTCGAGCGCCGCTGCGGCGGCCTGGCGCTGATCGCGCGAGCCGAGCGTCGGCAGGTCGATCCCGATCGAGCCGCCGATCGCGAAGCGGCGGATCGCGCGGCCGGAGGCTTCGGCGCCCGCCACCGCGAGCGCGGCGGGCGGAAGCGCGCCGTCGACGTCGAACAGGGTCATCGCCGGCGTCAGGCTCATGCGCAGCGCACCGCCGCTGAACGGAAGCACGCCGGTCGCGGCCTGCTCGATGAGCTCGGACCAGCCTGCCGCCTCGAAATCGTCGCTGCCGTGGAGGCTCGTCTCACGGACCGGATGGCCGGAGGCGGCGAGCCGCTGCCGCAGGGTCGGGCCCTCGCGCGGTGAAAGATCGCTGACGCGGCCCTTGGCAAGCTTGGCCCGGCCCGCTTCGGCGATCGGCTCGCGGATGATCTCGACCCGGATCGCCTCGCCTTCGGTGATGCGCGCCGGCAGCGGCTCGACCAACAGCTCGGAACCGTCGGCCATCACGGCGATCGCGCGCACACGGGGGACAAGGATCGAGGCGAGACGCGCGTCGAGCACGGCACCGATCCGAAATGTTCCCGGAAGCTCGATCGCCGCTTCGACGATCTCGCCCTCGCCAACGAGGATCGCGCGAGTCTCGCCGATCCCCTGCTCGATGAGCCACTCAGCCAAGCGGGCTCAGCCCGGCGGCGCGGAGCAGCGCGCGGGTCTCGAACAAGGGCAGCCCGACCACGCCCGAGTGGCTGCCCGAAAGCTGCCGCACGAGCGCTTCGGCGCGGCCCTGGATGGCATAGCCGCCGGCCTTTCCGCGCCATTCGCCGCTGGCGACATAGGCTTGGATCTCTTCAGCGCTGAGCCGCTTGAACGTGACGATCGTCTGCGACAGCCGGTGGTGCGCAATGCCCGCCGCATCGATCAGGGTCACGGCCGAATAGACGCGGTGGCGCCGCCCAGAGAGCAAAGCCAGCGCCGCCCGCGCGGTGGCTTCGTCTTCAGCCTTGGGGAGGATGCGACGCCCGGCAGCGACCACCGTGTCGGCCGCGAGCACCAGGGCACCCGGCTCGACGACCGCCGCCGCCTTGGCGGCTGCGATGCGCGCGGCATAGACGCGCGGCAGCTCGCCGGCATGCGGCGTCTCGTCGACATGGGGAGCGACGACCGCGTCCGGCGTGATGCCGATCCGCGCCAGCAGCTCCAGCCGGCGCGGGCTGGCGGAGGCGAGGATGAGCCGCATGACGGAGCGCTAGCGCCCGAACGCTTTATTTGAAACGGTAGGTAATCCGACCCTTGGTCAGATCGTAAGGCGTGAGCTCGACCAGCACTTCGTCGCCGACCAGCACGCGGATGCGGTTCTTGCGCATCTTGCCCGCAGTATGGCCGAGAATCTCGTGGTCATTCTCAAGGCGGACGCGGAACATGGCGTTCGGCAGCAGCTCGACGACCGTGCCGCGCATTTCGAGAAGTTCTTCCTTGGCCATTCAGATCCTAAGCTGCGAGAAATTTCGCGTCGCCTTAACCGCTCCGCGTCGAAATGGGAAGCTACCGGCGTCGGCGCCGCGGGCGGAGCGCAATCAGCCTTTGGGGGCTGTCATCGCGTGCCCGGCCTTGCGCAGCGCGCGATGCGCGAGCGACTTGAGCAAGTTGCTTTGCGGAAAGGGGCGGGGCGGCACCGGTTCGAGCCCGAGCCGGCGCAACCTTTTGTTGAACGCATGCGCGTCCGCCTCGTGGAAGCTCCAGCGCGAGCGCCAGGTGATCGAGAAGGAGATCGAGACCTCGCCGTCATTCTGCACCCAGTGCGGCGATCCGACGGGGACGTAGACGGCATCGCCCGGTGCAAGCGCGAAACCTCGGCCGCGCGTGGCGAACTCGTCGCGCCAGGGGAGGTTGCGCGGCCCGCCGCTGTGGTAATCCTCGCGGAACGTGCAGGTCGCCATCTCGCGGTCGGCGGCGGGGAAGACGTGCATCGTCTTGCTGCCGCGGATCTGGCAGAGGATATTATATTCGGGGTCGAAATGCAGCGGCGTCACCGCATTCGGCGAGGAGATGAAGATGAAGCCCTCGAGCTGCAGCATCTCGCCCGTCGCCCGCGTGATCGCCGGCCTCAGCTCGGCCAATGTCGCGTGGAGGAATTCGCGATAGGTCGGATCCTGCTGGATCAGCTTGAGCACCATCCAGGAACCATTTTCCTCGATCGAGCGGATCGTCTCGGCGATCGAAAGGCCGTTCGAGGGCAGATCCTCCTGCGGCACGGAAATCGGCAGGTCGGCGGCATTATATTCGACATCCCTGGGGCGCATGCGCTGCGCCAGCGCGGCGATCGAATCGAGCTCGAGCAACGGATGGCCGAGCAATCTGTGCGCGAGCTTGACCGGCTCGCCCGGATAGTGGGCGCCGAAGCGCGCCACGACCTCATCCGAAAAGATCCTGTCGGTCATGATTCTGTCTTTCCCGCACGGAAGGTGGAGAGGTGACGCCGCAAAGCGGCCGAAGCTTTCTCGGCGGCACGGCAAAGGCGGAAGGTGGCCTGCCTGCGCACGCCCGCGAGCGGCACGGTGACCCGCACGATCGAGCGACGCTCGCCCCAAAGGCTGTTGATCATCGAATGATCCTCGACCGCGCAGCTGTCCATCCATTCGAGGTCGGGACGCTCGAGCAGGCGGAGATTGTCGATCTTGAGCAGGACGCCGGGCGAGAAGCGCGCATGATCTTCGTCGAACGCGATCTTGAACGCGAAGCCGCCCGGCGGCGTCAGGAAATTGACCAGCATCGCCAGCGGGCGACCGTCGAGGTCCAGGCGGAGGAATTCGAGACGGCCCGCCGCGTAAGCGCCGGCGATCGCGTCGCGAAAGAAGGCTTCGGTGTGGGGCGCGCACGCCAGCGCGGAGCCCGCCTTGCCCTTCCAGCCGGCTTGCTCCAGCGCCAGAAAGGCGTCGCACCAGGGCGTGACATCCTCGGCCGAAGCGAGCCGCCGCACCGCCACTTCGCCAAGCTCGCCAAGACGGCCCTGGAGCCGCTTGAGCTCCTTGCGCTTCTTCTTGCGCACGGTGCGCTCATAATATTCCTGCGGCGAAAGATCGCTGGCGAGCAATGCACGCTGCGCGCGATGCACGGTGTCGCATCTCCGGCCGGCAACCCATGCCGCCACGGCGAGCCCGCGATGGACCGGCCCATGTTCGGCGAGCCCGTTGATATGAAGGAAGCTGGAGGCCCACGGCTCGTCGTCCAGCGCGGCGAGCACCGCCGTCCAGAAAGCCTGCTCCCGGCCGGCACGAACCAGAGGCGTGCCAAGGAAGCTGTGGAAATGCCGCCAATTCTGGACATGGCGGACCGGCATGCGCCCATAGCGGCCCGCGATCGTCAGCGGCAGCAGCCCGATCAGCTCTGGCCCGTCGCGCACCTCGACGATCTTGACGTCCGCGCCGGCGAGGTGCCGCAACCCTGGTTCGACGAACCAGATTTCGGCAAAGGCATTGGCCTCGCTCGCCTGTCCGGCAAGGCGGACCCATTCGTTGCGCAGCCTTTGGGGGGCATCGTGCGCGGAGCGGATCAGCGCGCGTGCGCCGCTATCCGCGACGCATGACGTGTCGCTCGCCGCGGGATCCGGCTCATATCCGACAGGCGCCAGCGACGCGGCGGCCGTTTCCATTCAAATCCCCTATTGCGAGCGGGAATCTGGGTAGCCGCAAAGGGTAAATATCCTCCGCACAGCCATGTTTTATCGACGTTTACCGCATGTTTTCTCGCAACCTCGTGGCGCCGCGCACCAAAGAAAAAGGGCCCGCCGCAATGCGGCGAGCCCTCGTTCAGATCGGCGCGAGATCTTAGTGTGCGGCCAGCGCCGCGAGCAGCAGCAAGGCGACGATGTTGGTGATCTTGATCATCGGATTCACCGCCGGACCGGCGGTGTCCTTGTAGGGATCGCCGACCGTGTCGCCGGTCACGGCAGCCTTATGGGCTTCCGAGCCCTTGCCGCCGTGATTGCCGTCCTCGATATATTTCTTGGCATTGTCCCAGGCGCCGCCGCCGCTGGTCATCGAGATGGCGACGAACAGGCCCGAGACGATCACGCCGAGCAGCAAGGCGCCGAGCGCGGCGAAGCCGTTGTCCTGGCCCGCGACCGCGGTGATCACGAAATAGACGACGATCGGCGCCAGCACCGGCAGCAGCGACGGGACGATCATTTCCTTGATCGCAGCCTTGGTCACGAGATCGACCGTCCGCGCATAATTCGGACGGCTGGTGCCGGCCATGATGCCGGGGTTGTCGCGGAACTGGCCACGCACCTCCTCGACGACCGCCCCGCCGGCACGGCCGACGGCGGTCATGCCCATCGCCCCGAACAGATAGGGCAGCAGCGCGCCGAGCAGCAGCCCGACGATGACGTAGGGGTTGGACAGGGAGAAATCGACCGGGACGTCCGGGAAGTAGATGCCAAGATCGGTCGTATAGGCACCGAACAGCACCAGCGCGGCAAGGCCGGCCGAGCCAATCGCATAGCCCTTGGTGACCGCCTTGGTGGTGTTGCCGACCGCGTCGAGCGCGTCGGTGCGCACCCGCACCGCATCCTCGAGACCGGCCATTTCGGCGATGCCGCCGGCATTGTCGGTGACCGGCCCGTAAGCGTCGAGCGCGACCACCATGCCGGCGAGCGCCAGCATCGCCGTCGCGGCGAAGGCAATGCCGATCAGGCCGGCGAGCTGGTAGGAAACGACGATCCCGACGCAGATCACCAGGGTCGGCAATGCGGTCGATTCGAGGCTGATCGCCAGCCCCTGGATGACGTTGGTGCCGTGGCCGGTTTCGGAGGCCTTGGCGATCGACCGGACCGGGCGGAAATTGGTCCCGGTATAATATTCGGTGATCCAGACGAGCAGGCCGGTGACCGCGAGGCCGACCAGCATGCAATAGAAGAGGTGCATTCCGGTGAACGCGCCGGCGCCGGCGACGACCTGGGGCTCGGCTTCGTAGCCGGCCGCCTCACGCGCTCCGCCGATCACGGCGTTCATGTCGCCGAGCGTCAGCTGGGTGGCGATGTAGATCGCCGGGATCGAGAGCCCCGCGGTGATCCAGAAGCCCTTGTAGAGCGCGCCCATGATCGATTGGGTCCGGCCGAGCCGGACGAAATAGGTACCGATGATCGACGTGATGATGCAGACGCCGCCGATGATCAGCGGCAGCGACATCAGATCGATCAGATTGTCGGTGGTACCGAGCAGCAGCGCGATCAGGACCATCGTCGCGCCGACGGTGACGACATAGGTTTCGAACAGATCGGCCGCCATGCCGGCGCAATCGCCGACATTGTCGCCGACGTTGTCGGCGATCACGGCCGGGTTGCGGGGATCGTCCTCCGGGATACCGGCCTCGACCTTGCCGACGAGGTCGGCGCCGACGTCGGCCGCCTTGGTGAAGATGCCGCCGCCGAGACGCGCGAAGATCGAGATCAAAGATGCGCCGAACGCAAGCGCGGTGAGCGCGTGGATGACCTCGCGGCTGCCGGGCAGCTCTTCGCCCAGGCCGACCAGAACGTAGAATAGACCGGCGATGGCGAGCAGGGCGAGGCCCGCAACCAGCATCCCGGTGATCGCACCGGCGCGGAACGCGACGGTGAGGCCGCGCTGCAGGCTGGTGCGCGCGGCTTCGGCGGTGCGCACGTTGGCGCGGACCGAGATGTTCATGCCGATGAAGCCGGCGGCGCCGGAAAGCAGCGCGCCGATCGTGAAGGCGACGGCGGGGACGAGGCCGAGGAACAGGCCGACGATCACGGCGACGACGACGCCGACGACCGCGATCGCGGTATATTGGCGATTGAGATAGGCCTTGGCGCCTTCCTGGATCGCGCCGGCGATCTCGATCATCCGTTCGCTGCCCGCCGAATAAGCGAGCACCTGGCGGCTGGTGATGAAGCCGTAAAGGAGTGCCAGCAAACCGCAGGCTATTGCTACGAGCACAACTGTCATCAAAATTCCTTCCCCTGAAGTACCGCGCTTGCTTGCCTTGATCAGCTTCTCGAATGGAAAAGCGCGGATGTGCCGCGTGCTTTAGGGACCAAAAGAGCAGGATTCAACCTTTTGGGATCAATGTTCTCGCCGCCGGTGGGACAATTCACGGGCCACCCACCGGCGCGGCAAAATCGGCTCACTTATCGTGCTCGAATCCGAGCCGGGCGGGAAGCGGCACGCTTTGCGACCCGTCGCGCAAGGTCAGTCCCGATCCGGCATCGAAGCGCCCGACCCTGGTCAGCGGCGGCTCGAACCCGCCGGCCAGCAGCGCCTCGCCGAGCGAGGGCGGCGCCGCCATCAGCAATTCATAATCGTCGCCCGCCGTCGCCGCCTCGATCCGCGCCGCGCGCGCCCCGCCGCTGGCCGCGACGAATTCGTCCGACAACGGGATCAGGCTGAGGTCGATCGTCACCGCCAGGCCGCTGGCTTCGGCCATCCGCCCGGCATCGATCAGCAGCCCGTCCGAAACGTCCATCATCGCGTGGGCGAGCGGCGCGAGCGCGGCGCCTGCTGCAAGGCGCGGTTGCGGCCGCCGGTAGCGATCGACCAGACGGGCAGGCCCCGCCAGCGCGCCGCGCGCGATGCGCAGGCCAGCGCCGGCATCGCCGATCGTGCCGCTGACCCACAAGAAATCGCCAGCCTGCGCGCCGCTGCGCGAGACGACCGGCGGGATTGCGGTTCCGATCGCCGTGATACCGATGCAGCGGCCAGCGCCACCGGGCGCGGACGATACCGTGTCGCCGCCGAGCAAAGGAACCTGATAATGGGCCAGGACTCGGGCGAGACCGGCGACGAACGCCTCGTCCCAAGCGGAATCGCTGCCTAGGCTGTATCCCATCAGCAGCCCGAGCGGAGTCGCACCCTTGGCGGCGAGATCGGAGAGGTTCACCGCGACCGCCTTCCAGGCCACGTCTTCGGGGGGATCGTCGGCGAGGAAATGAACGCCTTCGACGATCATGTCATGGGTGAGGACGAGACTGGTTCCGCCAAAATCGAGCACCGCGGCATCGTCGGCGAGCCCGCGCGCTGCCGGGTCCGCCGCCAGGCGGCGAAGCGACGAGATGAAATCGCGCTCGCTGGTCATCGCCGCACCCTCCCTTGCGCCATCCGCCGGCCCCAAGCCTGAGCCTCAGCCTCAGCCTGCCGCCCGCGCGCGGCTCAGCGCCGGACCTCCTTGGCGATCGCATCGAGCAGGCCGTTGACGAACGCCGCCTCCTTCTTGTCGTAGAAAGCATGGGCGACGTCGACATATTCGGAAATGACGCTGCCGGTCGGCACGTCGATGCGCGCGACCAGTTCGTAGGCGCCGGCGCGCAAGATCTGCCGCATCGGCTTGTCGAGCCGGGCCAGCGACCAGTCCTTGGCAAGCTTGGCCGAGATCAAGGCGTCGAGCTCGTCCGAGCGCGCATCGACGCCGCTGACGATGTCGTCAAAGAAATCGACCTCGGCGTCGGCATATTCGACCTCCTCGATCGTCGCGCCGAGCCGATGCTGGTGGAACTCGTGGAGCAGCACCCGCAGCGGGATCTTCTCCATGTCGCGCTGGTACAGCGCCTGGACGGCGGCGAGCCGCGCGGCGGATCGCGAGCGGGATCGGGCGGGGGTCTGCGACATCCGGCGGCCATAGCCAAGCCGAGGTGCGACCTAAAGCGCTAAGTCTCGGCCGCGGGCGAAGCGCCGGCCGGGCGAGTCCGGCCGAGGAAGTCGCGCAAAGCGCGCGTCACCAGCTCGGGCCGCTCCCAGATGATGAAATGGCCGGCGTCCGGCGCGGTGACGAGGCTGAGCTCGCGGACATGATCGGCAAGCCCTTCGAGCTGCACCGGCAGCAGCGCGATATCCTTCATCCCCCAGACGACGAGCGTCGGCGGCTCGACCTTGGGGAAAGGCAAATGCGTCCAGAGCGGCAGCCGCGCTTTCTCGCCGATCTCGGGCACGACCAAGTCGGCCGCGCGGTACCAATTGAGCATCGCGGTCAAGGCGTGCGGCTGCGCCCAATCGTCGAGATAGGCCTGCCGCTCGCGCTCGGGCAGCTTGCGCAGATCGGCCGCGCGGCCGATCGTCCGCTCGAGGAATGTCTCGAGCCCCATCGCGCGGATCGCCGTCTCGGCGCCGGGACTGCGAAGATCGTTGATATAGCTCGACGCGCCGCGCTGGGCCTCGTCCTCGATCAGGCTGCGCTGGAAGATCAGGGGGTGCGGCGCATTGACGATCACCAGCCGGGCGATGCGGTCGGGATGCTTGAGCGCGGCGGCCCAGGCGACCGCGCCGCCCCAATCGTGGCCGACCAGGGTGAAGCGATCGACGTCGAGCGCATCGGCGAGCGCGATCACGTCGGCGACCAGCTCCTTGACCCGATAGGCGTCGCGCTCCTCCGGCTTGTCCGAGCCGCCATAGCCGCGCTGGTCCGGCGCGATCACGCGATGATCGGCGCTCAGATTGTGGAGGAGGTGGCGCCAGCTGCGGTGCGATTCGGGAAAGCCGTGGAGAAACAGGATCGGCTCGCCCTCGCCGCCGAACGCGACCTTGAGCGTGACTCCGGTCGGCAGGCCGATGCGGGTGAGCTCGAGCTCAGCCACCGCGCCGCCGCGGCCGCGAGCCGCCACGCGTCATGGATAGCTGACCGTGAGCGGCACCTCGGGCAGCGGGATATGTTCGAGCGAATCATTGGGGACGAGCGGGAAGCGCATCGCGCTCCAGTCCTCGCGCGCCTGGCGGATGCGATCGCGGCTCGACGAGACGAAGTTCCACCAGACATGGCGCGGCCCGTCGAGCGGCGCTCCGCCGCAGACCATGACATGCGCGCCGCCCGCCGAGCGCAAGGTGGCGCTGGTGCCGGGGCGGAGCACGTAGAGCACATGCGGCTCGAGCATCTGCCCGTCGAGGCTCGCGTCCCCTTCGGCGAGGTAGACCGCACGTTCGTCGGCGGCCGGGTCGATCGGAATGCTCCCGCGCGGCTCGAGCGCGAGATCGGCATAGATGGTCTCGCTGTGGCAGGTGACCGGGGAGGTTGCGCCCCACAGGGTCCCCATCACCACCCGCGCTCGCGCGCCGCTGCCCTCGAAGACGGGCAGCCGGTCCCTCGCGACATGCTCGAAGGCCGGCTCGATCTCCTCCTTGGCCCGCGGCAGCGCGAGCCAGGTCTGGATGCCGGAAAGCTCGGGCCCTTCCCGGCGAAGCTCGGGCGGCGACCGCTCGGAATGGACGATGCCGCGCCCCGCGGTCATCAGATTGACCGCTCCGGGCTCGATCCGCGCCAGCGTGCCGAGCGAATCGCGATGGTCGATCGCGCCCGCGAACAGATAGGTGACGGTGGCGAGATTGATGTGCGGGTGCGGACGGACGTCCATGCCCTCGCCGGGCGGCAGATGCGCCGGGCCCATCTGGTCGAAGAAGATGAACGGGCCGATCGTGGTGCGATCGCGATGCGGCAGGGTGCGATGCACCTTGAAGCCGCCGAGATCGTGCGTGGTCGGATGCAGCGTCTGGAAGATCAAATCGTCGGTCATGCCCTATTCGCCGGGCGCCCTGGCCTTGATCGACAAAGCGTGGACCCGGTCGGCGAGCAGGTCGGCGAGCGCGGCGTTAACCGCACGCTGGCGCTGCACGCGATTCTGCCCGGCGAAATGCGGCGAGACGATCTCCACGCTGAAATGGCTTTCGCCGCGCGGGTCGTGTCCGGCATGGCCGCGATGCATCGCGCTGTCGTCGCGGACGGTCAAATGCGTCGGATCGAGTGCAGCGATCAGGCGTCTGGTGATTTCGGATGCGACGGGACCGGTTAAATGCGTTGCCATCGGGCCTATATAATTGATTTCACCAGGAAGGGGAGCGTGTTGGCGAGCAGCAGCAGGAAGCCCGGGAAATTCCACGGCCGCATCGAAGGGCACGAACAGCCCTGCGCGCACCCGGGCTGCGCCGAGGCAGGCGAGTTCCGCGCGCCGCCGGAAGACGGCAAGAGATCGTCGTTCGACGGGCCGGGCGAATGGCGCTGGCTGTGCCTCGACCATGTCCGCGCGTTCAACGACAGCTATAATTTTTTCAACGGCATGAGCCCCGACGAGATCGAGGCCGCGCAGACGCCCTACGGCGGCTGGGATCGCGAGACGCGGGCTTTCTCAGGCGGCTCGCCGCCGCCCAAATGGGCCGATTTCACCGATCCGCTCGACGCGATCGGCGCGCGTTTCGCCCGCACACCAGGCCAGCAGCCGGGCGGGGACGCGCGCAAGGACGGGCGCGAATTGAGCGACGCCGACCGCAAGTGGCTGCGAGTCCTCGGGCTCGGAACCGACGTCGACCGCCGCGCGCTCAGGCAGCGCTATCTCGATCTCGTGCGCCGCTACCATCCCGACAAGAATGGCGGCGACCGCAGCCACGAGAAAGCGTTGCAGGCGGTGATCGAGGCCTATACGCAGCTCAAATCCCGTCCCGTCTTTGCTTGACCGACTCTACGCCTGACCTGGAAAGAATGATCATGGCCGATCTCGCCAATGCCAACCCCGCCAGCCGCAGCGCCACCGTGATGGACGCGCCCGACAAGATGATGAAGGTGCGCGAGCTGTTCGGCATCGACAACGACATGGAGGTCCCCGCGTTCAGCGAGGCCGACGAACGTGTCCCCGATCTCGACCCTGCCTATGTGTTCGATCCGGACACGACCCTGGCGATCTGCGCCGGCTTCGCGCGCAACCGCCGGGTGATGGTCCAGGGCTATCACGGCACCGGCAAGTCGACCCATATCGAGCAGGTCGCGGCGCGGCTCAACTGGCCGCTGATCCGAATCAACCTCGACGCGCACATCAGCCGCATCGACCTGGTCGGCCGCGACGCCATCGTGCTGCGCGAAGGCCAGCAGGTCACCGAGTTCCGCGAAGGGCTGCTGCCGTGGGCGCTGCAGACGCCAACCGCCCTGGTGTTCGACGAATATGACGCCGGGCGGCCCGACGTGATGTTCGTCATCCAGCGCGTGCTCGAGACCGAGGGCAAGCTCACTTTGCTCGATCAGAACAGGGTGATTCGCCCGCACAGCTATTTCCGGCTGTTCGCGACGACCAACACGGTGGGCCTCGGCGACACCACCGGCCTCTATCACGGCACCCAGCAGATCAACCAGGGCCAGATGGACCGCTGGAACATCGTCGTCACCCTGAATTATCTGCCCGCCGAGACCGAGGCGCGGATCGTCCTCGCCAAATCGGGCGAATATGATCACGAGGGCGGGCGCCAGGAAGTCGAGCGGATGATCAAGGTCGCCGAATTCACCCGCCAGGGCTTCATCAACGGCGACATCTCGACGGTGATGAGCCCGCGCACGGTGATCAGCTGGGCCCAGAACGCTTTGATCTTCGACGATGTCGGCTTCGCCTTCCGCCTGACCTTCCTCAACAAATGCGACGAGGCGGAGCGGCCGTTGGTGGCGGAATATTATCAGCGCGTGTTCGGCAAGGACCTGCCCGAAAGCATCATGGGCAAAGCGGGCTGATCGTGGGCCGCGCATTCTCGCAGCCGGAGCCCGCACCGGCCCGCTCCCCCACCCGGCCCCCCAAAGCCTACCATCGATTGGGGGGCCGGGTGGGGGAGCGGGCCGGCACCGTCTGAATAGGCAAAAGAGCATGCCGTCCCCGATCGAAAATCCGCTGGAGATCTTCCGCCAGGTGCTGTCCGGCGCCTCGCGCGCGATCGCCCGCGATCCCGAGCTCGAGCTGAGCTTCACCGGCGATGCGCCTTATGCGTCGGGCAATCAGGTCAAGGTGCCGATGCCGGCGCGCGCGCTGCCGGCCAAGGACGTCGCCGAGACACGCGGCCATGCCGACGCCGCCGCGCTCAAGCTGCGCCACCACGACGAGGCGCTCCACGCGCGCAATGCCCCGGCCGACGACATCGCCCGATCGGTTTTCAACGCGGCCGAGCAGGCGCGGGTCGAGGCGCTCGGCGCGCGCTCGATGGCCGGCATCCGCGCCAATCTCGCGCGAGTGACCGAGCTTCGGATGCGCACCGATCCGATCACCCGCGCCCGGAACCAGGAGGAGGTCCCGCTCGCGACCGCAATCTCGCTGATGGTGCGCGAACGTCTGACCGGCGAGGCGGCGCCCGAAGTCGCGCTCGCCGGTCTGCGTCTCGTCTCGGAGTGGATTGAGGAGAAGGCCGGCGCCGACCTCGATGCGCTCGGGCTTGCGCTGGAGGACCAGGCGGCGTTCGCCGCGCTCGCGACCAAGCTGCTGCGCGATCTCGAGCTCGTCGAGGGCGAGGAGGAAGCACAGCAGGAGCCCGAGGAAGCCGAGGATGCCGAGGGTGAGGACCAGGACGAGGGCGGCGACAACGAGGAAGACAGCGACGACGATGGCGGCGGCGGCGAAGGCGAAGTCGAGATGCGCGCCGAGCAGGGCGAGACCAGCGACAGCGATGCCGGCGATTATGAGCAGGACGATCTAGGCCAGACCGACGAAGCGCTCGGCGAGGGCGGCGAGGAAGGCCTGCTTCCGGTTCGCCCGAACCGCCAGCATTCGGACCTGCCGCCGCACTTCAACTACCGCATCTTCACCACCCGCTACGACGAAGTCGTGGCCGCGACCGAATTGTGCGACATCGAGGAGCTCGGCCGGCTGCGCTCCTATCTCGACCAGCAGCTCGTCCACCTTCAGGGCGCGGTCACCAAGCTCGCCAACCGCCTGCAGCGCCGGCTGATGGCGCAGCAGAACCGGAGCTGGGACTTCGACCAGGAGGAAGGGCTGCTCGATGCGGCACGCCTCGCGAGGGTGATCGTCAATCCCGCCCATTCCTTGTCCTACAAGATCGAGCGCGACACCGATTTTCGCGACACGGTCGTCACATTGCTGATCGACAACAGCGGCTCGATGCGCGGCCGCCCGATCTCGATCGCCGCCATTTCCGCCGATATCCTCGCGCGCACGCTCGAGCGCTGCGGGGTCAAGGTCGAGATATTGGGCTTCACCACCCGCGCCTGGAAGGGCGGCCAATCGCGCGAGAACTGGCTCGCCGAGGGCCGGCCGCCGCACCCGGGACGGCTCAACGACCTCAGGCACATCATCTACAAGGATGCCGACGAGCCGTGGCGGCGCGCGCGCAAGAACCTCGGGCTGATGATGCGCGAAGGGCTGCTCAAAGAGAATATCGACGGCGAGGCCCTGCTCTGGGCGCACAATAGGCTGATCGGCCGGCCCGAGGAGCGGCGCATCCTGATGGTGATCTCGGACGGCGCGCCGGTCGACGATTCGACCCTGTCGGTGAACAACGGCACCTATCTCGAGCGCCATCTGCGCCAGGTCATCGGCTGGATCGAGGCCCGCTCGCCGGTCGAGCTGGTCGCGATCGGCATCGGCCATGACGTCACGCGCTATTACAGCCGCGCGGTCACGATCATGGACGCCGAGCAGCTCGGCGGCACGATGGTCGAGCAGCTCGCCGGCCTGTTCGACGCCGACACCTAGACCTTGCCGGTCGGGCTGACGCGGCGGCAGAGTCGATGTCAGGCTTTTCCGCCGGCGGTTAACCTCAATCAGGGCGCCTGAGTTTCTCTTATGTTAGCCAGGCTTATCGCCAGCTCAACCGGCATGCTGGCGCCGAGAGACCATGTGCTCCCGCCGCGATTCGGCAGGCAAATGATGGCTTATTATCGGCTTTATGTGCGCAACGGCTCGGCTGACGGCGGCATCATTGCGTTCGAGGAAATCGACGCCGCCGACGACCATGAGGCGATGCGGCAGGCAACGCGGCATCAGGGCAAGTTCCTCGAGCTTTGGCAGCAGGCCCGGCGGGTCGCCTCGTTCGAGCCCGATCGCTCGCAGGCCTAGACTCAATCCCGGTTTGACTGAACCGAAATTGAGTCTGATTCTCTTTGTTTTCCGTGATTTCCGAGTCGTCAGGTGATTCCACCTGACTTGAAATCAATATAGGCCATCCGGGCTGGGGTCTCACTTTCCCCGTCACCCCAGCGAAGGCTGGGGGTCCAAGCCAAGCTTGGGTAGGCCGCCGCTCGCGAACCCGGGTTACGGCGGCAATTTTCGCAAAGGATCGCACGGATGCCAGCCTGCGCTGGCATGACGGAATGGGGTGGCTACGCCGCCAGCCGCACTTCCTGCCCGCGCGGCCTCGAGCGCGGCTTGGAGCGCGGCTTGGAGCGCTCGGCAAAAAAGTTGGGGGCCGACACTCGGTGGAGTGCCGGCCCCCGCCCCCGTTACGCGACTCGGGGGGTCTGGTCAGCGCCGGCCGAAGCCGGCGCTATTCCGATGTTCAGCAATCGCGGTCGATCGCCCGTCCGGCGAGCGCGCCGACACCGGCGCCGATGATCGCACCGGCGGTGCCGTCGCCGCGGCGGTAACGCCCGCCGTCGGCGATCTCCTTGCCGAGCAGGCCGCCGGCGATCGCACCGAGGATCGTCCCGGTGGTGCCGCTGTCGCGGCAGCGACGGTTTGAGCCGTAGTAGCGGCTGCGGCCGTAGTAGCGATTGTCGTAGCCGCGACGATAATTGTCGCCGCGATAAGAGCGCTCACCGCGATAGGATTGGCTGTAATAATTGTTGTTATAGCCATCGTAATAGCGGGGGCGCGCTTCGGCTGCGGCCGGAAGCGCGACGAGAGCGCTGACTGCGGCGGCTGCGGTGAGGCTGATCTTCTTAAACATGGCACTAGCTCCTTGATCCATCCGTTCGATGCCGGTTGGCCCGCGTCTGAGCGCGATCGCCGCGCCGGCCTCCGTCGACCAGGTGCTTATGCGTTGATTCGATTGAGCGATCCCTGAATGCGATCGTCAGCCGTTGTTCAGGGACCGGGGGCGGTTTCCGGCTCGCCGTCCGGCAGCGGCACCGGCGGCGCGAGCAGCGCCCTGACCGCCTCGACGAACTTGAGCACCGAGATCGGCTTCGAGACATAGCCCTCGGCGCCGGCGCCCCGGATTCGTTCCTCGTCGCCCTTGGCGGCATAAGCGGTGACCGCCATGATCGGGATCACCTTGAGCGCCTCGTCGGACTTGATCTGCTCGATCAGCTCCAGGCCGCTGATGTGGGGCATCTGGATGTCCATGATGATCAGATCGGGCTCGAACACGCGCGCGCGCTCGACCGCCTCGCGCCCGTCGCGAACCGGCTCGGCCGCATAGCCGTGCGCACGCAACAGGTCGCAGAACAGCTTCAGATTGAGTTCGTTGTCCTCGACAACGAGAATTTTTTGTCCCACGCGCTCGCCTTTAGAACCGGGGGTCAGCTTAAGCGATGGCCAATGCAGACACAAATCGGCCCGACACCAGTGAGAGTGATCTGGCGCTGGCGGCGCTCATCTGGACGCTCGCCGACCAGGGCCGAGCCGATCGGCTGCTCGCGCTGACCGGCCTTACCCCGGACAATCTGCGCGAACGGCTGGCCGAGCCGGCGCTGCTTGCCGCGATGCTGCGCTTTCTGGAAGCCCATGAACCCGATCTGCTCGCTTGCGCCGAGAGCCTCGGCATCGCGCCCGATGTGCTCGTCGAGGCCCGCCGGAAGCTCGAGGGGCGGAAGCTCGAGGGCCGGAGTGACGAGCGTTGAGCCGCCCGTTGCTAATCACCGATTGCGACGAGGTGCTGCTCCACATGGTCGCCCACTTCGCCGAATGGCTGGGCGAAGCGCATGATTACGACTTCATCCTCGAGGAGGAAGGCTTTCTCAATGCGGTGCGCGATCGCAAGACCGGCACTCCGGTCCCGCACCCGCGCGTGATCTCGCTGCTCGACGGCTTCTTCGACAGCGAGATGCACCGCCAGAATGTCGTGCCCGGCGCGGTCGAGGCGCTCTCGCGGATCGCCGAGGTCGCCGACGTCGTCATCCTCACCAACCTTGGCGATGAATATCAGGCGAGCCGGGTCGCGCAGCTCGAGGCGTTCGACATCCGCCACGAGGTCTTGTGCAACAGCGGCGGCAAGGGCCGCCCGGTGCGCGAGCTGCTCGAGCGCTACCAGCCCAGCGCCGCCGTGTTCGTCGACGATCTCGCTCCGCACCACAGATCGGTTGCTGATCACGCCCCGGACGTGTGGCGCCTCCACATGATCGCCGAGCCGACCATCGCCGCCCATATGCCCCCGGCCCCCGACGCCCACGCCCGGATCGATGATTGGGCCTCGGCCTGCGCCTGGATCCTCGACAAATTCGACCCGCCGGCCAAGCCGTAGCGCGAAAGTTGGACAGCGGCGGCTATGCTGCACTGCAAAAAGCAGTTGTAAGCCTCTCGAATTGATGCATTCTGGCTTCGGGCTACAAGGGTCGAAGCAGGCGGGAGGTCGGTGCGGCATTGACGGCGTTCGACGAGCTCTGGGGGGAAAGCAGCGGCAAGCACGTCCGCGAAGGGTTCGAGCCGCTCGGCGGATGGCTTGCCGCGACGTCGTCGGCCGATCTCGACCGCCGCCAGAAAGCCGCTGAAGCCGCGTTCAGAAGCCTCGGCATCACGTTCAACGTCTACGGCCAGGAAGATGCCGCCGAGCGCATCATCCCGTTCGACATCATCCCGCGTATCTTTTCGGCGCGCGAATGGCAAAGCCTCTCCGCCGGGCTCGAGCAAAGGGTCCGGGCCATCAACGCCTTCATCGAGGACGTCTATGGCGCGCGGCACATCATCGCCGACGGCCTGATCCCGGCCGATCTGGTGCTCGGCAACCCGCAATTCTGCATTCCGGTCGCCGGCGTTCGGCCGCCGCACGGCATCTATGCGCATATCTGCGGGATCGACCTGATCCGCACCGGCCCGGACGAATTCTACGTGCTGGAGGACAATGCGCGCACGCCCTCGGGCGTCTCCTACATGATCGAGAATCGCGAGGCGATGCTTCGGCTATGTCCCGAGCTGTTCGACACGCTGACCGTCCACCCGGTCGATTCCTATCCCGAGCTGCTGCGCGACACGCTCCACTCGGTCGCGCCCGAAGGTGCGCGCGAGCCGCGCTGCGTCCTGCTCACGCCCGGCCATCACAATTCGGCTTTCTACGAGCACAGCTTCCTCGCCAACCATATGGGCATCGAGCTGGTCGAAGGGTCCGATCTCGAGGTCGACGACGACATCGTCTGGATGCGCACGATCGACGGCCGGGTCAGGGTCGACGTCATCTACCGGCGCATCGACGACGCCTTTCTCGATCCATTGGTGTTCAGGCCCGATTCGATGCTTGGCGTGCCGGGGCTGATGGCCGCCTATCTCGCCGGCAACGTCTCGCTGGTGAACGCGCCGGGCAGCGGCATCGCCGACGACAAGGCGATCTATTCCTACATGCCGGAGATCGTGCGCTATTATACGGGCGAGGACGCCAAGCTTCCCAACGTCGAGACCTGGCGCTGCCGCGAGCCCGAGGCGCTTCGCTATACGCTCGACAATCTCGAGAAATTGGTCGTCAAGCCGGTCGACGGGTCGGGCGGCTATGGGCTGCTCGTCTGCCCGACCGCGACCAAGGCCGAGATCGAGGCGATGCGGGCGGCGCTGCTCGCCGAGCCGGAGCGCTATATCGCGCAGCCGACGCTCGCGCTTTCGACCGTGCCGACGATCACCGCCGCCGGCATCGTGCCCCGCCACGTCGATTTCCGGCCGTTCGTGCTGACCGGTGCGAACGGCGTCACGACGGTGCCGGGCGGGCTCACCCGAGTCGCGCTTCGCGAAGGATCTCTGGTGGTCAATTCGAGCCAGGGCGGCGGCACCAAGGACAGCTTCGTGCTCGCGCCCGACGAGGAAACCGCCGGCGATCGAGACCCGAATGGCTGACATGCTCTCGCGCACCGCCGCCAGCCTCTACTGGATGGGCCGCTACATGGAGCGCGCCGAATTCACGACGCGGCTGATCGAGGCGACGATCCGGCTCGGCTCGCTTTCAGCGCGCAGCGGCACCGACGAGGCGTGGAAGAGCGCGCTCGCGGTGGTCGGCGCGACCGGCCCGGTCGGCGCGGCGGGCGAAAGCCTCGGCGCATTCAGCGCGCGCCGTCATCTTGCGCTCAGCAAGGACAATCCAAGCTCGATCCGATCGTGCCTCGAACGCGCGCGCGACAATGCCCGCGCCGCGCGCAACGTCCTCACCCAGGAAGTGTGGGAAGCGGTCAACCGCGCCTGGCTGATCATCCGTGATCGCACCAGCCCGGGCGGCACCCGCGCCACGCTCAGCCTGGTCGAGGATCTCAAGGCCGAGACGCGCGGCTTCGAAGGCGCGCTTGCCCGCATGCTGCGCAGCGAGGCCTATTGGTTCATGCGGCTGGGATCGGTGATCGAGCGCGGCGACAACACCGCGCGGTTGCTCGACGTCAAATATTATCTCCTGCTTCCCGAGGGCGAGCAGGTCGGCGGCACGCTCGACCGCGACCAGTGGATGACGATCCTCCAGATCGTCTCCGGCCAGACCGCCTATCGGGTGATCTACAAGCAGCCGCTCAAGCCGTGGCTGGTCGCCGACCTGCTGATCTACCGGCGCGAGCTGCCGCGCTCGCTCGCGGCCTCGGCGGCCGAGACGGTGTCGCTGCTCGGCGAGTTCGGCAGCCGCTCGGGGCGCCAGGGCGAAGCCGACCGGCTCGCGCGGCGCCGGCTCGGCCGCCTCGAGAGCGGCAATATCGATGCGCTGATCCAGCGCGGCCTCCACGAATCGCTGCAACGGCTGGTCGAGGAGAATGCCATGCTCGATCGCACCGTCGCCAAGCAGTTCCGTTTCCCCTGATGCGCCTGACCGTCGCCTACACCACCACCTATCATTACGCCGAGCCGACGCGGCGCGTGATCCAGCTGCTGCGCGTGACGCCGCTGAGCTTCACCGGCCAGAACGTGCTCGACTGGCGGATCGACGTCGACTGCGACGCGCAATTGCGCGAAGGGCGCGACGGCTACGGCAACGTCACGCACATGCTCTACGTCGACACGCCGGTCAGGGACCTGCGCATCTCGGTCGCCGGCCGGGTCCTGACGGAGGACACGTCGGGGCTGGTCAAGGGCCTGGCAGGCGATCTCCCGCCGGCGGTGTTCTGCCGCTCGACCTCGCTGACCGAGGCTGGCCCTGCGCTCGGCGGCTTCGCCGCGGAGGTTTCCGGCGCGGGCGGGAGCGTGCTCGATCGGCTTCACCGCCTGGCCGCGCGCATCCACCAAAGCCTGCGCTTCGACACCGAAGCCACCGCGGTCGAGACCGTCGCCGAGGAAGCCTATGCGGCCGGCCACGGCGTCTGCCAGGACTTCGTCCATATCTTCCTCGCCGCCGCGCGCCGGCTGGGCATCCCCGCACGCTATATTTCGGGGCATCTCCTGCGCCGCGACGGCGCCGATGTTCAGCCGGCGGCGCACGCCTGGGTCGAGGCCTGGGTCGACGATCTCGGCTGGGTCGCGTTCGACCCGACCAACGGGATCAGCACCGACGATGCCTATATCCGAGTCGCCTGCGGCCTCGATTACCGCGATGCGGCGCCGATCGCAGGCGCGCGTTCAGGTGGCGGAACCGAGCAGCTCTCGGTAGAGGTCGCGGTGCGCGCTGCGAATGCGCAGTCGCAGTGGCAGGTTCAAGGCTAGTGCGTATCTCATGACTTATTGTCTCGGAATGCTTCTCGATGCGGGGCTGGTGATGATGGCCGATACCCGCACCAACGCCGGGGTCGACAACATCTCCTCCTATCGCAAGCTGCACGTGCTTGCCGACGAGCCCGACCGGCAAGTGTTCGCGGCGACCGCGGGCAATCTTTCGGTGACGCAGACGGCGATCAGCATGATCCGAGAGGGCCTGCCTTCCGGCCAAGGCGAAGGCGAAGGCCAAGGCCAAGGGAGGCCCCGCACGCTTGCCGACGCCAGCTCGATGTTTCGCGCGGCACAGCTGGTCGGCGAGGCGCTGAAGATCGCCAACCGGTCGGTCGGCGAGGCGCTCGAATCGCTCAACATCGCCGGTGGGTCGACCTTGCTGGTCGGCGGCCGCATCGGCCGCGGGCGCCCGTCGCTGTTCCTGATCTACGAAGCGGGCAATTTCATCGAGTGCCAGCGCGAGGTGCCGTTCTTCCAGATCGGCGAGACCAAATATGGGCGGCCGATCCTCGACCGGGTGGTCCGGGCCAGCACGCCGCTCGCCGAAGCGGTCAAGATCGGCTTCCTGTCGTTCGATTCGTCGATGCGCTCGAACCTCGCGGTCGCTCGGCCGCTCGATCTGATGGTGATGCCGAGCGATCCCGACCTGCCGGTGCTGACGCGGCGGATCGAGAATAACGACCCCTATTTCAACGATTTGTCGAGCCGCTGGTCGGAACTGCTCCACGAGGCCACCCGCGCGATCCCCGACCCGCCGTTCATGCTGCCTGCCCTAAAGTGATTTCAAGTCAGGTGGAATCACCTGACGACTCGGAAATCACGGAAAACAAAGGACTTAGCTCTGACGCGGGCGCCGCCTAAAGGACGTCTTCGATCAGCCCCAGCGCTTTGGCTTCCTGCGCTTCGATATACCAGTTCGAGGGCGCTCGTTGCAGCACCTCGTCGAGACTGACGCTCGAGCCCAGGATGAGATTCTGGAACCCTTCGTTCTGAATCTCGATCGAGCTTCTTATCTCGTTGAGCATCGCCTCGACCTTGGCGACGCAGGTCGTCAGCGGGCCGTCGATCGTCAGCTGCGTGCTGAGCTTGCGCTCGTGGACCATCAGCCGCGTGCCGCGGGTCAGGAAGCGGTTGGCGCGCGTGAAGAAGCTCATGAAGGTCGTGCCGGCCGAATAGATCGCCGCCTTGCCGAGGAAGACGAAGCGCCGCTCGGCCGCGATCTCGCTGTGGAAGCGCACGTCCTCGCCCATCATCCGCGCGACCTCGGGATCGCCGCCGAGCGTCGAAAGCTCGACGACGATCGTCCCTTCCGCCGGCGCAACCGCAAGCTGGCTGCGGAAACGATCGTACATCGCATAATCGACCGTTCCCGCGAGCAGGATCGCCGGATCCTTGAACATCGCGCGCTGCTGGAAGTCCATTTTTTGTCCCGATCACTGGTTCGGCACGGTAACTCGTTGCGGATGCGGCGTGTTCCGTTCCATCCCCTCCCGCCTGCGGGAGGGGATGCAGCCGCTGGTTCGTCCCCCGGACGAGCCAGGACGCGGCTGCATGGGGTGGGCTCTTTTCCTGAAGCGCCGGCGGTTTCGTTGCCCACCCCTTGCCCCTCCCGCAAGCGGGAGGGGAATCTGATCCGGGAGCGAGACGCGAGCGGGACACGCTTGACCCCCACCCGCGCCAATGCTTGAGAAAGGCCATGACCAGCCTCATCAGCCAGCGCCTCGCCGAACATGGCATCGTCCTTCCCGAGCCGGCGGCGCCGGTCGCCGCTTATGTGCCGACCGTGCTTGCCGGCGGCCTGCTCCACATTTCCGGCCAGCTGCCGTTCGAGGACGGCGTGCTGATGACGGGCAGGCTGGGCGAGGACCGCGACATCGACTTCGGGCACCGCGCGGCGCGCGCCTGTGCGATCATGCTGCTTGCGCAGGCGTCCAAGGCGCTCGGCGGGCTCGATCATGTCCGCCGGATCGTCAAACTCGGCGTGTTCATCAACAGCGCGGCCCACTTCACCGATCAGCCGAAGGTCGCCAACGGCGCGTCCGAGCTGATGGAGCTGATTTTCGGCGAGGCGGGCAAGCACGCCCGCAGCGCGGTCGGCGTGCCGGTGCTCCCGCTCGGCGCGGTGGTCGAAGTGGATGCGATTGTCGCCGTTCAGGAAGGCTGAGCCGCCACGGCGGCCGGACTGGCTTGCGGCCAGAGCTTTCGCGCATCGCGGACTCCACGGCCCGGAGCGGCCCGAGAACAGCCGCGCCGCCTTCGCCGCGGCGATCGCGGCGGACTTCGGCATCGAGCTCGACGTCCAGGCGAGCCTCGGCGGCGCGGCCTTCGTGTTCCACGACGACGAGCTCGACCGGCTGGCCGGAGGCCGCGGCCCGCTCGCCCGCCGCCGCCCCGAAGAACTTGCCGCGATCAAGCTGCGCGGATGCGACGAGACCTTGCCGACCTTGGCGGACGTGCTCGCTCAGGTTGCCGGCCGGACACCGGTGCTGGTCGAGATCAAGGGGCGGCACGCGACGCGGGCGCTGTGCGGCTCGGTGCGCGCGGCGCTCGACGCTTACCATGGGCCGGCGGCGATCATGTCGTTCCACCCACTGGCGGTGCGCTGGTTCGCCCGCCGCGCCCCCCACATCATTCGCGGGCTGGTGATCAGCGAGGAGGGAAAGAATCGGCGCTTCACACGCTCTGTTGCCTTATGCTGCGCGCGACCCGATTTCCTGGCCTATGACATCCGCAGCCTCCCCTCCGCCTTCGCCGCCCGCCAACGCGCCCGCGGCGTCACCTTGCTCAGCTGGACTGTGCGCACTGCGCGCGAGGCCGAGACGGCCGCGCTCCACGCCGATCAGATCATCCACGAGAGGCCCTCGGCGCGATGAGCGCTGAGGACATCATCGCGCGGGTCGGCGACGGCGTCGCGAGCTTCGCGGGGGAGCAATGGGACCGCTGCGCCGGCACCGACAATCCGTTCCTCAGCCACGCCTTCCTGTCGGCGCTCGAGGAATCGGGCAGCGCGACCGCCCAGACCGGATGGCAATCGGTCCCGGTCGCGATCGACGCGGACGACGGCACCCTCGCCGGGGTGATGCCGGCCTATGTCAAAAGCCACAGCCAGGGCGAATATGTCTTCGACCATGCCTGGGCCAATGCCTACACCCGTGTCGGCCGCCATTATTATCCCAAGCTGCAGATCGCGGTTCCGTTCACGCCGGTGCCCGGACGCCGGCTGCTGAGCCGCGATCCGCGCCTCGCGCCGCAGCTGATCGCCGCCGCCGAGACGATCGTCCAGCAGAACCATCTGTCGTCCGCGCACGCGACCTTCATCGCCGAGGAGGAGGTGCCTTTGTTCGAGGCGGCCGGCTGGCTGATCCGGATCGACACCCAGTTCCACTGGCACAATGAGGGGTTCGCAAGCTTCGAGGATTTCCTCGCCACCCTCGCGTCGCGCAAGCGCAAGGCGATCCGCAAGGAGCGGGCGAGCGCGGTCGAAGGGCTCGATGTCATTTGGGTCAGCGGCGCCGACATCAAGGAGCGTCACTGGGACGCCTTCTGGAGATTCTACCAGGACACCGGCTCGCGCAAATGGGGCCGCCCCTACCTTAGCCGGCGCTTCTTCTCGCTGCTTGGCGAGCGAATGGCGGACCGGGTGATGCTGATCTTCGCGATGCGCGGCGGCGTGCCGATCGCCGGCGCACTCAACCTGATCGGCAGCGACACGCTCTACGGCCGCTACTGGGGCACGACGGCGGACGTGCCGCATCTGCATTTCGAGATCTGCTATTATCAGGCGATCGACGTCGCGATCGAGCGCGGCCTGAAAAGGGTCGAGGCGGGTGCCCAGGGCGGCCACAAGCTCGCCCGCGGCTATCGGCCGGTGCCGACCTATTCGGCGCATTACCTGCCCGATCCGCGCTTCCGTGAGGCGGTGGCGGACTTTCTCGCCGCGGAACGCAATGCGGTCGTCGAGGAGATCGGCGCGCTGGCCGAGATGACGCCGTTCAAGAAGGGCTGAGCTTCGCCCGCGGTTGAGTCACGCAGCAAGGCCGCGTGACGGACTCAGGCGGCGCTGCGCAGACCGGTCTGCGACAGCCAGGCGCGCGCCTGGCGTTGCGCTTCGGCGATCTCGCGAGCCGACATTTCCTCGGCGATGTCGGCGCGGCATTGCTGCCCGGCCTTGCTGCCATTGAGCGCCGCGAGGTTGAACCATTTATGCGCCTCGACGAGATCGACCTCGACATTGCTGCCGGTCGAATAAGCCACGCCGAGTTCGTAAAGCGCGTTGGCATCGCCTTGCGCCGCGTCGGCAAGCCGGCGCTCGAGCAGGAATTGCGCTGATTTCAGACTGGTCGCCATGAAATTTGCCCCTGTTTTGACTTCGTACGCACAATGTCTGGGGCAGAGTCTGCAAAGAAATGGTTAACGCCGCGGTTACCCTGATCTAGCCGGCGAGCCCTTGGTGGGGTGGACTGCGAGATTGTCGATCAGCCGCGTTCCTCCGATCCTCGCCGCGGCGAGCAATCGCGCCGGGCGGTCGAGGTCGGTCAAGGGCGCGAGCGTCTCGACATCGCGGAACTCGACATAATCCACCGCTTCGAAGCCGGCGTCGCTGAGCTCCTTCGCGGCGGCGGTGAGCGTTGCCGCGACGGCGGCGCCTTCGCGGATCGCCTGCGCGCTCTCGCCGAGCACGCGCGGCAGCGAGCGTGCGACGATGCGATGCTCGGGCGAAAGATAGGCGTTGCGCGAGGAGAGCGCGAGGCCGTCCGCGTCGCGCTGGGTGGGCACGCCGACGATCGTCACCGGCAGGTCGAGATCGCGGACCATCTGCCGGATGAGGGCGAGCTGCTGGTAATCCTTCTCGCCGAACAGCGCGACGTCCGGCTGGACCTGGTTGAACAGCTTCGCGACGACCGTCGCAACGCCGTCGAAATGGCCCGGCCGCGCCGCGCCGCACAGATCGTCTCCGATCGCTGCGACATGGATATTCGTGGCATGGCCGTGCGGATACATGGTCGCCGCGTCGGGCGCCCACAGCAACGCGCAGCCTGCCGCCTCGAGCATCTCGGCATCGGCTTGCTCGCGCCGCGGATAGAGGTCGAGATCCTCGTCGGGCCCGAATTGGGTGGGATTGACGAAGATCGACGCGACCACGTTCGCCGCACGGCGTTTCGCCTCCGCGACCAGCGCCATATGGCCGGCATGAAGCGCGCCCATCGTCGGCACGAACGCGACGCCGCCGCCGCCTGCGCGCAACACGCTGAGGGCGCTTCTGAGCGCATCGACGCTACGGATTGTTTGCACGGCCGGGTGGCCTCCGATACAGGCTAAGCCTAGTGATGACAGGCGTTCTTTGCGGAGCGCCGGGTCCGAATTCAAGAGGGACAGTCGGGGCAATATGGCTGGCGCAAAGCCGCATCTCATCGTTTTCGCCAATGAAAAGGGCGGGACGGGCAAGTCGACGACGGCGGTCCACAGCGCGGTCGCGCTCACTGTTGCAGGCAAGAGAGTCGCCGCGATCGATCTCGACACCCGCCAGCGCACGCTCGGCCGCTATCTCGAGAATCGCGCCGCCACCAGCCGCCGGCTCGGCATCGAGCTTCCGATCCCGGTCGCCGAGACGTTCGATCCGGCCAAGGGCGAGGATCTGTCGGCGATGCTCGCCCGCCTCGGCGAGGGCGCCGACGTCGTCGTGGTCGACACGCCCGGGCGCGACGATCCCTATTCGCGCGAGGCGATGCTCGCGGCGGACACGCTCGTCACGCCGATCAACGACAGCTTCGTCGATCTCGACCTGATCGGCCAGGTCGACCCCGAGACCTATAAGGTCAAGCGGCCGAGCTTCTACGCCGAGCTGGTCTGGAACAGCCGCACCCAGCGCGCCAAGACCACCGGCGCGAGCGTCGATTGGGTGCTGCTGCGCAATCGCCTGCAATATGTCGAGGCGAAGAACATGCGCAGGGTCGGCAAGGCGCTCGAGGAGCTCGCGAAGCGGGTCGGCTTCCGGGTCATCCCGGGGCTCGGCGAGCGGGTCATCTACCGCGAGCTGTTCCCGAGCGGCCTCACCCTGCTCGACCTGCAGCAGCTCGGCAATGTCGGCATCAGCCACATCGCCGCGCGCCAGGAGCTGCGCGAGATGATCGCCGCCTTCGCCCTGCCCGGGGAGGCCGCCGAGTCCCGCGCCGCGGCCGAATGAATTGGGTCGGATGATGACGACCGCACCGGCGCGAACTAAGCGGGACAGCTGCATAAATAGCCGGGTCACTCAACAACCGTTCGGCCTGAGCTTGTCGAAGGCCTTTTCTTCTCTGACCAACAAAGGAAAGCGGTTCGACAGGCTCACCGCGAACGGAGATCTGCAGCGGTCCCCCGAGCGCCAGGAACGAATATGCTCGCGCTGCTGCTGATCGTCGGGGCCGGGGTCGGCTGGGCGTGGTGGACCGGGCGGCTCAAGCGCTTCACTTATGAGGACGGCATTGCGCTCGCCTTGTTCCTGCTCGGCCTGCGCCTGCTGACCACCGGCCGGGCGCTTCCGGGCGCGGCGCTGATGGCGGGCGCATTGCTGTGGGCGGCCTATCGCCGCGGGCGGCGCGTCGCACCGGTGATGCCGGTCGAGGATGCCCGCGCGTTGCTCGGCGTCGGCGCCGAAGCGAGCCTGGCCGAGATCAGGGACGCCCACCGCCGGCTGATCGCCAAGGTCCATCCCGACGCGGGCGGATCGGCCGAGCTCGCCCAAAGAGTGAACGCAGCGCGCGACGCGCTGATCGCCGAATTGAACCGCCGCACGCCTCGCGCGTCTTGAAGTCGAAACCACACGGAGCCTGCCCATGAGCCATCGTTTTCATCCGACCTCGCTGCGCGAATATGACATACGCGGGATAGTCGGAGAGACGCTGGGCGAGGCTGATGCTTATGCGGTCGGGCGGGGCTTCGCGACATTGGTCCGCCGCGCCGGCGGGACCCGCGTCGCGGTCGGCCGCGACGGCCGCGAAAGCTCGCCGCGGCTCGAACAGGCGCTCACCCGCGGCCTGACCGAAAGCGGGGTCGACGTCGTCCGCATCGGCCTCGGCCCGACGCCGATGCTTTATTATGCCGAGGCCGAGCTCGAGGTCGACGGCGGCATCATGATCACCGGCAGCCACAATCCCGCCCAATATAACGGGTTCAAGATGGTGCTGCAGGGCAACGCCTTCTTCGGCGCCGACATCCAGACCCTCGGGCGCATGGCCGAGGAGGGCGACTGGCAGACGGCCGAGGTCGGCGGCACGATCTCCGACGCGGACGTCGAGGACCTTTACGTCGCCCGGCTGCTGCAGAATTTCGACGGCGCCGCGTTCCGCATCGGCTGGGACGCCGGCAATGGCGCGGCCGGTCCGGTGACCGAGAAATTGACCCGGCTGCTGCCGGGCGAGCATCATCTGCTCTACACCGACGTCGACAGCCGCTTCCCCAACCATCACCCCGATCCGACCGAGGAGAAGAACCTCGCCGACCTCAAGGCGCTGGTGCGCGACAAGGGGCTCGACTTCGGCATTGCGTTCGACGGCGACGGCGACCGCATTGGCGCGGTCGACGGCAAGGGCCGGGTGGTGTGGGGCGATCAATTGCTCGCGATCCTCGCCGAGCCGGTACTCCGCGCCGAGCCCGGCGCGACAATCATCGGCGACGTCAAGGCAAGCCAGGCGCTCTACGACCGGGTCGCCGAGCTCGGCGGAAAGCCGTTGATGTGGAAGACCGGCCACAGCCTGATCAAGTCGAAGATGAAGGAGACCGGCGCGCCGCTCGCCGGCGAGATGAGCGGCCACATCTTCTTCAAGCATGATTATTATGGCTTCGACGACGCCCCCTACGCCGCGGTGCGCCTGATCCGCGCGGTCACCCAGCTCGGCGGCTCGCTGACCGCGCTGCGCGATGCGATGCCGGCGATGATCAACACGCCCGAGTTGCGCTTCCAGGTCGACGAAAGCCGCAAGTTCCCGGTGATCGACGAAGTGCTGGCCCGGCTCGAAGCGAGCGGCGCCGAGGTCGACCGTACCGATGGCGCACGGGTCAACACGCCGCAGGGCTGGTGGCTGCTGCGCGCCTCCAACACCCAGGACGTCCTCGTCGCCCGCGCCGAGGCGAAAAGCGAGCAGGGCCTACAATATCTGATCGCCCAGATCGACGAACAGCTCGCCCGCTCGGGCGTGGTCCGCGGCGAGACGGTCGGGCACTGAGGTCTCATACTCCCCTCCCGCAAGCGGGACCGCTGCAAAAGTCGCGAGGCACCCAAAAACCGTTCGGCCTGAGCCTGTCGAAGGCCTTTTCTTCTCTGAGCAAGAAAGGAAAGCGGTTCGACAAGCTCACCGCGAACGGAGTTTTGCAGCGGTCCCGCAAGCGGGAGGGGAGGTTAAGGGGGCGGGAGGGGAAGTGATCACTCAATCAATCGTCCTCATCCTCATAGCCGACGAGGTTGAGCTCCTTCGCCTTGATCTGGTGAAGCCCGCACCAATGGATCAGCGCATCCTCGCGGCCGTGCGTCACCCACACCTCGCGCGGCGCGACCTCG
>NZ_JAKFCG010000012.1:0-2023 GCF_036677245.1 Sphingomonas sp.
TCGAGGAAGGCTTGCTCAGCCGCGCCGAGCTCGACGAGCTCTTGAAGATCGAGGCGATGACCGCGCCGTCACGGCCGAAAACCGCTGGATCGCCGCGCCCCTGAACGACCGGCCGCCGCTTCTGCGGACGGTGCTTACCCGGAGAGGAATATGAACGAGCTGTTGAACTGGCTGCTCCAGCAGAAGGGCAGCATGAACACCTATCTCGAATTCCAGAGCCGCGCCCTCGAGCTTCGCGCCACCGAGCCGGAGCATGTCGCGCTGCTGCGCCTGCTCGCCGATCTCGCCGGCCGTTTCGCCGAAGCCTATGATCGCCGCCCGCTTCCGGTCGACGTAGCGGAGGCCGCCTTGCAGCAGCTCACCGGGTTGATCGAGGCGGCGCTCGGTCCGAACGCCGCCGGCCCGGCCGAGCGCCTTGCCCTCCTCAACCAGATCGGCGCGGCCGAACTCGCCTGAAATGGCGCTGCCGTCGCTCGCTGCGTTCCCGAGATCGGATTTCAGGGCGACGGCTCCATTTTCGACGATTTGTCTTTGAAGCTATCGGTTTTCATGAATCGCGAATGCACTGATCGTTTTTCACGGGACGGTTAGGTAGTTCAACGCCGGCCGGGGAAGGCGTTTTCCGAGAGCATCTATGCCGAACTCCGTGCCGAGCTTTGACGGGCGTCGGCATTCCAAGCTCTGCAAATGCCGGATTTTAGGGTAGTGAAGCTCCCCGAAGCGCACGGGCTCGGCCTGTGCCGCGATACGGAAGCCCGCGAAGGACACCGCCTCATGGCGTAACATCGCCAGCGCACATCGTGCGCATGACGGTTATAGAACTGAAAAATGAAGCAGAATCAAATACATAGATTTTCGGTGGCGCCCATGATGGAGTGGACTGATCGGCATTGCCGAGTGGTCCATCGCCTCATGTCGCGCCGTGCCCGGCTCTATACCGAGATGGTGACGGCGCAGGCGGTCATCCGCGGCGATCGGCAGCGGCTGATCGGTTTCGACGCCTTCGAACATCCCGTCGCGCTGCAGCTCGGCGGCAACGATCCGGCCCTGCTGGCGCAGGCGGCGCGGATTGGCTCCGATTTCGGCTATGACGAGATCAACCTGAACTGCGGCTGCCCTTCCGACCGGGTCCAGGGCGGGGCCTTCGGTGCCTGCCTGATGCGCGAGCCGGCGCTGGTCGGCGACTGCGTGGCGGCGATGAAGGCGGCCGTCTCGATCCCCGTGACGGTGAAGTGCCGGATCGGCGTCGACGATCAGGATCCGGAAGCGGCGCTCGATGCCCTGACCGCTGCGGTGCGCGCGGCCGATGTCGACGCGCTCATCGTGCATGCGCGCAAGGCCTGGCTGCAGGGGCTTTCGCCCAAGGAGAACCGCGAGGTTCCGCCGCTCGACTATGATCGTGCCTACCGGCTGAAGGCCGCCAACCCGGATCTGCCGATTTCGCTGAATGGCGGCATTCGCGCGCCCTCCGAATGGCTGCCGCATCTCGACCACGTCGACGGCGTCATGCTCGGCCGCGAGGCCTATCAGAACCCGGAAGTGCTGCTTCAGGTCGATCCGCTGCTGTTCGGCGAGACGGCGCCCGTCGCCGATGCCTTCGAGATGCTGGAAGCGCTCGAGCCTTTCATCGCCGCGCATCTGGAGCGGGGCGGGCGCCTCCACGCCTTCACCCGCCACCTCGTCGGGCTTTTCCCGGGAAGGCGCGGTTCGCGCCTGTTCCGCCGTCATCTCGCCGAGCATTGCGTCGGCGCCGCAGCCGGCATCGCCGATCTGCGCGCCGCCATCGCCCATGTCGAGCGCGAGCGCCCCCTCACCATGGCAGCGGAATGAGGCTGAGCCTATGAAGCATGAACCGGTCGCCGTCGATCCGCACAAGCCGCGCGCCGAGCGTCGTCATGAAGGCCTGCTTGCCGAAGCTGGCCTCGATCCTGGCGACCAGCGCGGGATCGACGGCGGCTGGTTCATGATTCATAGGCTCAGCCTCATTCCGCTGCCATGGTGAGGGGGCGCTCGCGCTCGACAT
>NZ_JAKFCG010000013.1:0-21725 GCF_036677245.1 Sphingomonas sp.
CCGATCTGGTGCTTGGTTTTTACGATGCGCGGCGGGCGGCGCTCGACGGAGTTGCGCCTAATCCCGCGCATCACGCGCTCGGGCGACTCGACGCCGCCTGGCCGGGCGATCTGCTGATCGTGACGCAGAATGTCGACGATCTGCATGAGCGTGGCGGCGCGAAGCGGCTGATCCACATGCACGGGGAGCTTAATTCGGCTTGGTGCCTCGCCTGCGACAGCCGCATGCGATCGCAGCGGACGTTGAGCGACCGGCCGCGATGCGCCGCTTGCGGAGTCGCCGGCCAGCTGCGGCCCGACATCGTCTGGTTCGGCGAGATGCCCTACGAGATGGACCGGATCGAGCATGCGCTGATGGAGGCAGATCTGTTCGTGTCGATCGGAACCTCGGGCGCCGTCTATCCCGCCGCCGGCTTCGTCCAGACGGCGCGCTATCTCGGCGCCCATACGCTCGAGATGAACCTCGAGCCGAGCCAGGGCAGCTATTTCTTCGAGCAGAGCCGGATCGGGCCGGCCGGCGACCTCGTGCCCTTGTGGGTCGAGGAGATGCTGGCGGGGGCCGATCGGAGCGGCTGAAACACACTGGGCGGGGTAGGGCAGGGGTGCAGATCCTCGTCCTCCAGCTTCGCGAGTCCCTCCCTCTCCCGCAATGGGCCCGCTGCCAAACTCCGTTCGCGGTGAGCCTGTCGAACCGCTCTCCTTCCTCGCTCGGAGAAGAAAGGGCCTTCGACAAGCTCAGGCCGAACGGTGTTTGGGTGACTCGGGACTTTTGCAGCAGTCCGGCAAGGGGAGAGGGCGTTACTCCACCCAGTCGAGCCCGATCTCGCGGTAGAGGCCGCGATCTTCCTCCCAGTCCGGCTTGACCTTGACGTGCAGGAACAGGTGGACCCTGCGGCCGAGCAGCTGGCCGAGCTGCTCGCGCGCGGCGGCGCCGATCTCCTTGATCCGCGCGCCGCCCTTGCCGAGCACGATCGCGCGCTGGGTCGGCCTGCCGACGAGTATCTGCTGGTGGATCGCGACCGACCCGTCCTTGCGCTCCTCATATTTCTCCGTCTCGACCGCGCTTGCATAAGGAAGCTCGGCGTGGAGCTGGAGATAGAGCTGCTCGCGGGTGACTTCGGCGGCGAGCATGCGGTCGGTCGCGTCGGAAACCTGCTCTTCGGGGAAATGCCACGGCCCCTCGGGCATGCGCGCGGCGAGCGCCGCCTTGAGATCGGCGATCCCGTCGCCGGTCGTGGCCGATACCATGAACGTGTCCTCGAAGGCGACGCGCTCGTTGAGCTGCCCGGCAAGCGTCAGGAGGGCCTGCTTGTCGGCGATGTCGACCTTGTTGAGCACCAAGATCTTCGCCTCGCGGCGGCCCTGCAGCGTGTCGAGCATCGCCTCGATCCGCCCTGAGAAGCCGGTTGTCGCGTCGATCACCAGAGCGACCAGATCGGCATCCTGGGTGCCGCCCCATGCCGCCGCGACCATCGCTCGATCGAGGCGCCGGCGGGGATCGAAGATGCCTGGGGTGTCGAGCAGCAGGGTCTGGCTTTCCCCCGCGATCGCGATGCCCATCAGCCGGGTGCGCGTGGTCTGCGCCTTCGGGCTGACGATCGCGACCTTCTGGCCCACCAGCGCGTTGACGAGGGTGGACTTGCCCGCATTGGGCGCGCCGACCACCGCGACGAGGCCGCACCGCGTCGTCATGCCAGCTTCTCCAAGCTCATGCTCGTTCATGCGAGCTTCTCCAGCAGGGCCTTGGCGGCCTCGGTCTCGGCTTCCTGCTTGGAGAGGCCCTTGGCGCGGGCTTCGCCGACGTTCTTGATGCTCACTTCGACCTCGAAACTCGGTGCATGATGGGGGCCGGACCGGTGGACCAGCTCGTAATGGGGCGGCCTGTGGTCGTGCGCGGCGGCCCATTCCTGCAGCGCCGATTTGGGGTGCTTGGGCGCCTTGTCATTGCGGCTGACTCGTTCGCCCCATGCAGAGCGGATGAATGCGGCGGCCGGTTCCAGCCCCTCCTCGAGGAACAGCGCGCCGATCAGCGCCTCGAGCACGTCGCCCAGGACGTTGTCGCTGTCGGCCGCGCCGTCGTCGCGCGCCTGCTTTCCGAGCCGCATCTGGCCGGCCGCGCCGAGCTCGCGCGCGATCTCGGCGCAGGTCTCGCCCGAAACGAGCAGGTTGAATCGGCGGGAAAGCTTGCCTTCGGGTTCGTCCGGAAACAGCTCGTAGAGCCAGCGCGCCATTACCAGCCCGAGCACGCGGTCGCCGAGGAATTCGAGCCGCTCATAATCATCGTCGCCGCGGCTGCTGTGTGTCAGCGCGCGCATGAACAAAGCCCGATCGCGCGGGCGATGGCCCAGTGTCGCCTCCACCCACTCCGCGATCCGCTGCTCGCCGGCGGCGGTCATCGAGAGCCCCCGCGCATCAATAGGTTCCGCCGATGCGATCCCACCGCGTCGCCGAGATCCAGGTCCACGGCTTCACCCACGACGCGGAGCCGTCGGTCGAAAAGAAGGTGATCAGCGCGCGGCCGATCAGATGGTCGGCGGGAAGGAAGCCGACGCCGCCGATCTCGCGCGGGAAGCGGCTGTCCTCGCTGTCGTCGCGATTGTCGCCCATCATGAAATAATGGCCCTCCGGCACGACCAGCGGCACCGTGTCGTCTCCGGGCGCATCGCCTTGATCGAGCACCTCGTAGCGGCGCCCGCCGGGGAGAGTCTCGCGATACCTCGGATAGGCGCAAAAGCGCCTGCCGCCATCGCTGACCTCTTTGACCGGCGTGGGGAGGGCGGAGCGGCACGGGCTGTTGGGCGTGACCGGCATCAGATAATCGGCGATCCGCGTCTTGGGCACCGGCTTGCCGTTGAGCAACAAGGTGCCGCGCCGCATCTGCACGACGTCGCCCGGCAGCCCGATCAGCCGTTTGACATAATCCTTGTCGCTGCCCGGATAGCGGAACACCACGACATCCCCACGGTCCGGAGAGCCGGCCAGCAGCCGTCCGTCGAATGAGATCACCCCGAGCGGAAAGCTGTAGCGCGAATAACCATAGGGCCATTTCGCCACGAACAGATAATCGCCGATCATCATCCGCGGCAGCATCGATCCCGAAGGGATGTTGAACGGCGCGACGATCAGGCTGCGCAGCAGCAAAGCGAACAGGAACAGCAGCAGCATGAAACGCGCGGTTTCGGCGATGCCGCCCTTGTGCCTTGCCGAAGGCGCGGCCCGTGCCGCGTCGATACTATGGTCGCTCGCCATCGCTGGCGCTTTCGCGCGCGCCTCCTGCCGGGTCAAGCAGATGCTAGGGTCTGACCCTATGCTTTCGCGGCACGGCTCCCTAGACCTTGATCGTTTCAGGCTAAGCCTGAAACGTGAATCAAGGTCTCGACCATGAAAGAGCCTGATTCACGCTTTCGGCGGAAGCGCGAAGCGCTTCCACCTCAAACGATCAGGCTCTAATAGGCGCGGCGAGAGGGCGTCAGCAGGGAGAGTGTGGATGAGCGGCGCGTGGGCGGCGATCGAACAAGTGGAACGTCGCAGCCTCAGCGACCTTTTTACGGCCGAGCCCGATCGGCTGTCGCGCCTGACGCTCGACGAAGCCGGGATCCATTTCGATTTTTCCAAGACCCACCTCGACGCGGGTCTTGTCGCCGGCTTCGAGCAATTGGCGGCCGAGCGCGATCTCGCCGGCGCGCGCGAGGCTTTGTTCTCGGGGCAGAAGGTCAACGTCAGCGAAGGGCGCGCCGCCGAGCATAGCGCCGAGCGCGGGCAAGGGGCACCCGAGAGCGTCAAGCGCGCCCAGCTGCTCCACGCCCGCATGCGCGCGCTGATCGACGCGATCGAGGCCGGTGCGTTCGGCCCGGTGCGCCATATCCTCCACATCGGCATCGGCGGCTCCGCGCTCGGCCCCAAATTGCTCATCGACGCGCTCGGCCGCGACGTCGGTCGTTACGATGTCGCCGTGGTCTCGAACGTCGACGGCGCCGCGCTCGAGGAGGCGACGAAAGACTTCGATCCGGCCACCACCTTGCTGGTGATCGCCTCCAAGACCTTCACCACCACCGAGACGATGCTCAACGCCCGCTCGGCGCTGGCGTGGCTGCAGGAGGGCGGGGTCGCCGATCCTTATGGGCGGATCGTCGCGCTGACCGCCGAGCCCGAGCGTGCGATCGAATTCGGCGTCGACGAGACCCGCATCCTTCCCTTCTCGGAAAGTGTTGGCGGCCGTTTCTCATTGTGGTCGTCGATCAGCTTTCCGGTCGCGCTCGCGCTCGGCTGGAATGCGTTCGAGGAATTGCTCGAAGGCGCTGCGGCGATGGATCGTCATTTCCGGCTTGCCCCGCTCGATCGCAACGCGCCGGTGCTCGGCGCGTTGGTCGACCGTTATTATGCCAATGTCCGCGGCGCCGCGACGCGCGCGGTGTTCGCTTATGACGAGCGGCTCCGGCTGCTTCCCTCCTACCTCCAGCAGCTCGAGATGGAGTCGAACGGCAAGAGCGTGACGATCGACGGCGAGGCGGTCGATCGCGCCACCGCGCCGGTTACTTGGGGCGGCGTCGGCACCGATGCGCAGCATGCCGTGTTCCAATTGCTCCACCAGGGCACGCAGCTCGCGCCCGCCGAATTCGTCGCGGCGATCGAGCCGGATCACGCCCTCGCCGACGAGCATCACCACCAATTGCTGATCAATTGCTTCGCGCAGGGCGCGGCGCTGATGGCCGGCCGCAGCGCCGACGATCCGGCGCGCTCCTATCCGGGCGATCGCCCCTCGACGACGATCCTGCTCGATCGGCTCGATCCGGCCACGCTCGGCGCATTGCTCGCCTTTTACGAGCATCGCACCTTCGCCAACGCGGCGCTGCTCGGCATCAATCCGTTCGACCAGTTCGGAGTCGAGCTTGGCAAGCAGATCGCCACATCGCTCGACAGCGGCGAGGCCGAATCTTTCGATCCGTCGACCCGAGCGCTGATCGCGCGCGCATTTGGAGGTGCCGAGTGAATTTCGACTATGATCTGTTCGTGATTGGCGCGGGTTCGGGCGGCGTGCGCGCCTCGAGAGTCTCGGCGGCGCACGGCGCGCGAGTCGCGGTCGCCGAGGAGCATAAGGTCGGCGGCACCTGCGTCATCCGCGGCTGCGTCCCCAAGAAATTGCTCGTCTACGGCGCCCATTTCGCCGAGGATCTGCAGGACGCGCGGCGCTTCGGCTGGGAAGTGCCCGAATGCAGTTTCAACTGGGTCACCTTGCGCGACAACGTGCTGAGCGAGGTCGACCGCCTCGAGGGGCTCTACACCCAAACGCTCGACAATCATCACGTCGAGGTCGTCAAGCAACGCGCGACCGTCACCGGGCCGAACGGCATCAGGCTCGCCGACGGCCGCGATGTCACCGCCAAGACGATCCTGATCGCAACCGGCGCGCGGCCGGTCGTCCCGACCTTCCCGGGCGCGGAGCACGGCATCACCTCGAACGAGGCATTCCACCTCGAAGCGGTCCCCAAGCGTATCGTGATTGCCGGGGCAGGCTATATCGCCAACGAATTCGCCGGCATCTTCCATCAGTTCGGCAGCCACGTGACGGTGGTCAACCGCAGCGACGTGCTGCTGCGCAGCTACGACGCGCAGATCCGCGACCGCCTGCTCCAGATTTCGGTCACCAAGGGCATCGATTTCCGCTTCAACGTCACGTTCGAGCGGATCGAGAAGAACGGCGATGGCACGCTTACCGTCCATATGAACGGTTGCGACCCCATCGAGGCCGATGCGGTGATGTACGCGATCGGCCGCCAGCCCAATATCGAGGGCCTTGGGCTCGAGACCGCCGAGGTCGAGACCGACTCCCACGGGGCGGTTGTCGTCAATGCCGACAATCAGTCGAGCTGCGACAGCATCTATGCGATCGGCGACGTCACCAACCGCGTCCAGCTCACGCCGGTCGCGATCCGCGAAGGCCAAGCCTTCGCCGAGACGGTGTTCGGCAACAATCCGACCCGCGTCGATTATGGCTGCATCCCCTCGGCGGTGTTCAGCCACCCGCCGCTTGCCGGCGTCGGGATGACCGAGAGCCAGGCCCGCGACACGTTGGGCACCGTCAAGACATTCGTGTCCGATTTCAGGGCGATGAAGAACGTTCTTGCCGGACGCAATGAGCGATCCTTGTACAAATTGGTCGTCGACGGCGAGACCGATCGGGTGGTCGGCATCCACATGATCGGTCCCGACGCGCCCGAGATCCTCCAGGCGGCGGCGATTGCGGTCAAGGCCGGCCTGACCAAGGCCCAGTTCGACGAGGTGGTTGCGCTCCACCCGACAATGGCGGAAGAATTGGTGCTGATGCGCTGATCGTGGATTGGCGCCGGTAGAAGGGTCGGCGGCCGGATGGCGGAAGGATATCTGAGCGGGTTCGGCAGCCATTTTGCGACCGAGGCGGTCGCCGGCGCGCTGCCGGAGGGCCGCAATTCGCCGCAGAAGCCGCCGTTCGGTCTCTACGCCGAGCAGATTTCGGGGACGTCGTTCACGGCCCCGCGCAGCGAAAACCGCCGCACGTGGCTCTACCGAATGCGGCCGAGCGCGGAGCACGGCCCTTACACGCCGTATGAAGGCGCGATCTTCTTCACAGCGCGGCACGGCGACTCTCCGGTCGCGCCCAATCGCCTGCGCTGGAACCCGCTGGCGATCCCCGACGAGCCGGTGGATTTCGTCGACGGCATCGCGACGATGGTGACCAACCGCCCGCCCGAATCGCTCGAGGGCGTCGCCGTCCACATCTACCGCGCTAGCAAGGACATGGAGCGGCGCACCTTCGCCAACGCCGACGGCGAGCTGTTGATCGTCCCGCAGACCGGGCGTCTCGCGATCGCCACCGAAATGGGGCGGATCGACTGCGCCCCCGGCGAGATCGCGCTGATCCCGCGCGGCGTCCGCTTTCGCGTGCTGCTGCCCGATGGCAGCGCCCGCGGCTATGTGGCTGAAAACTTTGGCAGTCTGTTCCGCCTTCCCGAGCTCGGGCCGATCGGCGCCAATGGCCTCGCCAATCCGCGCGACTTCCTGACGCCGGTCGCAGCCTATGAGGATCGCGACGAGCCGTTCGAGCTGATCCAGAAATATTGCGGCGCGCTTTGGACGACCAGCCTCGACCACAGCCCTCTCGACGTCGTCGCCTGGCACGGCAATCTCGCGCCGTGGAAATATGATCTCGCGCATTTCAACGTGATCGGCTCGGTCAGCTTCGACCATCCCGATCCGTCGATCTACACCGTCGTGACCTCGCCCTCGAGCGTGCCCGGGCGCGCCAATGCCGATTTCGTCATCTTCCCGCCGCGCTGGCTGGTCGCCGAGGACACCTTCCGGCCGCCCTGGTTCCACCGCAACGTGATGAGCGAATGCATGGGGCTGATCCGCGGCACCTACGACGCCAAGGCCGAAGGCTTCGCTCCGGGCGCGCTCAGCCTGCACAATCTGATGGCCGGGCACGGGCCCGACCTCGCGAGCTGGGCCGCGGCGAGCGCCGCCGAGCTCAAGCCGCACAAGATCGAGGACACGCTGGCGTTCATGGTCGAGAGCTGCTGGCCCTACCGACCGACCAGCTTCGCGCTGCAATGCGACGAGCTGCAGGACGATTATGACACGGTCTGGGGCGGCTTCGCCAAGGCCCGGCTGTCCTGACCGATTCTCCCGACCTGGGCCGATTGCCGCTGCCGAGGGGCTTTACTCGCCTGATCCGATCGTCTTTGGTCGCGCTCCTGTAGCTCAAATATTCGTTCGAGGAGACCAGGATGAAGACTCGCGCCGCCATCGCCGTTGCGCCCAACGCGCCGCTCGAGATCCACGAAGTCGACCTCGACGGGCCCAAAGCCGGCGAGGTGCTGGTCGAGATCATGGCCACCGGTATCTGCCATACCGACGCCTACACGCTCGAAGGCAAGGATTCGGAAGGCATCTTCCCGTCGATCCTCGGCCACGAGGGCGCCGGCATCGTCCGCGAGGTAGGCCCCGGCGTCACCTCGGTCGCGGTCGGCGACCACGTTATCCCGCTCTACACCCCCGAATGCCGCCAGTGTAAATCGTGCCTGTCGCAGAAGACCAACCTGTGCACGGCGATCCGCTCGACGCAGGGCAAGGGCGTGATGCCCGACGGCACGAGCCGCTTCAAACTGGGGTCCGAGACGATCTACCATTATATGGGCTGCTCGACCTTCTCCAACTTCACGGTGATGCCCGAGATCGCGGTCGCCAAGGTCCGTCCCGACGCGCCGTTCGACAAGATCTGCTACATCGGCTGCGGCGTCACCACCGGCGTCGGCGCGGTGATCTGGACGGCTGGTGTCGAGCCCGGCGCCAATGTCGTCGTGTTCGGCCTCGGCGGCATCGGCCTCAACGTCATCCAGGGCGCCAGGATGGCCGGTGCCGACAAGATCATCGGCGTCGACATCAACTCCGCCAAGCGCGCGATGGCCGAGCAGTTCGGCATGACCGCCTTCGTCAATCCGCGCGAGATCGGCAACGACAAGGTCGTCCAGGCGATCGTCGACCTCACGGGCGGCGGTGCCGATTACAGCTTCGATTGCACCGGCAACACCGAGGTGATGCGCCAGGCGCTCGAATGCTGCCATCGCGGCTGGGGCGAAAGCGTGATCATCGGCGTTGCGGAGGCGGGGCGTGAGATCTCCACCCGCCCGTTCCAGCTCGTCACCGGCCGGGTCTGGAAGGGCTCGGCGTTCGGCGGCGCGCGCGGGCGCACCGATGTGCCGCGGATCGTCGACTGGTATATGGACGGCAAGATCTCGATCGATCCGCTGATCACCCACACCATGCCGCTCGAGCGGATCAACGACGCGTTCGACCTGATGCACGAGGGCGCGAGCATCCGCTCGGTGGTGGTCTACTAAGATGGCGCTCGAACGCCTTTCCGCCGCCAAGAGCTTCGAGGGGAGCCAGGAAGTCCATCGCCACGCAAGCGACGCCACCGGCACGCCGATGACGTTCGGCATCTATTTGCCGCCCCAGGCCGCGAGCGGCGACCGCCTGCCGGTCGTCTGGTATCTCTCCGGCCTGACGTGCACCCACGCCAATGTCACCGAGAAGGGCGGCTTCCAGCGGGTCTGCGCCGAGCTTGGCCTGATCTTCGTCGCCCCCGACACCTCGCCGCGTGGCGACGACATTCCCGACGTCGAGGATTATGACTTCGGCAGCGGCGCGGGCTTCTACGTCGACGCAACTGTAGCGCCCTATGCCGCCAATTACCGGATGTATTCCTACATCGTCGACGAGCTGCCGCAGGTGATCGCCGCCAATTTCCCGGTCGACCTTGGTCGGCAGGCGATCATGGGCCATTCGATGGGCGGGCATGGCGCGCTCACCATGGCATTGCGCAATCCGGGACGCTTCGCTTCGGTCTCGGCGCTGGCGCCGATCGTCGCTCCGGGCCAGGTGCCGTGGGGCGAGAAGACGCTGGGCGGCTATCTCGGCGAGGACCGCGCCGCGTGGCGACGTCATGACGCCGTCGCCCTGGTCGAGGATGGCGCCCGGGTCGACGAGATCTTGGTCGATCAGGGCACTGCCGATCAGTTCCTCGACCAGCTCCAGCCCGGGCTGCTCGCCGCCGCCTGCAAGCAGGCCGGGATCGACATGAATTTGCGCATGCAGCCTGGCTACGACCACAGCTATTATTTCATCTCGACCTTCATGGAGGATCATCTGCGCTGGCATGCCGACAGGCTGATCGGATGACGTCGTCCTTGCTCGAGACCTTGATCGAGGCCGCGCTCGCGGCAGGCGCCGAGATCGAATCCATCTATGCGGCCGAATTCGTGACCGAGGACAAGCTCGATGGTTCGCCGGTGACCGAGGCCGACCGCCGCGCCGAGGCGATCATCCTCGAGCGGCTCGGCAGTGCTTTCCCGGGGATCGCGGTCTTGGCGGAGGAAGAGGCGGCGGCCGGCCGCATCCCCTCGCTTGGCGAGCGTTTCTTCCTGGTCGACCCGCTCGACGGCACCAAGGGCTTCATCCAGCGCAACGGCGAGTTCACGGTCAACATCGCGCTGATCGAGGATCGCAGGCCGATCGCCGGCGTCGTCTACGCGCCCGACAGCGCGGCGCTCTATTACGGTGCGAAAGGCGAGGGCGCGTTCCGGCGGATCGGCCGCGGCGCGCCGCCGACCGAGAGGATCAGGCCGCGGCCGCGCCCCGCCTCGGGCCTTGCCGGCATCGGCAGCCGAAACCACGCCGCGGCCGGCACCGCCGAGCGGATGGCCGCGCTCGGCGTCACCGAGTTCGTGCCCGCAGGCTCCTCGCTCAAATTCTGCCTGGTCGCCGAAGGCAGCGCCGATGTCTATCCGCGCTGGGGGCGGACAATGGAATGGGATACCGGCGCCGGCCAGGCGGTGCTCGAGGCGGCCGGCGGCCGGGTGCTCGCGCTCGACGGGGATCGCGAGGCCGGGCCGTTGCTCTATGCCAAGGCCGAGAATGAGTTCGCCAATCCCCATTTCATAGCTTGGGGCCAGTGACGCGAAACCCTTGGTGATATTCAGTACCGGAAAACGCTCTCAGTGATCTGAATTCATTCCGAAATCGGGATCTGCGCTAGCGGTTGCGCCGGCCGTCGACCAGCGCGTCAACCAGGGTCGGATCCGCCAGGGTCGACGTGTCCCCGAGGTTCGAGAAGTCGTTCTCGGCGATCTTGCGCAGGATCCGCCGCATGATCTTGCCGGAGCGCGTCTTGGGCAGCGCCGGGGTGAAGTGGAGATGGTCGGGCGTCGCGATCGGCCCGATCTCCTTCCTCACGAATTGCCTCAGCTCGGCCTCGAGCTCGGCGTTCGGCTCCTCGCCGGCGAGCAGGGTCACGTAGCAATAGATGCCCTGGCCCTTGATGTCGTGCGGGTAGCCGACGACCGCGGCTTCGGCGACCAGCGAATGGGCGACCAGGGCCGATTCGACCTCGGCAGTGCCCATGCGGTGGCCCGAGACGTTGAGCACGTCGTCGACCCGGCCGGTGATCCAATAATAGCCGTCCTCGTCGCGGCGGCAGCCGTCGCCGGTGAAATATTTGCCTTTGTAGGTCGAGAAATAGGTCTGCACGAAGCGTTCGTGATCGCCGTAGACGGTGCGCATCTGGCCGGGCCAGCTTCGCGTGATGCACAGATTCCCCGACGCCGGCCCTTCGAGCACCTGGCCCGCGCCATCGACCAGCTGCGGCACCACACCGAAGAACGGCTTGCCCGCCGAGCCGGGCTGCATGGCATGCGCGCCGGGCAGGGTGGTGATCATGATCCCGCCGGTCTCGGTCTGCCACCAGGTGTCGACCACCGGGCAGCGGCCGTCGCCGATGACGTCATGATACCACCGCCACGCCTCGGGATTGATCGGTTCGCCGACCGTGCCGAGCAGGCGGACCGACGAGCGGTCGTGGCGTTTCACCGGCTCTTCGCCGTCGCGCATCAATGCGCGGATCGCGGTCGGGGCGGTGTAGAAGACGTTGACCTTGTGGCGGTCGATCATCTCCCAGAAGCGGTCCACGTCCGGGTAATTGGGCACGCCCTCGAACATCAGGCTGGTCGCGCCGTTGGCGAGCGGGCCGTAGACGACATAGCTGTGGCCGGTGACCCAGCCCACGTCGGCGGTGCACCAGAAGATCTCTCCCTGCCGATAATCGAACACATAATGGAAGGTCGTGGCGGTCCACACACCGTAGCCGCCGGTCGTGTGCAGCACGCCCTTCGGCTTTCCGGTCGATCCCGAGGTGTAGAGGATGAACAACGGGTCCTCGGCGCCCATCGGCTCGCACGGGCATTCGTCGGGGACCGTCTCGGCAAGTTCGTGGAACCAATGGTCGCGCCCGTCGACTTTGCTCACCTCGTTGCCGGCATGGCGGACGACCAGCACGGCATCGACCTGCGGCGCACCGTTCAGCGCCTCGTCGACATTGGCCTTGAGCGGCACCAATTTGCCGCCGCGCATGCCGCCGTCGGCGGTGATGACGAAGCGGCTGCCGCAATCCTCGATCCGCCCACGCAGCGCCTCGGGCGAGAAGCCGCCGAACACCACCGAATGGACCGCTCCGATCCGTGCGCAGGCCAGCATCGCGACCGCCGCATCGAGGATCATCGGCATGTAGATGGTGACTCGATCGCCCTTGGTGACGCCGAGCATCTTGAGGCAGTTCGCCATCCGCACGACCTGGCGGTAGAGCTCGCCATAGGTGAGGGTGCGGACGACACCCGGCGCGTCCGCTTCCCAGATCAGCGCGACATCGTCCGCGCGCTCTGCAAGATGGCGATCAACGCAATTGTAGCAAAGGTTTAGCGCCCCATCTTCATACCATTTAATATCGACGGGATCGTAGGACCAATTGCCGATGATGGTCGGCTCGCGCACCCAGTCCAGCCGGCGCGCCTGTTCCTGCCAGAAGCGGTCAGGGTCATCGAGCGATTGGCGGTAGCGCGCCTGATATTCGGCGGCGTTGCAATGCGTGTTCGAAACCGCTGCTGCTGGGGGAGGAATTTGTTCGGCCATCGCTCTCTCGCTCTTTGGCGCGGATATGCCGCCTGCGCCGCGCGCGCACAAGCGGCCAATGGGCGTCCGACAGTCGCAGCGTTCGTTCCACAACCGTACTAACGTGGATCAGTCTGTTCGCCCGGAACTTGCCAGCGATTACCGGCATTTAGGTCAATATCAGCCGCTGGGCCTGTGGATCGCGTTTGAACCGTCCGGGACTGCAACAATATATGAGCGGAGAGGGAATGAGCCAGATCTTCTTTGGCGCAAAAGGCGACTCGGCGACCAGATTTCTCACTCAGCCGATGCGGGTGATCGAGACCGGCGTCTATCGCGGCCCCCATTATTACAGCCACACGCCGATGGTGCGAATCCAGCTCGACCTCGGCCGGCTGGAGGAGTGGCCGACCAACCTCCTGCCCGGCTTCACCGAGCAATTGCTCGCCTTGCTGCCTGGACTGCGAACTCACGGATGCTGCTACCGATCGGCCGGCGGCTTCGTCCGCCGCCTGGAGGAAGGCACCTGGCTTGGCCATGTCGCCGAGCATGTCGCGCTCGAGCTGCAGACGATCGCCGGCCATCGTGTGACCCGCGGCAAGACACGCTCGGTCAAGCGCCGGCCCGGCGTCTACAATATCATGTTCGCCTATCGCGAGGATGAGGTCGGCCTGCTCGCGGGGCGGATCGCGCTCGAGCTGGTCAATTCGCTGCTGCCGGACCATTTGCGGGGCATCGACGGGCTCGACTGCATCGTCGCGGACCAGGGCAATGAGGGCGAATTCGACTTCACGCGGTGGCTGGCAGCTCTGCAGCGCCAGGTGAGGCGCTCGGCTTATGGGCCGACCACCCAGGCCCTGGTCGACGAGGCGAAGCGCCGCGGCATTCCGGTGATGCGGCTCAACGACCAGAGCCTGGTCCAGCTCGGCCACGGCAAGCACCAGCAGCGGATCCGCGCCAGCATCACCGGCAAAAGCTCGCTGATCGCGGTCGAACTGGCGGGGGACAAGGATCTCACCAAGAAGATGCTGGACGCTTCGGGCGTCCCGGTGCCGCGCGGCATCGTCGTGCGCGACGTCGAGGAGGCGGTGCGGGAGGCCAAAAGGCTGCGTTATCCGGTCGTCACCAAGCCGCTCGACGGCAACCACGGCCGCGGCGTCACGATCGGCATCGCCAACGAAGAGCAGCTTCGCTTCGGCTTCGCGGCTGCGGCCGAGCACAGCCGCAGGGTGATCGTCGAGCAACATTTCGCCGGCAACGATCATCGCATCCTGGTGATCGGCGGCAAGATGGTCGCCTGCGCCGAAAGAGTGCCCGCGCATGTCGTCGGCGACGGCCGGCGCACGATCGCCGAGCTGGTCGACGAGGTGAACCAGGATCCGCGCCGCGGCGACGGCCATGAAAAGGTCATGACCCGCATCAAGATCGATGCCCATGTCATTGAATATCTGCAAAGATCGGGCAGAACGACCGAGACGATCCCGGCCGCGGGAGAGCAGGTGATGCTTCGCGCCACCGCCAATCTGTCGACCGGCGGGACGGCGATCGACCGGACCGACGCCGTCCACCCCGACAATGCCGAGATCGCGCGCCGCGCGGCGGCGATCATCGGCCTCGATGTCGCCGGGATCGACTTTATCGCCCCCGACATCCGTCGCTCCGTGCGCGAGACCGGGGGCGGCGTGATCGAGGTCAATGCAGCGCCCGGCTTCCGCATGCACATCGAGCCGTCCGAAGGCGCGCCGCGCGACGTGGCGCGGCCGGTGATCGACATGCTCTTCCCGCGCGGCAGCCGCAGCCGTATCCCGATCATCGCGATCACCGGCACCAACGGCAAGTCGACGACCGGACGGATGGTGGCGCACGTCCTTCGCCAGACCGGCTGCACGGTTGGCCTCACCTAGACCAGCGGCGTCTATGTCAACGACATGCTCGTCGCTCCGGGCGACGCGACCGGGCCGCGCAGCGCACGGATGGTGCTGCGCGACCCCAATGTCGAGGTCGCCGTGCTCGAGACGGCGCGCGGCGGATTGCTCCGCGAGGGGCTCGCCTTCGAGCGCGCCGACATCGGCGTAATGCTCAACATCAGCCCCGACCATCTTGGCCTCAAGGGCATCGAGACGGTCGAGGATCTGGCCAATGTCAAATCTTTGATCGTCGAAACGGTGCGCCGCCGAGGCACCAGCGTGCTCAATGCCGACGATCCCCTGGTCGCGCGAATGGCCCGGCGGGCCGGCGGACGTGTCGCTTGGTTCTCGATGAACGGCGGCGTTCAAATGCCCGATTTCCTTCGCGAACATATCGCCAACGGTGGCATGGCGGTGGTGCGCGAGGCGGGCGAGGACGGCGGCACGATCGTCGTCCACGACCGCGGCCGGCGCGAGCTCGTGATGCAGGCCGCCGACATCCCGGCGACGATCCATGGCAGGGCCGCATTCAACATCGCGAACGCGCTGGCGGTCACCGCGATCTGCATCGCGCACGGCGTCCCGCTGCTGACGATCCGTGCCGCCTTGGGCACGTTCCAGTCGTCGTTCGAGCAGAACCCAGGCCGGCTCAATGTCCTCGACGCGCAGGGTTGCCGCGTGATCCTCGATTATGCGCACAATCCGGCCGGGCTCGAGGCGATCGGCGAATTGGTGCGGGGGCTGCGTCACCGCTACCGGCGCTGCATGGCGACCATCTCGATCCCGGGTGACCGGCGCGACGAGGACATTTTCGAGATGGGCCGCATCGCCGGCGGCATCTTCGACGAATTGTTCTTCCGCGAGGACCCCAGCACCCGCGGCCGCCCGGGCGGCCAGATCATGAACCTGCTGTTCGAGGGCGCGGTTTCTGCCGGCTTCGATCCGGCGCGCATTCATTTGATCGCGGGCGAGCCCGAGGCGACGCGGAAGAGCCTAGAGGAGGCAAGGCCGGGCGACTTGCTGGTGATCACGCCCACCGACGTCAATGCGGCGTGGCAGCAGGTGCTCGAGTTCAGCAATCATCATCCGGCGCACGAAAACCAGCTCCTCGCCGCCGAACGATCGCCTCCATCGTCGCAGAACAGGGCAAGTGCCATGCCCGGCGGAGTCGTGGGGCAGCGCGAAAATCGGATGGCACCTTCTCACGACGTCTTCCGTTGCAATCGTCGGAGCAGCGAGGAACCAGCTGGCGCGGCTCGGGAAGGATGATGACTAACAGATGAGTGAGGAAAAGCGGCGGCGCGGGCCGCTGATCGTGATCGGCGGCCACGAAGACCGCGATCCGCGCGGAGACCGCAAGATCCTGCGCGAGGTCGCGCGCCATGTCCGCGGAGGCAAGCTCGTCCTCGCGACCGTCGCGAGCCACCAGCCCGAGGGCTATTATGAGGAATATCGCAAGGCGTTCGCCGATCTTGAGATCGGCGAGATGGTCGAGGTCTATGTCGCCGAGCGATCGGAGACCCATGCCGCCGAGACGCTCGCGAAGCTGGAGGGCGCCGCCGGCGTCTTCTTCTCCGGCGGCGATCAGCTGCGCATCACCAGCCAGATCGGCGATACCCAGGTCGAGGACAAGATCCGCCAGATTTGGGAGAGCGGCGGCGTGATTGCGGGTACCTCCGCCGGGGCATCGGTGATGAGCGAAACGATGCTCGTCAAGGGCACCAGCGCCGAGACCCACCGCATCGGCGACCTGCATATGGCGCCTGGTCTCGGTCTGATCCCCGACGTGATCATCGACCAGCATTTCGCCGAGCGCGGCCGCTTCGGCCGGCTGCTCGGCGCGGTTGCCCACAATCCCCGGGTGCTCGGCATCGGCATCGATGAGGATACCGCCGCGATCGTTGATGGCGACACGTTCACAGTGATCGGCAGCGGAGCGGTCTATGTAGTTGACGGTGAAGAGGTTACCCACAGCAATGTCGCCGAGGCAAGCCCGGAGCGCGTGCTCTCGATGCACGGCGTGTGCGTCCACGTGCTTGCGGCCGGCGACAGGTTCGAGCTGAGCAAGCGGCTGCCCGTTCCCGCGCCGCCCGCCTGACGCCAAGCCTTCCGCCGCCAGTCGGCAACGGCACCGATCGAGCTGCCCCGGCGGCCGCTCGTCGCCATCGCAATCCGTTGTTTTCGTCGTCCGATCAGACACTTTGGTCACGGCTGCCTCGCTTCGGCACCGGGACCGTGGCCTTCTGGCATTCAACGGAGCGATATCGGCATTGATGGCAAGTGACAGTCTAGCGGGTTTCAGGCAGGAAATGCGGCCTCACCGACGAGGGGCCGTCGCGTATATGCCATCTGCGAAGTCAGACGCCCGCTGGAGCGACGCTGTGCTTCACACCGTCGCCTTGTGGCTGTTCATCGTCCTGATGTTCCTGCCGGGCATCGTCGCGCGCCATTCCGGGGACGGGTGGTTCAGCGTGTTCCTCGACGCCTCCACAGTGATCGTCTCGATGAGCTTCGGCCTGGCGATATTCGGCTGTTTCCGCGCAACCTTGGAATGGCCGACCCATTTGCGGATCTTCGTTCTCGCGGCCGCCGTCTTCTCGGTCTCGATCGCGCACGCCTCGTTCGATCTGTTCTACACCGCCTGGGTGGCCAAGAATGTCGAATCCTCCTGGTTCGACGTGCCGATCAACTTTTCGCGCGGCTATGAAGCCGCGTTCCGTTACCTGCTGGTTTTCGCCGTCAATCTCGCTTTGTTCCAGCTCGCCTTCACGCGGCGCAGCTCGACCCGAAGCCAGCGCCAGCTCACCGATGCGCGCTCCGCCGCGCAACAGGCACAGCTCCAGGCATTGCGCTACCAGCTCAACCCGCATTTCCTGTTCAACACGCTCAACTCGATCTCCTCGTTGATCGTCACGCGCCGCAACGAAGATGCCGAGCAGATGACCAGCAAGCTGTCGAGCTTCCTGCGCTCGTCATTGACCTGCGACCCGGCGGGGCTCGTGCCGCTGGACGAGGAGCTCGCGCTGATCGAGGAATATCTCGACATCGAAGGCGTCCGCTTCGGCAGCCGGCTCGATGTCAGGATCGAGTGCGAGCCCGAGGCGGGAGCAGCGCTGATCCCGAGCTTCCTCGTGCAGCCGTTGGTGGAAAATGCGATCAAGCATGGCGTGGCGCAGTCGCGCGAACCGGTCACCGTCACGATCAGCGCAATCCTCGAGGACGGCCTGCTGTGCATCACGGTCGAGAACGACATGGTTCCCGCCGAAACCTCCGTGTCGGCTGGAACCGGAGTCGGGCTGATGAACGTGCGCCAGAGGCTGAAGGCGGTGTTCGGCGAAGCTGCCAGCCTCACCACCGAAGCCAAGGGCAGCGCTTATGTCGCGACGATCTGCATTCCCGACGTCCAGGAAAGACGCTGATCCCCCGCTTCGGCTTGAACAATCGCCGGCGCCGGCGCAAAACCGGCACAAGGAACATGAGGGGGACGAGATGCGCGTGCTGCTCGTGGACGACGAGGATCTGGCGCTCGATCGGCTGCGGACATTCTTCGCCGATATCGAAGGGACAGAGGTCGTCGGCCAGGCGAGCGACGGCGACTCTGCGGTTGCCGAGATCGAGCGCCTGACACCCGATCTCGTCCTGCTCGACATCCAGATGCCGGGCCGAAACGGCCTGCGTGCCGCGGCCGATATCAAGGTCGAGCCGCGCCCCGAATTGGTCTTCGTCACCGCGCACGAACATTATGCGCCCGACGCATTCGACGTCGATGCTGCCGATTATCTGCTCAAGCCGGTGCGATTCGACCGGTTGCGCCAGGCGGTGGAGCGCGCGCGCCGCCGCCGCACGTTGCGCGATCAGGCCGCGCGCGCGGGGCAGCTTGCCGAGGAGGTGGCTGCGCTGCGCTCCAGCGGGATCGCGGGGCTGGAGGATGGCGGCTTCTGGGTGCCCGAGCGGCACGGCCAGCGGCGAGTCCCGCTTGAAGCGATCGATTGGATCGAGGCGGCGCGCGACTATGTGCTGCTGCATACCGCCGTGCGCAGCCATCTGCTGCGCATCACCATGGCCGCGCTCGAGGAAAAATTGGCTGGGTCCACGCTGTTGCGCGTGCATCGCTCTGCGTTCGTCAGGCCGGACAAGGTGAGCGAAGTGCGCCGCGCCAACCGCTCGCTGACGCTTGTGCTCGTGGACGGTGCCACCGTCCAGGTCGGCCCAAGCTATGTCGCCGCCGTGAAGGCGGCCCTCGCATTAGAGTGATTTCAAGTCAGGTGGAATCACCTGACGACTCGGAAATCACTGAAAACAAATAAAAACTAGACTCGATCTCGGTTCAGTCAAACCGAGATCGAGTCTGGACTGAGCCGGCGCAGGCGCTGCCTGCTTGACGCCTGCTCCCCCGCAAGGCGCGGAGGAGCATGTGCTGGAAAGCGCCGCTCAGATCATTCCCGCCGAGGAGGTGATGGCGGTGACGAGCAAGGTGCTCACGAACAAAGCTGCGACGCAGGTCGAGAAGGTGCGGAAAAGCGGTGCGGTCATGTCGATTCTCCCTGGACTGAGGCCGTGCGGGCCAATGAGTGTCTGCTAGGGGAGACCGGCCGCACGCGCTTTCCGGATGCGACGGGGCAGGACGGGATTTCGACCGACCCGCACCGGAGCGACGAAGCCGCGCTCCGGTGCGATGAAAAAGCGGCTTATGCCGCTTGGCTAATGCCGATTCCGAAAGCGGCGCGATAACGCTGGAAGCAGCGCGCCCCGGCGTTGAGGCGAATCAGCGCACCCTCGGCCATCGCCGTGGCGCGGCGAGGATCCTCCTCGACCAGCGGCACGATCGCTTCGCGGTTCCATTCCTCGCTATGCTTGACGTCGAGCAAGGCATGAAGATCGAAATAGCGCCTTTCGCGGTCGGACAGGCCAAGACGCCTCAGCCCTGCCGCCGTACTTGCCGAGCGGCCGGGAGCGGTGAGCTCGATGACGCCGAGCGCACCGATCGAATGCCAGGTGTAGCGCCGGCTGGTGGCCATGGCAGTCATCGCATTGGCAAGCGCGAGGCTTTCCCAGACGGTCGTGTCGATCCGGGGATGGAGCTGCAGCGCGTCGACCAGTGTCGCGAGCATCGATCCGTGCACGCCGGCGGGGTTGCCGCGGCCCATCTCGTCCCAATAATTGCGGGCGAGCTCGAGCTTGGGACCCGCGGGGAGCTTGACCTGCGTGTACGCCACGAGATCGTCGAACCCTGCTTCGCCAGCGGCCTCCTGCTCAAGGAACCAGCTGATGTCCTCGCGAGAGGCCTCTTCGGCGAGCCAGGGAAACAGGGGATCGCCCTGCCCAGGGCCGTCTTCCTTCAGCTGCTCGAACCAGCGGATGAAGCCGTCGGGGTCGGTCGGAGCCGATCCTGCTTGCTCGGCCACCTCGGCGCGAAGATGCTCGAGGAAGCTGCCCTCGAGCCGCAGCATGCGCGAATCGCGCTGCAGATTGGCCTGCCAGTCTGCGGACGGAAACTGCGGCGCGAGCCGCTCGTGGTTCCAATGCGCGAGCGCGCGCTGGAAGCCGTCCGTCAGGTAACGCGGTGCCGGCGCCACGGCAGGCTCCGTGAACGATCTGAATGCCATCTATGGTTTCCAAAAAATGAAAAGCGATTGGCTGCTAAACCGTTACGGATGCTTGATGTTCCTCCCGCGCCGGCCGTGAGGCTCTGGACTTAACCTCGTTTAATTGATTGGTTTTTTCGCCAGGCGTCATGACGTCATTACCGCCAACACGGATTAACCCGATTGCGCCACTGCTGGCCGGGGCAGCGGTTGCCAGCGAAACGACCCCACCTTATTCGGCGCGGCTTCCCGGAGACCCTATGTTCGCTGCTGTTCAAAGCCGGATTGCCGTCGCGTTTGCGCTGCCCAGGCCTCAGCATTGGCCGAGCACGATCGTGCTCGCGACGATGCTGGGCCTCTATTTGTTCGCCGGCGTCAGCGTGACGTCGGTGCCCGCCTTCGATGCTGGGGCGGAAGCGCGCGGAACGCTTGGTTTCTTCGACAGGCGGGCAGCGCCCACGGTATCGCCGCCGATTCCCGAGCCGCTCGATTTCCGAGACATGAGTCCGCAGGAAGCGGCCGCCTTCAATGCCACGATCCCCATCTCGAGCGAGTCGAATCCAGCGGCAAAGCCGTTCCGATTCGCCGCTGCGGCCGAGATCGATCGGCTTCGCGCGCTCGATTGCCTGACCGCCGCGGTCCATTATGAGGCCGCGATCGAGCCCACCGACGGGCTGCGTGCGGTCGCGCAGGTCGTCCTCAATCGTGTCCGCCATCCCGCCTTCCCCAAAAGCGTCTGCGGCGTCGTCTTCCAGGGGTGGGAGCGTTCGACAGGCTGCCAGTTCACCTTCACCTGCGACGGCTCGATGGCGCGCGTGCCCTCCGAAGCGGGCTGGGCTCGCGCCCGCAAGGTGGCGGAGGAAGCGCTTGCCGGGACGGTGTACAAGCCGGTCGGCTATGCCACCCATTATCACACCAATTGGGTGGTGCCTTATTGGAGCTCGAGCCTTACCAAGCTCGCGCTCGTCGGCACCCACATTTTCTATCGGTGGGAAGGCGGCTGGGGGCGCCCGCCGGCGTTCCGCCATGCCGCGAGCGGCGTCGAGCCGGAGATTGCGCGAATCGAGAAGCTGGCCCTGGTCTTCCCGGGTCTCACTCAGGCCACCGCCGATCCGCTCGAGCTGCAGGCGATGCAGACCGACATAGAGGTGACTCCCGCGGATATTGCCGGCCGCGCCGTCACTCGCCGCTACGAGCCGCTGCGCGAGCAGTCGGCCGCGAACGCCAAGGAAGAGCTTGCCAAGGCCGATGTGTCCGACAGCGTTCGCTGGGCGCTCACCGGCGAAAGCGCTGCCAAGCCCGACGCGATCGCCGCCAAGGCCGAAGCGCCACTGCCGGCTGCCCAGGGCGGCGAATAAGGGAACATTGCCCTCGCCCAAGATCGACTACGACTTGCGGTCGATGCCATCACTGCGGACCATTGCTTCGGCAGGCTAGAGCAGGCTGTGATGAAATGGACTCGCAGACCTTCTCTATAACCTACTGATAGTGCATTGTTTCTTTCTCTAGGGCGCTTCGATCGGATAGCCGCGGCCGGCGTAATCGAAGCTGCCGAGCTCGACCGTCTGCAAATTAGGATCCTGCGCCGACGCATAATAAGCGCGGATCTCCTCGATCCGGCCGTCCGGATTGAAGATATACCATTCGTCGCCGCGCAGGATGATGCCCTGCTTGCGCTTGAAGTGGGTCCATTCGATCACCGCACGGCGAGTCGGCGCGTCGCATATCACCTGATCGACGGTCCAATAAGAGCCGAG
>NZ_JAKFCG010000014.1:0-1681 GCF_036677245.1 Sphingomonas sp.
CGGTCGAGACACCGCCCGATGCCGAGCCGACCGGCATCCCCAACGATCCGCCGCCGGAGCTACCGCCGAACGCGCCGCCGGAAACCCCGCCGGCGACGCCGGTCGACCTGCCGCCCTCGCGCGATCCGCGCCAGCCACAGGAACGGGGCGGGTAGGAGTGGCCGATGGACAGCGACCTCGACGACATGAACCGTGAGCGCCTGATCGAAGAGGTCCGGCGCCTGCGCGCCGGCATCCGCGAGCATCGCGACGCCACCGGTCATGATCTGTGCTGGCACCATCCGCAGCTTTGGGGATTGCTGCCGGAGCAGATGGAGCCCGAGATCGCTGTTCCGCCCTGGCCGAAATTCCTGCGCGGCTGCCTGCGCTACCGCGAGAGCCTGGAACGGCAGCGCTCTGACGCTGCCGTTTTCGACCGTGAATACGACGGACGCTGAGGTCAGAGCGGCGGCGTCGTGCCTTCGCCGAGATCCCAATAGAGGCCGGCCATCATGCCCAGCCCCTCGCGTGCGATCGCGACGGGCAGATGCTCGTCGGGCGCATGCTGCGAGCAGCCCGGATAGGAGTGCGGCACCCAGATGGTGCGCAGGCCCAGGATCTCCGAGAAGATGTCGTTGGGCAGCGAGCCGCCGAGATTGGGTAAAAGCGCCGGCTTCTTGTTGGTCGACTTGGCGATCGAGGCCAGCGCCCAATGCACCCAGGCATCCTCCGGATCGAGGCGGGTGGCGTTGAAGATCTCGTCGCGGGCGAGCGTGACCTCGACCATGCCGAAACCATGGCGCTTCAGGTGACGGCGCAGCGCCGGCAGCACCTCATTCGGGTCGATGCCGACGACGAAGCGGAGCTGGCAGCGGGCCCAGGCGCTCGGCGGCACGGCGTTGACCGGAGTCTCCGGCACGCCCGACTTCATCGCCAGTACGTCGAAGGAGCACCAGCCGAAGACCTGCTCGGCCGGCGAGAGGCCGGGCTCGCCCCATTCGGGATCGATCACCGGGCCGTCCGGGCCGCCATCGACCTCGCAATCGGCGAGCGCCTTGCGCACCGGCTCCGGCAACTCCTTCGGCACCCATTCATGGATGCGGATCTGCCCCGTCGGCGAGGCGATCGAGGCGATGGCATGGGCGAGCTGGATCGCCGGGTCGGAGAGGATGCCGCCCCAGTTGCCGGAATGGTGGCCGCCTTCGCGGGCCTTGATCGTGAGGTCGAAGGTGACGCCGCCGCGCGAGCCGAGGAAGACCGTCGGACGCTCGGCATTGAGGCGGGGGCCGTCGGAGCCGATCAGCACGTCGGACTTGAACAGCTCCTTCTGGTCGGTGCAGAGCTCGCGCAGGCCCGGCGAGCCGCATTCCTCGCCCATTTCGATCAGGTATTTGGCGTTGAAGCCGAGCTTGCCGCGCGTTTCGAGCACGGCGCGTAGCGCGTTGATGTTGATGACGTGCTGGCCCTTGTTGTCGACGACGCCGCGGCCATACCAGCGGTCGCCGCGCTCGGTGAGGGTCCAGGGCGACAGGCCTTCGCTCCACTGAGCGTCGAGGCCGCGGATCACGTCGCCATGGCCATAGCCGAAGATCGTCGGCAGGGACGGGTCCTCGATGCGCTCGGCGAAGAGGAAGGGGCCGCGCGCCTTGGGATGCGTCAGCGTCTTGCAGGTGAAGCCGAGCCCTTCGAGCAGCGGGCGCAT
>NZ_JAKFCG010000015.1:0-1676 GCF_036677245.1 Sphingomonas sp.
AAACGAGCCCTTCGAGTTTGCCCTGCGCCGCTTCAAGCGCACCTGCGAGAAGGCCGGCGTCCTCGCCGAAACCCGCAAGCGCGAGTTCTACGAGAAGCCGACCCAGGAGCGCAAGCGCAAGGCTGCCGCCGCGGTCAAGCGCCAGGCCCGCCGCAGCTCGCGCGACGTCACCAAGCGCCAGCGGCTGTACTGATCGCACTGAATTGATGGATCCGGCGGGCGCCAGCCCGTCCGCGATCGTCGCCGAAGCCGGCCGTGCGCAAGCGCCGCCGGCTTTTTGCTTTTCTGCAGCGCGGCCCCCGCCGTGCGGCTGTCCAACCATCCAACACCCACGCAGCCGATCACTTCGCGCTGCATGGAACCGGAGATCGCCATGAGCCTCAAGACCCAGCTCACCGAAGACATGAAGACCGCGATGAAGGCCGGCGAGAAGGATCGCCTCGGCGTCATCCGCCTGATCAATGCCGCCATCAAGCAGCGCGAGGTCGATGAGCGCATCGAGATCACCGATGCGGTGGTGCTGGCCGTACTCGAGAAAATGGTCAAGCAGCGCAAGGACTCGATCACGCAGTACGAAGCCGCCGCGCGCGAGGACCTCGCCGCGATCGAACGCTACGAACTCGGCGTGATCGACGCCTACCTGCCGGCCAAGCTCGGCGAGGCGGAGGTGCTTGCCGCGATCGATGCCGCCATCGCCGAGACCGGCGCGACGGGCCCGGCCGACATCGGCAAGCTGATGGGCGTGCTCAAGCCGAAGCTCGCCGGCCAGGCCGACATGGGCCAGGTGTCGGCACTGGTCAAGCAGAAGCTCGCAGGCTGAGGCCGGCTCCAGCATGATCGCCACCTCGCAACCAGGCGTGCGCCTGCGCTTCGCGCAACGCCAGGACGCCGCACTGGTGCTGTCCTTCATCCGCGAACTGGCCGAGTTCGAACAACTCGCGCACCAGGTCGTCGCCAATGAAGACACGCTCGCCGACAGCCTGTTCGGCGAGCATCCCGCGGCGGAAGTGGTGATCGCCGAAGTCGACGGCGAGCCCGCCGCCTTCGCGCTGTTCTTCCACAACTATTCGACGTTCCTCGGTCGCCGCGGCTTGTACCTCGAAGACCTGTTCGTGCGCCCGCGCTTCCGCGGCGAAGGCCTCGGCCGGCTGTTGATGACCTTCCTGGCCCGGCTTGCGCTCGAGCGCGGATGCGGCCGATTCGAGTGGTGGGTGCTGGACTGGAACACGGACGCACTCGGCTTCTACCGCGACCTCGGCGCCACTGGCATGGACGATTGGACCGTGCAGCGCATCAGCGGCGACGCCCTGCAGCGGCTGGCCGCGCAGTTCGACAGCGCGACCCACTGATCTCCAGGCGTCTGGTGGCATCCTAGCCGCATGGCCCGCATCCCCGACGCCTTCATCGACGACTTGCTCGCCCGCTCCGACATCGTCGAAGTGGTCGGCTCGCGCGTGCCGTTGAAGCGACAGGGCAAGGAATACGCGGCGCGTTGCCCGTTCCATGACGAGCGCTCGGCGTCGTTCACGGTGTCGCCGACCAAGCAGTTCTATCACTGCTTCGGCTGCGGCGCGCACGGCACGGCGATCTCGTTCCTGATGAACTACGACCGGCTCGAGTTCCTCGATGCCGTCGACGAACTCGCCAAGCGCGTCGGCATGGAAGTGCCGCGCGAC
>NZ_JAKFCG010000016.1:0-1963 GCF_036677245.1 Sphingomonas sp.
CAGACCCGAGAATCTCTTGCAGGAGATGCTCGGGTCAAGCCCGAGCATGACGCGCCCTCGGACGAGGCGCGTCGCGGCGGTCTTTCACCCCCGCTTCGCCCCATATTGCGCCTCGTGCAGGCGGCGGTAGATGCCCGAGCCGGCGACGAGGTCCTGGTGCCTTCCCTGCTCGGCGACGCCGCTCTCGTCGATGACGATGATGCGGTCGGCGTCCTGGATCGTCGCGAGGCGATGGGCGATCACCAGCGTGGTCCGGCCCTTCGACAGTTCGGCGAGCGAGGCCTGGATGGCACGCTCGGTCTCGGTGTCGAGCGCCGAGGTCGCTTCGTCCAAGATCAGGATCGGCGGATTCTTCAGGAACATCCGGGCGATGGCAAGGCGCTGCTTCTGCCCGCCCGAGAGCTTGACGCCGCGCTCGCCGATCACCGTGTCGAGGCCGTCGGGCAGCCGCGCGATCATCTCGTCGAGCCGGGCGCGCCTGGCAGCCTCGATGATCTCGTCTTCGCTCGCCGTCAGCTTGCCATAGGCGATGTTCTCGCGAAGCGTGCCGGCAAAGAGGAAGACGTCCTGCTGGACGATGCCGATCTGGCCGCGCAGCGAGGCCAGCGTCATCTGGCGGATATCGATGCCGTCGATGCTGATACGCCCGCCCTCGACGTCGTAGAAGCGCGGCAAGAGCGAGCAGATCGTCGTCTTGCCGGCTCCTGACGGGCCGACGAAGGCGATGGTCTCGCCGGCGCGGATCGATAGGTCGATCCCCTTCAGGATCTTGCGGTCCGGCGTATAGCCGAAGCTGACATTCTCATAGGCGATGTCGCCTTTGAGGCCGGAGACGGCGACGGCGCCGGGCAGGTCGGCGATATCCGGCCGCGTATCGAGGAAATCGGTGTAGCGGCGGAAGCCGGCAATGCCCTTCGGATAGGTCTCGATCACCGAGTTGATCTTCTCGATCGGCCGGAAGAACACCGTCACCAGCAAGAGGAAGCCGACGAAGCCGCCGGCGCTGAGATCGCCGATCAGCACGTAATAAGCGCCGGCGATCATCACCGCCATCTGGGTCAGGCGCATGCCGAAATAGGAGAGCGAGGTCGAGGCCGCCATCAGCCGGTAGGCGTCGAGCTTGGTGCGGCGATAGCGCTGGTTGTCGACCGCGAACAGGCTGCGCTCATGCTCCTCGTTGGCAAAAGCCTGGACGACGCGGATGCCGCCGACATTCTCCTCGATCCTTGCATTGAACGAGCCGACGCTGCCGAACAGTTTTTGCCAGTTCTCGGTCATGCGCCGGCCGTAGCGGCTGGTCAGCCAGGCCACCAGCGGCACGATCGTCGCGGTGATCAGCGCCAGATGCGGATGCACGCTCAGCATCAGCGCGAAGGCGCCGATGAAGGTCATCACCGCGATGAACAGGTCCTCAGGCCCGTGATGGGCGACTTCGCCGATCTCCTCGAGGTCCTTGGTCAGCCGGCCGACGAGGTGCCCGGTCTTCTGGTTGTCGAACCAGCCGAAGGAGAGTTTCTGCAGATGGTCGAAGGCCTTGCGGCGCATCTCGGTCTCGATGTTGATGCCGAGCATGTGGCCCCAATAGGTCACCACCACCATCAAGCCGGCATTGACCAGATAGATCGCCAGCAGGCCGAGCGAAGCCAGCACGATCAGGCTCCAGTTCCCGCTCGGCAGCAGCTGATCGACGAAGAGCTTGACCGCGATCGGGAAGCCGAGCTCGAGCAGCCCCGAGATCACCGCACAGGAGAAATCGAGCAGGAACAGGCCGCGATGGGGGCGGTAATAGGCGAAGAAGCGCTTGAGCATGGCGGGCGGGGCTTTAGCACGCGGCGTGGCACGGAGCCATGAGCTGGAGGCGGGGCAGGGGCGGAGCCGACGCCGCCGGCAGATTTGTCACAGTTTATCGATTTGGCGGGTTGTGAATGGCCGTTCATTGCCTCCTGCCTGCGCCCGCCTAAGC
>NZ_JAKFCG010000017.1:0-20286 GCF_036677245.1 Sphingomonas sp.
GTCTCCTTTTTCTTGGCCCCGCCGATGTCCCGCAAGCGCACCCGCTCGCACCTCGAACGATCAGTTTAGCTCTTCTCGATCACCGCACCGATCGCGGCGATCCGCTCGACGTCGGCATAGGCGGGCTTGTCGAGCTCCTCGCCGAAAATATCCGGATCGATCTCGCGGTAGCGCAGCGCGCAGCCGAGCGCGGGAAGCTCGCGCGCGAGCGCCTCGCGCAGCGCATCTCGTCCATCGACGATCGCGACGCCGGTGTAGAGCAGCACTCTTCCCTGCGGCGCGAGGCGGCGCGCGGCGGCGAGCGTCCAGTCGAGCGAAAGGCGCGCGCCGTGCATGTCGCCGCCGTCGCGATAGGTGCGCGCGTCGGGATCCATGATGTAGGGGGGATTGGCGATCGCGAGGTCGACCAGGCCGGAAACGGCGTCGATGCCGTCGCCCTCGACCAGCTCGACCTCGATGCCGGCGTGCCGCGCGTTGATCGACGCGAGCCGCAGCGCCTGAGGATTGACGTCCGCCAGGGTCAGCCGGGCGCCGGGCAGGTACGGCGCCGCCATCAGCGCGCCGACGCCCGCGCCGGCGCCGATGTCGACCAGCCGGCGCACCCCAGACTCAATCCCGGTTTGATTGAACCGGGATTGAGTCTGCTTCTCTTTGTTTGCCGTGATTTCCGAGTCGTCAGGTGATTCCACCTGACTTGAAATCACTCTAGCCCGGCGCGGCAGCTCGCTTTGGAGGAAGGCGACGAAGCGGTAGCTGTCCGGGCCGAGGAAGACCGCATCCTCCTGCTCGGTCGGGAAGCAGGAATGGAGGAACAGGCGATCCTCGATCCGCGCGACCCGCACCCCGCTTCGCATCCGCTCGCCCTCGCGCTGGAGCATGCCACCGCGGTCCAGCAGGTCGAGCATGCCGCCCGGGAGCAGAGCCGGCGCGAACGGCAGGCTCCAGCCGAACACGTCGCGCAGGTCGCGCGCCTCGTGCCGGTCGGGACGCGAGATCACGCGGCGGTGCGTCTCCGGCGTCGGCGGGACGAAATTATAGTCCTGGCGGTGGAGGGTCTCGAGCAACGCCAGCAGCGCCGCATCCTGATCGTTCATGCCCCGATCGTTCATGCCCCGATCGTTCATGCCAGGCGCGCCAGCAGGTCGGCCGCGAAAACGGACAAGGTGTCGTCGCGCGCGCCCATCACGACGATGCGGTCGCCGTCGCGGGCGAGCGCGAGCAGCCGCTCGCCCGCGGCGGCGCGCTCGGCGACATGCTCGGCGTTGCGCCCGGCGGCGCGCACGCCCTCGACGATATGCTCGCTGCCGACGGTCCGCTCGACGGTGCCACCGAAATAAGCGGGATCGGGAAGGATCAGCACGTCCTCGGGCCCGAGCTTGTCGGCGAAGCAGGCGATCAATTGCTCGCCCATCACGCGCAGCGGGCCGTAGCCGTGCGGCTGGAAGAAGATCAGCAGCCGGCCGGGGAAAGCGTGCAAGGTGTCGAGGGTCGCGGCGATCTTGTCGGGGTTGTGCCCGAAATCGTCGATCACGGTGATTCCGGCGCGCGTTCCGACGACATCGAAGCGCCGGCGGAGGCCCTTGAAATCGGCCAGCGCGCGCGCCGCCTCGGCCAGGTCGACCCCGCAGGCGTCGGCGGCGGCGAGCGCGGCGAGCGCGTTGGCGGCATTGTGGCGGCCGGGGACGCCGAGCCGGACCGGCACGGTCCGGCCGCTCGCGCGGTGCGTCACGTCGAATGTGATCGCGAGCGGCTCCTCGACGACATTGCTGCCGTGGAAGTCGGCGGAAGGGTCGGCAAAGCCGAAGCCGACCAGCCGCTCGGGCAGCACTCGGGCGGCGAGCAGCCGCGTCTCCTCGTCGTCGAGGTTGAGGATCGCGGTTCCGGCCTTGGCGAGGAAGTCGCCGAACAGCCCGCGCAATTCGTCCATGCTCTTGTGGTCGAGGGTGATGTTGTTGAGGATCGCGATGTCCGGCTCGTAGAGTGCGATCGAGCCGTCGCTCTCGTCGACCTCGCTGACGAACGCGTCGCCATTGCCCACCAATGCGCTCGCGAACGGCATGTCGGGGGTCGCGAAATTCTTCATCACCGCGCCGTTCATCACCACCGGGTCGCGGCCGGCGCGGTCGAGGATCCAGCCGATCATGCCGGTCGTGGTCGATTTGCCGCTCGTGCCCGCGACCGCGACGCCGAGCGGCGCCGCGTTGAACAGGCGCGCGAGCAATTGCGGCCGGGTGATGCGCTCGGCGCCGAGGCGGAGCGCCGCCTGGACGTCCGGCACATTCTCCTCGACCGCGGCCGAGGTGACGAGCAGCTGGCCGGCGCTGGTCAGGCCGCTGCCGTCCTGCGGGAAGAGGGCGATTCCGCGCGCCTCGAGAAAGGCGAATTTTTCGGCGATCCGGCCCTGGTCGAGCGAGCGGTCCGATCCGGCCACCTCGGCGCCTTGCGCGCGGACGATGCAGGCGAGCGGCAACATGCCGCTGCCGCCGATCCCGCAGAAGAAATAGGATTTGGCGTGAGTCATGGGCCAGCCCTATTGAGATGCGGCCGCTATTTCAAACGGGGCAGTTTCGAACAATTTTTCGGGGAGGCGCAATGCGGATCGGAGTGGTGGCGCCGAGCACGCCGATCAGGAGCGACGTGGCCGAGGCTGTGACCGCGCTTGCCGCGGCGCATGCGCCCGACGTCGAGATCGTCTTCCATCCGCAATGCTTCCTCGTCCACAATCATTTCGCAGGCAGCGATGCGGCGCGCGCCGAGGCGTTCGTCGCGGTCGCCAACGACCCGGCCTTTGACGCCTTGTGGTTCGCGCGCGGCGGCTACGGATCGTGCCGGATCGCCGAGGAGGCGATCGAACGGCTCGCTCCTGCCGCGCGCGCCAAGACCTATCTCGGCTACAGCGACGCCGGCTACATGCTCGCCGGCCTCTACGCCGCGGGCTTTGAGCAAGTCGCGCACGGGCCGATGCCGCAGGACGTGCGGCGCGAAGGCGGCGAGGCGGCGGTGCGCCGCGCGCTCGACTGGCTCAGCCGCCGCGACATTGGTTCGCTCGAGCCGGCTCTGGCTCTTGGGAGCGGTGGCGCAGGCGGCACCAGGGCCGTGGCGTTCAACATCACCGTGCTTAGCCAGCTGCTCGGCACGTCGCTCCAGCCCGCGCTCGACGGCCACATGCTACTGCTCGAGGAAGTCTCGGAATATATGTACCGGACCGACCGGGCGATGTTCCACATCACCAGCAATCCCGGCATCCGCGCGGTCGCCGGAATCAGGCTCGGCCGCTGCAGCCTGGTCCCGCCCAACGATCCCGATTTCGGCGAGAGCGAGGAGGAGGTGGTGCGCCACTGGTGCGAGCGCGCGGGCATCGCCTATCTCGGCCGCGCCGATATCGGCCATGATGCCGACAACAAGGTCGTGCCGTTCGGCTAAAAAAGGCCCGCCTGACCCGTGAGTCAGTGCCGTTTGGGCCACATCGGCCGTCGGCCTGCGACGACCCGAGAGGCTCGCGGCGCTTGAGCCATTGCAAAGCGCGCGCGTTTGCGCTCTACAAAGCAGGAAATTCACAGAGGAGGGCGCGACATGTTGGGATCGAAAAAAGGGGGCGGCTCAGGCCGTGCGGACGGACTGCAAAAGCCGTTGAAGCCTTCGGCGGAGCTCGCCGCAGTAACGGGGTCGGGCGACATCGCGCGTAGCGAAGTCGTCAGCAAGATGTGGGCCTATATCAAAAAGAACAATCTCCAGAATCCTCAAAACAAACGGGAAATTCTGGCGGACGACAAGCTGGAGAAGATCTTCGGCACCAAGAAGGTGACGATGTTCGAGATGAACAAGCACCTTTCGCGTCATCTGAGCTAATCGGCTTCGAGCCCGCCTGGACCGTCTCATAGGGGCGGCGCCAGGCAAGAAACGGCGACTCGCGGATCCCGCTTCGGCGGGAGTCGGAGTCGCCGTTGCTTTTTCGGGCGCCCTTGCGCTGGCTTCCGATCCCCCGGCGCGCACCCGCGGGAAGGGCGAAAGCGCCTTACCGGCAACCCCGCCACCCCATCGCGCCGCGTCTCGCCTGGTCGAGGTGGAGATGATCGGCGTGCGCCTGGTTGTAGTCGGGCGACAGCACGGTCGCGTACAGGCGGCAGGCGCCGTCGCGAACGTCGCGCAGGAATGCCGCTTCGGGGCCGTCGCCGCGCCAATCGCGGGCGATCGTGATGCGGCCGCCGCCGGCGAGGCGGAAGCCGGCGATGTCGACCGCATTGGCGGCGGCATGCTCGCTCATCGCCCCCTCCGCGCGGCCGTAGAGGCGGCGGCAGCTGTAGCTTCCGAAATGGTCGATGCTCGCCACCTCCTCGCCGAAATGGGCAAGGGCGGCGGGCTGGACGACATGCCATTCCCACAAGGCGAGCGCCGCGGCGACCGGGCAGCTCGTGCCAAGCCCCTCCGGCCGATAGTCGATGGCGAGCGCGCCGCCCCGGCGCAGGCGCACCCCGTCCTCATAGCCGCATTGTCCGCCGGCACCGCGCGACCCTCGTGGCGGCAGCGCGGTATATTCGACCCCGGCGCGGTCCAGCAGCGCGCGGCAGCGCGGCCCCTCGCCGCCAAGCCCGGCAAGCTTGCGGCCGGTGAACAGGCCGACCGGCTGCGACAGGTCGAGCGCGGTCCACGGCAGGTCTTCCGGGTGGCTTCGGGCATAGCCGTAGAGCAGCAGCGCCGCGAACGTGGCGACACCGAGGACCAGCAACGTTCTGACAAAGCGGAGCAGTCGCATGCTCCGTCCGACGCGAGCCGCCCGGACTCGTTCCCGTTCGAACCTAATTGCTTTGTTTGCGCGCTTGGGAATGGTCAGGTGTTTCCACCGGCCTGGAATTCGCTCTAGGGGTTGCACTTGCAGGCCGCGGGAGCGGATCGTGCAGCAGGAGCCGTGATGAGTGCCATTCGCCTGACCAGGCGCCGCGTCGAGAAAGTGTGGGGTCGCCGCGACCTGCTGCCGGCGTTCGGCGACGTGCGCGAAGGCGCGCCAGCGGTCGGCGAGATCTGGTTCGAGGATCCACGCGGCGGCGATGCCGCATTGCTCGTCAAATATCTGTTCACATCGGAACGGCTTTCGATCCAGGTCCACCCCGACGAGCAAGCGGCGCGCGCGCGCGGCGAGAAAGGCGGCAAGGACGAGGCGTGGCTGGTGCTCGACGCCGAGCCGGGCGCGACGATCGGCATCGGCGTGCGCGCGCCGCTCGCCAAGCCGGCGCTGCGCGACGCGGCCTGCGACGGCACGCTCGAGCAGCTGATCGACTGGCGGCCCGCCCAGGCCGGCGATCATTATTATTCGCCGGCGGGCACGATCCACGCGCTCGGGGCCGGGCTCAAGCTGATCGAGGTCCAGCAGAATGTCGACCTCACCTACCGGCTGTTCGATTATGGCCGGCCGCGCGCGCTGCACCTCGACGATGCCGTCGCGGTCGCCGATCCGGCGCCGTACCGCGAGCCCACCCGATCCTATAAGCTTGCGGCGGACCGCGAGATCCTCACCGAGGGCGGCAAGTTCGTGCTCGAGCGCTGGACCGGCGATGCTTCGGGGCGGCTGCTGGCCGCGCCTGCGCTACCCTTGTGGCTGATCCCGTTGAGCGGCGACGGCAGGCTCGGCGACGCGACCCTCGAGGCGGGCGACGTCTGGCTGGTCGAAGGCGAGACATCATTGGCGCTCGGCGGCGAGGCAAAGTTGCTGGTCGCCTATCCCGGCGGCTTGCGGGAAGATTTGCTGCGCTGATCCCGGGCCGGGTGCGCAGCCGGTACCCACCTTTAAGCTTCAGCCCCGCTTGACGTGCTCGAGCAGCTCGGCGGTGACCGGGTAGCCGATGTCGTCGGGGATGCAGACCCACTGACGGCCTTCGCGCTCCTCGACCCACGGCTCGACCTTGTGGATGCCGCGGCGGAGCGCGTCGGCGCGCGCCTCCTCGATCGAGCCGAATTGGGCGAGCCGCTCGAGGTTGCGGCGGGTCGGGAAGATGATCCGGCCGCGGCCGGCGTCGCATTCGGCGATCAGCTCGGCGGCGCTCGCCCAATGGGCGCCGACCGCTTCCTTGCCGTCGGCTTGCGGAGGCGGGGCGTTGGCCGGCGCTTCGGCGAGATAGAAGAAGGTGTCGAAGCGGCGCGGCTCGCGCATCTTGGGGCACCAGCGCGCGAACGGGGTCAACGCATCGAGCGCGAGGCCGAGCCCGAGATGGTCGAGCAATGCGCCGAACGGCTCCTCGGCGGCGAGGCCGGCGCGCAAGGTGGCGACGATGCTCGCTTCGGGCGGCTCGACGAAGCCGACGCCGATCCCGGTCTCCTCGACCGTCTCGCGGATCGCGGCGATGCGTCCCGCGGCATCCTCGATGCCGTCGCCGATGCGCTCGGCGAGCGCGCGATCGCCGGCGTCGATCCGGCCGCCCGGAAAGACCAAGGCGCTCGCCGCGAACGCCATATGAGCGGCGCGCTCCATCATCAGCAGCTCGGGAGCGCCCGGGCCGCGCCTTGTGACGATCAAGGTCGCGGCGGGAACCGCTTCGGGGATTGCCGCTTCCGCTTCACCCATGTCCGAGCGCCCGCCGTCGGTCATTCGAACTCCAGGATCACCGCATCGACCGCGAGACTGTCGCCGGGCTTCGCCGCGACGCTCGCGACCGTGCCCGCTTTCTCGGCGCGAAGGATATTCTCCATCTTCATCGCCTCGACCACCGCCAACGGCTGCCCGGCTTCGACCTTCTCGCCCTCGGCGACGTGAAGCATGGTGAGCAGGCCCGGCATCGGGCAGAGCAGATATTTGGAAAGATCGGGCGGTGTCTTGGCGATCATGTGGCGCGAGTGCGCCGCGCTGCGCGGCGTCAGCACGCGCACCTTGTGGCGCGCGCCGCGGGTGGTGAACAGCCAGCTCGACCCGCGCCGCTCGACCTTCACGGTCAGCGGCTCGTCGTCGATGATCGCCTCGAGCAAGGTCTGGCCCGGGGTGTAGCGGGCGTCGAACGTCAGCGCGTCGGACCCGACCAGGACGGTGTCGCCCTCGACCCGCACCTCGAACTCGTCGCCGTCGATCTGCGCGATCCACAGCACGGGGGTCTTGAGCGGGGTTCCGAGCTGGCCGTCGATATGGCGCGCGCGCTCCGCCTCGGCGCTTGCGACCAGCCCGCCGAGCGCGGCGAGGTTGCGCTTGAGCCGCTCATCGGCCGGTGCGCCGGTGAAGCCTTCGGGAAATTCCTCGGCGATGAAGCCGGTGGTGAGCGCGCCGGCGCGGAAGCGCGGATGCTGCATCAGCGCGGAGAGGAAATCGAGATTGTGGCCGATGCCGTCGATCACGAACGAATCGAGCGCGGCGATCTGGAGGTCGATCGCCTGCTCGCGGTCGCCGCCGTAGGTGATCAGCTTGGCGATCATCGGATCGTAGAACATCGAGACCTCGCCGCCCTCGGCGACGCCGTCGTCGACTCTTACCCCTTCCTTGCCGAGCGGCGGCCGGTAGCGGACCAGCCGGCCGGTCGAGGGCAGGAAGCCGCGGTAGGGATCCTCGGCATAGACGCGGTTCTCGACCGCCCAGCCGTTGAGCGTCACGTCCTCCTGCGCGAGCGTGAGCTTCTCGCCGGCGGCGACCCGGATCATCTGCTCGACGAGATCGAGGCCGGTGACCAGCTCGGTCACCGGATGCTCGACCTGCAGCCGCGTGTTCATCTCGAGGAAGTAGAAGCTGCGGTCGGCGCCGGCGATGAACTCGACCGTCCCCGCCGAAAAATAGCCGACCGCCTGCGCCAGCGCCACCGCCTGCTCGCCCATCTGCTTCCGCATCTCGGGCGTGACGAACGGCGAGGGGGCCTCCTCGACCACCTTCTGGTGGCGGCGCTGGACCGAGCATTCGCGCTCGCCGAGATAGAGGATGGTGCCGTGCTGGTCGCCGAGCAGCTGGATCTCGATGTGGCGCGGGCTCTCGACGAACTTCTCGATGAAGACGCGGTCGTCGCCGAAGCTGGCGAGCCCCTCGCGCTTCACGCTCTCGAACGTCTCGCGCACGTCCAGCTCGCTATAGGCGAGCCGCATGCCCTTGCCGCCGCCGCCAGCGGAGGCCTTCATCATCACCGGATAGGTGATCGAATTGGCGATCTCGACCGCGTGGTCGGTGTCCCTGATCTCGCCGATGAAGCCGGGAACGACGCTGACGCCGGCCGCGAGCGCGAGCTTCTTGGACTCGATCTTGTCGCCCATCGCCGCGATCGCCGCGGGCGGCGGGCCGATGAAGACGATGCCCTCCTCGGCGAGCCGGCGCGCGAAGCTCTCGCGCTCGGAGAGGAAGCCGTAGCCGGGATGGACCGCCTCGGCGCCGGTCTCCTTGCACGCGAGCACGATCAGATCGGCGTTGAGATAGCTTTCCGACGCCGGCGGCGGGCCGAGGCGAACCGCTTCGTCGGCGAGGCGCACGTGCGGCGCGCGCGCGTCGGCATCCGAATAGACCGCGACGGTCGCGATGCCCATTTTGCGCGCGGTGCGGATGACGCGGCAGGCGATTTCGCCGCGGTTGGCGATCAGGATCTTCTTGAACATCTTCCCTGCCTATTCAGCAGCCACGCGTGCCGGTTCGGGCGCAGCCTTATTGTCTTCGATGTCGTCGTTCGTCAGCGGCGTCAGGCCGAGCTTGGCGAACAGAGCCGCGTCGGCGCCGGCGCCGGCATTGCCGGTGGTCAGCAGCTTGTCACCGGTGAAGATCGAATTGGCGCCGGCCAGGAAGCACAAGGCCTGGCAGGTCTCGCTCATGCTCTCGCGGCCGGCCGACAGCCGCACCATCGCGCGCGGCATGACGACCCGCGCGACCGCGACGGTGCGGACGAACTCGATATCGTCGATCCTCGCCTCGTCCTGCGCGAGCAAGGCATCGCCCATCCTGGTACCCTCGACCGGCACCAGGGCATTGATCGGAACGCTCTCGGGATGGGCGGGCAGGGTGGCGAGGGCGTGGAGGAAGCCGACCCGGTCGGCGCGGGTCTCGCCCATGCCGACGATGCCGCCGCAGCACACCGCCATGCCCGAGGCTCGGACGTTCGACAAAGTGTCGAGCCGGTCCTGGTAGGTGCGGGTCTGCACGACCTCGCCATAATATTCCGGGGCGCTGTCGAGATTGTGGTTGTAATAATCGAGCCCCGCTTCGGCGAGCCGCCCAGCCTGCTCGGCGGTGAGCATGCCCAACGTCATGCAAGTCTCGAGCCCCATCGCCTTGACGCCGGCGACCATCGTGCAGAGCGCGTCGATGTCGCGGTCCTTGGGGTTGCGCCACGCGGCCCCCATGCAGAAGCGGCCCGAGCCGCCCGCCTTGGCCTCGCCCGCGGCGGCGAGCACCGCATCGACGTCCATCAATTTCTCGGCCTTGAGGCCGGATTCGGCGAACGCCGACTGGCTGCAATAGCCGCAATCCTCGGGGCAGCCGCCGGTCTTGATCGACAGCAAAGTCGAAAGCTGGACGGCGTTGGGCGCGTGCCAGCGGCGGTGGACCTGCTGCGCCTCGAACAACAGGTCGTTGAACGGCAGCTCGAACAGCGCCGCGATCTCGGCGCGTGTCCAATCGGTGCGGGGGTCGGTCATCGGCATCGTGCCTTTTGCGAAATGCGAAGCGGGAGCGGCGGCCGGCTCATTCCGCGGCTTCCTCGAGCGGCGGCAGATTGTGGCCGAGCAGTTTGAGCACCTCGCCGGCGGCGTCGACGAGGTTGGTGCCGGGCCCGAAGATCGCCTGCACGCCGGCCTTGCGCAGCATGTCGTAATCCTGTGCCGGGATGACGCCGCCGACCACCACCTTGATGTCCGGCCGGCCCATCTCGCGGAGATGGCCGATCAGTTCGGGGACGAGGGTCTTGTGGCCCGCGGCGAGGCTCGAGGCGCCGACCACGTCGACGTCCCTCGCGATCGCCAGCCGCGCGCTTTCCTCCGGTGTCTGGAACAACGGCCCGGAGACCACCTCGAAGCCGAGATCGGAGAAGGCCGAAGCGACCAGATTGGCGCCGCGGTCATGCCCGTCCTGGCCCATCTTGGCGACCAGCAGGCGCGGGTTGCGGCCGAGGCGGGTGCGGACCGTGCCGACGCCCTGCTCGGCGCGCTCCCAGCGCGGATCGCCCTGGTAGGCGCCGCCGTAGATGCCGCTGACCGGCTCGGGGACCGTCTCGTAGCGGCCGAACACGTCCTCGAGCGCCTGGCTGATCTCGCCCAACGTCGCGCGCGCCCGCGCCGCCTCGACCGCCAGTGCGAGCAGATTGCCGTTGCCCTTTGCGCCTTCGCGCAATGCGTCGAGCGCGGCCTTCGCCCTGTCGGGATCGCGGGCCGCGCGCTGGCGCTCGATGCGCTCGATCTGGCCGGCGCGGACCCGGGCGTTGTCGACGTCGAGGATGTCGATGTGCAGCGGCTCCTGCGGCTGGTAGCGGTTGACGCCGACGACGACGTCCTCGACCCGGTCGACCCGCGCCGCGCGCGCCGCCGAGGCTTCCTCGATCAGCCTCTTGGGCATGCCCGAGGCGACCGCCTTGGTCATGCCGCCCATCTCCTCGACCTGTTCGATCAGCGCCCAGGCCTGGTCGGCGAGCTCTTTCGTCAGCGCCTCGACATAATAGCTTCCGCCGAGCGGGTCGGCGACGTGCGGGATGCCGGTTTCCTCGGCGATGACGAGCTGGGTGTTGCGCGCGATCCGCGCCGAGAAATCGGTCGGCAGCGCGATCGCCTCGTCGAAGCTGTTGGTGTGCAGCGACTGGGTGCCGCCGAGCACCGCCGCCATCGCCTCGATCGTCGTGCGGATCACATTGTTGTACGGATCCTGCTCGGTGAGGCTGACGCCCGACGTCTGGCAATGGGTGCGCAGCATCTTCGACTTGGGGTTCTTGGCGCCGAAATCCTCCATGATGCGATGCCACAGCAGGCGCCCGGCGCGCAGCTTGGCGATCTCCATGAAGAAGTTCATGCCGATGCCCCAGAAGAACGACAGGCGCGGCGCGAACGCGTCGACGTCGAGGCCGTGCGCCTGCGCGGCGCGGACATATTCCATGCCGTCGGCGAGCGTGAAGGCGAGCTCCTGCACCGCCGTCGCCCCGGCTTCCTGCATGTGGTAGCCGCTGATCGAGATCGGGTTGAAGCGCGGCATGTGCTTCGAGGCATGCTCGATGATGTCGGCGACGATCCGCATCGAGGGCGCCGGCGGGTAGATATAGGTGTTGCGGACCGCGAACTCCTTGAGGATGTCGTTCTGGATCGTCCCCGAGAGCTGCTCGGGCGCGACGCCCTGCTCCTCGGCGGCGACGATGTAGAAGGCCATCACCGGCAGCACCGCGCCGTTCATCGTCATGCTGACCGACATCTCGCCGAGCGGGATGCCGTCGAACAAGATCTTCATGTCCTCGAGCGTGTCGATCGCGACCCCGGCCTTGCCGACGTCGCCGACCACCCGCGGATGATCGCTGTCGTAGCCGCGGTGGGTGGCGAGATCGAATGCGACCGAGAGGCCTTTCTGGCCGGCGGCGAGGTTGCGCCGGTAGAAAGCGTTCGAGTCCTCGGCGGTCGAGAAGCCGGCATATTGGCGGATCGTCCACGGCCGGCCAGTGTACATCGAGGCATAGGGCCCGCGCGTGAACGGGCCGAAGCCGGGCAGGCCCGGGTCGATGCCTTCGACATCCTCCGCCGTGTAGAGCGGCTTGACGTCGATGCCTTCGGGGGTGCGCCAGGTCAGGTCCTTGCCCTTGACCTCCTTGGCGGCCGCGGCCTGCCAGTCCGAGACGGATTTCCTATCAATGCCCAACTTGCGGCGACTCCATCAGCTCGACCAACACGCCGCCCATATCCTTGGGATGGACGAAGATCACCATCGTTCCGTGCGCGCCGATGCGCGGCGCGCCGAGCACCTTGGCGCCCTTGGCTTCCATGTCGGCCGCGGCCTCGTGGATGTCCGGCACCTCGAAGCAGATATGATGCTGCCCGCCGGCGGGGTTCTTGGCAAGGAAGCCGTGGATCGGCGAATTCTCGCCGAGCGGCTCGACCAGCTCGATCTGGCTGTTGGGCGTGTCGACGAAGCAGACTCTTACGCCCTGCGCCGGCAGCTCGATCGGATCATGGATCTTGGTCGCGCCGAGCAGGTCGCGGTAGAGCGCGACGCTTTTCTCGATCGAGGGGGTGGCGACGCCGACATGGTTGAGGCGGCCGATGCTCATATCAGGCTCTCCAGCAGCTGATCATAGGAAATCCAGGCCATCAGCAAGGCGGCCGCGACATAGAGCATTGCAAGCGCGGCGAAAACCGACGGCCGCTCGCCGCGCATGACATAAGTGCGCCCGATCGGCAGCCGCGACTCGCGCAGGCCGCGCCGCAAGGTCCAGCCGATCCAGGGGATCACGCCAAGCGCGACCAGCCCGACGAGATGCTCCTCAGAGAGGGATGTTGTCATGCTTCTTCCACGGATTTTCGAGCTGCTTGTTGCGCAGCTTGCGAAGCCCGAGCGCGATCCGCCGGCGGGTCGAATGCGGCATAATCACCTCGTCGATGAAGCCCATGCTCGCCGCCACGAACGGATTGGCGAAGCGCTCCTCATATTCGCGGGTGCGTGCTGCGATCTTGTCGGCATCGCCGATGTCCTGGCGGAAGATGATCTCGACCGCGCCCTTGGCGCCCATCACCGCGATCTCGGCCGAGGGCCAGGCGTAGTTGAGATCGCCGCGCAGATGCTTGGAGGCCATAACGTCATAGGCGCCGCCATAGGCCTTGCGCGTGATCACGGTGATCTTGGGCACGGTCGCCTCGGCATAAGCGAACAGCAGTTTCGCGCCGTTCTTGATGATGCCGTTATGCTCCTGCGCGACGCCAGGCAGGAAGCCCGGGACGTCGACGAAGGTGATGATCGGGATCTCGAACGCGTCGCAGAAGCGCACGAATCGCGCCGCCTTCTTCGAGCTGGCGATGTCGAGCACCCCGGCCAGCACCATCGGCTGGTTGGCGACGATGCCGACGGTGCGGCCCTCGATGCGGCCGAAGCCGGTGATGATGTTGCCGGCATGGGTCGGCTGGACCTCGAAGAAATCGCCCTCGTCGACCGTCTTCTGGATCAGTTCGTGCATGTCGTAGGGCTTGGCCGCGCTGTCCGGGATCAAGGTGTCGAGGCTGTCCTCGATCCGGTCCCAGCGGTCGGCGGTCGGGCGGGTCGGAAGATCGTGGCGGTTCGACAGCGGCAGGAAATCGAAAAAGTCGCGGGTCGCGAGCAAAGCCTCGATATCGTTGTCGAACGCGACGTCGGCGACACCCGACTTGGTGGTGTGCGTCACCGCGCCGCCAAGCTCTTCCTGGGTCACTACCTCGTTGGTCACGGTCTTGACCACGTCCGGGCCAGTGACGAACATGTAGCTCGAATCCTTCACCATGAAGATGAAGTCGGTCATCGCGGGGCTGTAGACCGCGCCGCCCGCGCACGGGCCCATGATCAGGCTGATCTGCGGCACCACGCCCGAGGCGAGCACGTTGCGCTGGAACACCTCGGCATAGCCGCCGAGGCTCGCGACGCCCTCCTGGATGCGCGCGCCGCCGCTGTCGTTGAGGCCGATCACCGGCGCTCCGACCCGCATCGCCATGTCCATCACCTTGCAGATCTTCTGCGCGTGGCGCTGCGAGAGCGAGCCGCCGAACACGGTGAAATCCTGGGCGAAGACATAGACGAGGCGGCCGTTGATCGTGCCGGAGCCGGTGACGACGCCGTCGCCCGGGATCTTCTGCTGCTCCATCCCGAATTCGGCGCAGTCATGCTCGACGAACATGTCATATTCCTCGAAGCTGCCCTCATCGAGCAGCACTTCGAGGCGCTCGCGCGCGGTCAGCCGGCCTTTGGCGTGCTGCGCGGCGATGCGCTTCTCGCCGCCGCCCATCTGGGCCTGCCGCCGCCGCGCTTCGAGCTCTTCCATTGTCGTGGCCATCGAGAATCAACTCTTGAGAAAAGGGGTGCGGCCCTCTTTTTCAGGAGTTTTCCGATTAGGCAAATCGACACGGGGCGGCCCGCGGTTCGAAGCCCGCGGGCGGCGGGCGATCTGTGGACCATGCGGCCAACGGCCGGCGCGATGGCACGCCGGCCGTTGCCGAGCCGTCAGTTGGGCGTGGTCGTGGTCTCGGTCGTGCCGCTCGAGGTGCCGCCGGTGCCCGACGAGCCGGAGGTCGAGGTGCCGCCCGAGCCGCTGGCGCTGCCGGTGGTCGCGGTCGAGCCGCCCTGCGCGCCGCCGCCGACCGAGCCGCCGGCCGCGACCTGCTGCTGGACGACCTGGGCGAGCTGCGGCGTCGCGGTCTTGGCGGTGCAGCTCGCATTGCCGCCGGTCGACAAGGACAATGCGCTCACCGACACGCCGCACACATTGGCGGCGACGTCGATCGGGATCTGCGCATTGACCGGAATGTTGGCGCGATCGATCTGCAGGCGGACCGAAAGATCGTTGAGCACATTCTCCAGATTGACGTTGACCAAAGCGGGGATGCCGCTGCCGCCGACGCCGCTGCTCGTGCCGCCGGTGGTGCCAGTGCCGCTCGTAGTGCCGCTGCCGCTCGTGGTGCCGGTGCCGCCACTGGTCGCGCCAGCGTTGGCGCCTACGCTTCCCGAACCGGCCGGAGTCGCGGCCTGGCTGCCGGCGCTTGCGACGCCGCCTTCATTCTGCTTGCACGCCGCGAGCGGCAGGCTTGCGGCGGCGGCGATGATCAAGATTGTCCTACGCATCACTTTCTCCCTCGTTGATCGCGGTCGGCCGGCGGCGCGCTTATTTCGGCGTCGTCGTCGTTTGGCTTTGGGTGCTGGTCGTCGTTCCGGCCGCGGCCGGAGCGGTGGTGCCAGTCGTCGTGCCGGTCGTTTGGGTCGAGCCGGTCGATTGGCCGGTGGTCGTGCCGGCGCCGCTGGTGCTGGTCGCGCCGGTGCCGGTCGCGCCGCTGTTGCCGGCGGTCGAGCCGCCCTGCGCGCCGCCGCCGACCGAGCCGCCGGCGGCAAGCTGCTGCTGGACGACCTGCGCGAGTTCGGGCGAGCTGGTGGTGGCGGTGCAATTGGCCTTGCCGCCGGTCGAGACCGACAGGATGTTGATCGAGACGCCGCAGATGTTGGCGGCGAGGGTGATCGGGATTTGCGCGTTGATCGGCACGTTCGCGCGGTCGAGGTTGAGCCGCACCGCGAGGTCGTTGAGGACGTTGCTGAGGTTGACGTTGACCAGCGACGGAACGCCGCCACTGACGCCGCTTGCAACCCCGCTCGCAAGGGCCTTGCCGCCGCTGGCGACGGCATCGCCGGCGCTCGACACGGCATCGCCCGCGGCATTGTCCGTCTTGCAGGCTGCGAGGGGAAGGGACGCTGCGGCGACGGCCAGCAGCAGGGGACGGATCGCGGACATCTTACTCTCCCGACATTATTGCGCCGGGGAAACGCCTTCGCCTCCGATTTGGTTCACGCCGAAACCGCGACGGGGCCCTGCGGTCGGAGGGCCCCGCGCGCCAGCGCACCAAGATCCGCGTCACATCCTCAGAAAAAGGGATGGGCCTATGAATATCGACGAACCGGCGGCAGGGTGCGGCTGGTCTCAAATTAACATCGCGCGGGACTCTGTCCGAGGAGGAATCATGAAGTGGATTTGGCGTACGGTGGCTGCACCTTCGCTCCTTTGGCTTCCCGTGTCGGCCGCCGCTCAACCCGCGCCGCCTCTGGTTGCACAGCAGACAATATTGACCGCCGAGGGTGCGCGGCGCGCGCTCGCGGCAGCCGAAAAGGAGGCGACGGGAAAGGGGCTGAAGCTCAGCATCGCCGTGGTCGATGCGTCAGGTCAGCTTATGGCCTTCCAACGCATGGACGATGCGCGGCTGATCACCGTCGACGTCTCGATCGGCAAGGCCCGGACGGCCGCCTATCTTCGCTCCCCCTCGAAGGTTCTCGAGGACATGGTCAACGGCGGCAGGACGGCGTTGGTCGCCATTGAAGGGATCACGCCTGTGCAGGGCGCGGTGCCGATCATCGTCGACGGGCTTGTCGTCGGAGCGATCGGCACCAGCGGCGCATCGCCGGCCGAGGATGAATCGGTGGCCAAAGCGGGGGCGGCAGCTCTCTCCAAAACGTCGTGAAAAGCGGGCTTCGGCGCATGCGCCAAAACGGCTCACGGCTTGGTGCGGTGTGGAACTCGGCCTATCTGCTGCTGACGATCACGGCGCTGTCCTGGGCGGGAAATATCATCGTCGGGCGGGCCGCACGTGAGTTCGTGCCGCCGATGGCACTCTCCTTCTGGCGCTGGCTGGTGGCGCTTCTCTTGCTGCTGCCGTTCGCGTGGCCCTACATCAAAAAAGATTGGCCGGTGCTTCGTCGGCGATGGCCTATTCTCCTGATGTTTGGGAGCCTCGGCGCCGGCACCTTCAGCGCTTTGCTCTATTACGGTCTTCAATATACCACCGCGCTCAACGTGAGCGTCCTGAACGCAGCGCAGGCGGCGATGATGCTCGTCATGGGGATGCTGATCTTCCGGGATTCGGCCTCGCGATCCCAGATCGTCGGCGTGGTGCTTTCGCTTGTCGGAGTCCTGGCGATCGTCTCCAAAGGCGACCCCGCGGTGCTTCTCGCCCTGCGGCTCAACATCGGCGACGCACTCATCTTGCTGGCCGGCCTGCTGTGGGCCGTCTACGCCGTTTTCCTGCGCAAGCGGCCCGATGTTCATCCTCTGAGCTTTTTCGCCGCCATACTCGTGGTGGGCCTGATGGTCGTCGCTCCCTTATACCTGCACGAGCTCAGCCGCGGACGCAGGATCGTGCAGGCGCCCGAAAGCTGGCTGTTCCTCGCCTTTGTCGCTGTATTTCCCTCGCTCATCGCCCAGATGTTCTTCAATCGCGGCGTGGAACTGATCGGCGCGGCCCGCGCGGGTCAGTTTCTCAACATCAGCCCCGCGTTGGGCGCGCTCTTCGCGATCTTGCTGCTGGGGGAACGGTTCGGGCTTTATCATGTCATTGGCATGACCTTGATCGGTGCGGGCATTCTCCTCGGCGAGCGGCGTCCGCCATTGCAGCGTGCGCACCAGCGACATCTTCGCCAGGATGACGTTTGAGGAAAGGACGGGACGTGGAACCGGCCACTTAGAAGAAGGCGACATCGTGTCACATCCCTCAAGCATCGAATGGTGCAGTTAAAATCCGATTCACCGGCCTCAATGTTCTGAATTACTATGTTTCTGACTGATCAATTAGTCAAAAAGGATCGTAGGGCGTAGAATTATTCGGATATATTGTATTTCCTGACTTGCCCTCGCACGTTTTTCGAGTCACGCCGTCTTGTCTACAGGAGAAGATCGAGATGGCTGAAGTGGCTTCGGAAGCATTGCTGACACTCACCGCGGACATCGTCGCGGCACATGTGTCGAATAACCCGGTCGCGGTGGGGGACCTCCCCCGGCTGATCGGCGAAGTCCACGCCGCGCTCGATGGCTTGGGCGCAAAAGCAGCGCCTGTGCAACCGCAGCAGCCGGCCGTCTCGCCGCGATCGTCGGTGAAGCCCGACTTCATCGTCTGCCTGGAAGATGGCAAGAAACTTTTGATGCTGAAGCGGCACCTCAAGACCGACCATCAGATGACCCCTTCCCAATATCGGACAAAGTGGAAGCTCGGATCCGACTATCCGATGGTCGCTCCCAATTATTCCGAGAAGCGGCGAACCCTCGCGCACCAGATCGGTCTTGGCCGCCGAAACACTGCCAACGCGGCGCCGGCCAAAGCGAACAAGAATGGTGCGACGACGGCTGACACGCAGCGCTCGCGCAAGCCTAGATCGGCGCGCGCGCGACCCAAACAGTAGCTGTTCGGAAGCCGGCGGAACTTCGCGAGTTCTGCGCTCGCCTGCGTTCGATCGGTCGAGGATGAAAGAGCATTTCGTGCGCCAGCGGCGCGCGTTATTCCCGCCTGTCGTTCCGCGACGCAGCTTGGCTTTCTGTCCAGCGATTTTCGAGAAGCGAGGTGGTGGAGCCGAGGGGAATCGAACCCCTGACCTCTGCAGTGCGATTGCAGCGCTCTCCCATCTGAGCTACGGCCCCGCGCCTCGTCGGCGAAGGCGCCCCCATTAGCGGCGGCTGCCCCGCCATGCAATGCGGCAATTGCCTGATCGCCGCTCCATTTGGGGTCGCACCCACGCCTCGCCACGGCTCACCCTCTCGCTGCAACGGACCGGCCCGCGGCCCGGAACGCAGCCTCTATGTGCCTCGTTTTTAACATGGATTACGGGCGGGCGTTGGCCAGTTCGGGCGCCAGTCCGGTCACTTAGCGTGACATCATCGAACAATGGAGGATCAGATGGGCTATCAACGCGGCGACAATCGATATGGTGCGGAGCGCGGACGCGAGCAGGGCCGTGGCCGCTCTTACGGTGACCATGGCCGCGATCACGGTGATCGCTGGTCGCGCGACGACGACGACCGCGGCTTTTTCGAGCGCGCGAGCGACGAGGTCCGCTCGTGGTTCCACGATGACGACGACCACGGTCGGCGCGCCGAGCGCGAGCGCGGCTGGGGCGCGGAGCATCGCGACCGTGGCCAGGATCGTTGGCGCGACACCGGCGGCGGCGATTGGCGCGGTGAGGGCAGAAGCGGGGCTGGTTCGCGCGGCTACGGCTATCGCGGCTCATCCGACGCGCAGGACAGCTGGGGCGGATCCGGCTTCGGCGGCGATTACGATCGCGGCCGGCGCTTCGGCCGCGACGCGGGCAGCACCGGCCAGGGAGCGCATTCGTCGGCGGTCGGCGGCGCCTATGGCAGCAGCTACGGCGGCTCGGGGCGCTCGGCGCAAAGCTATAGCGGCGGCGGTGCTGGAGGCGTCCACGATCCGCATTATTCGGAGTGGCGCAATCGCCAGATCGAGGCGCTCGACCGCGACTATGAAGACTATCGCCGCGAGAACCAGTCGCGCTTCGAACAGGAGTTCGGCGGCTGGCGCGAGAAACGGCAGGGCCAGCGCCAGGCGCTTGGCCGAGCCAGCGAAGGCATGGAAGTGGTCGGTTCGGACGGTCAGCACGTGGGCACCGTCGACAAGGTGCGCGGCGACCGGATCATCCTCACCAAGAGCGATCCCAACGCCGGCGGCCACCACCATTCGATCCCGTGCGGCTGGGTGGACAAGGTCGACGACAAGGTGACGATCAACAAGACGCTCGAGGAAGCGACCCGCCAATGGCGCGACGAGGAGACCAGCCGCGCCTTGTTCGAACGCGACGACCAGGGCAGCGACGGACCGCACGCGCTCGATCGCGCCTTCAAGGGCACCTACTGATCACCGCCGCCCTAGGGCGGTGACATTGGCCCGGCCGCGCGAGCGGCCGGGCCTTTCTTTATCACGCGGCGCTAGAGCGGAATGCGCAATATCTGGATCACGCATCCCGCTCTATTCGTTTGTTGCCGCATCGTTTTCTGCGCAAAACCGGTTCCCACTTTTGCGCACGATGCTCTAATTGCTATCGGGCGACGAGCGTCTCGAGCCTTTGTCCCACCCGCTTCAAATCCTCGACGAAGCGCGCATATTCGTCGGCCTTGCGCTCGGGCTCCGGAATGCGCAGCAGAAAGCTCGGGTGGACGGTCACCCAGCATTCGCCGCCGTCGTACAGCTGGTGCGGCTTGCCGCGCGTGCCCGAGATGGTGACGATTTTGCCGAACAGCGAGCGTGCCGCGGTCGCCCCGAGGGCAACCGTCAGCGGCGGGCGGATCAGGATGCGCTCCTGCTCGATCCACCAGCGGCAGGCCTCGATCTCCGGCCCGTCGGGCTTCTGATGGATGCGGCGCTTGCCGCGCCGCTCGAACTTGAAATGCTTGACCGCATTGGTGACGTAGGTGCGGGCGCGGTCGATGCCGGCTTCGGCGAGCGCGCGATCGAGGATCTGCCCGGCGGGGCCCACGAACGGTCGCCCGGCGAGATCCTCCTGGTCGCCGGGCTGCTCGCCGACGAACATCAGCGGCGCGTCGACCGGGCCCTCGCCGAACACGGTCTGCGTGCCGAGCTTGTAGAGATGGCAGCGCGTGCAGCCTTTGGCCTCGTCGCGCACCGCCTCCCATGCCGCGCGCGCGTTGTCGCCAATCCGTGCCGCCGACTTCCCGACCATCTCCGCCTCGCGTGCCTGCGCTCCTGCGATCAGCTCTCCGACCAACGCCGTCTCGGGCATGTTTTTCCAATATTTCTTCGGCATCTCCTTGGTCATTGCTTTGACCTTGACCCGCGCCGGATTGAAGATCGAGGCGTAATAGGTCTTCCACGTCTCCTCGATCGGATCGCCGTCGGGTGCGTCGGCGCGGGTCGCGCCTT
>NZ_JAKFCG010000018.1:0-23226 GCF_036677245.1 Sphingomonas sp.
AGCTCGGGACGTCCCATCGCCGCGCAGAGCCGCGCGAACACGCCGTCCTGGTTCGCGCCGATCAGATAATCGCCGTCCTTGCACGGATAGACGTTGGAGGGCGCAATCCCCGGCAGCGCCGAGCCCGAGCGCTCCCTGATATAGCCGCCGACCTGATATTCGGGGATCAGGCTCTCCATCACCTGGAGCACCGCTTCGTAGAGGGCGGAATCGACGACCTGCCCAACACCGGTGCGCTCACGGGCGTGCAGCGCGGCGAGCGCGCCCATGCAGCCGTAGGTCGCCGCCAGGGTGTCGCCGATCGACACCCCCATCCGCGACGGCGGACGGTCCGGATCGCCGACGACATAGCGCCAGCCGCCCATCGCCTCGCCGACGCCGCCGTAGCCCGCGCGGCTCGCATAGGGGCCGGTCTGGCCGTAGCCCGAGACACGGACGATGATCAGGCGCGGGTTGATCGCCTGCAGCGCCTCCGGGGCGAGGTTCCAGCGCTCGAGCGTGCCGGGGCGGAAGTTCTCGATCAATATGTCGGCGGTGGCGACGAGCCTGCGCACCAGTTCCTGGCCTTCGGGGACGCGCAGATCGGCCGAGACCGAGCGCTTGTTGCGCGCCACCACCTCCCACCATAATTTCTGGTCGCCGCGGCCCCATTGGCGCATCGGATCGCCGACCCGCGGCGGCTCGACCTTGATCACGTCGGCGCCCATGTCGCCGAGCAGCTGGCCGCAGAAAGGCCCGGCGATCAGCTGGCCGAGCTCGATCACCCTTATGTCGCTCAGCGCGCCGCGATTGTCGCCAGCGCTCATCGCTGCCTCTCTCTCCTCACAGGCGCGCTCATTCGGCCGCCACCGCCCGCTGCCAGATCGGCTGTCTGGGCGGGGGAAGGCCGGTCTCGGCCTGGCAATTGGCCCGCAAGGTCTCGATGTCGGGGCCGAAATTGAACAAAGGCAGCGGCTCGTTGCGGTGGGCGCGCAGGTCGGCGCGGAGCGCCTGGGTCGCCTCGGCATCGGCGTCGCCGCCGGCGGTGAGGACGACGCCGTAGCGGCGCGCCCCTTCCGCGGTGACGAGGCCCTCGCGGACTTCGCGGGCGACGAGCGCCGGATCGCGCGCCAGCGCGTCGCCCCAGCCGCCGCCTCCCCAGGTGATATAGTGGAGCTGGTCGCCGGCCTCGACGCGGATGTCCTCGACCTTGTTGCCGACAACGGTCCGCGTGCCGTCTGCCTTCTCGAGGATCTTGCGGGCGCGCGCCCCGGGATCGCCGCCATTCACTCCCCAGGGCGGGACGAACCAACGGTCGTCGTGGATTGCGACCACCCCGGGCTCGAGGAAGCGATAGGTCATGTGGATGCCGTTGCCGCCGCGATGCAGCCCGGCGCCGCCGCTGTCCGCCGCGGTTTCATAGCGCTCGATCACCAGCGGAAAATAGCGTTCGAGGAATTCGTTCGGGACGTTGGTGAAGCCCGGCCACAGCGAATGACCGTCAGGGCCGTCGCCGAGCGGCCGGCCGGGGATGCCGCCGAAGCCGATCTGGAAGAGCTGGAACCATTCGCCCTTGCGATCGACGCCAGAATAGAAAAAATGCGGCGAGGAGGAAAAGCCCGCGGCGTTGAGGAATTCCGGCGTCTTCTGCCCGAGCAGGCCGCCGAGCACATCGAAGATGCGGCCAAGCGCATGCGTCCGCCCGGACAGCGCGGCAGGAAATTTCGGCTTGAGCAGCGACCCTTCGGGGATGCGGACGTCGATCAGGTCGTAGAAGCCGTCGTTGAACAATATCTGCGGGTCGAAGACCATGATCATGTAGATCCCGAAGAACATCTTGAACATGTTCTCGTTGAGATAGAAATTGATCGAGGCTTCGCTCTGCGGGTCGGTGCCGGCGAAATCGAGCACGACGCGATCGCCCTCGCGCCACATCGTGCAGCGTATTTTGTACGGCCCGCGGCCCATCCCATCGTCGCAGACGTAATCCTCGAAGCTGACCGGCTCCTCTCCGATCGAGGTCGCGATCAGTTGCTTCATCGCGCGATGGTTGCGGGCGAGCAGCTCCTCGGCCGCGGAGACGAACAAATCGTCGCCGAAGCGCTCGGCCATTTCGATCACGCGCCGCGCCGCCACGCGGCACGAGGCGATCAGCGCGTTGAGATCGGCCATGCACCAATCGGGCTTGCGGGTCTGGTGCATGACCAGCTTGACCACGTCGCTGTTATATTCGCCCTTGCGGTAGATCTTGACCGGCGGGATCCGCACCCCTTCCTCGAAGATGCTGCGCGCGTCGATCGGCATCGATCCGGCGACCTTGCCGCCGATGTCCGACTGGTGGCCGAACATCGCGGTGTAGGCGATCAGCCGCCCGTCCTTGAACACCGGCAGCAGCACCAGCCAGTCGTTCGAATGGCTGATCGCGCCTTCGACCGAATAGGGATCGGACAGGAAGAACATGTCGCCTTCCTCCACCGTCCCGTCATAGCCGGCGAGGAAGCCGCCGATGAACGATCCGAACTGCCCGACCAGCATCCGGCCGCCGGCATCCGCGATAAGCGGGAAGGCGTCGCCCTGTTCGCGGATCCCGGGCGACATGGCGGTCCGCACCAGGGTTGCGTCCATCTCGACCCGGGCGTTGCGCAGCGCGTTCTCGACGATGTCGAGGGTGACGGGATCGACCGGCACGGCGGCGAAGGGCGCGGCGTTGGTCTGGATGATCGTGGCGGCCATGAGCGTCCTTCAGGCGGGGTTGATCAGGATATTGCCGACGCGGTCGACGGTGGCGACGCAGTCGGCTTCGATCAAGGTCGTCGCATCCATTTCGACGACGATCGCCGGCCCCTTTATGATGTCGCCCGCGCGCAACCTGGCGCGATCGTAGATTGTCGCGGGGCGCAGCGCTCCGTCGATCCACAATTGATGATCGCGCAGCTTCGCCGCTTGCGGATTGCCATCGCCTTGCGGCAGCGCCGCCGGCTCGAGGCTGAGCGCCGGCCCCAGCGCCATCGCGCGCAGGTTCACGATCTCGTGCGCAGTGTCCATGTTGAACGTGAACAGGCGGCGATGCTCGGCATCGAAGCGCGCGACCAGGCTGGCGATGCCGTCGCGGCGCAAGGTCTCGGCGTCGGTCGTCATCGGCACCTCGAACGCCTGGCCGAGGTAGCGCAGGTCGATCTCGAACAGGCTGGTGATGTCCTCCTCGGCGAGGCCGTCGGCGCGCAGCTCGGCGCGGGTCTGTTCCGCCATTTCGTCGAGCAGGCCGATCAATTCGGCCTCGCCAGTGTCGCGAGCCAGCTTGGAGAAGCTGCGCGCGGTTTCGGTCCGCATGCGGGTGGTGGCGTCGCCGAGCGCGCACAGCACGCCGGGCGACACCGGCGAGACCGCCGGCCAGCTTCCCATCAGCCGCGCGACCGCGTTGACGTGGAGCGGCCCGGCGCCGCCGAACCCCATCAGCGCGAAGCTGCGCGGATCGTAGCCCTGCTGGACCGAGATCATGCGCAGCGCGCCGAAGATGTTCTCGTTGGCGATGTCGATGATCCCGCGCGCCGCTTCGAACAGGCCGATCCCGAGCCGGTCGGCGATCAGCTGGACCGCCGCCTTCGCGCCTTCGCGGTCGAGCTTGAAGCTCCCCCCGAGCAACGATTCCGGCAGATAGCCGAGCACGACATTGGCGTCGGTCACGGTCGGCGCTTCGCCACCCATGCCATAAGCGACCGGGCCGGGCACCGCGCCGGCCGATTGCGGGCCGACCCGCAGCGCGCCGGTCAGCTCCGGCACATAGGCGATCGAGCCGCCGCCGGCCCCCACCGTCTTCACGTCGAGCGACGACGCCCGGACGCTGAGGTGGCCTACTTCGGTCGTCCGCACCCGGCGCGGCTCGAGATCCTCGATCAGCGCGACGTCGGTCGAGGTGCCGCCGACGTCGAGCGTGAGGATGTTGCGCAGCCCGGCATGCTTTGCGACCCACAAGGCACCCGCGACGCCGCCCGCCGGGCCGGACATCAGCAGCGAGACCGGATGCTCCTCGGCTTTCTCGGACGACATCAGCCCACCGTCGGAGCGAAGCAAGGCGAGCTTTCCGGCCATGCCGGACTCGCGCAGCTTCTCGCGCAGGTTGCGGACATAATGGCCGACGACTGGCCGCACCGCGGCATTGGCGACCGCCGTCAGGGTGCGCTCATATTCCTGCATTTCGGGCAGCACGACATGGCTCAGCGAAACCGGCACGCCGGGCATGATCTCGTGCGCCAGCTCGCCGACCCGCGCCTCGTGCGCGCCGTTCAGATAGGCGTTGATCAGCGAGACCGTGACCGCCTCCACGCCTTGCGCCTTGAGGCGGGTCAGCGCGGCGCGGATATCGGCATCGTCGACCGGGCGAAGCTCTTCGCCGCGCGCGTCCATCCGCCCCTCGATTTCGACCGTATCCTCGAGCCTCGCGAGCGGCTCGGGCTTGGGCCAGATGATCCAGCCCGCAAGCCCGCCCGGCACATAGGAGCGCGCGATCTGGAGGATCTGGCGGTAGCCGGCGGTGACGACCAGCCCGACCCGCGCGCCCTTCCCTTCGAGCACCGCGTTGGTCGCGACGGTGGTGCCGTGGAGCAAGGTCTCGACCGCGGCCGAAGCGATGCCGGCCTGGGCGCAGATCGCATCGACGCCGGCGAGCACGCCGACCGAGCTGTCCTGCGGCGTAGAGGGAGTCTTGTGCCGCCAGAATGCGCCCGATCCCTCGTCGAACAACAGCAGGTCGGTGAAGGTCCCGCCGACGTCGACGCCCAGGCGATACGCCATTCCTACTCCCTCAGGCCGCGCGCGGGAACCGGCCGGCGCGCGTCACCATTCCCGGTAGCGGCTTGCCGATGATTTGCGCGAACCATTCGGCCGCTTCGATCAGCCGGCCGAGATCGACGCCGGTCGCAACCCCCGATCGCTCGAGCATGTAGATCACATCCTCGGTCGGGACGTTGCCGGCGGCGCCCGGTGCGAACGGGCAGCCGCCAAGGCCGCCCAATGAGGCGTCGACGGTGCGCGCGCCGGCCAGGACCGCGGCCCAGACATTGGCGATCCCGGTGTTGCGGGTATTGTGGAAATGGGCCCGCACCGGCAGCGGCGCGATCGCCTGCGCGACCCGCGACACCAGGAGCTCGACCTGCCGCGGTACCGCGACTCCGATCGTGTCGGCGAGCGCGATCTCGATCGGGCCGGCCTCGGCGGCGCTTTGGGCCATGGCGACCACCCTGTCGGCCGAGACTTCGCCGTCATAAGGGCAGCCGAACGCACCGGCGATCGTGATCTGGGCGCGCCGGCCCGCCGCCGACGCCATCGCGACGACCCGCTTGGCGACGGCGAGCGACTCGTCGCTGGTCTGGCCCTGGTTGCGCGTCGCGAAGCTGTCGGTGGTGACGCAGACCGCGCCGATTTCGTGCAGCGGCGTCGCGAGCGCGCGGTCGGCGCCGCGTTCGTTGAGCACCAGGCCGATGTAGATCACGCCGTCCTGCATCGGCAGCGCGTTCGCGACCTCCTCCGCGTCGGCCATGCGCGGCACCCGGCTGGGATTGACGAAGCTTGCGACCTCGATCCGCTTGATACCAGCCGCGGCGATGCGGCCGATCAGCGCGATCTTGTCCGACGTGCTGACGACGGCCGCCTCGTTCTGCAGCCCGTCGCGCGGCCCCACTTCGACGATCTCGATGCTAGCAGCGGGTGGCATGCGGCGGTCTTTCTCCAAGCGCCTTATATTTGTATACAATTACCCCTTAAACCACCCCGGTCAAGCCGCTTGATCATCGTGCAGCGGCTCGGCGGCCTGGTTCGGCGCGCTTTCCCGCTGGGCGCTGAGGAAGGCGTCGCGATAGGCATGGAAGGCGCGCCGGATGTGCGCGGTCATGACAGCCTTGGCCCAATCCGAATCGCGGCGGCGGAACGCCATCGTGATCTCGTCATGCTCGGCGAACGATCGCAATATCTGCTCCCGGTCGTAACGGCGCGCGGTGCGAAGCACGACCGGCTGCTCGACGATGCCGCCCAGCAAGGCGGTCAGGCGGGCGGATCCGGCCGCCTGCAGGATGATCGCGTGGAACTCGCGATTGTGCATCAGGAAAGCCGCCGCATCGAGCCGCCCGGCTTCGGCGGCGACCTTGATGCCGCTATTCGCCTCGATCAGCGCATCGATCGCCTGCGGTTCGATCCGCAGCGCCGCGCGAGCCGCGGCATGGCCCTCGAGCATGCCGCGCAGCACGAATGCTTCCTCGATTTCGTCGAGCGACCAATCGGTGACGAACGTCCGCTGCGAGCCGCTGCGGCGGATGAAATTCTCGGCTTCGAGCCGGCGCAAGGCCTCGCGGACCGGTGTTCGGGACACGCCGCAGGCTTCCGCCAATTGCTCCTCGCGGAGCTGCACGCCCGGGCGGAGCGCCCCTTCGAGGATCGCGCCGCGTATGTAGCGATAGGCCAGTTCGGACGCCTTGGACATGAGGCCTTTCCTGCACCTCCAAATTGGTGGCTTCAAGCGGGCTTGACGATCATTCTTTGTATACAATAGAATTGGGACAAACGGGGCAAATAAGCGAGCGATAAGACCAAGCGGGATCATCTTCAGGGGGGACATTGCTATGCGGCGATTGCCATCGCTTTTGTTGGGCGCGGCTTCCTTGACGGCGTTGGCGACCGCCCCATCGCTTGCCCAGGAACTCGCGCCTCCCCCACCCTCGGACCAGCCCCCGGAAGCCGCCACCGCTCCGGCTACGCCCCCCGGCACGACTACCAGTACCGGCGCCAGTACGACTGATGGCGAGATCATCGTCACCGCCCGGCGCATGTCCGAAACCTTGGCGAATGTTCCCGCCTCGATCACCGTGCACACCGCCGAAACGATCGATCGCGCCAATATCCAGCGGGCAGAGGATTTCGCCAAGCTGACCCCGGGCGTGACGATCGTCACGAGCACCGCCGAGGCTGGCGACACCCAGATCAACATCCGCGGCATCAACGGCGCACGCGATGCCGAAAGCTCGGTCGCGCTGGTCGTCGACGGCATCCTCAAGACCAACACCGCGGCGCTCAACCAGAATCAGGGCACCCTGCGCCAGGTCGAGGTGCTCAAGGGTCCGCAGGGCGCGCTTTACGGCCGCAACGCCGCCGCCGGCGCGATCGTCGTGCAGACGGTGAAGCCCGGCGACGCCATGTCCGGCTCATTCGAAGCAAGCTACGCCAACGAGAATAGCGTGAGCGCCAACGGCTATATCGCCGGCCCGATCGGCAATGGCGTCGGTTTCGTGCTGTCGGCCGATTACCGCACCACCGACGGCTTCTACCGCAACATCTTCCTCGACCGCAAAGTCGTCGACGATCAGGAAGCGTGGAACGTCGACGGGCGGATCCTCGCCGAGCTCGGCGCCACGACGATCGACGCCAAGGCGCGCTACGGCGAGCTGCACGGCGCCTCGATCAACTTCAATTCCTCGTTCCATATCCCGTTGCTGGGCGGCGCCTTCTACGAGGACATCAACGATCATCCGTTCGCTTTCTATTCGAACATCCGGCCGACCAACGACCAGCAGACGTTCGAAGCCTCGCTCAAGATCGACCATGATTTCGGTGGCGTGGCGCTCAGCGCCTGGGCGCTCTACAGCGACATCAAGAACGATCTCGTCGCCGACGGCACCTCGGCCGATTTCGCCCGCTACATCTCGGCCGCCTTGCCCGGCGCCCAGGAGTCGGTCGACGCCTGCTTCGCCTCGACGGCGGCGCTGACCGGCTTTCCCATCAACCCCCCCGGCTTCATCGGCCAGATCCCGGTGCCGTTCATCTTCGCGCCGGCCAACGGCTCGGTGTTCGGCGCCTATGCGCCGGCGACCTGCGACGGCGTCCAATATCAGCGCCGCAACCAGAAGGACGTCAGCGCCGAGGTCCGGCTCATCTCCACCGGCGACGGCCCGCTCCATTGGCAGCTCGGCGCTTATTATCTGAACATCAGCCGCACCGTCGGCGTCAGCCTCGGCGGCGATACCGGCCAAGGCGTGGTCAAGCAGCTCTACAGCCCGCCGGGATCGATCAACCCGACCTCGCAGCTGTTCGCGGACCGCTTCCACACCGATGTCTATGCGGCATTCGCGGCGACCGACTGGGACGCGACCGACGCGATCAATCTCGGCCTGGCGCTGCGCTACGACATCGAGCGCCGGCGGGTGCGTTCGCTGGTGCCGACCGCGATCGATCCCTTCACCGGCGGGCCGATCAATCCCGGCCAGGCCTTCGGCCCGATCCAGCCGCAGCGGGAGACGTTCAAGCAGATCCAGCCCAAGGTCAGCATCCGCTGGGAGGTCGCGCCGCGCACCAATTTGTTCGCCAATTGGGGGATCGGCTTCAAATCGGGCGGCTTCAACAACCAGGGCTCGGCCGCGATCGTGAACCAGAATTTCAACAATCCGACGGTCCCGTTCATCGACGCCGGCGTGCTGATCGAAGACCAGTTCAGGAAGGAAAAATCGAGCGCGTTCGAAGCCGGCGTCAAGGGACGCTTCGGGCCGGTCAGCTACAATCTCGCCGGCTATTATACGCGCATCACCGACATGCAATTCTTCGAATTCTTCGTCGGCGGCTTCGGCCTGCTGCGCGTCGTCTCGAACATCGACCGGGTCGACATCAAGGGTGCCGAGCTCAACGTCGACGCCCGGATCGTCGAGGGCTGGACGGTATACGGCGCGTTCAACGTCACCGATTCCGAGATCAAGAAGAACAGGTCGCGGCCGGACACGGTCGGCAACAAATCGCCTTATACCGCCGATTATACGATCAACCTCGGCAGCCAGATCACGCTGCCGCTCAACGACACGTACGACGTCTTCCTGCGCGGCGACTATCGGGTCACCGGGCCGACCTGGTTCCACACCGTCCAGAACCAGAGCAAGCCGACCTTGTTCAGCGGCCTGCTGCCGATCTCCGCGCTCGCGCTGCCGAGCTTCGTCGGCGACGCCATGTACGACGTCAACGAGCGCGATGCCTTCGGCGTGGTCGACCTGCGCGCCGGCATCGAGAATGAGAATTGGAAGATGGTGGTGTTCGCCAACAACCTCCTCGACAAGAAATATCTCAACGAGGCGGTGCCGGCGATCGAGTTCGGCGGCTCGTTCATCTCCCCCGGTGCACGCCGGCTCTACGGCGTCGAGGTCGGCATCAAATTCTAACAGCAAGAAACGCATAGAAGCGGTGGATGGACGTCTCTGAAAATTATCGTGCGGTGTTCGACAATCGGATCGGCTTCGGGCGCAGGCCGGCGCTGGTCGTGGTCGATTTCGTCAAGGGCTACGTCACTCCCGGCTCGCCGTTGTTCGCCGAGGGCGTGGTGCGCGCGGTGGCCGAGACTCCGCCGCTGATCGCCGCGGCGCGGGCGGCGCAGATCCCGGTGATCTTCACCGAGGTCAAATATACGGCACCGCATTTCCTCGACGGCGGGATCTGGCTCAAGAAGGTTCCGTCCCTCCAGACGCTCGCCGCCGGTTCGCCTTACGCCGAATTCTGCGACGAGATCGCGCCGCTGCCGGGCGAAATCGTCCTCACCAAGCAATATGCCAGCGCCTTCTTCGGAACGTCGCTGGCGTCGATCCTCGTCGCCGCGGAAGCCGATACCCTGCTGATCGCCGGCTGCAGCACGTCCGGCTGCATCCGCGCCACCGCCGTCGATGCGATGCAGCACGGCTATCGCACGATCGTCGTGCGCGAATGCGTCGGCGACCGCCACCCCGCGCCCCACGAAGCCAATCTGTTCGACATCAACGCCAAATACGGCGACGTCGTCGACCGCGCCGAAGCGATCGACTATCTCGAGAGGCGGGGCCAAGGCTGAGCTCCGGCCAATATGGCGTCCGTGTCGGATGCGGCGGCGGGCCATGACCGATAGTGATGCGCTTCCGGGCAAACACCATGAAAGCTTCCTTTGCCTCTGGGGATTGCACGCGCGGCGAACTCGGCAGCCTCGACACATTATGTGATGGGCGCCATGCAGCAGAAGGCCGCCGAGAACGGCCAGCTGAAGGAACTGATCTTCGGCCGCAACGAGGCGGGGCTGCACCAACCCACCAGCATTACCGCGAAACGCTGGGCCGGCCGCTGCTTGAGCCATCCGCGCCCCGACAGGAGCCAGACCATGACTGACCTTCCCGTTTATGCCGTCGTCAATCTGATCATCAATGACGCAGCCACCTACCGCCAATATGAAAAGGGCTTCTTCCCGCTGCTCAAGCAATATGGCGGCGAACTGGTGACCTTTGACGATGACGCTTTCACGCTGGAAGGTTTTTCGCCGCGCACGGGCCGGATGATCATCCTCAAATTCCCGTCCGAAGCACAGATCCGTGCCTGGTATGCCGATCCCGATTATCAGGCACTGTCCGAGCATCGCCGGGCCGGCACCAGGCTGGAATTCCTGACGGCGGTACGCGGCTCGCCGCCGCGCGGATAACCCCTCTTCCCGACTACCCGCCCCGGAGACAAACCCAATGAAGACCGCCATCACCGAAATGTTTGGCATCGAACATCCCATCATCCAGGGCGGCATGCACTATGTCGGCTTTGCCGAAATGGCCGCCGCCGTCTCCAATGCGGGCGGACTGGGCACGATCACCGGACTGACGCTGGGCACCCCCGAGAAGCTCGCCAATGAAATCGCCAAATGCAAGGATATGACCGACAAGCCGTTTGCGGTGAACCTGACCTTCCTGCCCTCGCTCACCCGGCCCGATTATCCAGGGCTGGTGGCCGAGATCATCAAGGGCGGCGTCAAGGTGGTGGAAACCGCCGGGCGCAACCCGGCCGAAGTGCTGCCGCACCTCAAGGACGCCGGGATCAAGGTGATCCACAAATGCACCAGCGTGCGCCACAGCCTGAAGGCGCAGGCAATCGGCTGCGACGCGGTCTCGATCGATGGTTTTGAATGCGGCGGGCATCCGGGCGAAGATGATGTGCCCAACATGATCCTGCTGCCGCGCGCGCATGATGAGCTGGAAATTCCGTTCGTGTCCTCGGGCGGCATGGCCGATGGCCGCAGCCTGGTGGCCAGCCTTGCCATGGGCGCGCAGGGCATGAACATGGGCACGCGCTTTATCGCCACCAAGGAAGCGCCGGTGCACGACAATGTGAAGGCTGCGATCGTCGCCGCCAGCGAGCTCGACACCCGCCTCGTCATGCGCCCGCTGCGCAATACCGAGCGGGTGCTGACCAACGCAGCGGTCGAGCGGCTGCTCGAAAAGGAAAAGGCGCTTGGTGCCGACCTGAAGTTCGAGGACATCATCGACGAAGTCGCAGGTGTCTATCCCAAGGTCATGCACGAAGGCACGATGGATGCCGGCGCGTGGAGCTGCGGCATGGTCGCGGGCCTGATCAACGACGTGCCGACCTGCAAGGAACTGATCGACCGCATCATGGTCGAGGCTGAAACGATCATCAACGAGCGGCTGAGCGGCTTCCTGCGCGCCGCATGAAGCCAATCTGTTCGACATCAACGCCAAATAGCAGCGTCAACCGAACATCCGCGCTGTCCCACCTAGCAGAATCGAACAGCCCCATCCCGGATGAGCTCGTTCATAGCCCGTACGACAGCTTCCAATTGCCGACGGAGGAGCTGCGCCGTTGCTTCCGTCTCCAGCACCCCGGGCGCAAATCCGACCATTCCGTCAGAAGATCTTGAGAGAAGCCCGGCTTCTACGAGTTCGATCACCTTTCGTCTCGCGGTCTCGCGATTGAGTCCAATCGCTGCGGCAATGGAACTAATATTGCATCGCGGCAGCCGCTCGGCCGGAAAGGCATTGCGAATATCTTTGAGCCCGTCTTCGAGCTCCTCGCCCCGCGTAAACCGCTCGCCGCTGATCGCCATGACCGCGACAAGAATCAATGCCTTCTCACAGTCATCAACGCCTCTGCGCCAATTCTCCATGCATCTGAGCGTGAGCATCGTAAGCCGAATGCTCGCAAGTCGACTATGCGCGTTCGCTTTGTGCTCATCGACGACCAACTGCATTGTGAACCCCCATAGGAAAGCGCGCCTTCCTACGGTTCGTCGCGCACAATACATCGACGTTGACGCACAAAATGAGCCAACCCACCACCTCAAGCGATCGCTGGCCTCTATGCCCTCCCAATGAACGATTCCGAAGATAATCTGCGAGATCTACCCATGCCGCACGGAATTATAGAAGAGATTCAAATGCTTATTTGCGTATTAGGGCTGATGACGCCACGGATAGGAGATCGGGATCTCCGGGAGGAATTTTCAGACTTGGCGGAGAGGCTGGGGTGTGAGCTGGAGCGCTTGCGATCCGTCATTTTGGGTTAGCGCGCTGTCGCCACAGCAATAGCGCGCCGCGAGGCAGATTCACCCTTGCCGGCCACAGCCGCGTCAAACCGCCCGGATCACGCCCTCCCGCATCAATTCGCTTGTTACCCGGGCGATCACCCATAACTGGCTGATGACAATTTTCATGATGTGCGGATCCTGGGTGTAGCCTGGTGCGAAACGCATCGCGCCTCGTGACGAGCGGACCAGAACTCCTTCGTCGATCAGCTCATTCACTTTGCGGCGCGTCGTTTCCCGATTGAAACCTGTCGCCGCGGCGATCGACATGATGTTGCAATGTTGGAGGCGATTCTGCGGATAGGTATCTCGGAGGCTCCGATATTGCTCTTCCAGTTCTTCGCCTCGAGTGAATCGTTCACCGAGTATGGAACTCACCGCCAGTAGGATCATGGTCTTGTCGCAATCATCGAATGCCAGGCGCCAGTTTTCCATACTCCGCAGGGTTAGCATGGTGAGCCGTATGCCACCGACCCGGCTGTTGGACTGCGCGACCTGCTCATCCACGATTAGCCGCATCACACACCTTCTGGAAACCTCACCACCTCTGGGCGAATGTCGACCTTGCTTCAGGATGAATATGTCACCGTTGGCGCCCAAACCATTCGGGAAAACCCTGACCCTGAAATCGCGGCAATCCGGGATGAGGAGAGACCGGAAGGCGAAACGTGGGGAGGGTCGTCAGCCTGCCATTGGCTGCAACTATTGCATCGCGGACGATCGGTGCCACTCCGAACCTCCTTTGGCGCTTGAGGTCCGATGGCTGCGATCACACACCGACTTTGGTGCACAGAATGTGCGGCCGCGGTTTCCCACTTGTAACCGGAGATATAGAGGCTCTCAACGAGCTCCCTGAATAATGTGTAGTATATACTTTCTCGCGCGCTTTTCGAGCCACGCGGTCTGTATCTAAAGGAGAAGACCGGAATGGCTGATGTGGCTTCAGAAGCATTGCTGACGCTCACCACGGACATCGTCGCGGCGCACGTGTCGAATAACCCGGTCGCAGTGGTCGACCTCCCCAGACTGATCGGCGCTGTTTACGCCGCGCTCCGTGGCTCGGGCGTGAAAGCACAGCCTGTGCGGCCACAGCAGCCGGCCGTCCCGCGACGATCGTCGGTAAAGCCCGACTTCATCATCTGCCTGGAAGATGGCAAGAAAGTCTTGATGCTGAAGCCGCACCTCAAGACTGACCATCAAATGACACCCTCCCAATATCGGGCAAAATGGAACCTCGGATCCGACTACCCAATGGTCTCGCCCAACTATTCGGAGAAGCGGCGAACTATCGCGCGGCAGATAGGCCTTGGCCGCAGGATCGCCGGAAGCGCACCGTCGGCTAAGCCAAGCACCAGGGGTGCTACGACCAATGCGCGCACGCGGCGCCCACGAAAGCCCGGACCGGAACGCGCATCTGGAAACTAGCTGCTCGTCAACACATTGAACCTTGCTTGTCGCCGTGCGCCTCCTGACACACGCGCGCAACAGCGATGTTGTCATAGCCCATCGCATACCATGCAGCCGCATGGAGCAGGCCTACTTCCCGATCTGCGGGCGTGGCCTGCTTCCCGCTCAAGCGGGCGTGGCCCGCTTCCCGCTCAAGCGGGCGTGGACGCACCAAAAAAGCGCCCGGCCATTACTGGCCGGGCTAGTGGAGGGATGCGGGAGAGGCCGCACTTCAACAATTAGGTGCCTGCGGCAGTCGCGCCCATCCAGAAAAGTACCTATATCGCCCCAGGATAATACTGAGACATGGCCGCCTCCTTTACGGTCATCCGCCACGCCCTGTTTACTCGCACCATCAGCGGATGATCTTGGCTCGCGAGCACAAGCGATTTCGGCGGCGGGAATGTCGACTGCATCTCAGGATTGAGAACGCTCGATTGGATGTCGCCCAACCTATTTACTTCGGGAGTCGCTCGAGTGCCGCCTTGAAATGCGTGATCTGGTGAAAGGCCGCCCGGCTTGCTGATCGCCAGGCGGCTCTTGAGTTGCCGCGCAGTTAGAAAAGCGGGCCCGCAACAGCCCGTCCACCCCATAGAGTGATTTCAAGCCGGGTGGAATCACCTGACGACTCGGAAATCACGGACAACAGAAGACAATTGGACTCACTGCCGGTTCGATCAGACCGGGATTGAGTCTGGACAGGCTGGTGCGGGGAATCCGCTCAGCGACGACGCCGCTTCGACCGCTTCTTCTTGCTGACATCGCTCCAGGTCTTGCGTGCGTGGTGTCGCTCGAGATGGCCCACCGTGTGGCCCAGCGTCTCGAGCTTGCGATTTGCCTCCATTGCCTGGGCCGAAGCGGCCTGCGCTGCCCGTGCGGCAACATCCGATCGTTGCAACGCGTCCTGCGCGGCCCTGTCCACCGCATCGAGGCGTTGGCCAAGGGTTCCGATGTTGGCGTTCGCACCTTCGAGTCCCCTGTTCGTCTCGTCGATACGCGCGTTCACGGTGGCAATATGCTGATCGACATAATCTTCGGTGGCGCAAGCGGACAAAGTCATTCCGCTCGCCATCATCGCAACGGTGATCAAGAGCGATTGGCGTTTGCTCATACGGATCATCTTGGGCGCTCCTCTTATGTTTCCCCGAAAATGCGCCCAACACGGGGCGAGGAGCATCGGATGAACCCGCCGTTTTTTCGCGGAGGAACACCCGTTCGGGCTGGGGCCGAATCCTCAAAGTCGTATCAGAAATCCCGCAGCGTCCGGTCCAATCCTGGGCCTGACCCCTGCGTTCAACGCGCCGCGCCTACGTAATTTAGCGGATCGTCGGTCGAGCGCCCGCTCGCCACAGTACAGCCGGTGCCGGCGGCTGGCCGGACGCGATCGATGATGGGCGGCGAATGAAGACGCTAGACGGAATGGCAATAGCTCGCGAGGTGCCGACTGCGCCGCTGAACCGAGCGGTTGCACACGGCCTCCAGGTCATCGACATCTACAAAAGATTTCGCAAGCGGACGGTGCTCAACGGCCTTTCGATGGAGGTCCGCGAGGGCGAGCTGGTCGGCTTGCTCGGACCGGACGGAGCAGGCAAGACGACCTGCTTTCAAGCCATATTGGGATTGATCAAGCCCGATTCCGGACGCATCCTGCTCGACGGCACCGAGATCACATTGCTGCCGACCTACCGGCGAGCGATGCTGGGCCTGGGCTACCTTCCGCAAGATCCCTGCATCTTCCGTGGCCTGACGGTGGAAGAGAATATCGAAGCGCTGTTGGAGATATCCGAACCGGAGCCGGACGAACGCGCCCGACGTCTCGAGCAATTGCTGCGTGATTTCCATCTCGACCATCTTCGTGACCGATCGGCCAATTTCCTCTCCGGCGGCGAACGCAGGCGCTGTGAGATCGTCCGCGCCCTGGCGACAAACCCGTCGATCATCCTGCTCGACGAACCCTTTGCCGGCATCGATCCGCTCACGATCACCGAAGTTGCCGATCTCATCCGAACGATGAAGGCCACGGGCGTCGGCGTCTTGATCACCGACCAGAACGTCTACGAGATGCTCCGCCTGATCGAACGCGCCTATGTCCTGATCGACGGACATGTCGTGTTCGAAGGCCAGGCGAGCGAACTTCTCAAGGACGAAACCGTGAAGAGGCTGTATCTTGGTGGAGAGACGCGGCGTCATGATTTCGGGTCACACGCGTCACCCGCTCATCGACGGGAGCTTAGCCCCGCAGGCGTCCCGTAAACGCATCTCCCGCCAGAAAAGGCCCCCGAGGCGAACGGCTGCTGCTTCGTTTCATCCGCCTATCGGATCAGCCGCCGCCCCACTTCCCCGGTTCAAGGTTTACCGATCCACACGGATCATGGCGACCCTAGGATCACACTATGCGCCCGAGCCGATGATAGAGATTGGCGAACTTCACCGCTTCCGGTTTGGCCCCGACCTCCTTGAGGTAATGCAAAACGGCGGTTCTGATCAGCTGGAAATCTTCCGATGCGAAAACGGCGCGGGTTCTTTGCGGCTCGGTCATTGGCTTCACTCCTCTTGCTGTCATTCGGCGGCGATGGTGCGGTTCTGGAACTGGTCGGCTTCGGTGGATTGGCGGAGCGCGACGGTTGAGGCCTTGCCGCCGGAGACGGCCTCGGCGACAAGATCGAAGTAGCCGGTGCCAACCTCTCGCTGGTGGCGCGTCGCCGTGTAGCCGTGACGCTCGCTCGCGAATTCTGCCCGCTGCAGATCGACATAGGCAGCCATTCCGCGATCGCGATAGCCGCGCGCGAGCTCGAACATGCCGTGGTTGAGTTGATGAAACCCGGCCAGGGTGACGAATTGAAACTTGTAGCCCATTGCCCCGAGCTCACGCTGAAAACGCGCGACGGTGGCCTCGTCCAGCTTCGCTTCCCAATTGAAGCTTGGCGAACAATTATAGGCCATCATCTTGCCGGGATGGACCTTCTGCACCGCCTCCGCGAACCGCTTCGCATCGTCGAGATTGGGGTTGCTCGTCTCCCACCAGATGAGGTCGGCATGTTCGGCAAAGGCGATGCCGCGTTTGATGCAATGGTCGACGCCCGTGCCGGGCCGGAGCCGAAAGAAGCCTTCCGGCGTGCGCTCACCCGTCAGCCATTCCCGATCGCGCTCGTCGATGTCGGACGTCAGCAACCTTGCGCTTTCGGCATCGGTGCGGGCGATCAGCACGGTCGGCACGCCGCAAACGTCTGCAGCGAGCCGCGCCGCCTCGAGATTGCGGATATGCGCCTGGGTCGGGATGAGGACCTTGCCACCGAGATGGCCGCACTTTTTCTCCGAAGCGAGCTGGTCTTCGAAATGAACGCCGGCGGCGCCCGCCTCGATATAGGCCTTCATGATCTCGAAGCAGTTGAGCGGTCCGCCGAACCCCGCCTCCGCATCCGCGATGATCGGTGCGAACCAATCGCGCGAGACGTTGCCCTCGCTATGCTCGACCTGATCCGCTCGCTGCAGCGTGCGGTTGATCTTGCGGCACAGCTCAGGGCCCGCATTCGAGGGATAAAGCGATTGATCGGGATACATCGCGCCGGCGGTGTTGGCGTCCGCCGCGACTTGCCAGCCCGACAGATAAATGGCTTCGAGACCGGCGCGCACCATCTGCATCGCCTGGTTGCCCGATAGCGCACCAAGCGCATGGACATAGTCGCGCGCCTTGAGGAGGTGCCAAAGGCGCTCGGCACCGCGCCGGGCGAGGGTATGATCGATTGGAATGGATCCTCGCAGCTGCTCGACGGCGGCCGAAGTATAGCTTCGGCTTATGCCGTCGAACCGCCCGGGAGGAGCGGGAACCAGAGTCGTGAAGTCGGTCATATTCATTTTTTTTCCTTTTTTCAGGGGGCAACGGGCGCGATTATCGTTTCGGTTGGGCGTGGTGGATGACCTCGATGATGCTCTCGAGCCGGAGCAAGTCGTCGCGGAGCGTATCGAGCGCTGACCCCTCGCCGTCGCCGTCGAGCTCCACCGTCAGCGTGGCGCGTTGCTCACCGCCGCACGGGATCAAGCGGAGGCCACGAAGCCAAAAGCCCGAGTCGCCGATCACCTCGAGGATGTTCGGAACAGCCGTGACGGCGGGTTGGAACTCGACGTGAATGCAATCAGACATGAGCTTGCTTCCTAGGTTGCAGACAAAGAAAAACCCCCGCTCCGGGAGGGAGCGAGGGTTCTGATTTTCCGATCTATTTTTGGTTCAGATCATTAGCCAGAGCCGGGCGCCACTCCCGTTGGGAATGTCGCTACGAATACGGCTGCTCCCGACTCGACGAACGCACGCGCGCCGCCGGTGATGGCGGTGTGGTGGCTTTGGGCCGACAGGAGTGCTGCGTTGATCATTTCGACGCCCAGTAAGCCGACTGATGTAGCCCGTCAATCAACTTCATCATCGTGCACATTGGACATAGACCGCAACGACCTATTCAGATGCGGGCAGGCTGCTTTTCTATCGCGCCCGTTGTGAACAAGAATCTCAACATGATGCGCTGCTCGCCAGCATGCGGAGCGGGCTCGCCAAGGCGTACCCGGCCGCATATGGTCATGTGACTCGACGAAGCTGTTCACGCTTGCCAGAAACGGATTCAGCGGGGTCATGGAAGCGGCAGCTCATGGATAGAAATCGCAAACCTCAATCAGAGCCATTCGTCGCAGCATGGCGATGCGCAGAACAAAGACCCAGTGACCGCTAGCAAGATCGATAACGAGGCTGTCAAGCCGGGCCGGTCCGCTGGCGGGGCAGGATATCCCTCTGACCTTCCGATGGCGGCCGATCTCTATTGCGAACTCGTCGGACCCGGCCCGGCACCGTTGCGGGCTCATTTCCCGGGGCTGCTCGTAACGCTTCTCGCCCTACTGGCTGCGCTGTTCATTTCAGCGCGTTACGGAGCCCCGGCAACCCTGATGGCCCTGCTGATCGGGCTGTCGCTCAATTTCCTGAGCGCCGATAAGAGGCTACAGCCTGGCCTCGACTTTGCCGCCACCCGGCTGCTGAGGTTCGGCATCGTTCTCCTCGGCGCACGCGTCACTCTTGGCCAGATCGCCGATCTCGGACCACTTACCCTGCTCGCCATCGCGTTGATCCTGACGGTGACGATGCTCGCCGGCGTCCTTTTCGCCCGCCTCCTCGGCTACGGATCCGCATTTGGCGTGCTGGCGGGCGGGGCTGTCGCCATCTGCGGGGCGTCTGCCGCACTGGGCCTGGCCGCCGTTCTTGGCGAGCGGCGGGTGAATAGGGCTGAACTGACAATTGTCCTGATCGGGATCGCGGCGATGAGCGCGCTTGCGATGTTCCTCTACCCCATTCTCGCGCATTGGCTGGACATGAGCGATCGGCAGGCGGGCTTCTTCCTCGGCGCTTCGATCCACGACGTCGCACAGGCGCTCGGCGCAGGCTTCGGTTATTCTGATAGCGCGGGAGAGAATGCCACCATCGTCAAGCTGGCGAGGGTCGCCCTCCTTGCGCCGGTGCTTGCAATCGTCGGCCTTGTTTTCCCGTCGGGCGAGAAGATGGGACGGGTGTGGCGCAACTTCCCATGGTTCGTCCTTGGCTTTCTCGCCCTCGCCGCGATCAATTCGACCGGCCTCATTCCACATCGGCTCGATATGTTGATGGCCGATTCCGGTTCGTTGATGGTCATCGCGGCAGTGGCGGCCGCGGGCATCCGCTCGCCAATGCCCAAGATCGCAACCCAGGGTGCGCGCCCGCTCCTCGTTCTCGGCGGAGCGACACTGTTGATGGCAGTGTGTGCGCTCGGGGCCTCTTGGTTGCTGTTTTGACCAGGCTCGAACCTAAAGGCTTCTCGTCCCAGCCCCATCCGCCAGAAAAAAGGCCCCCGAAACGGGAGCCTTTTTCTGGCGGATGGGGAGGGATTGTGCTCGCTTTGCTCGCCCGTCTCCGCGGCGCGAGGCGCCGCTCCGACTCCGAACCTGGAGCGCTCTTCAGCTCCTCCCACTCCGCCATCCTGCTTCGCCGACGGGTTCGGGAGAATCCTGCGCGGCTCGGTGGCGCGAAGCAGGATGGCGGAGCGGGAGGGATTCGAACCCTCGATACGGTTTTGCCGTATACTCACTTTCCAGGCGAGCGCCTTCGACCACTCGGCCACCGCTCCGCATGCTCTGGAACGGGGCGATCTAGAGCCCGCCATCCCTTTGGGCAAGCGCGGCGGCGAATGTGTCGATGGTTTTCGCGAGCGCGATGTCGCGCTGGGTGAGGCCGCCGGCCTCATGGGTGGTCAAGAGGATGTAGACCCGGTTGTAGACGTTCGACCATTCGGGATGATGGTCGGCCTTCTCGGCGGCGATCGCGACCCGCGTCATGAACGCGAACGCCTCCGAAAAATCGCGGAAGGTGAACGCGCGGGCGATCGCGTCGCGCTTGACGTCCCAGTCCCACCCGTCGAGGCCGGCGAGCGCCTCTTCGCGCTGCTGCATGTTGAGCTTGGCCACCATGTTGCTGCTCCCTTGCCCATCTCTGTCTGGCGCCGCGCCATAACTGGCGCCGCGCGCGCTTGCGCTTTATGTCGCTTGGCAATGAGCAATCGTCAAACCCTCGCCCCCGACGCAGCCGAGATCGAGCGGCTCGCCGATGCTGCGATCGCGCATCTGCCCGAGCCGTTCCGCGCCCATCTCGACGGTGTCGTCCTCAGGATCGACGAGTTCGCCGAGGAGGCGGTGCTCGCGGAGCTCGGCATCGACGATCCGTTCGAGCTGACCGGCCTCTACACCGGCCGCCCGGTCGGCGAGCAATCGTCGCTCGATTCCGGCCGGATGCCGGCGATCATCCACCTCTATCGCCGCCCTTTGCTCGACGAATGGGTCGAGACCGGGGTCACGCTCGAATCGCTGATCACCCATGTCATCGTCCACGAGGTCGGCCACCATTTCGGCCTGTCGGACGGCGACATGCACGCGATCGAGGAGCAGGGGTGAGCGCAGCGCCGTTGCTCGCGCTCGACGATCTCGCCTGCCTGCGCGGCGGCCGCTTGCTGTTCGAGGGCCTGAGCCTGCGCCTCGGGCCCGGCGGCGCGGCGATCGTCGGCGGGCCCAACGGGAGCGGCAAATCGTCGCTGCTCAGGATCGTCGCGGGTCTGCTCCGCCCGGCGGCGGGCAAGGTGATGCGCAGCGGAAGGCCGGCGCTCGCCGACGAGGCGGCGGCGCTCGACGAAAGGCTGACGCTCGGCCGGGCGCTCGGCTTCTGGGCGCGGCTCGACGGCGTCTCCGCCGCGCCGGGGATCGAGGCGATGGGCATCGCGCACCTCAGCCAAGTGCCGGTGCGGATGCTCTCGGCCGGGCAGCGCAAGCGCGCGGCGCTGGCGCGGGTGGTCGCGAGCGGGGCCCTGCTGTGGCTGCTCGACGAGCCCGCCAATGCGCTCGACAGCGAGGGGCAGGCGCTGCTCAGTGCGGCGATGGCAACGCAACGCGCGCGCGGCGGCGCGGTGCTCGCCGCCTCGCACCAGCCGCTCGGCCTCGACGATGCGGCCCTGGTACGGCTCGGCGGATGAGGGCGCTGATCCTGCGCGAGCTGAGGCTCGCGGGCACCGGCGGCCACATGTTGCTGCCGCTGATCTTCTTCCTGCTCGTCGCGGCGCTGTTCCCGTTTGCGGTCGGGCCGGACCGGCCGCTGCTGGCGCGCACCGGCGGCGGCGCCTTGTGGATGGCGGCGCTGCTCGCCGCCTTGCTTCCGGTCGAGCGGCTGATCGAGCCCGATCGCGCCAACGGCGTGCTCGATCAGTTTGCGGTGCGCGGCCTGGCCGAGGAAAATGTCGCGATCGCCAAGCTGGTCGGCCACTGGCTGAGCTTCGGCCCGCCGCTGATGATCGCCGCGATCCCCGCCGCCGCGCTGATGAAGCTTCCGGCCGCGCTGCTTCAGCGCCTCGAGCTGGGGCTGATGGTCGGAACGCCCGGCCTCGCCGCGCTGACGTTGATGGTCGCGGGCCTCACGGCGGGCCTGAGGGGGAGCGGCGCGCTCGCCGGGCTGCTGATGCTGCCGCTCGCGGTGCCGATCCTGATCTTCGGCGCCGGCCTCGCCGAGCAGGAGAATGCAGCGGGCGCGCTCAAACTCTTGGCGGCCGTGTCGCTGCTGCTGGTCGCGGCGGCGCCGTTCGTGACGGGCGCTGCGATACGCGCCGGCCGCAGTTTCTAGAAGGTTTGCCGCCGCATTGCGGGACCGCTACAAAACTCCGTTCGCGGTGAGCTTGTCGAACCGCTTTCCTTTCTTGCTCCAGAGAAGAAAAGGCCTTCGACAGGCTCAGGCCGAACGGTTTTTGGGTAAATTGGGACTTTTGCAGCGGTCCCGCATTGCTGGTTGCGAAGGCCGGTATCCACCTCTTCGCTTTACGCTTCTAATCCTTCGACCACCTCGCGAAGATCGCGGTCGGGAGCAGCAGCCCGCGCGCTTCCTCGCGCACCGCCATGTCGCCGCATTCGATGGTCCCGCCGAGATCGCCGAGCGTCTGGCGCAGCAGCTCGCCGATCGCGAGCGCCGACATGCGCACCGCATAGACGGTGAGGACGAGGAAGCGGCTGTTCGCATCGAGCAGCCGCCGGCAGTCGGCGATCAGCTCCGGCAAGCCCTCCTCGAGCTTCCAGATCTCGCCGGCCGGGCCGCGGCCATATTTGGGTGGATCGAGGATGATCCCGTCGTAGCGGCGGCCGCGCCGCACCTCGCGCGCGACGAACTTCGCGGCATCGTCGACCATCCAGCGGATCGGCCGGTCGGCCATGCCCGAGAGCAAGGTGTTTTGCTTGGCGGCTTCGACCGATTTCTTCGAAGCGTCGACATGGACGAGCCGCGCCCCGGCCGCGGCCATCGCCAGGGTGCCGACGCCGGTATAGCCGAACAGGTTGAGCGCCTCGGCCTGCTCGCCCGGTTGCTCGCCGGGTCGCGCGCCGAGCCGCGCGCGCATCCAGGCCCATTGCGGCGCCATGTCCGGGAAGAAGGCGAGGTGGCGGAACGGCGTGCATTGCGCCTGGAAGCGCACCTCCTCCCACTTCATCTCCCAGCCCTCGCGCGGCACCGGGCGAGCATATTCCCACCGCCCGCCGCCTTCCTCGTCCGATCCCGGGATGAACTCGCCGTCGGCGTCCCATTGCGCCTGCGCCGGCGCCCACAAGGCCTGGGCCTCCGGGCGGATGAAGCGGAAGCGGCCGTAGCGCTCGAGCTTGCGGCCGTGGCCGCTGTCGAGCAGAGCATAATCGCTCCACGGCTCGGCGATCAGCGAGGAGAGGCTAAGGTCCGCGCTCATCGCCGGGATCTGGGCCGGCCGCTTCAGCAGCTCATGCCGCGCGGACGGCGGGGAAGCCGATCGTTGCGCGGGCGCGTGGCCCGCTCAGCATTTGGCGCGCGACGGCGCGGACTTGGTCGACGCTGACCGCCTCGAGCTGGGCGACCACCTCCGAAGGCTCGACCAGCCGGCCGTAGAGCGACA
>NZ_JAKFCG010000019.1:0-9668 GCF_036677245.1 Sphingomonas sp.
CCGCGCGGGCCCGGAGCGCCCTCGTCGGTGCCGCCGAGCGCGATCGCCTTGGCATGGAAGGCGGCCATCTGGTCGAGGTCCTTCATCGCAAAGCCGACCATCGTGCCATTGCCGACCGTGGCGGCGTTGCCGTCATAGGGGCCGAGCACGCCGAACATCCCCTGCTTGTCGCCGCCGTAAAGCCGACCTCCCGACTGGTGGTCGAACAATTTGCTCATCCCGATCACGCCGAGAAGCTCGTCGTAGAAGGCAACGGCTTTGGGTAGGTTGTTGGAGCCAACCGTGGCATAACTGACCATCATTCTCTCCTTGCTGCAAAATGCCGGTTGGGGAGCGCCGAATCTCTGGTCCGTTCTTTCACCCCCGGCTTGCCTTGCTTGACCCAATTCACCCGATGACGCTAGCCGCAACGACACGCGCGCAGAACAGCGAAGGACAAACGATGCCCGATGACCAGCCCCAAGCTGCGGCGGCCCCGAGTTCCGGGGCCGAATCGTTCGGCGAACATCAGCTGGACCGGCTGTTCCGCACGGCGCGCACGCGCAACGCCTGGCTCGATCGTCCGCTCGGCGACGACCAGCTTCGCGCGCTGTACGAGCTCGCGAAATGGGGGCCGACCACCGCCAACTCGAACCCGGCGCGGTTCGTGTTCCTGCGGTCCGAGGAGGCGAAGCAAAGGCTGAAGCCGCATCTCTCCTCGGGCAATGTCGACAAGACGATGAGCGCGCCCTGCTGCGTGATCGTTGCCTACGACACCCGCTTCCACGAATTGATGCCCAAGCTCTTTCCAAGCCGCAACATGGGCAAGATGTTCGAGGATGACGACTCGCTTGCGCAGGAGACCGCGTTTCGTGCCTCGACGCTCCAGGGCGGCTATCTGATCATGGCGGCGCGCGCGCTCGGCCTCGACGCCGGGCCGATGTCCGGCTTCAATCCGGCCGGCGTCGATGGCGAATTCTTCCCGGATGGGCGCTGGAAATCGAATTTCCTGTGCAATATCGGCTATGGCAGCGAAGAAGGCCTGTTCCCGCGCAACCCCCGACTCGATTTCGACGAGGCGTGCCGGATCTTGTGAGTCGCGCAAAACCACTCGCGCCCGATAGACCCAGGTCTAGACCTTATTGTTTCAGGCTGAATTAGCGTGAAACGTGAATCAAGGTCTCAACACTTGAGGTGAGCCTGATTGACGCTTTCGGCGGACGCGCAAAGCGCTTCCACCTCAGAGGATCAGGCTCTAGGGCGTCGCTGCTTAACCCTTGCTTGGCCGATCCGCATCGGCCGCCTGACGAATGGAGCCGTGGATGAAAGTGCTGGTGTGGGTCGAACATGAAGCCGGTCAGATGAAGGACGCGACCCTGTCCGCAGTGACGGCTGCTACGCAGCTCGGCGATGTCCATCTGCTCGTCGCCGGCGAGGGCGTCGGCGCGGTCGCCGAAGCCGCCGCCAAAATTGTCGGTGTCGGCAAGGTCCACGTCGCCGATGCTCCCGCTTATGCGCATGCGCTGCCCGAGAATGTCGCGCCGCTGATCGTCGAGCTGATGGGCCACCACGATGCGTTCGTCGCGCCCGCGACCACCACCGGAAAGAATATCGCGCCGCGAGTCGCCGCCCTGCTCGACGTCATGCAGATCAGCGACACGCTCTCGATCGAGGACGAGAATACGTTCACCCGCCCGATCTATGCCGGCAACGCCATCGCGACGGTCAAATCGAGCGATGCCAAGAAGGTGCTGACCGTCCGCGGCACCGCTTTCGCCAAGGCCGATGCCGAGGGGGGCGCGGCGACGATCGAGCCGGTGACCGCAGCCGGCGCCGGCGACAATGGCCTTTCGAGCTTCGTCGGGGCCGAGATCGCGGCGAACGAGCGTCCGGAGCTGACCAGCGCCAAGATCATCGTCTCGGGCGGGCGCGCGCTGGGATCGTCCGAGCAATTCCACGCAACGATCGATCCGCTGGCGGACAAATTGGGTGCCGCGGTCGGCGCGAGCCGGGCGGCGGTCGACGCGGGCTATGCGCCGAACGATTATCAGGTCGGCCAGACCGGCAAGATCGTCGCTCCCGAAGTCTATATCGCGGTCGGCATCTCGGGCGCGATCCAGCATCTCGCCGGAATGAAGGATTCCAAGGTGATCGTCGCGATCAACAAGGATGAGGACGCGCCGATCTTCCAGGTCGCCGACCTCGGCCTGGTCGGGGACCTATTCAAGCTGGTGCCGGAACTGACACAGAAATTGTGATCACGCGCCGCCCGTCGATACGGCGGATGCGGCGAAGCTGAAAGAGACTGCCAGGTGGAACCAATCTACATCGTTTCAGGCGCCCGCACCGCGATCGGCACGTTCGGCGGCAGCCTCAAGGACTTCGCGCCGGCCGAGCTCGGCGCGCGCGTGATCGCCGAAGCGGCACAGCGCGGCGGCGTCGCCCTGGACCGGGTGCAGCATGTCGTGCTCGGCCAGGTCATCCAGACCATACCCAAGGACGCCTATCTCGCGCGAGTCGCCGCGGTCAACGCCGGCATCCCGGTCGAAGCCGGCGCGCTGACCCTCAACCGGCTGTGCGGCTCGGGGCTGCAGGCGATCATCTCGGCCGCGCAGATGATCGCGCTTGGCGATTGCGACGTCGCCATCGGCGGCGGCGCGGAAGTGATGAGCCGTTCGCCGCATGTCGTCTCCGCCGTCCGCTTCGGTGCGAAAATGGGTTCGGTCGAGATGGTCGACGCGATGATCGACGCGCTCCACGACCCGTTCGAGAATATCCACATGGGCATCACCGCCGAGAATATCGCGACCGAGCATCAGATCAGCCGCGAGACCCAGGATGCCGTCGCCGTCGAGAGCCACGCGCGCGCCGCCCGCGCGCAGGCCGAGGGCCGGTTCAAGGACCAGATCCTGCCGATCGAGATCAAGGAGCGCAAAGGCAGCCGGATGTTCGATGCCGACGAACACGTCCGCAGCGATGCGACGATCGAGGGCATGGCCGCGCTTCGCCCGGCGTTCAAGAAGGACGGCAGCGTCACCGCCGGCAACGCCTCGGGCATCAACGACGGCGCGGCCGCGGTCGTCCTGGCGTCCGCGCGTGCGGTCGAAGAGCAGGGCCTGACGCCCATGGCGCGGATCCTCGGCTGGGGCCATGCCGGAGTCGAGCCGCGCGTGATGGGTCTCGGCCCGATCAAGGCGGTCCCGGCCGCGCTCGCGCGCGCCGGCGTCAGCCTCGACGAGATCGACGTAATCGAATCGAACGAGGCTTTCGCCGCGCAGGCCTGCGCGGTCGCGCAGAGCCTCGGCTTCGACCCGGAAAAGGTGAACCGCAACGGCTCGGGCATCTCGCTCGGCCACCCGATCGGCGCGACCGGCGCGATCCTGACGGTCAAGACGCTCTACGAGCTCGAGCGGATCGGCGGCCGCTACGGCCTGATCACGATGTGCATCGGCGGCGGCCAGGGCATCGCGATGGTGGTCGAGCGGGTTTGATCGAGGCGGTGAGCCAAGCGAACATCTGGACCTACGACGGGGTCGCGGAAGCAAGCTCGAGCTGACGTGAAATCACTCTATGCGACCGCAGCCAAGCCCTTGCGCTGGATGATCGAGAGCAAGCGCAACGCCGGGCCACCGGGCCGCTTCTTACCCCGCTCCCAGTCGGAGACGAGGTTCTTCGAGACGTTGAGATAGCGGGCGAACACCGGCTGCGAGACGTGCTGCGCCTCGCGGATCGCCTTGATCTCTGCTGGCAGCAGCGGTGTCGCCGGGGCGAGGCACGTCTCGTCGAATTCGCGCAGCGTCCGCTTGTCGATGGCTCCGGCCTCATGGAGTCCTTCCATCATCTCGTGGACGGCGGCGAGCGCCTCGCTTTTATAGGTCCTGGGCATCGTCATTGACCTCGAACATTCTTCCTTCATGCACTTCGCGATCGATCTGCTCCTGCGTCAGCGCGAGCACGATCTTTGCGGCCTGCTTGTAGGTCCGCAGCTCAACCGCGCTGAGGTCGGCCTTGTCGCTCTTGGCAAACCCAAAGGCGAATATGGCCCGCTGCTCACGGCGGAAAAAGACCAAAGTGCGATAGCCGCCAGACTTGCCTCCACCTTCACGCGCCACGCGCTGCTTGATGAGGCCTCCGCCGAGATCGGCGTCGGTCAGGCCGCGATTGGCCTGATCGATGGCCGCGACAAGCGTCGCATTGCTGATCCCTTCCCGGTTTGCGAATTTCGCGAACCAGCGGTTCGTGTAGATTCGGGTTCGCCGCTCACCGGACATTGAGACGTGGATCACTATCATACTTTGTGTTATGGGTCAAAGAGGTGCATTCTGCTCCGACCCCGAGGCAGCGATAGATGACATTGACCTTCGCCCGCGACGGAGCTGAACTGCACACGGACGCTATCGATGCGATCACGTTGGATCACCTCGGGGGCTGCCTGGCTCACCTTCCGACCGACAAGCCTGGCATCAGGCTGCACGGGCTGGATGGATTACCGCGGCTTCTCGCCCCGACTGGCCCCGTCGGCAAGATTGCACGTACCGTGCTCGGCGCGGACCACCGGCCCGTACGGGCCCTCCTCTTTGACAAGTCCCCCGCGACGAATTGGGCCCTCTGCTGGCATCAGGACCGCACCATCGCCGTCGCCGAACGGATTGAGGTACACGGGTTTCGGAATTGGAACGTCAAAGCGCAGATGATCCACGTAGAGCCGCCTTGGTCCGTGCTGGAGCGGATGGTAACCTTGCGGGTCCATCTTGACGCCGTGCCAGCGAACAACGCGCCGCTCTTGATCGCTCCCGGGTCTCATCGGCTCGGGCCTATCCCCGAGAGGCACATCGCTAGCGTGGTCGGGAAACTTGGGACCGCCGCGTGCCTGGCAGAGGCCGGCGACGTGTGGGTGTATGCGACACCAGTGCTCCACGCGTCCGAGCGGGCGACGAGCGGTGGCAGGCGGCGCGTGTTGCAGGTGGATTTTGCCGTCGAAGACTTGTCAGGCGGGCTGCGGTGGCTGGGAGTCTGATCGCGCCGTCGTATCGATGGAGTGGGTGCCGCGGGCAGGTTAGCGGCGCGTAGGATCCAGAACGCCCAAGCCACATCTTTTTGGCTTGGCACTGTCGAGGTCAGCGCTCGTCGCTCGTCGCCCGACGAAACATTCCTCTGCCCTAATCCGCCTTCTCGGCGATCATCCTGATGATCGCCGAGAAATCCTTGCCGTCGCCGCCGAGCTCGAGGAAGCGGGTGTAGAGCTCCTCGGCGTGGCTGCCCATCGGCGTATAAGCGTCGACGCTCTCGGCCGCTTCCATCGCCAGCCGCAGGTCCTTGAGCATCAGCGCGGTCGCGAAGCCGCCCTCGTAATTGCGGTCGGCCGGAGTCTCGGGCCCGACGCCGGGGACCGGGCAATAGCTGGTCATCGACCAATTCTGGCCCGACGCCTGGCTCGAGATGTTGAAGAAGGTCTGCAGGTCGAGGCCGAGCTTTTCGGCGAGCACGAACGTCTCGCACGTCGCGATCATCGACGCGCCGAGCAGCATGTTGTTGCAGATCTTGGCGGCCTGGCCCGCGCCGGGCCCGCCGGCGTGGATCACCGCCTTGCCCATCAGCTCGAGATAGGGCCGCGCCTTGGCGAAGCCGTCTTCGCTGCCGCCGACCATGAAGGTCAGTGTCCCGGCATCGGCCGCGGCGATGCCGCCTGAGACCGGCGCATCGACCATCTCATAGCCCTGCGCGCGCGCCTTCGCGCTCTCCTCGCGGGCGGTGGTGACGTCGATCGTCGAGCAATCGATCAGGATCGCGTCCGTGGGAGCCTTGCCGAACACGCTCGCGTCATAGACGTCGCGGACGTGCTTGCCGGCGGGAAGCATCGTCACGACGGCGTCGGCGTCGGCGACGGCCTCGGCGGCGGAAGCGACCGCCGAGCACCCCTTTTCGCGCGCCCGCTCGAGCGCGTCGGCGGAAAGATCGAACGCCCGCACGTCATGGCCGCCCTTGGCGAGGTTCGCCGCCATTCCGCCGCCCATGTTGCCGAGCCCGATGAATGCTACCCGTGCCATGCCAATCCTCTCAATCGCGCCAATTGCGTACGCATATTCTCAATTCGTCGCGTTGGTGCGCAGCCGCCTGTCGGCGTGATCAGCGCCCCTTCCACTCGGCCTTTCGCTTGGCGACGAACGCCGCCATCCCTTCCTTCTGGTCCTCGCTGCCGAACAAGGCGTGGAACAGCCGCCGCTCGAACGCGAGGCCCTGGGCAAGGCTGGTCTCGTCGGCGGCGTTGACCATTTCCTTGTTCGCCATCGCCGCGAGCGGACTCATCCCCGCGATCGTCTCGGCGGTCTTGAGCGCTTCCTCGACGAGGCTCGCGGCCGGGACGACCCGCGCGACCAGCCCCGAGCGCTCGGCTTCCTCGGCGCCCATCATCCGCCCGGTCAGGCACATCTCCATCGCCTTGGCCTTGCCAACCGCGCGCGTCAGCCGCTGCGATCCGCCCATGCCGGGCGCGACGCCGAGCTTGATCTCGGGCTGGCCGAACTGGGCGTTGTCGGCAGCGATGATGAAATCGGCCATCATTGCGAACTCGCAGCCGCCGCCGAGCGCGTAGCCGGCCACCGCCGCGATCCACGGCTTGCGCGTCGCGGTCACTTTGTCCCAGGCCTGGAAGTAATTGGACCGGTACATTTCGGCGAAGCTCTTGTCGCTCATCTCCTTGATGTCGGCCCCGGCGGCGAACGCCTTCTCGCTGCCGGTCACGACCGCGCAGCGCTGACTCTCGTCGGACTCATAAGCGGCGAACACATCGATCATCTCGGCAAGGACGGTACTGTTGAGCGCATTCAACGCCTGCGGCCGGTTGAGTGTGATCAAGGTCACCGCCCCGCGCTGCTCGACCAGGATCGTTTCATAGCTCATCGCGGTGCCCTTTTTGCTATTTGGCTTTTTTCGGTTTGGCCGTCATTCGAGAGCGGCGTCCATTGCTCTTCCTCGGGCAACGGCGCGAAGATCGTGTCGATCATGTGGTCGCTGACGCCCTCGGGCGACGCCGGGTCCCATTTCGGCGCCTGATCCTTGTCGATCACCACCGCACGCACGCCTTCGACGAAGTCCGGCCGCTGCACGATACGGGTGACCACCGCATATTCCTGGCGCATCTCGTCGGCGAAATCCTGCATCTTCGCGCCGTTGGCGAGCAGGCGCAGCGTGACCTTGCACGACAGAGGGCTTTTCGACCTTACGGTCGCAAGCTCGGTCTCCGCCCACTCGCTGCCCTCGGTGTCGAGCGCCTCGATGACGTCCTCGAGCCGGTCCGAGGCGAAGCCCTTGTTGATGTGGACGAGATTGTCGGCGATGCGCGCGGCGGGCGGCTTGACGCTCGCCGTACCGAGGATGCCCTCTGCGCGCTCCGGCCGTGCGGCGATCTGCTCCTTCACCTCGTCGAGCGCGGCGTGCGGCAGATAATGGGTGGCGATGCCGAGATAATGGCATTCGGCGCCGTCGAGCCTCGCCCCGGTCAGCCCGAGGAACTGGCCGACCCTCCCCGGCAGACGCGACAGGAACCAGCCGCCCCCGACGTCCGGAAACAGGCCGATCGCGGTTTCGGGCATCGCGAAGCGCGTGTTCTCGGCCGCGACGCGGTAGGTGCAGGGCAGCGAGATGCCGCCGCCGCCGCCCATCACGATGCCGTCGATGAATGCCACCGTGGGCTTGCGGTAGGTGAACAGCAGATGGTTGAGGCGATATTCCTCGCGGAAGAAGGCGCGCGCCGCAACACCGTCGGAGGCCGCGCTGGCGGCGATCGCGCGGACGTCGCCGCCCGCGCAGAAGCCGCGCCCGACGGCATGGTCGATCATCACCGCCTTGACGGTCGGATTGTCGGCCCATTCGGTCAGCGCCGCGATCATCGCGCTGCACATGTCGGTGGTCAGCGCGTGCAGCGCTTCGGGACGATTGAGCCTGATCCGCCCGACCTTGCCTTCGATCTCGATGATCAGGTCGCTCATTGGCGAAGCATGTCCCGGGCGATGATGACTCGCATGATCTGGTTGGTTCCTTCCAGGATCGAATGGACTCGCAGGTCGCGCCAGAAACGCTCGATCGGATAGTCCATCAAATAGCCGTAGCCGCCATGGAGTTGCAGCGCACGATCGACGACCGAGCTGCCGGTGTCGGTCGCGAGCCGCTTGGCCATCGCCGCGAAGCGGGTCTTGTCCGGAGCATTGTCGCTAACCTTCACGGCCGCCGCATAGAGCAAGGTGCGCGCCGCCTGAAGCTCGGTTTCCATGTCGGCCAATGTGAACTGGGTTGCCTGGAAGTCGGCGATCGCCTGGCCGAACTGCTTGCGATCCTTGGTGTAGGCAACCGATTCGTCGAGGCAGCGCTGGCCGCCACCCAGCGAGCAGGCGCCGATGTTGATCCGGCCGCCGTCAAGCCCGGCCATGGCGATGCGGAAGCCCTCGCCTTCGCCGCCGACCAGGTTTTCGACAGGGACGCGAACCTCGTCGAAATTGACCTGCGCGGTCGGCTGAGAATGCCAGCCGAGCTTGCGCTCCTGCGCGCCGAAGCTGACGCCCGGCATGTCCTTTTCGATCACCAGGCACGAAATGCCCTTCGCGCCGTCGTCGCTGGTGCGCACCATCGTCACATAGAGCTCGTTCTCGCCGCCGCCCGAGATGAAGGCCTTCGAGCCGCTGACGACATAATATTCGCCGTCCCTCACCGCCTTGGTCTTGAGCGCCGCCGCGTCGGAGCCGGAGCCGGGCTCAGTCAGGCAATAGCTCGCCATCGCCTCCATCGTCACCAGCGCCGGCAGATATTTGGCCTTGACCGCAGCGCTGCCGAAGCGGTCGATCATCCACGCCGACATATTGTGGATCGAGATGAACGCCGAGGTCGAAGGATCGCCATAAGCCATCGCTTCCATCACCAGCGCCGCCTCGAGCCGCCCCAGCCCGATCCCGCCGCTCTCCTCCGACACATAGATCGCGCCGAAGCCGAGCTCCGCCGCCTGCCGGATCACGTCGCGCGGGAAGATGTATTTCTCGTCCCATTCGGCCGCATGCGGCGTGATCGCGTCGGCGGTGAACTGCCGCGCCATCTCCTGGATCTGGCGCTGTTCGTCGGTGAGGTCGAACTGGGTCATCGGCGCTCCCTTACCCCATGGTGGGAATGACGAAAGCATTCTCGCCGGTGACCGAGCCGTCGGGCCAGCGCTGGGTCACGGTCTTGGTCTTGGTCCAGAAGCGGACGCCCTCCATGCCGTGCTGGTTGATGTCGCCGAAGCCCGAGCGCTTCCAACCGCCGAACGTGTGATAGGCGACCGGCACCGGGATCGGCACGTTGATCCCGACCATGCCGACATTGACCCGGCTGGCGAACTCGCGCGCGGCGTGGCCGTTGCGGGTGAAGATCGCGACGCCATTGCCATATTGGTGGTCCGACGGGAGCCGCAACGCTTCCTCGAAGCTGTCGGCGCGCACGATCTGCAGCACCGGCCCGAAGATCTCCTCCTGATAGGCGCGGTGGTTCGGCTTGACCTGGTCGAACAAGGTCGGGCCGATGAAGAAGCCTTCTTCATGGCCCTGCAGCGCGAAGCCGCGGCCGTCGACGACCAGCTCGGCGCCTTCGTCGATGCCCAGCTGGATATAGTCCTCGATGCGCTTGCGGTGCGCGGCATTGACCACCGGGCCGTAATGGGCATCGGC
>NZ_JAKFCG010000020.1:0-2070 GCF_036677245.1 Sphingomonas sp.
GATCCACGACTTCACCGCACTCGGCGAAAAATTCGTGCTGGCCGAAGGCGGCAATGGCGGCTTCGGCAACGCGCATTTCAAATCGTCCACCAATCGCGCCCCGCGCAACGCCAATCCCGGCCAGGAAGGCGAAGAGCGCTGGATCTGGATGCGGCTGAAGCTGATTGCCGACGCCGGCCTGGTCGGCCTGCCCAATGCCGGCAAGTCGACCTTCCTGTCCGTGGTCAGCGCCGCCAAGCCGAAGATCGCCGACTATCCGTTCACGACGCTGCATCCGCAGCTCGGCGTGGTCGACGTCGACGGCCGCGAATTCGTGCTGGCGGATATTCCGGGCCTGATCGAGGGCGCGCATGAAGGCGCCGGCCTCGGCGATCGCTTTCTCGGCCATGTCGAACGCTGCCGCGTGCTGCTGCATCTGGTGGATGCGACCTGCGAGCACGCCGGCAAGGCCTACAAGACGGTGCGGACCGAGCTCGACGCCTATGAAGGCAATCTCGCGGACAAGATCGAGATCGTCGCGCTCAACAAGATCGACGCGGTGACGCCGGACGAATTGAAGAAGCAGAAAGACCGCTTGAAGCGCGCCGCCAAGAAGACCCCGCTCTTGATGTCGGGGGTCTCGGGCGAAGGCGTCAAGGACGCGTTGCGGGCGCTGGTCGAGGTGATCGGCGAAGCCCCGGTATCGCTCAAGGCCAAGGGCGCCGCCCAGGCCGAGCCGTGGTCGCCGACCCCGCAGGGCTGACGTTAGCCCTGACATCAGCCCTGACTTGCGCCGGTTCCCCCCGGCTGCAAAACTCGCAACACCCCGCTTCATCCGACTGCATCCATGACCCGCCCCAGCCTGAAAAACTTCCGCCGCATCGTCGTCAAGGTCGGCTCCTCGCTGCTGATCGACTCCGATGCGGGCGAAGTCAGGTCGGCATGGCTGGCCGCACTGGCTGCCGACATCGCAAAACTGCATGGCGAGGGCCGCGAACTCCTGATCGTCTCGTCGGGCTCGATCGCGCTTGGCCGCAGCCGCTTAAAACTGCCGCGCGGCGCGCTGAAGCTTGAGGAGAGCCAGGGCGCCGCCGCCGTAGGGCAGATCGCGCTGGCGCGGATCTGGTCGGAGGTCCTGGGGCATCACGGCATCGGCGCCGGGCAGATCCTGGTGACGCTGCAGGATACCGAGGAACGCCGCCGTTACCTCAACGCGCGCTCGACCATCGCCAAGCTGCTGGAATGGCGCGCGGTGCCGGTGATCAACGAAAACGACACCGTCGCCACCAATGAAATCCGCTACGGCGACAATGACCGTCTCGCCGCCCGCGTCGCCACCATGGCGAGCGCGGACCTGCTGATCCTGCTGTCGGACATCGACGGGCTTTACGATGCGCCGCCCGGTGCCAATCCCAACGCAAAACTGATTCCGATCGTGGAGTCCGTCACCTCGGAGATCGAGGCGATGGCGGGCGCGGCGGAATCCGAACTGTCGCGCGGCGGCATGCAGACCAAGATCGAGGCGGCCAAGATTACCACCACCGCCGGCACCCACATGCTGATCGCCTCCGGCAAGATCGAGCATCCGCTGCAGGCCATCGCCGACGGCGGTCGCTGCACCTGGTTCCTGACCCCCGCCAATCCCGTCACCGCGCGAAAGCGCTGGATCGCGGGCTCGCTGGAGCCGAAGGGCACGCTGACCATCGACGCCGGTGCTGTGAGCGCGCTGCGCGCCGGCAAGAGCCTGTTGCCGGCCGGCGTGATCCGGGTCGATGGGCAATTCGCCCGCGGCGACGCCGTGGTGGTGCGCGGTCCCGATACCCACGAAATCGGCCGCGGCCTCGTCGCCTATGACGCTGACGATGCCGAGAAAATAAAGGGCCGCTCGTCGCCGGATGTGATGGTCATCCTCGGCATCAGCGGCCGGGCGGAAATGATCCACCGCGACGATCTGGTGGTGGGCCCGACTGGCGCGCTTTCCCCGGGCTACGCCAATGGCCCAGGGGAGGTCGACGTGCCGCAGTGTACGGCCTCGCCCGCCAGCCATGCCCTCCCCGCGCTTCGCAAACCGGGGATTTCCGTGCTAGGACA
>NZ_JAKFCG010000021.1:0-26969 GCF_036677245.1 Sphingomonas sp.
TCGTCCTCATCCTCATAGCCGACGAGGTTGAGCTCCTTCGCCTTGATCTGGTGAAGCCCGCACCAATGGATCAGCGCATCCTCGCGGCCGTGCGTCACCCACACCTCGCGCGGCGCGACCTCGCGCAGAGTCTGGGTCAGCTCGTCCCAGTCGGCGTGGTCGGAGATGATCAAAGGCAGCTCGACGTTGCGCTGGCGGGCGCGCTGGCGGATGCGCATCCAGCCTGAGGCCATTGCGGTGATCGGATCGGGCAGCCGCCGCGACCAGCGGTCGTTGAGCGCTCCGGGCGGACAGAGGATGATCTTGCCCTTGAGCTCGTCCTTGCCGGCGCCGGTCGCGGGGCGCAGGTCGCCCATCTCGACGCCGAGCTCGGCGTAAAGCTCGCACAGCCGCTGCAGCGCGCCGTGGATGTAGATCGGCTCGTGGTGGCCGCGGCGGCGCAGCTCCATGATCACCCTTTGCGCCTTGCCCAGCGCATAGGCGCCGACCAGCACGCAGCGGTCGGGATTGGCGTGGAGGCGGCCGAGCAGGCGGTCGATCTCGCTCGGCGTATCGGGGTGGCGGAACACCGGCAGGCCGAATGTCGCCTCGGTGATGAAGATGTCGCAGGGCACCGGCTCGAACGGCGCGCAGGTCGGATCGGGGCGGCGCTTATAGTCGCCCGAGACGACCACCCGCTCGCCCTTGTGGTCGAGCACGATCTGGGCCGAGCCGAGCACGTGGCCGGCGGGCACGAAGCTGATGTCGACGTCGCCGAGCCTGATCACCTCGCCATAAGCGACCGGCGTTCCCGGCTGCGGGCCGTAGCGGCAGGCCATGATCGCCAGCGTTTCCGGCGTCGCCCACACCTCGCCATGGCCGCCGCGGGCATGATCGGCGTGGCCGTGGGTGACCAACGCCCGCGGCTTGGGCTGGCTCGGATCGACCCAGACGTCGGCCGGCGCTATATAAATGCCTTCGGGAAAAGGCTCGATCCAGGAACCGAGACGGGCCATCGTGAGCTATATGGAGGTATGCGCCGCGCGCGCAAGGCGAGGCGGCGGAGACGAAGCGAAAGGAATGAAGATGGATAGTGGTGGAGCCCTGTGGGCGGTCATGAATATCGTCGGCCCGCTGCTGCTCGTCGTGGTGCTCGCCTGGGCGCTGATGCGCAACCGCAAGTCCAAGCAGGCCGACATCGACCGCACCGAGCGCGCGACCCGCGACCTCTACCGTGAGGAGGAAGCGGCCCGGGCGCGCAGCGAAGACAATGCCCCTTAACCGACCGGCGGGACCAGCCCGAAACGGCGAGAGCGAAACCACCGGCTGAATGGCGGCGCTCCCGACCGTCATTGCCGAATGGTTCGCCGCCAAAGGCTGGAGCCCGCGCCGCCACCAGATCGAGATGCTGGCCGCCGCGCGCGCAGGCCGCAGCGCCTTGCTGGTCGCGCCGACCGGCTCCGGCAAGACGCTCGCCGGCTTCCTCGCCTCGCTTGCCGACCTCGTCGAGCATCCCGCCGAGGGACTGCACACGCTCTACGTCTCGCCGCTCAAGGCGCTCGCGGTCGACGTCCAGCGCAATCTGATCGGCCCGATCGAGGAGATGGACCTTCCGATCCGGGTCGAGACGCGCACCGGCGACACGCCCGCCGACCGCAAGGCGCGCCAGCGCGTCCGCCCGCCGCACATCCTGCTCACGACGCCCGAATCGCTGAGCCTGTTGCTCAGCCACGAGGACAGCTTCCTGTTGTTCGCAGGACTCCGGACATTGGTGGTCGACGAGATCCACGCCTTCGCCACCGGCAAGCGCGGCGACCTGCTCAGCCTCGCGGCGGCGCGGCTGCAGCGGATCGCGCCGGCGATGCGGCGGGTCGGCCTGTCGGCGACGATCGCCGACCCGGAAAGCTTCCAGGGCTGGCTCGCGCCGCACGGCGACAGCGAGATGGTCGACGTGATCATCGGCGATCCCGGTGCCGAGGCCGAGCTTTCGATCCTGCTCCCCGACGACGAGCGTATCCCCTGGTCGGGCCACTCCGGACGCTGGGCGGCGCTGCAGGTGATGAAGGAGATCGAGGCCCACAAGACCAGCCTCATCTTCTGCAACACGCGCAGCCTTGCCGAGCTGATCTTCCAAGACCTGTGGACGGTCAACGAGCAGAATCTGCCGATCGGCATCCACCATGGCTCGCTGTCGATCGAGGCGCGGCGCAAGGTCGAGAAGGCGATCGCCGACGGGCGGCTCCGCGCTTTGGTCTGCACCGCAAGCCTCGACCTCGGCGTCGACTGGGGAGACGTCGACCTCGTCATCCAGATGGGGGCGCCCAAAGGGTCCTCGCGCCTGCTGCAGCGGATTGGCCGCGCCAACCACAGGCTCGACGAGCCGTCGCAGGGCATCGTCGTCCCCGGCAACCGCTTCGAATATCTCGAGGCCCGCGCCGCGCTCGACGCGATCACCGGCGGCGAGCTCGATCCCGACATCTTCCGCCCCGGCGCGCTCGATGTCCTCGCGCAGCATATCATGGCGGCCGCTTGCGCCGCGCCGTTCAATGAGCAGGTGATGCTCGACGAGGTGCGCTCGGCGGCGCCTTATGCGGGGCTCAGCGACGCGCTGTTCGCGCAGATCCTCGCTTATATCGAGAACGGCGGCTACGCGCTTCGCGCCTACGACCGCTTCAAGCGGCTGACCCGCGGCGCCGACGGCAGCTGGCGGGTGTCGCATCCGCGCTTCATCCAGCAGCATCGGATGAACGCCGGGATCATCGTTGACGCCCCTTTGCTCGACGTGCGCTTCCGCAACGGCCGCAAGCTTGGCACCGTCGAGGAGTTCTTCGCCTCGACCCTGAGCAACGGCGACACCTTCTTCTTCGCCGGGCTGGTGCTCGAGGTCGAGAAGATCGAAGGCACCGACCTGTTCGTCCACGCGACCTCGAAATCGGCCCGCATCCCGACTTATGTCGGGGCGCGCATGGCGATGACCACCAACCTCGCCGACCGGGTCCGCCACTTCCTCCACGATCGCAGCCAATGGCCGCGCTTCCCCGACGACGTGCGCGAATGGCTCGAGGTGCAGGATTATCGTTCGGTGCTGCCCCATCCCGACCAATTATTGGTCGAGACGTTCCCGCACGAAAGCCGCCATTATATGGTCGCCTACAGCTTCGAAGGCTGGAACGCGCACCAGTCGCTCGGCATGCTGATCACCCGGCGGATGGAAAGCGCGGGCCTCAAGCCGCTCGGCTTCGTCTCCAACGATTATGCGCTCGCCTGCTACAGCCTCGATCCGGTCGAAGATCCCGCCGCGCTGTTCTCCGGCGATATCCTCGAGAATGAATTCGTCGAATGGGTCCAGGGCTCGAACCTGCTGAAGCGCGCGTTCCGCGAGGTGGCGGTGATTGGCGGGCTGGTCGAGCGCCATCACCCCGGCCGGCGCAAATCGGGCAAGCAGGTCACCTTCTCGACCGACCTCATCTACGACGTGCTCAGGCGCTACGAGCCCGATCATCTGCTGCTGCGCGCCGCCTGGGACGATGCCAAGCAGCGGATGACCGACGTCGGCCGCCTCGCCCGGCTGCTCGACCGCGCCGCCGGGACGATGCTCCATGTCGCGCTCGACCGGGTTTCGCCGATGGCCGTGCCGGTGCTGGTCATGATCGGCCGCGAACGCACCGCCACCGGCACGGTCGACGACCACATCTTGATCGAGGCGGAGTCGTTGGCCGAGATCGCGATGCGGCGGGATTAGCCTGTCGCGTAAAAAGGTAAACTCTTGTAAGCTTTGTGCTTTCCCGGTGGAGGAGCCTGTTTATGCGTATCGCTGTCGCTTGTGTCGCTTTGGCGCTGCTGCCCGCCTGTATCGCCAAGACCGCGGTCGACATCGTCACCTTGCCGGTCAAGGCAGTGGGCGCGGGCGTCGACGCGGTCACGACCAGCGAGGCCGAGGCCGACCGCAAGCGCGGCCGCGAGATGCGCGAGCAGGAGGAGCGCGAGCGCAAGCAGCGCCGCGACTCCTATTGAGCCTTCGCCCGGTGCCGGCGGAGGGTGTGGGGATCAAATTTCGCGTGCCGCGGCTGGATCGCATCGCATCGCCCAATTAAGGGTCGGCGATGCGCTATTTCCTCGATACCGAATTCAACGGCTACGGCGGCGAGCTGATCAGCCTCGCGCTCGTCCCCGAATATGGCGATCAGGAATATTATGCGGTGCTGCCGATCAGCGCCGAGCCGCACGGCTGGGTTCAGCGCAACGTGCTTCCCTATCTCGCCTCGGTGCCGCCCGGCTTCGTCAGCGAGGAGCTGCCGCGCACCGCCGTGGCGCGCCAGGTCGCCCATTATCTCGCGGCGGACAGCGATCCGGTGATCGTCGCCGACTGGCCCGAGGACATCGCCCATTTCTGCAATTTGCTCGTCACTGGGCCCGGCGACATCGCCCCGGTCGGCAGCCTCAAGTTCGAATTCATCAGCAGCCCGGGCTTCAGCACGGCGGAGAACAGCAGGGTGCCGCACAATGCGCTCCACGACGCGCGCGCGTTACGCGACTTCGTGCTCGCGGCGGAAGCCTGAACCAGGAGAAACTATGCGCTTGATATTGGCGGCCGCGCTCGGCCTGATCTTGGCTTCGTCCGCGCAGGCGCAGCCCCAGCCCCTGGCCCAGGCCCAGGCTCAGGCTCAGGCGCAAGCCGGCGCCCCGGCACAGGAGCAGGTGAGCCCGCTCGATCGGCTGGTGCACGAGCAGCTGCTGGTGCTCGACACCCATCTCGACACGCCGGCGCTGCTCCACCGCCCGGGGTGGGACATCGGCGACTATCATCATTACGCCTGGGACGTCAGCCAGGTCGACATCCCGCGCATGGCGCAGGGCGGGCTCGATGGCGGTTTCTTCGTGATCTACACGCGCCAGGGGCCGCTGACCCCGGAAGGCTATGCCGCCGCGCGCAGCGGTGCGCTGGTGCGCGCTGCCGAGATCCAGAGGATGGTCGCCGGCCATCCCGACGTCTTCGCCTTCGCGACCAAGCCCGAGGATGCGGCGCGGATCGCGGCGCAAGGCAAGAGGATCGTCTATCAGAGCATCGAGAACAGCTATCCGCTCGGCACCGACCTCGGCCTGCTCGAAACCTTCCATAGGCTCGGCGTGCGGATGGCCGGGCCGGTCCATTCGAAGAACAACCAGTTCGCCGACAGCGCCACCGATAAGCCGCGTTGGAACGGGCTCAGCCCGCTCGGCCGCGCCTGGGTGGCCGAGATGAACCGGCTCGGCATGCTGATCGATGCCAGCCACGCCTCGGATGCCGCGTTCGATCAGATGCTCGCGCTGTCGAAGGCCCCGATCATCCTGTCGCACTCCGGGCCAAAGGCGATGTTCGATCATCCCCGCAACCTCGACGACGATCGGCTGCGCAAGCTCGCCCGCGCTGGCGGCGTCATGCAGCTCAACAGCCTCTATCTCGAGCCGTTCAACAGTGATCCCGACCGCAACGCGTTGCACGACCGGCAAGAGCAGTTCCAGACCTTGGCGCCCGCCGAGCAGCGCAAGCTGCTGCGCGATGCGGCCGCGCTCGATGCCAAGCGGCCGTACGTCAGCGCCACGTTCGACATGTTCATGAACAGCCTGCTCCACGCGATCAAGGTGATGGGCGTCGACCATGTCGGCATCGGCGCCGATTGGGACGGCGGCGGCGGCGTGCTCGGCATGGAGGATGTCACCACGCTCCCCAGGATCACCGCCCGGCTCCGGCGGGCCGGCTACAGCGAGGGCGACATCGCCAAGATCTGGAGTGGCAATTTGCTGCGCTTGCTCGCCAAGGCCCAGGCCGGGGCGCAGCCGGCGGTGAAGTAACGACCCACTTCGAGGATCCGATTGCACGGACACCTCCGTCACTTTTCTCCTTTCGACCTCTTGAACGTGCCGCCTCGGTTCCTAGATTCCCTGTTACCGGAGGACCTTAAGGTCTCCGGGCGTCTGACGGGGGACGCGTCCTGTTTGGCATTCGGCCCCCGCCCTATGTTGCTCACAGGAGGACATGAGATGAGAACCAACTTCGATTTTTCACCCTATCGCCGCTCGACAGTGGGTTTCGACCGGCTGTTCGATTTCCTTGAGAATGCCCGCGCCGAGCAGGCCGACAATTACCCGCCCTACGACATCGAGAAGGTCAGCGACGATCGCTATCGGATCACGCTCGCAATTGCCGGCTTCAAGCCGGGCGACATCGATATCACCGCCCGGCAGAATTTGCTGGTGATCAGCGGGCGCAAGTCCGAGAATCGCAACAAGGACGGCAATTACGTCCATATGGGAATTGCCACTCGCGCGTTCGAACGGCGCTTCGAGCTTGCCGATTTCGTCCGCGCCGACGGCGCCGATCTGCAGGACGGACTGCTGACGATCGACCTCGTGCGCGAGATCCCGGACGCGATGAAGCCGCGCAAGATCGAGATCGGCAGCGGCGCCACCCAGACGCTCGAAGGCCGCGACGAGCGCGCTGGACAGGCGAGCGCGACGGACCAGCACGAGCAGGCCGAAGCCGAAGCGGCGGCCTGAAGCCGCCACCGAGGCCTAACGAGCCGGCGCCGGACCACCGGCGCCGGCTTTCTTGTCAGCCCGAGAGACGAGTTTGTTCGTCGCCGCGCGCGGCACTTTCGTCGTCCGCGCATCGCCGCCCGTTCAGCGCCGGTTTAGCCGCGATCATCCAACAGCGACTCGATACGAGGCGGTCACCATGAGCAATTGGAAGAAGAAGCTGCAGAACCCGTTCGCACTGGTCGGCCAGGGCTTCCTGGTCGGCGTGTTGTTGTTCTGGGTCACCGCGCCGCGCGACGCTTACGCGTCTCCGGCCGGCGACGCGGCGGTCTCAACGGGGTCGTCCGCGGCCGAATGACCTCGCGCTCGTCCGGCGCTTGAAAGCTGCACGGGCAGGCTAGATTCAATCCCGGTTTGATCAAACCAGGATGAATCCAGCTTTCTTTTGTTTTCCGTGATTTCCGAGTCGTCAGGTGTTTCCACCTGACGTGAAATCACTCTATAGCGGCTTCATGGTTCCCTTTTCGTTCTCGGGGCATGAGCTGATCGCGCTGCCGCAAGGCGCCTTGTTCTGGCCCGCGCGCAGGGCCTTGCTCGTCGCCGATCTGCATCTCGAGAAAGCGAGCTGGTTCGCGCGTCTCGGGCAGATGCTCCCCCCCTATGATTCGATCGCCACGCTCGCCGATCTGACCGCGCTCGTCACGGTGACGCGCGCCGAGGAGATCTGGTGCCTCGGCGACAGCTTCCACGATCGCCACGGCTGCGACCGCCTGCCCCAGCGCGCGCGGACGATGCTGACCGCGCTGACCCAAAGCACGCGCTGGACGTGGATCACCGGCAACCACGATCCCGGCATCGCCGATCATTGCGGCGGCGCGGTCGTCGAGGAAGCCGAGATCGACGGCCTGCTGCTGCGCCACGAAGCCGATCCGATCGAGTCCAAGCCTGAACTTTCGGGACATTTCCACCCCAAGCTGCGCATCAGCCACCGCGGGCGACAGGTGTCGCGGCGCTGCTTCGTCGCAACCGAGCGCAAGCTGATCCTGCCCGCCTTCGGCGCGCTGACCGGCGGCCTCGATGCCGACCACCCGGAGATCGCCCGCGCGGTCGGCGCTCGGGCGCAGGCGTTGGTCCCGCTCTCCGACCGGCTGCTGCGCTTCCCGATCGCCGCCTCAGCGGCCTGAGCCTGACCGCCAGAGCCTGATCGTCTACAGGTGGAAGCGCTCCGCGCCCGGGAAGAAGAAGCCCCTCCACCGCTTACGCGGTCCCCCTCCCCCAGAAATCCGGGGGAGGAATATTCCTCCCCTGCTTTTGCAGGGGAGGGGAACCAGCTGAAAGCTGGTGGAGGGGCCTCTCGGCGAAGGCGCAATCTGGCTCTATCAAAGTGTTGGGCCCGCCAGCGGCTGGTGCAGGAAGCGGTTGAAGTCGCTCCGGACATAATTGCCGAACGCTTCGCCTTCGCTGAAGCCGCGCTTTCGGTAGAGCGCGAGCGCGGGCTCGAACGCGGGCCCGCTGCCGGTCTCGAGGCTGAGGCGCTCGAGGCCCCGCGCCCGCGCCTCGGCGATGATATGCTCGAGCAAAGCGGCCGCGATGCCCTTGCGCAAATATTGCGGGTGGATGCGCATCGACTTGAGCTCGCCGATGTCGGGAAGCTGCCGCAGCGCCGCCATGCCGGCGATGTCCTCGCCGATCCAGGCGGTCCAGACGGTCACCTCGGGCGCCATCAGCCCGGAGGAATCGAGCGCGAAGACATGGCCGGGCGGGGAGAAGGCGTGCATTTCGGCCAAGTGCAGCGCGACCAATCCCCGCGTCGCTTCTCCGGAAAGATCATCCTGGCGAATGACGATCATCGGCGCCTCCATCGCGGCCGAATGCAACAATCAGGCGAGGCTCCGTCAGCCGGCGAGGCGTGCGCGCATCAGGCCCCGGACCGCATTGCCGATGTAGAAGATGCCGTCGAGATCGGCTGGCTTCAACTCCGCCTCTTCGGCGTCGCCCTGCTCGATCAGCTGCGCGCGCAATATGCCCGGCAGGATCGGGCGCGACGCCGGCGGCGTCAGCAAGGTGCCGCCGCGCTCGACGAACAGGCTCGTGAAGCTGCCCTCGGTGAGGAAGCCCTCGCGATCGACGAACAAGGTCTCGAAGCATCCCGACTGCGCGCGCGCCGCATCGTAGAAGGCGCGGTCGCTGGTCTTGTGGCGCAGGCGGAAATCGCTCGCGGGCACCGGCAGATCGACGAGCGCGACCTCGACCGGGCGCGCCGGCGGTTGGGGCAGCGTGCGGCTCTCGATCGCGATCGCGCCGCTGCGCGCCAGCATCAGCCTGATTTTTTTCGCGTCGCGAAAGCGGAAGGTGGCGGCCTGAAGCTCGTTGCGGGCATGATGGCGATCGAACTCGAAGCCCAGCTCTGCGGCGCTCGCCTTCATCCGCTGCAGATGCTGCTCGAGATGCGCGATTCCTTCGTGCGGATCGAACGCCATCGTCTCGATGAGATCGAAGCTGCTCGTCCCGTCGCTCACAAAGCCCCCTTTCGCCAGGCATTCGCGCCACTCCTCGTCGGCGCGGCTGTCCGCGACCACGCCTGAACCGAGACCGAGCGACGCGCAAGTCTCGCCGCTGCGGCCCCCGCCCTCCCGAGGCGCCCCCTCCCCAATCGTGAGCGTCCGGATCGCGACGTTGAACCGCGCCTCGCCGGTCGGCGCGATCCTGCCGATCGACCCGGTATAGACGCCGCGCGGCTGCGCCTCGAGCTCGGCGATCAGCTCCATCGCCCGGATCTTCGGAGCGCCGGTGACCGAGCCGCACGGAAAGATCGCCTCGAGCACGTCGACCGCGCCGCATTCGGGCGCGAGCTGCGCGGTGACCTGCGAGGTCAGCTGGTGGATGGTCGGATAATGTTCGACGGTGAACAGTTCGGGGACCTTGACCGTGCCGGGACGCGAGACCCGCGCCGCGTCGTTGCGCAGCAGATCGACGATCATCAGATTTTCGGCGCGCTGCTTGGCATCCTGCGCGAGGGCGGCGGCGGCGGCGCGATCCTCGTCGGGGTCGGCCCCGCGCGGCGCCGTGCCCTTCATCGGGCGCGCGGTGAGCAGGCCATCCTCGAGCGCGAAGAACAATTCAGGCGAGAAGGACAGCAGCCAATGGCCACCGGTGAAGACGATGCCGCCGTGGCCGGCGCGCGCGCGATCGCGCAGCAGCGCGTAAAGCGCGAGCGGATCGCCGCCGCAATGCACGTCCGTGGCGAAGGTGAGATTGGCCTGGTAGATGTCGCCGTCGGCAATATGCCGCTTCACCCGCGCCACCGCGTCACGATAGGCATCGCCGCCGATCCTCGGGACCGGCGGCGACGCCCAGGCCGCGCCGGCGGCGGGCAAGAGCGCGGCAATTTCTCCGGGCGGGATTTCGGTGCACTGCTCGAACAGCCCGAACCAGAGCAGGGGGGGCGCCGCGGGCGGCGACGGCTCGCGCCACGGCGCCAGCCGATCCTCGAGGCAATAGCCGGCTTCGTAGGACAGCAGGCCCGCGACGTGGAGCCCCGACGCAAGCGCCTCGCGCAGCCGCGCAAGGCTCGGCCGCACCTCGTCGGGATCACAGGTCGCCACCGTGCCGACCGGGTTCCGGTAGAGCAGCGCGGGCCCCGCCCCCGCCTCGCGCGCGTCGTCGAGCAGGACAAAAGGGCTTGAACCGTCGAGCACGGCGGCTGCTTGCCAGCCGCCGCCCGCCTCTTCAAGCCGCGGAAACGACGCCGATGAGCCTAATGGTTGAGCGCCGCCATCATCTGGGCCGGATAGCGCATTCCGGCCGCGACGCCGGGCGGCAGCACGCGATCGATCTCGTCCTTGTCCTGCTGGGTGATCACCACGTCGAGCGCGCCGATATTCTCGTCGAGATAGCGGCGCCGCTTGGTGCCGGGAATGGGCACGAGATCGTCACCCTGCGCCAGCACCCAGGCGAGCGCGAACTGCGCCGGGGTGCAGCCCTTGCGCTCGGCGAGCGCCTTGACGGTGGCGACGACATCGAGGTTGCGCTGGAAATTCTCGTCGCTGAAGCGGGGGTGATTGCGGCGGTTGTCGCCTTCGGGGAAGTCGTCGCGGCTCTTGAACGCGCCGGTGAGGAAGCCGCGCCCGAGCGGGCTGTAGGGAACGAAGCCGATGCCGAGCTCGCGCACCGTCGGCAGGATCTCCTCCTCGGGATCGCGCGTCCACAGCGAATATTCGGTCTGGAGCGCGGTGATCTTGTGGGTGGCGTGCGCGCGCCTGATCGTCGCCGCGCCGGCTTCGCTCATCCCGAGGTAGCGGACCTTACCCTCCGCCACGAGATCGGCCATCGCGCCGATCGTCTCCTCGATCGGCGTGTCGGGATCGACGCGATGCTGGTAATAGAGGTCGATCACCTCGATGCCGAGCCTCTGGAGGCTCTTCTCGCATTGCTGGCGGACATATTCGGGCCGTCCGCTGACCCCGGCGAAGGTGCCGTCCGGCTTGCGGACGTTGCCGAACTTGGTGGCGATGAACACCTTGTCGCGGCGATCGGCGATCGCGCGCCCGACCAGTTCCTCGTTGAGGCCATAGATGTCGGCGGTGTCGAGGAAGTCGATGCCGCGCTCGATCGCATGGTGGATGGTCGCGACCGACTCGTCATCGTCCTGGTTGCCGTAGAATGCGGACATGCCCATGCAGCCGAGGCCGATCGCCGAGACTTCAGGTCCGTTCCGGCCGAGCCGTCTGCGCGCAATCATCTTTTCTCTCCTTCATGTTCGGGCGACGAATATTATTCGCCATGTGCTGCTTTTGGGGCCGATCGGCGCCGCATGACCGCCACGGCTATCGCCGCTTGGACGCCTTCCAGCTTCGGACCGCGGCAAGCGTGTTCTTGACGTGGTCGCGATAGTCAAGATCGCTGTGGGCGTAGATCACCTTGCCGGTCGGCGCGATCACATAGGACGTGCGATTCGAGCGACCAGGCATCAGCGGCAGCTTGACGTCATAGGCCTTGATGACCTTGGGCGATGCGGTCGCGACCGCGAATTTGTTGCGGCACTCCTCGACCGAGAATCGCGCCAATTTGTCGATCGGATCGGCGGACATGCCGATCACGCGCGCGCCGGCTCTGGCGAAATCGTCGCTCGCCTCGGCGAACTCATGCGCCTCGAGCGTGCACCCCTTGGTGAACGCCGCCGGGAAGAAATAGAGCACCACCGGCCCCTTCTTGAGCTCCTCGCGCAAGGTCAAGGTGAACGGCTTGCCGGCGATCGCGCCCTGGGTCCGGAAGTTCGGGGCCGTGGCTCCGACCTTAAGCGCGGCTCCGGCGGCGACCGGCAGGCTGAGCAACGCAAAGGCAGCGGCGATGGCGGTCAGGCGCACGGGCAGACTCCTTATGCCCAGGTTTGGGGGCTTGGCCCCAACCATAAGCGCGTTGCCCGGCTCCGCAACCCTTGGCGGGGCCCGCCACAGCGTGTGCGCCGGAGCTGCCGGTTTGCGCCAATCGGCGTGGCGGTTCAGCTTAAGCTTTTGTTATCCCTCTTTTTAATGGAACGAATCCGTCGCTCCCGCGATAGCAGCATCATGAACATGCCCTCGTCACCTCAGGATCGCACGTCCTTCAAGCTCGCCAAGGCGATCGCGGGCGGCCGTGCCGCACACGCGCGCCCGACCAGCCGCGAACAAGTGCTGATGCGGCTGCTGGCGAAGCGCGCGGCTGCGCACCGCGCCGGGCTGCACAAGCTCGAGCAAGCGCTTCGCGCGCAGATACTCTGGGCGCTCCCTATGCGCCGCGATGAAAATCGGGCAGTGGCGGAGCAGCATGGCCCGGCAGCTCGCAACCATCGGCTATGAAGGCAAGACGCTCGACGAGTTCCTCGCCGAGCTGATGGGGGCGGGCGTCACCTTGCTGGTCGACGTCAGGGCAGTCGCCGCCTCGCGCCGCCCCGGCTTTTCGAAGACGGCGCTCGCCGGCGCGCTCAAGGAGCGCGGCATCGACTATCTCCACCTGCGCGCGCTCGGCACGCCCAAGGAAGGCCGCGAGGCGGCGCGCAACGGCCGCATCGCCGAAATGCACGCGATCTACGAGCAGCAGCTCCAGACGATCGAGGCCCAGCTGGCGCTCGAACAGGCCGATGCGGTCGCACGCGAGCAAAATGTCGCCTTGCTGTGCTTCGAGAAGGACGCCGCCTGCTGCCATCGCGCGCTGATCGCGGAGCGGCTGACGACGAAAAGCGGCTATGTGGTCGTCGATATTTAGCGCTGCCATTACCAGCGACAGGAAAGCCCACCTAGCGCGGCTGGAAGTCGAGATGGAGATAGGCCGGGTCGAACTCGGCAGCCCCCGCAAGCCGCTTCCAATCGTGGATGTCGACGATGCCGTTGCGGAACGTCACCATCTCCTGATCGCGCAGCTGCTTGAGCATTCGATTGACGTGGACCGACGTCAGCCCGGACGCGTCGGCAAGATCCACCTGGGTGAGCGGCAGTGCGAAGCGGCCGCCCTCGCTCAACCCGACCACCTGCAGCCGGATGCACAATTCGCAGATCAGATGCGCGATTCGCGCGAGCGCGGTCCGCCGCCCGACCGAGAGGATCGTCTCGCGCTGGATCGAGGCGTCGAGCATCGTCGAGAACCACAGCATCCGCGCCAGATGCGGATGATCCTCGGTGATGCGCTTCAAATTGTCGTGCGGCACGATGGCGAGCACCGCACGCGAGACGCTCGCGATATTGTGGTCGAGCCGCTTGAGCAGGAAGCCGTGGAGATCGGCGAAATCCCCGGGGACATGCAGCTCCTGGATCTGGCGCTCGCCCGACGACAGATCCTTGTAGCGGCAGATGATGCCCTCGACGAGCAAGGTGCTTTCGTGGATCGGCGCGCCGTGACGGACGAGGACCTTGCCCGCCCGCACCTCGCGCACTTCGCTCACCGCATCGCGGAGGACCTGCTCCTCCTCGGTGCTGATCGTATCGCGCGCGCAGCTTGCGTGCGAGCAGTGCGACGCCGCTGTGGACGAGCGGAGAGGCCTGCGCCTCAGTCGCCATCCGCTGCGCTCGCGCGGTGCCGTCTCGACCGCGACGCGGTCATTTCGAACGAAAGCAGCATGTGGTCGTCACCCGCATCCCCTATCGCCGCGCCGGTATCATCCCGCGCTTGCATCGTTTCCCGAGTGGGACTCGGGTGGACGCGCCCATATCATGATTCCGTCCGCGCGACGAACCGACTTCCAAGCATGCTAGCTTCCGACGATCACGCCGCCGTTGGGGTGGAGCACCTGCCCGGACATGTAGCTGGAATCGTCGCACGCCAAGAACAGGAAGCTCGGAGCAACCTCGTTCGGCTGTCCTGGCCGGCCCATCGGCACCGACTTGCCGAAATCCTTGAGCTTCTCGGGCGAGGCCCCGCCGAACGGGTTTAGCGGAGTCCAGATCGGCCCCGGCGCGACCGCGTTGACCCTTATTCCCTCGCCGACCAGATTTTCGGAGAGCGAGCGGGTGAAGGCGGTGATCGCGCCCTTCGTGGAGGAATAATCGAGCAGTTCCTTTGACCCCTGGTACATCGTCACCGAAGTGCAGTTGATGATCGCCGCGCCGGCCTTGAGGTGCGGCCGCGCCGCCTGGGTCAGGAAGAACATCCCGAAGATGTTGGTCTGGAACGTGCGCTTGAGCTGCTCCTCGGTGATGTCGGTGATCTCCTGGTCGGCATGCTGCTCGCCGGCATTGTTGACGAGGATGTCGAGCCCGCCGAGCTTCTCGACCGACTCGGCCACCAGCCGCTCGCAGAAATCCTTGTCGCCGATGTCGCCGGCGATGGTGATCGCCTTGCGGCCTTCGCTCTCGACGATTGCCTTGGTCTTGGCGGCGTCGTCGTGCTCGCACAGATAGGCGATCGCGATATCGGCGCCTTCGCGCGCATAGAGCGCCGCGACCGCGCGGCCGATGCCGCTGTCGGCGCCGGTGATCAGCGCGACCTTGCCGTTGAGGCGCCCTGACCCCGGGTATCGCGGATGCCAATCCGGCTTCGGCTCGAGCTCGCTTTCGTGGCCCGGCAGCTGATCCTCATGGATCATGTCGATGGTTTCGGTCTCCGCCATCCTGCTCACCTTCCGCTGCAATCGCTCGAGATTTCGTGTCAGGCCTTGCCTGCGCCGGCGCCCTTGCGTCCCAAGGCCTCGACCGCCGACTGATCCTGCTCCTCCGCTTCCGGCGAGCGCTCGACCGGGGTTGGCGGCCCGTCGCGTCCGAGCGTGTCCGAATTGCGCGCGCCGTCGCGCGGGTCGTCGGACATTTCATTCTTCTGATTCTGGGTGAATTGCATCGAATCGTGTCTGTGCTGGCTCTTGCTCATCGCAGCCGTCTCCTTTTCAAGGACAACAACGGTCCGGCATGCCGGTTCCGGCACTACGTTCCGTGCCCTCATGCTTGGGGCAGGCCGTTCGGACAAGCGGGCGGAAGGCCCTAGAGTGATTTCAAGTCAGGTGGAATCACCTGACGACTCGGAAATCACGGAAAACAAAAGGAATTTGACTCAATCTTGGTTCGATGAACCACGATTGAGTCTCGAGTCAGGCGCCGAGCGATTTCGCCGGTTTGGCGTGGGCGCGGCGGGTCGGCACCGTGCGCGGCGCATCGGGCAGCTGGACGTCGGACGGCATCACCTGCTGCGCGATCCTCTGGCCGGCCGGGCGGCATTCGGCGACGACAACGGGATAAGCGGCGTCGATATGCTGCTCGATCGCGGCGGGGGTCGCCGCGGTGCACGCCGCGCGCGTGGAGTAGAGTGCATCGGCCGTCGCGACCTGGCGGCAGGGGGCTTCGGCCTCGCCGCATCCCAGGATCGCAATCACGAACAAAGCCGGGCCCATCACAGTCACTCCCAATTGACATTAGTTAAACAACCGGAGAATCCGGCAGTTCCAGTCGTTTCGCCTCCAGCGATGTACAATCGTGGATTAACTTGGCGCGGGCGATACGCATCACTACGTAGACGAACATGCCCCCTGAAGAGACGAGCGACACGACGCGGCCGGAGGATGGCTGGGGCGCGATCCGGCGATTCCTTCCCTATCTGTGGCCGCGCGGCGAGAAGAAGCTCAAGGCGCGGGTGATCGTTGCGATGGTGCTGGTGTTCATCGCCAAGGCGGCGACCCTGACCATGCCGTTCGCCTACAAGGCGGCGATCGACCGCATGGCTCCGGGGATGGAGCCGGCGGTGGGCCTCGCGATGGCGCTGGTGATCGCTTATGCCGGCGCACGCTTCGCCGGCGTGCTGTTCGACAATCTCCGCAACGCGGTGTTCGAGCGGGTCGGCCAGGATGCGGCGCGGCGGCTGGCGCAGAACGTCTTCCGCCACGTCCACCGGTTGTCGCTGCGCTATCATCTCGAGCGGCGCACCGGCGCGCTGACCAAGATCGTCGAGCGCGGCACCAAGAGCATCGACATGATGCTCTATTTCCTGCTGTTCAACATCGCCCCGACGATCATCGAGCTGACCGCGGCCTGCATCATCTTCGGAGTGAAGTTCGGTCCCGGGCTGGTCGTCGCGACTTTGGTGATGGTCGTGCTCTACATCGCCTTCACGCGCATCGTCACCGATTGGCGCTCGCGCGTGCGGCGCGACATGAATGACCAGGACAATCTCGCCATCGCCCGCGCGGTCGATTCCCTGCTCAATTACGAAACCGTCAAATATTTCAACGCCGAGGAGCGTGAGGCGCGGCGCTACGGCAAGGCGATGAGCGCCTATACCCACAGCGCGGTCAAGAACGAGGTCTCGCTCGCCTGGCTCAACATCGGCCAGTCGCTGATCACCAATGTCATGATGGCCGGCGCGATGGCCTATACGGTGTGGGGCTGGAGCCGCGGCATGTTCACCACCGGCGACGTGGTGCTGGTCAACACCTTGTTCGCCCAGCTCTTCCGGCCGCTCGACATGCTCGGCTGGGTGTATCGCAATATCCGCCAGGGGCTGATCGACATGGAGCAGATGTTCCTGGTGATCGACACACAAGCCGAGGTGATCGACCGCCCGGGCGCGCCCGATCTCGAGGTCACGGCAGGCGCGGTGCGCTTCGAGAACGTCCGCTTCGGCTACGAACCGGACCGCGAGATCCTGAAGGGCATCGACCTCGAGGTTCCTGCCGGAACGATGCTCGCGGTGGTCGGGCCGTCCGGCGCCGGCAAGTCGACCTTGTCGCGCCTCCTGTTCCGCTTCTACGAGCCGACCGGCGGCCGGATCACGATCGACGGCCAGGACATCACCGCCGTCCGGCAGGACAGTTTGCGCCGCGCGATCGGCATCGTTCCGCAGGACAGCGTGCTGTTCAACGACAGCATCGGCTACAATATCGGCTACGGCCGGGACGGCGCGACCCAGGCGGAGATCGAGGATGCCGCCAAGGGCGCGGCAATCCATGGCTTCATCGCCTCCCTTCCCGAAGGCTATGACAGCGAGGTCGGCGAGCGCGGGCTCAAATTGTCGGGCGGCGAGAAGCAGAGGGTGGCGATCGCGCGGACCCTGCTCAAGGACCCGCCGATCCTGATCCTCGACGAGGCGACCAGCGCGCTCGACAGCCGCACAGAGGCCGCGATCCAATCCACGCTGCGCGACGTCGCCGCGCGGCGGACGAGCATCGTCATCGCCCATCGCCTGTCGACGGTGGTCGACGCCGACCAGATCGTCGTGCTCGACGAGGGCCGGGTCGCCGAGCGCGGCACCCACGCGCAATTGCTGCGCAAGGGCGGGCTCTACGCCGAAATGTGGACCCGCCAGCAGAGCGAGCGCGAGCAGGAGGAAGCCGCCGAGGCGGCGGAATAAAGCGGCGCCCCCGAAAAACGACGCAATGGCTTCCGCTTGCGCCTTCTAAGAGTCTAGTTGGGGTGCCGTGACCGACCCGCTCTCCATCCTCCGCACCATCTTCGGCTTCCCCGACTTTCGCGGCGTCCAGCGGCAGGTCGTCGACCGGGTGATGGCAGGCCGCCACACGTTGGCGGTGATGCCGACCGGATCGGGCAAGTCGCTCTGCTACCAGGTGCCGGCGCTCGCGCGGCGGGGCACCGCCCTAGTTATCTCGCCGCTGATCGCGCTGATGCACGACCAGGTGCGCTCGGCCGATGCCTTCGGGATCAAGGCGGCGGCGCTGACCTCGGCGGACGACAATCGCCAGGAAACCTTGGCGCGGCTCAAGCGCGGCGAGTTGGACCTGCTCTATGCCGCGCCCGAACGCGCCTCGGGCGAGGCCTTCCGCCAGCTGCTCGCCGGGATTCCGCTGGCGCTGATCGCGATCGATGAGGCGCATTGCGTCTCGGAATGGGGCCATGATTTCCGCCCCGACTACCGCCTGCTGCGGCCGTTGCTCGACGCCTTCCCCACCGTCCCGCGGCTTGCGCTGACCGCGACCGCCGACCGCCAGACCCGCGCCGACGTGCTCCACCAGCTCGGGATCCCGGACGACGGCCTAATCCTCGCCGGCTTCGACCGCCCCAACATCCGCTATCACGTCCGGCCGCGCGACGGGCTTGCCGGGCAGCTCAAGACCTTGCTTGCGGCGCAGCCGGGCCCCGGCATCGTCTATGCGCCGAGCCGCGCCGCGACCGAGACGATCGCGGCGCAGATCGCAGCCACCGGGCGGCCGGCGCTTGCCTATCATGCCGGCCTCGAGGCCCGCGTCCGCGCCGCCAACCAGGCCGCGTTCGTCGACAGCGAGACCATGGTGATGGCGGCAACGGTCGCGTTCGGCATGGGCATCGACAAGCCCGACGTCCGCTTCGTCGCCCACGCCGGCCTGCCCAAGTCGATCGAGGGCTATTATCAGGAGACCGGCCGCGCCGGCCGCGACGGCGATCCGGCCGAGGCGTGGCTGTTCTGGGGCGGCGACGATTTCGCGCGCGCCCGCCGCCGGATCGAACTCGAGGTCGCCGAAGACCGCCGCGCCGGCGAGCGCCAGCGGCTCAACGCTTTGGGCGCGTTCGTCGAGACCGGGACGTGCCGGCGCGCATTGCTGCTGCGCCATTTCGACGAGGAAACGCCTCCGCGCTGCGGCAATTGCGACAATTGCCTCGATCCGCCGGCCACGGTCGACGCCACCGAAGTCGCGCGCAAATTGCTCTCGGCCGCCTTCCGCACCGAGATGCGCTTCGGGATCGGCCATCTCACCGACGTGCTCGCCGGCCGCGAGACCGACAAGATCCAGAACTTCGGCCACCATCGCCTGTCGGTGTTCGGCATCGCCGACGCCGACGATCTCGCCCTGATCAAGCCGGTCGCGCGCGCCCTGCTCGCGCACGACGCCCTCCGCGCCGACGAATATGGCGGGCTTTCGTTCGGGCCGGGCGCGCGCGCGATCCTGCGCGGCGAGGAAAAGCTCGAGCTGGTGCTGCCCCCCAAGAAGCAGCGCCGCAGCCGCCGCACGCGCGGCGAGGGGGCGGACGATTATGCCCACGATCCCTTGTTCGAGGCGTTGCGCGCCTGCCGCCGCGATCTCGCAAAGGAGGCGGGGGTGCCGCCCTATGTCGTGTTCCACGACAGCACATTGCGCGAGATGGTGGAGCTCAAGCCTGCCAGCCTCGCCGCGCTCGGCCGCATCTCAGGCGTCGGCGCGGCCAAGTTGGAACGCTATGGCGAGGCGTTTATCGACGTGATCGGCAATTTTGAGGGAGTGAGCCATGTTCCGGCAGATTGACGAGCGCATGCTGGTGTCCGGCCAGATCCAACCCGGGGATGTCCAGGCGGCCGCCGACGCCGGCGTGACGATGATCGTCAACAATCGCCCGGACGGCGAGCAGCCCGGCCAGCCGGCTGGCGCGGAGATCGAGGCCGCCGCCCGCGCGGCCGGGCTCGATTATCGTCACATCCCGGTCGCCGGCGGCCTCTCGCCCGACCTGGTCGAGGCGATGGGCGAAGCGCTCGACACGGCCGACGGCAAGGTGCTCGGCTTCTGCGCCGCCGGCACGCGCTCGACCTACCTGTGGGCGCTCGCGCGCCTCAAGGCCGGCGACGACGTCGAGGAGATCATCGGCAAAGCGGGAGGCGCCGGATACGATTTGTCGGCGTTGAGGAACTACAGGGCGTCGTAGATCCTCACCGGGTTGTGGCGACTAAAGCCTCAAGCCGAAGCGTGGCGCGACCAACGTCATCGCGGCGTAGAGCGAGAGGGTGAGGACACATCCGGCAATCAGCGCGCTCCAGAACCCGACCCCCTGACGGAGAAGGAGCGGGATAAGCAGGAACATCGGCAGCGACGGCAGCACGAACCAGAACGTCGCCTCGGCGTGCGCGGCCATATTCTGCGGGTCGGGACGGTCGTGCCAGAGCCACATCATTCCAAGGACCGAGATGAGCGGTAGCGACGCGATGAGCGCCCCTATTCCCGGATAGCGTTTTGCCACTTCAGAAATGACGGCGATGAGGATGCCCGACAGCGCCGCCTTGAGTGCGAGGTACCACATTCGAGCAGTTTGCCGACTGACGGGTCTCCCCGCAATGCTGGTCCGCCCCGACGAATCCGATTGAAGGATCAGATTGCGCCCTTTCCCTCCAGCAGCCGCAGCGCCGCTTGCTTGTCGCCTTCTTCGACCATCAGCCGAAAACCAGTCACCACCGCAGCAGGGAGCGTCGCGGCGTCGAACAGCATTGTCTCGATGCCTTCCGATTCGAGCCACGACGCGGCCAGCTCGGCCTCGATCTGGCTGTAGAAGCGGTGAAGCTCGACCAGCGCCATCAGAAGGGCGCGATGCTCGCGTCCTGCTCGCCGGGCCGCGGGGCCCGGCCGAGCATCGCGTTGCGGTGCGGGAAGCGCCCGTAGCGGGCGATCAGATCGTGGTGGAGGCGGGCGTGGCGCAGCATCTCGGCATCGCCAAGCGCGGTGAACAGCAGAAGCGAGCGCTGCTGATCCTCGAGCCGCTCGCTATGCTCGAACGGCATGTAGAGGAAGGCGGGCTGCTGCGGCGGCAGATCCTCGTCATAGCCGCGATCGACCGCCGCCGAGGCGATGCCAAGCGCAAGATGGTCGGTCGCGAAGCTCTCGGCATGATCGCGGAACATGTTGCGCGGCAGCTGGTCGAACAGGATCACCGCGGCGAGCGCCGCCTTCGGCGAGCCGAGGAAATCGGCGGGCAGCCGCTGCCTTTGCTCCTTCCACAACGGCAGGAAACGCTCGCGGACCTGCTCGTCGAAGGCCGCATCGCTATCCCACCAGCTTTCGCTCGGCAGCGCGAACCAGAAGTCGATGACCTCGTCGATCCAGGCGGGCTCGGTCAGGCGGCGGTCCCGCCGACGGTCAGGCCCTCGACCAGCAAGGTCGGCTGGCCGACGCCGGCCGGCACCGATTGGCCGCCCTTGCCGCAGATCCCGACGCCCTCGTCGAGCGCCATGTCGTTGCCGATCGCAGCGACCTTGGTGAGCACGGTCGGGCCGTCGCCGATCAGGGTCGCGCCCTTGAGCGGCGCGCCGAGCCTGCCGTTCTCGATCCTGTACGCCTCGGTGCAGGAGAAGACGAACTTGCCGTTGGTGATGTCGACCTGGCCGCCGCCGAAGCTCTTGGCGTAGATGCCGTTCTTCACCCGCGCCAATATCTCGCCCGGCTCTTCCTTGCCGCCCAGCATGAAGGTGTTGGTCATGCGCGGCATCGGCGCATGCGCGAAGCTTTCGCGGCGGCCGTTGCCGGTCGGCTCGACCCCCATCAGCCGGGCGTTGAGCCGGTCCTGGAGATAGGATTTGAGGATGCCGTCCTCGATCAGCACGTTGGCCTGGGTCGGCGTGCCTTCGTCGTCGATCGACAGCGAGCCGCGGCGTCCGCCGATCGATCCGTCGTCGACCACGGTCACGCCCGGAGCGGCGACCCGCTCGCCGATCAGCCCGGAGAAAGCCGACGTGCCCTTGCGGTTGAAATCGCCCTCGAGGCCGTGGCCGATCGCCTCGTGCAGCAGCACGCCGGGCCAACCGGGACCAAGCACGACATTCATCTCGCCGGCCGGAGCGGCAACCGAGTCCAAATTGACCAACGCCTGCGCCAGCGCGATGTCGAGCGCGCGGTTCCAGGTCGCCTCCTCGAACAGATCGTCATAGAGCCTGCGCCCGCCCATGCCGTGATAGCCGCTCTCGCGCCGGCCATTCTGCTCGACGACGATCTGGATGTTGAGCCGCACCAGCGGCCTGACGTCATGGGCGACGAAACCGTCGGCGCGGACGATGTCGATCACGCTCCACGATCCGGCGAGCGACACCGACACCTGCTTGACCCGCGGATCGCGCGCGCGCGCCGCCGCATCGATGCGCTGGCACAGCTCGACCTTGCGCGCGAACGGCACCAGGCTGAGCGGATCCATGTCGGTGTAGAGCGTCGCGTTGGTGCGGCGCGGCGGCGCGGCCGGCGGCGACTTCGTCGGATCGAGGACCGCCATCGTCTCGGCAGCGCGGCGGATCGCCGCCTCGCTCAGCTCATTGGCATGGGCAAAGGCGGTGGTCTCGCCCGAGACGCCGCGCAGCCCGAAGCCGGCATGGGTGTTGAAGTCGGCGGTCTTGAGCCGGCCATCGTCGAAGCTGAAGCTCTCCGAGGCGGTATATTGGAGATAGAGCTCGCCGTCGTCGCATTGCGCGAGCGCTTCGGCGGTGAGGCGCTTGGCGGCTTCGGGATCGAGGCCATCGTTGCGGTAGAGGAAGCGGCGGGGATCGGCGATGCTGGTCATAGCCACGATATAGAGCGCCCGCGGCGGTTATCCATCCTCGACAGGCGAAAACCGGCTTTATTCAGGGCGCCCTGTTCAGGCTTGGGCGCGATCGCTCGGCACGTCGGCCGGGCCGCCCTTGAGGATGAAGCGGCGATCGCAATAGCCGCAGTCGACATAGCCCTTGTCGTCGATCTGCATGTAGACTCGCGGGTGGCCTAGCGCCGGATGGGTTTCGGACGCGCCGTCGCAGGCGACGCGCGGCGTTGCGACATAGGAGATTTCGGGAACGAACGGATCCATGGCGGCGGCCTTAGCAACGGCCGCGGAGGCAGGCAACGTGCTGGTCGAGGAGCCGGAGGCCGGAAGGCTCAGGCGATGACGGGACCGTTGATGGCGACCAGCGCGAGGAACGCCGCGCCGATCGCCGAAAGCAACAGTGCCCGTCTCGACAGCGATACAAGGTGCAAAGAACGGTGCATGGCGGCGAGCCTAAGCGCAAAGCGTGAACGAGAGTTTAGCGCCGAAGGTAAATGGCGCGGCGATCAAGGCTGGCGGAGCCCGCCCATTGCGCGGAACGGAACACGAAAATGGCTTTCCACGCCTCGCGCTTTGCGGACGCCGCGCAAGCGGCTATGCGCTCCACATGCCCGACACCAATGCCGCCATCTCGATCCGCAATCTCGAAAAGACCTATGCCGGCGGCAAACGCGCGCTCGAGGGGGTGAGCATGGATGTCCCGCGCGGCCAGATCTTCGGCCTGCTTGGGCCCAACGGCGCAGGCAAGTCGACGATGATCAACATCCTCGCGGGCCTCGTCAACAAGACCGGGGGCAGCGCGTCGATCTGGGGCTTCGACATCGACCAGCACCCGCGCAACGCCAAGGTCTCGATCGGCATCGTCCCGCAGGAAATCCTCTTCGATCCGTTCTTCACCCCGTTCGAGACGCTCGAGATCCAGGCCGGCCTCTACGGCGTTCCCAAGGCGCAGCGGCGGACCGGCGAGCTGCTGCGCGCGGTGCACCTCGAGGACAAGGCCAACGCTTATTCGCGCACCTTGTCGGGCGGGATGAAGCGGCGGCTGCTGGTCGCCAAGGCGATGGTCCATTCGCCGCCGATCCTGGTGCTCGACGAGCCGACGGCGGGTGTCGACATCGAGCTTCGCCAGCAGCTCTGGAAATATGTGCGCAGCCTCAACGCCGAGGGCGTGACGGTCGTCCTCACCACCCATTACCTCGAGGAAGCCGAGCAATTGTGCGATCGCATCGCGATCATCAATCACGGCCGCGTGATCGCCAATGAAGAGACCCGCACCCTGCTCGGCATGGCGCAGGAGAAAGCGGTCGAGGTCGTCGTCGACCGCGACCTCAACGGCGCTCCGCAGGCCTCGTGCTTCGACAAGATCGAGATAGTCGCCGAGCGCACGCTCGCGATCACCTATCGCAAGGACAGGGTGAATGCCGGCGAGGTGCTCGATGCCCTCCAGAAGGAAGGTTATGGCATCGTCGACGTCTCGACCCGCGAGGCCGATCTCGAGGATGTGTTCCTCAACCTCACCCGCGCCTCCGACGCCTCGAATGCGGCCGCCGCCGCAGCGGCAGCGGGCTGAGCCATGCCGGGGGGCGTCGCAGCACGGACCGGGCCGGCCCGCGGCACAATGCGCCGGATGAAGGCCCCGTCCGATCGAATGCGCTCACGCCATGGCTAATCGCGCGTTCGACGTCGTCATCATCGGCTCTGGCGCGGCCGGGCTCAGCGCCGCGCTGGAGCTGCCCTCGCACCTCAAGGTAGCGGTGCTCGCCAAGGGCGACATCTCGGCCGGATCGACCGCATGGGCGCAGGGCGGGATAGCGGCGGTGCTCGATGTCGGCGACACGTTCGAAAGCCATATCGAGGACACGATCGTCGCCGGCGCGGGGCTCAACGCCCGCCGCACGGTCGAATATGTCGTCGAGAATGCGCCGGCCGCGATCGAGCGGCTTGCCGAGCTCGGCGTCCCGTTCAATCCGGGGGAATCGGAGCGCTGGCACCTCACCCAGGAAGGTGGGCACAGCCACCGCCGGATCGTCCATGTCGCCGACGCGACCGGACGCGCGGTCCAGCTGGCGCTCGAGCAGGCGGCCGCCGCACACGGCAATATCACGCTCATCCCGCACATGGTCGCGATCGATCTTGTCACCGGGCGCCATCGCCAGAGCGGCAGCGCCAGCAGCACCGGGAGCGAGCGCAACGTCTGGGGCGTCTATGCGGTCGATGCGAAAACGGGCCGGGTCTCGCTGTTCACCAGCCGCGCGACGATCCTCGCCACCGGCGGCGCGAGCCGCGCCTGGCTCTATTCGACCAACCCGCGCGGCTCGACCGGCGACGGCATCGCGATGGCCTGGCGCGCCGGCTGCCGCGTGTCGAACATGGAATTCAACCAATTCCACCCGACCTGTCTCTACAACCATGACGTCAAGAATTTCCTGATCACCGAGGCGATGCGCGGCGAGGGCGGGCAGCTCAAGCTGCCAGGCAGCGGCCATCGCTTCATGCCGGAGTTCGACGAGCGCGCCGAGCTCGCGCCGCGCGACATCGTCGCCCGCGCGATCGACCACGAGCTCAAGCGGCTCGGGCTCGATTTCGTCCATCTCGACATCAGCCACCGCGATCCCGAGTTCGTGCGCGAGCATTTCCCGACCATCCACGCGCGGCTGCTCGAGCTCGGCATCGACATCACGCGGCAACCGATCCCGGTCGTGCCCGCCTCGCACTATACGTGCGGCGGGGTGATGGTGGATCTCGACGGGCGCACCGATCTCGACGGCCTCTACGCCGCCGGCGAGGTGACCCAGTCGGGGCTGCACGGCGCCAACCGGCTGGCGTCCAACTCGGTGCTCGAATGCCTGGTGTTCGGGCTCGCCGCCGCGCGCCACATCGGGCGCAATTGGGAGGCGCTGCCGCCGCCGCCGGCGATCCGGCCGTGGGACGAAAGCCGGGTCACCGATTCGGACGAGGAGGTCATCGTCCACCATAATTGGCGCGAGATCCGCCGCTTCATGTGGGATTATGTCGGCATCGTGCGCACCACCAAAAGGCTCGAGCGCGCGCTCCACCGGGTCAAGCTGCTGCGCGACGAGACCGAGGAATATTACGGCAATTTCCGAGTGACGCCCGATCTCGTCGAGCTGCGCAACCTGGTCGAAGTCTCGGAGCTGATCGTCCGCTGCGCGCTGGCGCGCAAGGAAAGCCGCGGCCTCCATTACACGCTCGACTATCCGGACCTGCTGCCGCAGGCGGTCGACACGATCCTCGATCCGGCCACCGCTTAATTCGGGGACACAATACTTAATTCGGAGCCGCGTCGCGTGGCTTGCGACCCGGTTTCCGCCGGGCCAAGCTGCGCCCCGTCTCCCGCTCGAGCCGAGTGAGGAAAGCGGCATTGCCCCACGGCCTGCCGGTGCGTTGAGCGGCCTCGATCGCTGCCTCCGCTTCGGGGGAGAGATCGCCTGCTTCCAGGCCCGATTGCAGCATCGCCCGCCAGTTCGGATGGACCCCGGCGAGCGCCGCGAGGTCGGTCAGGCCATCGGAGCTGCCGTCGACATGCGCCCGCGCCGACGACCACGGCCATTCTTCCGCGCGCGCCACAAGCCCGGCGCGAACCGGATTGAGCTCCACATAGCGTAGCGCGACCATCAAATGCGCCTCGTCCATCGGATAGGAGGCGAAGCGGCCTTGGAACAGATAGCCGGTCCAGCCCTTGGCGAGATTGATGCGACGCGCATAGCGCCGGTGGGCTTCGGCGAGCGCGGCGCGAAGCGCATCCGGCGACGGCGGCGTCAAGATCAGGTGGACGTGGTTGGGCATAAGGCACCAGGCGAGACAGCGCACGCCTTGCCGTTCGCACGCTTCGCGCACCAAACCCCGATACGTGGAATAATCCTGCGGGCCGAAGAACACCTCCTGGCCGCGGTTGCCACGCTGGGTGACATGATGCGGAACATCAGGGACGACGATGCGGGCCAAGCGAGCCATGCCCGAAAGGTGATCACACCCCATGACTCGAGTCAATTAAGTGTTGTGTCCCCGTATTAGCGGAGAAACTCGGCGAAAAGGGCGCGGAAGCGTTTGGGCTGGTCGGCCATGATCATGTGGCCGCTGTTGTCGACCCGTATCAGCCTGGCGCCCGGCCTCGTGCGATAGGAAGCGGCGTAGAGCCGATCCAACGGCGCCCGGCGCTGCGGATCGAGCGAGGCATAGACCACCGTCAGGGGAGCGCGGATCTTCGCAAGCTCGGGCCGCAGATCGGTGACGGCAAGCTCGTGCGTCGCGCGCGCCACCACGTCGGGATCGCTGCGCGCGCTCGCCGCGCTACCGTCGCCGAACATGCCGATCAGCGAAGCGACGAGCTCGCGCCCGCCCGGCGCGGCGGCAAGGCCGCCAAGGCTGTCGGCGAGCCCGCGCACGCCCTCGGCGGTCGAGCCGAATAAGGCGGAGGGCTGCGGCAGCATGTCGACGACCATCACATTGCCGGCGAGCGCGGGATGGCGCGCAGCGACCATCATCGCGATCGTGCCGCCCATCGAATGGCCGACCAGCGCCGGCCGGCGCAGGCGGTCGGCGGCGATGTAGCGCGCGAGCTCGGCAGCCGTGGCCGCAGCGACCCGGCCGCTGGCATTGCCGCGTGCCGGCGCGCCGGCGAAGCCGGAGAGCTGGACGAGATGGTAGCGATAGCCGGGAACGCCGGCGACGACCCCCTTCCACACCGCGCGCGACGCGGTCAGCCCCGGGATCAGGATGACGTCCGGCCCGGTCCCCTGCACGACCACCGAGAAGCGGCTGGGC
>NZ_JAKFCG010000022.1:0-14277 GCF_036677245.1 Sphingomonas sp.
GCGCATCACCGCGGCTTCGTTGCCGCGAGCGGTGCGTTGCGCCTGCCGATCGACGCGCTGGACCTGCCGGTCGGCGCGCTGAACCTGCCGCTCGGCGCGGTGGAGCTGACGGTCGGCGCTCTGCACCTGCCGGTCGGCGCTCTGCACCTGCCGGTTGGCGCTCTGCACCTGGCGTTCGCTGCGTTGCACCTGGCGCTCGGCGCGCCGTTCCACCCTTTGCTGCTGCCGGTCGGAGCGCGCCGAATCGCGGCCGCCCCAATTCTGAGCAGCGGCCGGGGCCAACGGGCTCAAAGCCGTCGCCGCCGCCATCAATCCAATCAATGCCTTTCGCATCGGGGCACTCCTAACAGTCGGGCGAGCGACGATCGCTGCCCACCGGCGCTGAATGCACGAACGCCGATGAGCGCCGGCTGAACTTGTTGGAAAGCCATCAGAAAGAATTGGCCGACGCCTGCGACCGAATCCTTATTCGGCGATCTCTTCGCCCGAGGTGGGGGCGGTGACCGGGCGCAGTGCCGGGATTTCGCGCGCGGCGTCGGCGGGGTCGATTCCGGGCGGCGGCGCGGCGGCGATTCGCTCATGGCCGGCCTTGACCCGTGCCGCGCGCCTGATCGCTTCGATGATCCGCGGCGTGGTGCCGCAGCGGCAGATGTTGGTGATCGCGGCCGCGATGTCGGCATCGCTCGGGTTCGAATTCTTGTCGAGCAGCGCCGCCGCCGCCATGATCATGCCCGATTGGCAATAGCCGCATTGCGGGACCGATTCCGCCACCCAGGCCTGCTGGACCGGATGCGACCGCTCGCGCGACAACGCTTCGATCGTGACGACGAAGCTCCCCTCGAGGCGGCCGATCGGGACGAGGCAGCTTCGTACCGCATTGCCGTCGAGGTTGACGGTGCACGCGCCGCAATGACCGGTGCCGCAGCCATATTTGGTGCCGGTGAGGTTGGAGGCGTCGCGTAGCGCCCACAGCAACGGAGTCTGGGGATCCATGCGATAATGGACCGGCTGGCCGTTCACCGTGAGCTTGGTCATCGACCAGGCTTTAAGGTCAATCCGCGGCTTTGGGAACGTGGGTGGAAGGAGGCGGTGTAGGCTAGGCCGCGGGGGTCGCTCCGCGATGCACTTGGACACCGAAATCGTCGGCGCCCTCGATCGTTTCGACCGGGGTCTCTGCGGCGAACCGCGCAGGAGCAGCACCAACGGCCGATCCGGCAGAGTCGGGCGAACCGGCAGTGCCGCGGTGGACGCGGACGGCGCCGTCGTCGAGCCGGACGACTTCCGACCACGCCTGCTGCGGCGTGCCGCGATGGACCTGCGGCAGCGCCTCGGCGCTTTCGGTCCAGCTCGTGCGGACCGGCTCGAGGCCGCCGTATCGCTGGCGGAAGGCAGACGCTTCGCCGGCGCCGCCGCTCCAGCGGTAGAAGATATGCGCGCCGACGATCGCCGATTTCCTGAGATAGGGTGCCCAATAAGGGAGGATCGCAGTGGTGTGATAATGGGTCGCGTTGCCGACCGGCGCATAGACGCTGCCCGACAGCGCCTCGACCGCGATCCTTCGCACCCGCTCCCAGACGTCCGGGCGCGGGCGGCGCGCCATCGATCCGTCGCAGGTGAAGCTGAATTGGCAGCCGGTCCGACGCTGGCTGCCCTGGAAGACGACGCCGCAGACGGTCGAGGGGAAGGCGGGATGGCGGACGCGGTTGAGCACGACCTGCGCAACCGCGCGCTGGCCGTCCTCAGGCTCGGAACGGGCTTCGTAATAGATGGCGGAGGTGAGGCAATCGAGCGAGCGGGCGCGGTCCTCGTCGCTTTGCGCGTCCGCGGCGAAGGGCGTCGCGGGCGTCGCCGAGACCGGCGCGAGCAGCTCGCCGGCGCGTTTCCAGAACTTGCGTTCCGCCGCCATCTCGGCCGGCGATCCTTTTGGCTGTGCGGCCGTTTGCGCGGTCGCGGTGGGGGTGGCGGCGGCGAAGTGGCTCGCCGGCACGCACGATGCCGCGGCCATCAAGCCGGGGACGGCGGCGATCAGCCGCAGATTGGCCCAATTGACGTTCATCGCCCCACTTCCCACCACAATCATCAAGGCGGTTTAGCGGTGAGGCGTAAGCAACTGGTTAACCAACGGGAGGGAGACTTTTCACTTCGTGGTCCTGGGCGCACGCGGCGGTGCGGCGCCTTTCAGCTTGAAAATCACACGACTGGCTGGTATCGGCGGCGCGCACCGGCGCGGATGAGTTTCCGTGGCGAACCCATTTCAATGCGTTTTCGTACGGCGGCGTTTGACGCGGCGTCGACGGCCCATCGATCGGAGAGTAAAGACCTTTTATGCAGATCATCGTTCGCGACAACAATGTCGACCAAGCGCTGCGAGCGCTCAAGAAGAAGCTCCAGCGCGAAGGCGTCTACCGCGAGATGAAGCTGCGCCGTCATTACGAAAAGCCGTCCGAGAAGCGCGCCCGCGAGCGCGCTGCCGCAATCCGCCGCGCGCGCAAGCTCGAGCGCAAGCGCATGGAGCGCGACGGCGCCCGCTAGGCGCCTCGCCCACCGAGCGGAGGCGGAAGCTGGTCCTCTGCTCCACCAGCCGGGATAGAGAAGATGTCCGTCACCGCCGTTCCGCTTCGTCCCGTGCAAAAGGGAACGGTGCTCAAATTATGGCTGGGGCTCGGCGCGCTGAGCCTCGCCGCGGCGGCGGTCGCCTGGGCCGGCACCGACGAACTGCGCACCAAGAGCCCGGCGCTCTATCTCGCGAACAACGGCGAGCGCGCGGGAGTGGTCACCACGCCGTCCGGGGTGCAGATCGAGGTGCTTCGGGCCGGATCCGGGCCGCGCATCGGCGTCCATGACGGCGTGATCATCGACTATGAGGGCCGGCTGACCGACGGCACGGTGTTCGATTCGACCGCCGGCAAAGGGCCTGCGCCAATGCTCGTCGGTCAGGTCGTGCCGGGCTTCAGCGAGGCGCTGCAGATGATGCAGCCGCAGGGCCGCTACCGCATATGGCTGCCGCCCGAGCTCGCCTACGGCGACAATGTTCCCCCCGGCGGGCCGATCCCGCCGAATGCGGTGCTCGAATTCGACGTTTCCGTCGCCCAGGTCGTGCCCAATGCGGCGCTGATGCAGATGGAAGGCCCGCAAGGACCGCCCCCCGCCCAAAGCGGCATGTAAGGCGGACTGACGGACAGCTTGAGGGCGCCGCTCACCGGGTAGGATTTACGGTTCGGGCGGCGTGACGCCCTGGTCCTCGCGCGATTTCTGCTCGAGCGCGGTCTTGATCATCGCAATGATCGGATCGGCGAGCATCAGCCCCATCAGGCCGAACAGGGCACCGAACAGCAGCTGTGCGCCGAGCACCAGCGCCGGCGCTAGGTCGACCGTCTTTCGGGCGACATAGGGAACGATCAGATAGCCGTCGACGATCTGGACGATCAGATAGACGCCGATTCCCCACAGACCTGCCTCGGGGCTCACGCTGAAGCCGACCAGGACGATCAGCACGCCCGACACGATCGCGCCGATGTTGGGGATGAACGCCAGCAGTCCGGTCAACATCCCGAGCAGCAAGGCCATCGGCACGCCGCCGATCCAGAGCAGGATCCAGGTGCCGATGCCTTCGACTGCCATCCCCACCAGCCGCCCCATCATCAGCCGCCGCAACGTGTGGCCCATGCGCTCGCTGGTGCGATAGAAGCCGTCGCGGCTCCTCAGCGGAAGCATCCAGGCGACGCCGCGCTCGTAATTGCGCGGTTCGATCGCGATGAAGATGCCGATCACGAGGATCATGATCAGGCTGGTGAAGGCGCCGAGCGCCGTCCCGACCGCTGAGGTCAGTCGCCCCAGCGTGCCCATCAGTTGCTGGCTGATCTGCTGGATCTGGACGGGCCCTTGCGTCAGCCCGAGCTCGCTCGCGCGGGCGAGGATGTTGTTGAACTGGGCGGTCACCACCCGCTGCAGGGTCTCCGCCTGGGCGACGATTTCGAGACCGGCATAGGTCATGATGCCGAAGATGACGCCGAAGCCGAACAAGGTGATGATCGCAAGCCGCCAGCCGCGGCCGATCGGCAGCACCCGGCCGAGCAACCGCGTTCCGCCGTCGAGAATCGCGGCGAAGACGATGCCGGCGAAGATCAGCAGCAGCGGCTGGGCGAGGTAGATGATTGCGACGACCGCGACGACCAGGCCGATCCAGACCGCGGCGCGCTTCATCTCCTCGCGGACGAACGGATCGCGCATTTCGGCCGGACCGGGCTGTTCGACGTGGTCGGCGGCCGTTTCGCTCATCTCGAAGGCGCCTCGCCGGGGTGGAGCGATGATCCCGCGCGTCCGCCGCGCAGCGCGCCGAACCAGCTCAGCGGGTTGAGCAGATGCGTCGTCCCGTCGAGCGAGAAGGTGATGAATTCGGCGCGCCCGCCGATATTCTCATAAGGGACCGGGCCGCCGAGCCCGCCGCCCTCGGATCCCACCCGGCTGTCGGCCGACTTGTCGCGATTGTCGCCCATCAGGAAGACGTGATCGGGAGGGACGACGAGCTTGGCAAAATCATCGACCTCCACATGCTGGGTGAGGTCGATCGTATCATAGAAGCGCCCGTTGGGTAGCGTCTCGCGGAACACCGGCAGCCGGCAATAGGACTGGCCGTCGCGCCCCATCACCCGGAAATCGCCGATATCATCTTGCCCGCAGGGGACGTTGTCGTCGATCGGGATCATCGTCGCCGGCCGCTTTTCGCGTTTCACGGGAACGTCGTTGATGAACAATTGCCCGCCGATCATCTCGAGTCGGTCGCCGGGGAGCCCGATCACCCGCTTGATATAGTCCGTCGTCTGCCCGGGCGGGGTGACGATGACGATGTCGCCGCGCTCGGGCAGCGAGCCGAGCAGCCGGCCATTGATCGGCGGGAGCAGGTGGAACGAGGGCGAGACCCACGACCAGCCGTAGGGGAATTTGCTGACCACCAGCCGGTCGCCCTTGAGCAGCACCGGCATCATCGATTCCGACGGGATGTAGAACGGCTTGGCGATGAAGCTGTGGAAGGCGAGCACCGCCGCCAGCAGCCAGAGGATCGCCTTGGCTTCCCCCCACCAGTCGGTCCCGCCCTTGCCCTTGCTGTCGTCCGGCGCCTGGGTGGCCGGTTCGCTCGCGCTCACCCTCATGCTCCTTGTAGCGGGACGGCGGTGATGATCACGAACGCCTGCGCGAACGGATGATCGTCGGTCATCGTCAAATGGACTTCTGCCGCGTGGCCTTCGGGCGTCATCTCGTCAAGCCTCTGTTTCGCGCCGCCGCCGAGCGCGAAGGTCGGCGCGCCCGACGGCTTATTGATCACGCCTATATCCTTCATGAACACGCCGCGCTTGAAACCGGTGCCGACCGCTTTGGAGAACGCCTCCTTGGCCGCGAAACGCTTGGCATAGGTGCCGGCGCGGGTGAACGGTCGCGATTCCGCCTTGGCGCGCTCGGCATCGGTGAACACCCGCCGGACGAAGCGCTCGCCGAAGCGGTCGAGCGATTTCTGGATGCGCTCGATGTTGCACAGGTCGGAGCCGATGCCGATGATCACGACGAGGACCTGCTCACCCGCGTGCCTCGTCCATCAGCGCGCGCATCCGGGTGACGCTGCTTTCGAGCCCGGAGAAGATCGCATCGCCGATCAGGAAATGGCCGATGTTGAGCTCCATCAGCTGTGGGATCGCGGCGATGGCCATCACATTGGCGAAGGTGAGGCCATGGCCTGCGTGCGGCTCGATGCCGTTCTTGTGCGCGAGCGCGGCGGCATCGGCGATGCGGCGCAATTCCTCGGCGCGGTGCTGGCCCTCGAGATGCGCGTAGCGGCCGGTGTGGAACTCGACGACCGGCGCCGCGAGCGCGATCGCCGCCTCGATCTGGCGCGGGTCCGGCTCGATGAACAGGCTGACCCGAATTCCGGCCTGGGTGAGGCGGATGACGAACGGCGCGAGATGGTCGAACTGGCCGGCGGCGTCGAGGCCGCCTTCGGTGGTGCGCTCTTCGCGCTTTTCCGGAACGATGCAGGCCGCGTTCGGCCGGTGGCGCAGTGCGATGTCGAGCATCTCCTCGGTCGCCGCCATTTCGAGGTTGAGCGGCACGGTGAGACGTTCGGTCAGCCGCGAGATGTCGTCGTCGGTGATGTGCCGCCGGTCCTCGCGCAGATGCGCGGTGACGCCGTCGGCGCCGGCGCCGGCCGCCGCGACCGCGGCGCGGACCGGATCGGGATGGTCGCCGCCGCGCGCGTTGCGGATCGTGGCGACATGGTCGATGTTGACGCCGAGGCGGAGCCTGCCGGTCACGCCGCTTTCCGGCTCCCCGGCTTTTCGGCGGGAATCGCGGCCAGCTCTTCGGGCAGCGCGTCGGCAGCGTAGGTCGGCACCGAGAGCTGGACCAGCGGGTAGAAGGGAACGCCGAGATCGGCGCTGCCGTTCGAGCGGTCGACCAGCGCCGCCGCGGCGATGACGATTCCGCCGGCCTGCTCGACCGCAGCGATCGCCTCGCGCGAGCTGAGCCCGGTGGTGACGACGTCCTCGACCAGCAGCACTTTCTGTCCGGCCTTCAGCCGAAAGCCGCGACGCAGCTCGAAGGTCCCGCTCGGCCGTTCGACGAACACCGCCTCGCGGCCGAGCGCGCGGCCGACCTCATGGCCGGCGATGATTCCGCCCATTGCCGGGGAGACGACGATCTCGATCGCGCTTCTGGTCTCGCGCGGCAATTTTTGGACCAGCGCCGAGGCGAGGCGGGCGGCGCGCGCCGGATCCATCAGCACGCGCGCGCACTGCAGATAGCGCGGGCTGTGCAGCCCGGAACTGAGCAGGAAATGGCCCTCGAGCAGGGCGTCGGCGGCGCGGAATTCCGCCAGAACGTCTTCATCGGTCATGTTGGCTCGCTGGGGCTGTGGCTGCCTGCCTGATAGGGCGCCGCGGCGCCGCCATCAAGGCAGCCGAAACCCCTCCCGGAAAAAGGGCGTTTGGGCGCTTGAGGCGCGCACCCGCCCTGCCTATAAGGCGCCGCGACCGGCCGTTCGCGGCCGACTCCATTCCCGCGTCTTCTTTGCGGCGTCCAAGGGGTTTAGATGAAAATTCTGTTGAGAATCCTGGTCCTTGCCGCCGCTCTCGGGCTCGCCCCCGGCGCAGCGGTGGCACAGCATAATCCCAACGTGGTTCCGCAGCTGACGGCGCAGGAAAAGTCCGCGCTTCCCGCGCAGCCCGAGGATGTTTCCGGAACGCCGCTGACGAGCGTCGGCAATCCGGCGCCGGCCGAGGTCGCCGCAAAGGCGATCGAGCCGAGCGGCCGCGCCAAGCCCGAATATGGCATCGGCATGCCCGACGGCCGGCTTGGCTTCCAGGATCAGTTCACCCCGATCGGCGAGGAAGCCGCCTGGTTCCACGACATATTGCTCGTGCCGATCATCACGATCATCTCGCTGTTCGTGCTGGCGCTGATGCTGTTCGCGATCGTCCGCTACCGCCGCAGCGCCAATCCGACGCCGTCCCGCACCACCCACAACACGTTGATCGAGGTGGTCTGGACGCTCGTCCCGGTCCTGATCCTGGTCGTCATCGCGGTGCCGTCGATCAAGCTGCTGGCGCGCCAATATTCGCCGCCCAAGGCCGATATCACCGTCAAGGTGATCGGCAACCAATGGTATTGGACCTATCAATATCCCGACAACGGCGATTTCGAAATCGTCTCCAACGCGCTCTCGGACGAGGACGCCAAGAAGCGCGGCGAGCCGCGCCTGCTCGGCGTCGACGAGCGGATGGTCGTCCCGGCCGGCGCGACGGTCAAGCTGATCGTCACCGCCGCCGACGTCATCCACAGCTGGGGCCTGCCTTCGTTCTGGACCAAAATGGACGCGATTCCCGGCCGCCTCAACGAGACCTGGTTCAAGGTCGACCGCCCGGGCGTCTATTACGGCCAATGCTTCGAGCTGTGCGGCGCGCGCCACGCCTATATGCCGATCGCGGTCGAGGTGATGCCGCCGGCGCAGTTCGCGGCCTGGGTCGCATCGAAAGGCGGCACCATGCCCGGCGCGGCGCGGCCGACCTCGCCGGACGCCACCGTCAATTCGCCGATCACCAATCCCGCGTCGCCGGTCGTTACCGCGGCGAGCGGCACCGAGACCTCGCCCGCTCCGACGGCCGTGGTCGATGCCACCGCCAAGCCACCGGTTTCGACCCAGGGCTCGACCAACTCCGAAGGCCGCTAAGATGACTGACACGACTGCAAACGCCAGCCATTTCGAAGTCGCGCACGGCCATGATCATCATCATGACGCCGATCACAAGCCGGCCTTCTTCGCGCGCTGGTTCATGTCCACCAACCACAAGGACATCGGCACGCTCTACCTGATCTTCGCGATCACCGCCGGGATCATCGGCGGCGCGATCTCGGGCCTGATGCGCGCCGAGCTCGCCGAGCCGGGCATCCAGTTCCTCGAAGCCTGGACCGGTGCCGGGTCGTTCGACGAGGCGCTGCACCTGTGGAACGTGCTGATCACCGCGCACGGCCTGATCATGGTGTTCTTCATGGTCATGCCGGCGATGATCGGCGGCTTCGGCAACTGGTTCGTGCCGATCATGATCGGCGCGCCGGACATGGCGTTCCCGCGAATGAACAACATCAGCTTCTGGCTGCTCATCCCGGCGTTCCTGCTCCTGCTCGGCTCGACCTTCGTCCCCGGCGGCACCGGCAACGGCGCCGGCGTCGGCTGGACGGTCTACCCGCCGCTGTCGACCAGCGGCTCGCCCGGGCCGGCGGTCGACCTGGCGATCTTCTCGCTCCACCTCGCCGGCGCATCGTCGATCCTCGGCGCGATCAACTTCATCACGACGATCTTCAACATGCGCGCGCCGGGCATGACCCTGCACAAGATGCCTTTGTTCGTCTGGTCGATCCTGGTGACCGCATTCCTGCTCCTGCTCTCGCTGCCGGTGCTCGCGGGCGCGATCACGATGCTGCTCACCGACCGCAACTTCGGCACGACCTTCTTCGACGCCTCGGGCGGCGGCGATCCGGTGCTCTACCAGCACCTCTTCTGGTTTTTCGGCCACCCCGAGGTCTACATCATGATCCTGCCGGGGTTCGGCATGGTCAGCCAGGTGATCGCGACGTTCAGCCGCAAGCCGGTGTTCGGCTATCTCGGCATGGCCTATGCGATGGTGGCGATCGGCGTGGTCGGCTTCGTCGTCTGGGCGCACCACATGTTCCTGATCGGCATGGACGTGAACACCAAGATGTACTTCACCGCGGCGACGATGGTGATCGCGGTCCCGACCGGCATCAAGATCTTCTCGTGGATCGCGACGATGTGGGGCGGGTCGATCAGCTTCCAGACGCCGATGATGTGGGCGCTGGGCTTCATCTTCATGTTCACGGTCGGCGGCGTGACCGGCGTCGTGCTCGCCAACGGCGGCATCGACAACAATGTCCACGACACCTATTACGTCGTCGCGCACTTCCACTACGTGCTGTCGCTCGGCGCGGTGTTCGCCCTGTTCGCCGCCTGGACCTACTGGTTCCCCAAGATGTTCGGGCGGATGCAGAGCGAGCTGCTCGGCCAGCTCCATTTCTGGATCTTCTTCATCGGCGTGAACATCCTGTTCTTCCCGATGCACTTCCTGGGCATGGACGGCATGCAGCGGCGCATTCCCGACTATAATGACGCCTTTGCCCGTTGGAACGAGATCGCCACGGTCGGCTATGTGATGATGGCGGTGGGGATGATCTTCTTCTTCGCCAACATCGTCTGGTCGCTGGTGGCGGGCAAGAAGGCGGCCGACAATCCCTGGGGCGAAGGCGCGACGACGCTCGAGTGGACCTTGCCGAGCCCGCCGCCCTACCACCAGTTCGAGCAGCTGCCGCGGATCGACTGAGCATGGTGCCGCCCGGCCTGATCGCCGGGCGGACCGAAAACGTCCCGCCCGCCACGGCCGGGCGAGGACAGGTGAGACAGATGACGGCGACGGTATCGCAGCAGATCCATCCGCTTCCCGCCGATTGGCGCGATTTCGTCGCGCTGACCAAGCCGCGGGTGATGACGCTCGTCGTCTTCACCGGCCTGTGCGGCCTGCTCGCCGCGCCGGTCGCGATCCATCCGGTGCTCGGCTTCACCGCCGTGCTGTGCATCGCGCTCGCGGCGGGCGCGGCCGGCGCGCTCAACCAATGGTATGAGGCGGATCTCGACGCGCTGATGAAGCGCACCGCGGGACGTCCGCTCCCGGCCGGGCGGATGGATCGCCAGTCGGCGCTCCATTTCGGAGTCGGCCTCGGCACCTTTTCGGTGCTGCTGATGGGGCTCGCGGTGAACTGGCTTGCCGCCTCGATCCTGGCCGCTTCGATCCTTTTCTATGTGCTGGTCTACACCGTCTGGCTCAAGCGGCGGACGCCGCAGAACATCGTCATCGGCGGCGCCGCCGGCGCGTTTCCGCCGCTGATCGGCTGGGCGGCGGCGACCGGCGACGTCAGCCTGCTGCCGATCCTGCTCTTCCTGCTGATCTTCCTGTGGACGCCGCCGCATTTCTGGGCGCTGTCGCTGTTCGTCCGCTCCGACTACGCCGCGGCGGGCGTGCCAATGCTCCCGGTCGTCGCCGGGCCTCGAGTCACCCGCCAGCAGGTGGTGCTCTACACGGTGCCGATGGCGGCGGTCGCGGTCGCGCCCTGGCCGCTCGGGCTGACCGGTCCGCTCTACGGCATCGCCGCGTTGCTGCTCAGCGCCGCCTTCTTCGTGTTGTCGCTGCGCGTATTGTTCAACCGCGCCACCGAGCCCGAGGAAATGAAGCCGGAGCGTCGCCTGTTCGCCTTCTCGATCCTTTATCTGTTCATCCTGTTCGGAGCGCTGGTTGCCGACCGGCTGCTGATCGGATGAGCATGTCCGAAGACCGCATGCCCGAAGACTCGAACCGCCCCGAACCGGAGGTGGTTCGCGCGCGCCAGCGCAGCCGCTCGGTGGTGATGGCGATCGCGCTGGTCGTCCTGGCGATCCTGATGTTCGCGATCACGATCGCCAAGATGGCGATGAAGCCATGAACAGGAACCCCATGAACCGAAACCTGCGCACGGCCTTGCTCGGCGTGGTTCTGGTGTTCGCGATGGGCGGCCTCGCGTTCGCGAGCGTGCCGCTCTACCGGATGTTCTGCCAGGTGACGGGTTTCGCCGGCACCACCCAGCGCGCCGAGGGCGAGGACGCACCCGGCGAGGTCGTCGGCAAGATCATGTCGGTCCGCTTCGATGCCAACGCCTCGACCGCGCTCGGCTGGGAATTCAAGCCGGAGCGGCACACCGAGCGGGTGGCGGTCGGCGCCCGCGAGATGGCCTTCTACACCGCCAAGAACCTCTCCGACAAACCGGTCACCGGCACCGCCACGTTCAACGTCACGCCGATGCAGGCGGGCCGCTATTTCACCAAGATCCAGTGCTTCTGCTTCACCGAGCAAACCCTCCAGCCGGGCGAGGAAGTGCGGATGCCGGTGGTGTTCTACGTCGACCCCAAGATCCTCGAGGATCGCGACGCGGACGACATCTCCGAGATCACGCTTTCCTACACTTTTTACCCGGTGGACCAGGCGAAAAGTCGAAGCTAGAGGACGCGCGAGGGACGCAGGAAGGATAGACGATGGCGGGTGCCAAAAGCCACGATTACCATATCTTAGAGCCGAACATCCTGCCGCTGGTGGGATCGATGGCTGCGTTCGTGCTGTTCGGCGGCCTGGTGATGTGGATGCACGACCATCCTTATGGTTCCTACGTCGCCGGCGCCGGCCTGATCGCCGTCCTGTTCACGATGTATGCCTGGTGGCGCAAGGTCATCCAGGAAGCGCATGCCGGCGATCACACGCCGGTCGTCCAGCTCCACCTGCGCTACGGCATGATCCTGTTCATCGCCTCCGAGGTGATGTTCTTCGTCGCCTGGTTCTGGGCCTTCTTCAACGCCGCTTTGTTCCCGCCCGCGGTCGAATCGGTCGGCGGCGTCTGGCCGCCCAAGGGCATCGAGGTCCTCGATCCGTTCGGCTTTCCGCTGCTCAACACCTTGATCCTGCTCTGCTCGGGCACCACCGTCACCTGGGCGCACCATGCGCTGATCCACGGCGACCGCGAAGGGCTGAAGAAGGGTCTGTGGGCGACGATCGGCCTCGGCCTGCTGTTCACCGGCGTCCAGGCCTATGAATATGTGCACGCCCCGTTCGCGTTCGCCGGCAGCATCTACGGCTCGACCTTCTTCATGGCGACCGGCTTCCACGGTTTCCACGTCATCGTCGGCACGATCTTCCTCATCGTCTGCCTGATCCGCGCCTATCGCGGCGATTTCACCCCGCGCCAGCATTTCGGCTTCGAGGCCGCTGCCTGGTACTGGCACTTCGTCGACGTCGTCTGGCTGTTCCTGTTCATCTCGATCTACGTCTGGGGCGGCTGGGGAGCCAGCTATCACGGCTGACCCGGGGCTCTCCCGAGCCGCGGCGGCGGGGATGCAGTGCATCCCGCCGGCCGGCCGTGATGCTGGTCCGCGCTTCGCCGAGTCCGGCAGTTGAAGATCCCCGTCCTTCCCACCGCGATCGTCGCGGCGGCCGTCGCCGTGATGATCGGCCTCGGCGTCTGGCAGCTCCAGCGCGCCGAGTGGAAGGAAGGACTGCTGGTGCGTTACGGCCAAGCCGCGGGCCTGCCGCCGGTCGCCTGGCCGAACGTCCCGCCGAAGGACGACCCTCCTTATTACCGGCGCGCGACCGGCTTCTGCCTCGAGGTGGTCTCCTGGCGCGCGGTCGCCGGGCGCAATCTCAACGACCAGCCGGGCTGGAGCCATATCGCAGCCTGCCGCACCGGCGCCGAAGGTCCGGGCATGCAGGTCGACGTCGGCTGGTCGCGCTCGAGCGATCCGCCGCAATGGCGCGGCGGCGCGCTCGACGGCGTGATCGCGCCCGACAGCAAATATGGCATGCGCCTCATCGCCGCCACACCGGCGCCGGGCCTGGTCGCGAGCGCGCCGCCCTCGCCTGAATCGGTCCCGAACAACCATCTCGCTTATGCCATTCAATGGTTCATCTTCGCGGCGATCGCCGCGATCATCTACGGCCTGGCGCTGCGGTGGCGGCACAAAGAGACGCCGGGCCGGTGAACCCGGGCGACATTGCCGCACGACGCCCGAGCGGCTAAGCACCGCGCCCGCATGATGCAGCTCACCATCCTTCCCAACGGCCTGCGCGTCGCCAGCCGCGAGATGCCCGCGATCGAGACGGCGGCGGTCGGCCTCTATGCCGAGACCGGCTCGCGCTTCGAGCCCGCGCGGGTCAGCGGCCTTGCCCATCTGTTCGAGCATATGGTGTTCAAGGGCGCCGGCGGCCGTTCGGCGCGCGAGATCAGTGAGGCGATCGAGGATGTCGGCGGCGACCTCAACGCTGCGACCGACCGCGAATCGACCAGCTTCATGGCGTCGGTGATGGCCGAGCATATCCCGCTCGGCGTCGAGCTGATCGCCGATATGATCCTCGCGCCGCATTTCACCGAGGTCGAGCTCGAGCGCGAGAAGCAGGTCGTGCTGCAGGAGCTCGGCGAGGCGCGCGACACGCCGTCGGACATCATCTTCGACGATCTCCAGTCGGCCGCTTATTCGGAACAGCCGCTCGGCCGCTCGATCCTGGGCGAGGAGGACAGCATCGCCGCGATCACGGTGGCGGATCTGCACCAGTGGCGCGAGGGCCAGTATCGCGGCGGCGGACTGTCATTGGTCGCGGCCGGCAAGGTCAATCACGCGCAGCTCGTCGCGCTTGCGCAGGAGCGGCTCGGCGGCCTCCCGCCCGGAATCCCGCGGATCGCCGAGCCGGCGCGATTCACCGGCGGCGACCGTGTCGGCCGCACCGCCTCCGATCAGGCGCATCTTGCGCTCGGCTTCGCCGGTCCGGCGCAGCTCGATCCGGATTATTTCGCCGCGCGGCTGTTCGCCGATGCGGTCGGCGGGGGCATGTCGTCGCGGCTGTTCCAGCAGCTGCGCGAGGATCGCGGCCTGGCTTATTCGGTTTACGCGGCCTTGTTTCCCTATCGCGACACCGGCCTGCTTTCGATCTATGCCGCGACCGCCCGCCGCCAATCGTCGGCGACCGCGCAGCTGATCGAGGAGATCCTCGGCGCATGCGCCGAGAATGTGACGCAGCGCGAGGTCGATCGGGTGCGCACCCAGGCCAAGGCCGGGCTGCTGATGTCGATGGAGAGCCCGTGGGGGCAGGCGCACTATGTCGCCCGGCAGTTGTCGCTCTACGGCCGGCTGGTCGAGCCGTCGGAAGT
>NZ_JAKFCG010000023.1:0-5559 GCF_036677245.1 Sphingomonas sp.
AATTGCTGGTCAATTACGGCGTCCACCGCAACAAGTACCGCGGCAACTGGAAGATGGTCGGCATGGACGGCTACCATCCCGAAGTGCTGCACGCCTCGGTGTGGGAGATATTGGGCCGGCGCAGCCACAAGACGTTTCGCGACACCTATCCGGACGACGACAGCGTCGCGACGCGCGATTTCGGCAACGGCCACGTGATGCTCGATTCGCACAAGCAGCGCCTGCGCGGTCTGCAGACCCGGCTCGACGACTTCCGCAAGCTGCCGGGTGGGGACCAATATATCGCCGACATGCGGGAGGCCTATGGCGAACGCGCCGATCTCCTGCTCGCATTCGGCGGCGATCCGCACGTCGGCATCTTTCCGAACTTGCAGGTGATCGGCAATCACATCCGGGTGATCGTGCCGATCGCGCCGGACCTCACCGAGGTCCACATGTATCCCACCCGCCTCGTCGGGGTCAGCGATGAGTTCAACGAGCACAGGCTGCGGCTGCACGAATTCTTCTACGGTCCCGCCGGCACGATCTCGCCGGACGACAATGAGATGTTCGAGCGGGTCCAGGTCGGGCTGATGGCGCAGGCCGATCCGTGGATCGACCTCACGCGCGGCATGGGTCAGGAGATCCGCGACGAGGACGGCAGCGTCGTCGGGCGGATCTCGCACGAGCTGACGCAGCGCAGCCAGCTCGACGCTTGGAAATCGTTGATGATCCAAGCGTAACTTTGGGGGAAAAAGATGAATAGCATGCTCTTGAGCGCTGAAGCCCAGCGCGCTGTCGAACCGTTGAGCGCTGAAGCCCAGCGCTCCGTCGAACAGTTTCTGCTCGCCGAAGCGGAGTTGATGGACAACCACCAATATGACGACTGGCTGGCATTATGGGACGAGGATCTCATCTACTGGGTGCCGTGCAATTCCGACGATCAGGATCCGAAGAATTCGGTGTCGCTGATCTACGACCGCCGCGGCCAGCTCGAGGACCGGCTGGCGCGTCTCAAGGGAAAATTCGCATTCGCTCAGCAGCCCCGCTCGCGGCTGCTGCGCGTCGTCTCCAATTTCAGGGTGCGCGAGGCGAGTGCGGACGCCATCGTCGTCACCTCGGCGTTCGCGCTCGGCGAAATCCGCGCTGGCCATGAAACCCATTATTTCGGCCGCACCCGGCACGTGCTGAGGCCCGATGCTTCCGGCTTGAAGATCAAGGAAAAGAAGGTGATGCTGCTGGCCAACGACAGTCCGTTGAACAGCGTCACCTTCCTGCTCTGACCCTCAGCAGCGTGCCGGCTGCGGCTTCGCCGACCAGTGGGAGAAAGACTATCTCGGTTTTTGGCTCGGATTCCGGCAGTCCGCCGCTGATCGGCATCATCATCGGGGACCCGGCCGGGGTCGGACCCGAGGTCAGCGTCAAGGCGCTGGCCGAGTGGCCAGCTGAGCAGGGCCGGCCGCTCCTGATCGGCAGCATCGACGTAGTGCGCAAGGCGGCGGCGATCTGCGATGTGGCACTCGAATTCCGGCCGTGCGCGACCTTGGAGGAGGCGGAATTCGGCGCCGGCATCGTCCCGGTGCTCGATCCCGGCGGCGCCGAGCTCGACGAGTGGCGGTTCGGGCAGACCTCCGACGCCACTGCGCGCGCCTCGTACAACTGGCTGCTATCCGGGCAACAGCTCGCTCAGAGCGGCCTGCTCGCCGGCCTGGTCATCGGCCCGATGGACAGCGTTGCGCTCAAGAAGGTCGGCATCAGCATGGACGGGCCGGACTTCGAGCCGCCCGAAACCTTCCAATTGCGCCTCAGCGGAACGTTGCGCGTCGTGCCGATCACCGAGCACATCCGCACGCGCGAGATCGTTTCGTACGTCAAGCAGGACCGCATCCTCAAGCTGATCGGCCTGCTCGATGCGAAGCTCAGGCAATGGGGTATCGCCGAGCCCCGGATCGGCGTCGCCGGCGTCAACCCGCATGCCGCCTATGAGGAGGAGAAGCAGGAGATCGCGCCCGCGATCGCCGCTGCCCGCGAGGCCGGGGTTCGGGCGGACGGCCCGGTTTCGCCTGACTCGGTCTTCCGGATGGCGCTCGAAGGACGCTTCGACGCGGTCGTGACCATGTTCCACGACCAGGGCCAGATCGCGGTCAAAACCGTCGGCTTCGCCGGCGCCTGCACGGTGTTCCTCGGGCTCCCTTACATCCGGATCGGCATTCCGCACGGCACCGCAGTCGAGATTGCCGGCACCGGCAAGGCCCAGCATTTGTCGATGCTCGCTGCGATACGGACCGCGGCGGCGCTGGCCGACGGGCGTTTGTCCGAACTGCCAAGCTGAGGGGATAGCAAGCATGGACCGATCGACACGAGCGGGGGACGCGACTTGCCCACTTCAACCCTAGCCTTTCCCCGGATCGTGAGGATCGGCGGCGGCGCCTCCGGCGAAGTGCCCGAGGTCCTGAAGCAGCTCGGCTTTTCCCGGCCGGCGCTGCTGACCGGAAAGCACGTTCACGGCTCCGGCATGGTGCAGCCGCTGCTCGATCGGCTGGAGTCGGCCGGAATTGCGGTGCGGGTCAGCACCGAGACGGTGCCGGATCCGACCGTGGCCGCGGTCGAGGCCTGCGTCGCCTTCCTGCGGCAGGGGGACCACGATTGCCTGATCGCCTTCGGCGGCGGCAGCGTGCTCGACACCGCGAAGATCGCGGCGCTGGTCTTCCGGCAGGGCGGCGCGACGCGCGACTATAAGGCGCCGCGCCTCGTGGACGAGCCGGGGCTGCCGGTGATCGCGATCCCGACCACGGCGGGCACCGGCTCCGAGGTCAGCCGTTTCGCCACCGCGGCCGACCAGCTCACCGACGAGAAGATGCTGTTCATGGGCCTCGGCTTCCTGCCGGTGGCGGCGCTGGTCGATCATGAGCTGACCGTGTCGAAGCCGCCGCGGCTGACCGCGGATACCGGCCTCGACGCTTTGACCCACGCGATCGAATCCTATGTCAGCGCGCGCGCCAATGCCTTCACGCGCGGCCAGGCGCTGATGGCGTTGCGGGCGATCGGCCCCAATTTGCGCGCCGCTTACCGCGAGCCTGGGAACGCCGCGGCGCGTGAGGCGATGATGCTCGGCGCCACCTATGCCGGGCTCGCCTTCTCCAATTCCAGCGTCGCGCTGGTCCATGCGCTCAGCCGTCAGCTCAGCGCTTTGTTCCATATGTCGCACGGCCTCTCGAACGCGATGCTGCTGCCGACCGTGACCGAATTTTCGGCCCCAGCGGCGCCCGCGCTTTACGCGGATTGCGCTCGGGCGATGGGCCTCGCCGCGGAGGCCGAGGCCGAGGACGATGCGGTGGCGGTGGCGCGGCTGTTGGCCGAACTGCGTGCGCTCAACGCCGATCTCGAGGTTCCGAACCCGAAAGCCTTCGGCGTCCCCGAGGCGCGCTTCGAGGACGCACTCGTCCCGATGGCCGAGCGCGCGCTCGCGTCCGGCACTCCCGGCGTCAATCCGCGGGTGCCGAACGTGGAGGAGATCGTCGAGATCTACAGGCGCGCCTGGAACGCGTAAGGAGACCCCATGCCCCAGTCGACCGCGCCCCCATCGGTCCCGCCCGCATCGATCTTGCTGCCCCGGATCCTGCGCATCGGTGGGGGAGCTTCCCGGCAGCTGCCGGACGTCCTGTCAGCCCTCGGCCTCTCGCGGCCGTTTCTGATCACCGACCGATTCCTGTGGGAGCAGGGGCCAGCGCAGGCGCTTGTCGAGCTCATGGCCGATGCCGGCATGGCGGCAGGGGTGTACGCGGACACCGTCCCGGACCCGACGATCGCCGATGTGGAGAATTGCCTCGAACAGCTTGGCCGGGGCCAGCACGATTGCGTGATCGGTCTGGGCGGGGGAAGCCCGATCGACACCGCCAAGATGGTGGCGGTACTGGCCGTCCATGGCGGGCCGGTCAGCCGGTATAAAGTACCCCACGACCAGGTTCAGCCGGGGCTTCCGATCCTCGCCGTTCCCACCACCGCCGGTACCGGTTCGGAGGCAACGCGCTTCACGATCATCACCGATGGCGAGACCGACGAGAAGATGCTCTGCGCCGGCTCCGCCTATCTTCCGATCGCCGCCCTGGTCGATTACGAACTGACCTTGTCCAAGCCACGGCGCCTCACCGCGGACACCGGGCTCGACTCGCTCACCCATGCCATCGAAGCCTATGTGAGCCGCAAGGCGAACCCCTTTTCGGACGGGATGGCGCTGCTCGCGATGAAGGCGATCGCGCCCAATCTGCGCATTGTTTGCAACGATCCCGCCAACCGCAAGGCGCGCGAGGCGATGATGCTCGGCGCCACCCAGGCCGGAATGGCCTTTTCCAACGCCAGCGTCGCGCTGGTCCATGGCATGAGCCGGCCGATCGGCGCGCACTTCCATGTCCCGCATGGCCTCTCCAATGCGATGCTCTTGCCCTTCGTCACCGCCTTTTCGGCGCCCGCCGCGCTCGCACGCTATGCCGAGTGTGCGCGTGCGATGGGCTTGGCCGAGGCGATCGAGCCGGACACGGTCGCGGTTGCGCGTCTCGTCGACGAGCTGACCGCGCTCAATGCCGATCTCGACGTCCCAACCCCGAAGAAATACGGTATCGATGCTTCCGAATGGCGGCGGCTTTTGCCGACTATGGCCGAACAAGCGATCGCGTCTGGTTCCCCGGCCAACAATCCCCGCGTCGCGAGCGCCGAGCAAATGCAAGATCTGTATATGAAAGCCTGGGAGGCCTGACGAGAGCGGGTCCAGGTTCATGCTGTCGTCGCCGGACGTGCCGATTTGCACGCGCGTGAGACCGGGGGGTTGGTATTAATCGAAACCTAACGGTGGTCAAAGAATCGCGAATTGTCTTCGCGCGCATCCCTCCACATAAAGTTTCAAAAGCCGGCGCGGCGATCATGCAATCGCACGCGGCGCGCACCCATGGAGGAGGATGTATGGCGGACGAGAGCGGCGTATTGGAGCGGCGTATCGGCGAGCCGGACGAGCGCACCGGCGTCGACTATAATCTGATCGACGCCGATGCCCATATGACCGAGCCGAGTGATCTGTGGAACCGGGTCGACAAGCCGTTCCGCGATAGAGTCCCCGAGATCGTCGATGGTTATAACGGCCGGCCAGGCATGTTCCTGGTGTTCGAAGGCCGTGCGATCAAGATGATGGGCGAGGAGGAGCGCGGCGCGGTGCGGCACTTCGAGCGCCCGGGCGGCTGGGATCCTGCCGAGCGGTTGAAGGACATGGCGATCGATGGGCTTTCGGCGGCGGTGCTGTACACCACCACCGGCCTGTTCGTCTTCAGCACCGTCGATGCGGCGCTCCAGGAGCAGTGCTTCCGCGTCTATAACGACTGGCTGGCGGACTATGTCAGCTATGCGCCCGATCGCCTGAAGGGGCTTGGGCTGGTGTCCTTGTTCGACATCGAGAACGGCACCAGGGAGCTTGAACGCTGCCACAAGCTTGGCTTGAGCGGGGCATTGATCTGGTCGGCGCCGCCCGAGGATAAGCCGGGCTATGCGGCGCCGGCCTACAACCGGTTCTGGCAGACGGCTTCAGAGCTCAAC
>NZ_JAKFCG010000024.1:0-29033 GCF_036677245.1 Sphingomonas sp.
ATCGCAATGCGCGATCTCGGCATTTCGCACGACGCGATCAACGTCCACGGCGGCGCGACCGCGCTCGGCCACCCGATCGGGGCGAGCGGCGCGCGCGTGCTGGCGACCCTGCTCTCCGCGCTCGAGACGCACGGCCAGAAGCGCGGCCTCGCCTCATTGTGCATCGGCGGCGGCGAAGCGACCGCGATGGCGGTGGAATTGCTGTACTGACGGCGCGGAGGACGAAAGTTAGAAGCTCTCGCCCTTGTCGACGCCCCAGATATGCTCGGTGCTGATATAGCCGCGCCGGCCCTTCAGATCGATCCGGCACCAATCGTTCGCGCAGTCGGTCAGGCGGCCGACCACGCCCGGCTCGGCGAGATAGCGGACCTTCGAGGTGACGTCGGGATTCTCGCGGACCGGCCGCGGCTCCTCGCCGGTGACCAGCGCGGTTCGCGTCTCGCTGAGCAGATTGACCAGCATCCAGCCGGTGGTGCCGTCCGGATCCCGGATCTTGCGCCAATTGGGATAGACTTCGATCACCTTGATCGGCAAATCGGCGCGGCGATAGTGCCAGGACGCGGGATAGTTGCGCCCGGGGCCGCTGCGCATCATCGCCTCGCTCGCCGCGATCGACGCCCAATAAGGCGTCTTCTTCGCCTTCTGCGCCTGCGCGGCGGGCACGATAGCCAGCACCGGCAGCGCCACCAGCAGCGCTTTTGCGAGCGCCTTCAGCAATCCGCCTTTGTTCATAGCGTGTTTCCTCGTCTGCACGGAGCCGGCCTGATCTAGGCCTAGCCGAACGGCCGCTTCAACATGCAATTTGCGAGTGACCACCGAGGGTGCGACGGACCATGACCAAGCAGGCTCAATCGCCGGTCTGGATCCGCTCGATCAGCTGGCGCACGGTCGGAACGAAGCCGTTCGAATAGAAAGGATCCTGCTTGAAGCGGAACGCGGCATGGCCGGCGAACATCAGATTCTGTTCGGTTGGGCCGCCATGGGCAATGTCCTGCAGGGTCTTCTGGATGCAGAAGCTGCGCGGATCGGCGAGCCGGCCGGTGCTGTTCTTTTCATTGTCCGCCCAGGACGAGAAAGCGCATTGGCTGAGGCAGCCCATGCAGTCCGACTGATCCTTGCGGATGATCGCCTTTTCCTCGGGCGTGACGAACACCAAGGTCTCGTCCGGAGTCTTCACCGCCTCGGTATAGCCCTGCGCATACCATTCGCGGGCGTGGAGCAGATCGCCGCGGGTGACCCAATAATTGAGTCTGCCGGCGACTCCGACGTCGAGCTGGAAGCTGTGATCGCCGAGCGACTCCTTGGTGAAGGCGATCTGGCGATGCGAGCGCGCCTCGAGATTGCGCAGGAAGCTGTTGTGCACCGCCGAGCTGTAGAAGCCGGTGGGCGAGAAACGGTGCAGCAGGATGTCGCCTTCGTCGAGCGTCATCAGCCGTTGCTTCCAGCCTTCGGGGATCGGGCTTTCCTTGGTGAGCAATGGCCGCGTGCCGAACTGGAAGGCGATCTGCCCGAGCTCGGGATTGTCGATCCAATGCTCCCATTCCTTGAGGTTCCAGACGCCGCCGGCCATCACGATCGGCAGGTCGTCCGGGATGCCGCCGGCGCGCATCGATTCGCGCAGCGCCTTGACCCGCGGATAGGGATCCTGCGGCTGGAGCGGATCCTCGGCGTTCGAAAGGCCGTTGTGCCCGCCCGCGAGCCAAGGGTCCTCATAGACGACCGCCGACAACCATTCGGCCGCCTTCGAATAAGCGCGCTTCCACAAGGCGCTGAACGCGCGCGCCGAGCTGATGATCGGCAGATAGGAAACGCCGTAGGAGGCGGCGATCTCCGACAATTTGTACGGCATGCCGGCGCCGCAGGTGACGCCCGAAACGAGCCCGCGGGTGCGTTCGAGCACGCCGTGCAGCACTCGTTGCGCGCCGCCCATCTCCCACAGCACGTTGACGTTGATCGCGCCACGGCCACCGGCGATCTCATAGGCGCGGCGGACCTGTTCGACCGCGCCGTCGATGGCGTAGTTGATCAGCTCCTCGTGCCGGTCGCGGCGCGTGAGCGCGTGATAGATTTGCGGGATGATGCGGCCTTCGGGATCATAGCTGTCGGCGTTGACCGCCGAGACGGTGCCGATCCCGCCCGCCGCCGCCCAGGCGCCCGAGCTGGCATGGTTGGTTGCCGACACGCCCTTGCCGCCTTCGATCAGCGGCAGCACCTCGCGGCCTGCATAGACTATCGGGCGAATACCCTTGAACATCGTACCTCCGGTTCGTGGGGTCCCCTATAGGCCATCCGCCACTTTGACCATAGGATTAAGCCACATAGATCAACCTTCGGATTTGCCGGCACTCCTTATACCAAATCCGCCAGGAACGTGTGCGGCGCGCCGAGCGCTTCGCCGTAGAGGCGCGCGTAGCGAACAATCATGGCCTGCTCGTCATATTCGGCCGCGGCGCGCTCGCGATTGGCGCGGCCGATGCTACGGCGAAGATCGGGTCGCTCGGCCAAGGTATCAAGGGCGGCGGCGAATGCCGCTTCGTCCGCCGGCGAGACGATCAGCGGCCGATTGTCCGCCGAGACCATCGCCGGCACGTCGCCGACCGCGGTCGCCACCGCCGGCAGGCCGGCAGCCATCGCCTCGACCAGCGAGATCGGGAATTGCTCGCTGTCGGACGACAAAGCGAAAATGTCGAAGCGTGCCGCGTAACGCGCTGCATCGGCAAGGAAGCCGGGAAGCACCAGCCGGTCGGCGACGCCGCAGCGCCGCGCCTCGGCGACGATCGCCTCGCTCTCGGGGCCCTCGCCGACGATCACCAGCCGCGCATTCTTCATGTTCATCGCCGCGAACGCGCGCACCAGCCGCGGCAGATTCTTGACCGCGCGAAGCCCTGCGATCGTGCCGATCACGACCTCGCCCTCGCGGTGGTGGAGACCGGGTATCGCGTCCTCGGCCACCGGCTGGGCGAAGCGCTCGATCGCGACGCCGTTGGCGATGCGCTCGACGCGACCGGCTTGCTGTCCCCAGGCGCCGAGCGCGATCTTCTCGAGGCGCTTCGAGGGCACGACCAGCCGATAGGCGGCGCCGAGCCCAATCCGCCGGTAGAGATTGCGCTTGGCGTTCAGCCGCTCCGCTTCATCCTGATTGAAGCCGTCCTCATGGTGGACGAGCGGCGGACCGCCGAACAGCCGCCGCGCCATCACGGCGTCGAACGCGCCCCAATTGTAGCTGAGCACGAGGTCGAAGCGGCGCATGGTGCGCGCGAGCCGCGCCAGACGCACGAGGCTCGGCCGGCCGGCGAGCGGCGGCAGGTCGGTCGGAAAGGTCACCGCGATGCCGCGATCGATCGCGGCGCGCGCCGAAAGCGCGCCCTCGACCGAGCTGATGACCGCGTGCTCGGCGCGATCGCCGAACGCGTTCATCAGCCGCACCGCGCGTGCTTCCTTGCCGCCGAGCGCGAAGGTCGAATGGGCGTGAAGAATGCGGACCGACATGGCTCCTTATGCCGCACGTGCGGCCAAAGTGCGACCGTCAGACGAAGCCACGATCAGCGCCGAACAAGAGGTCGAAAGCCGAAGTGAAACCTTTCCCCTGCCGATGTTCCAGATCGGGCCAGCGATCGCGCAATGACAAGCTGTCCGTTGCGGCTTTCCCCCCGAAAGTATAAGTTTTTCAGAAGGCGCAAGAAATCCTGTCCGCCCCCCAATTGCGCCGCGCACATATGGAGACATTTATGAACCTGAGCTCACGCCCGCGCCGCCCCGCCAGCTCCCGTCCGATCGCCACCGACGAGGGGAGCTTCACCGTGAGCAACCACAATGAGCCGACCCCTGCGGCCGCCGAGCAGCCGGTCTTTTCGGTGATCGGCGCCGACATCGTCGTCACGGGCAACATCGAGGCTTCGGTCGATCTCCACATCGATGGGCGAGTCGAGGGCGACGTGCGCTGCAAGACCCTGATCCTCGGCGAAGCAAGCATGATCATCGGCAATGTCTCCGCCGATCGTGTCCGTGCCGCCGGCGCGGTGACGGGATCGATCGACACCAACGACCTCGCCATCGAGGCCAGCGCGCGCGTGAGCGGCGACGTGCTGTACGAGCGGATCCGAGTCACCAACGGCGCGCAGATCGACGGCAGCCTCAAGTGCAAGTCGGGCGCGGCGGCGCTCAAGACCAGGCGCGGCAAAGCCGGCGAGGCCTGATCGCCGGCGGCGATTTGCGCTTCTGATCCCGCAAGGATCAGCGCCGGGGAGCGGCCTCGGCGCGCGCCAGCAGGCGCTCGATGGCCGCGACGGCTTCCGGCTCCTCGAGAGTCGGGGCGTGGCCGACGTCCGGGACGACGACAGCTTCCATCGCGGGATTTTCAGCCGCCATCCGCGCCAAGGTGGCGGGCGCGAGGATGTCCGAATGTTCGCCGCGCAGCACCAGCGAAGGCACGTCGTGCATGGCCGCGAACACCTGCCACATGTCGGCGCCGGCCTCGCCTCTCGCGGCCTTGAGCGGTTCGGCGATGCGCAGATCATAGTCGAGGATGATCCGGCCGGAGGCGCTGATCCGGCAAAGACGCTTGGCATGGGCAAGCCACTCGTCACCCTTCCAGCGAGGATAGATGTGGCCGTGGGCGTCGGCGAAATGGTCCGCGGCGTGCAGCCAGGTCGGCCAGCTCTGCGATCGCCCGACGTAGCCGCGGATCCGGTCCAGCCCCTCCGGATCGATCTCCGGTCCGATGTCGTTGAGCAATGCGCCGGCGATCCGGCTGCTGCCGTTCAAGGCGCCGGCGTTCAAGGCGAGCAGCATCGTCAGCAGCCCGCCGAGCGAGGTGCCGAACAGGATGAAGCGCTCGAGGTCGAGCTCGGCGATCAACGCCTCCAGATCCCGAAGATAGACTGATGGGTTGTAGTCGGCTGAATCGCTCGCAAAGCCGCTCTCGCCGCGGCCGCGCAGATCGACGCAGATCAGCCGCCACGCCCCGGCGAGGCGCTCGGCAACCGCTTCGAAGTCCCGCGCGTTGCGCGTCAGGCCAGGGATGCAGATGATCGGCGGGCGCCTGATCGGCAGGTGGGCGTCCCCGCCGGCGTAATCACGATAGTGAAGCCGCAGCCCGTCGCTCGAACTCCAATAACCATCAACCCAGGAAGCCATGCGGACACCCCCACTAACGGACCCCTATCCCGCGCATACGCACGTCCTGCAACCCGCGCTTGTCGGCGTGAGCCTGCGATCCGGTGTCTCCAGCGAAATACGAATGTCGGTGCCTGGACAGCGAGCGCTTTTTTAGGGGAAAATTAAGGCAGTTTGGCGGATGGGGCGCCTCATGTGAAATGCTTGACCATGTTGCGCAAAAGGTGCTGGTCTAGCGAGGGAGTATATCAAGGCCTGTGTCATCCACCCTGTTGAGTTCGAGCGAACCGGCGACCGGTGTCACGCTGTGGTCGGGGCCGATCGGCGATACCGATGCCGAGGTCGCGCGGGCGCGCGCCGGCTGGGCCGGCTGGGCATCGCGTCCGCTGACGGTGCGCATCGAGACGATGCGCCGCTTCGCCAACGTCGTCCGCCAGCAGACCGACAAATTCGCCGATCTGATCGCGCGCGAGACCGGCAAGCCATATTGGGAAGCGGTGACCGAGGTCGAGGCGGTCATCGGCAAGGTCGAGATCTCGATCGCGGCTTATTCCGAACGCACCTCGCAACGCCGGCTCGAAGGTGCGCTGGGCGCGCGTGTCGCCGTGCGCCACAAGCCACACGGCGTGCTCGCCGTGCTCGGCCCCTATAATTTCCCGGCGCATCTCCCCAACGGACACATCGTCCCCGCCTTGCTCGCCGGCAATGCGGTGGTGTTCAAGCCGTCGGAGAAAACCCCTGCCACGGGCGAGTTCCTGGTCGGCCTGTTCCACAGCGCCGGCGTTCCCGAGGAAGTGCTGCGCTGCCTGATCGGCGGCGTCGAGACGGGCAAGGCGCTTTCGTCGCACCCGGGGATCGACGGCCTGTTGTTCACCGGCTCGGCCGCGGTCGGGCTCGCGCTCCACAAGCAATATGCCGAGACCCCGCAGAAGATCCTCGCGCTCGAGATGGGCGGCAACAACCCGCTGGTCGTCTGGGACGCGCCCGACGTCTACGCCGCGGCGATCATCGCGGTGCAATCGGCGTTCCTCAGCGCCGGCCAACGCTGCACCGCGGCGCGGCGGCTGATCGTCCAGGACGGCGCGCATGAAGAGCTGATCGCCAACGTCTGCAAGATCGCCGAGCGGCTGATCGTCGCCGAACCGCACGCCTCGCCCGCGCCGTTCATGGGGCCGGTGATCGACAATGACGCGGCCGATCACCTCCAGGAAAGCTTCCTCGCGCTGATGATGAAGGGCGGCCGGCCGATCAAGCACCTCGACCGGCCGGTCGACACCCGCCCTTTCCTCTCGCCGGCGGTGATCGACGTGACCGCGGTCGAGACGCGGCCGGACGCCGAGCTGTTCGGCCCCATATTGCAGGTGATCCGCGTGCCCGACTTCGACGCCGCGATCGCCGAGGCGAACGCGACACGCTACGGGCTTTCGGCATCGCTGATCGGCGGCAGTCCGCAGCTCTACGACCAATTCTGGGCCAACATCCGCGCCGGCGTGGTCAATTGGAACAAGCCGACGAACGGCGCGCCGTCCAACGCGCCGTTCGGCGGCGTCGGCCTCAGCGGCAACCACCGCCCGAGCGCTTATTATGCCGCCGATTATTGCGCCTACCCGGTGGTGTCGTCCGAGGCCGAGCAGGCACGCGCCTCGATCGGCGTCGGCCTCAGCGACCCGCCATCGTCCCTCTGACCGCCATAGGCGGCGGCTACGACAAGCTGCGCCCAGATGGAATCGCAGCCTGCCCCATGTTTGTTTGATGCCGCATTGATGCTTGCGAAAAGCCGGTACCCACCTTTTCGCGCAATGCTCTTAGCCCCTCTGCTCGGGGAGGTAAGTATCCTCGATGAAATCCGAGAATCGCGTGATCTTGGCCTCGAAGCGCAGCTTGACCTTGCCGGTGGCGCCGTGGCGCTGCTTGGCGACGATCAGCTCGGAGAGACCGTAGACACGTTCCATGTCGCGCGCCCATTGGTCGTGCGCTTCGAAGGTCTTGGCGTCGTCGCCTTCGATCGGGCGCTTGGGCTCGCGCGAGGCGACATAATATTCCTCGCGGTAGACGAACAGCACGATGTCGGCGTCCTGCTCGATCGAGCCCGATTCCCGCAAATCGGAAAGCTGTGGGCGCTTGTCCTCGCGCTGCTCCACCGCACGGCTGAGCTGCGACAAGGCCAGCACCGGCACCTGCAGCTCCTTGGCGAGCGTCTTGAGCCCGCGGCTGATCTCGGAGATTTCCTGGACGCGGTTGTCGTTGCCGTTGCGGCCGGTCCCCTGCAGCAATTGCAGATAATCGACGACGATCATGCCGATCCCGCGCTGCCGTTTGAGGCGGCGCGCACGCGTGCGCAGCGAAGCGATGGTGAGGCCCGGCGTGTCGTCGATGTAGAGCGGCAGTGATTCGAGCTCCGCGGCAGCGCGCGCGAGATTGCGGAAATCCTGCTGGCTGATCTTGCCCATGCGCAGATTTTCAGAGCTGATCCCCGATTGCTCGGCGAGGACACGGGTTGCGAGCTGATCGGCCGACATTTCGAGGCTGAAGAAGGCAACCGCCGCGCCGGCCGATTTTTCGGGAGCGATGCCGTCTTCCTGGTCACGCACAAACCGTTGCGCGGCGTTGAACGCGATGTTGGTGGCAAGCGCGGTCTTGCCCATGCCGGGACGGCCGGCGAGGATCAAAAGGTCGCTGTGATGGAGGCCGCCGGTCTTGGCGTTGACGCTCTCGAGCCCCGTGGTGACGCCCGAAAGTCCGCCGCCGGCGTTGAGCGCCTTCTCGGCCATTTGCACCGCGAGCCGCGTCGCCTGCGCGAAGCTCTTGACCGAGCCTTCGCCGCCGCCTTCCTCCGCGACCCGATAGAGCGCCGCCTCGGCGCCTTCGATCTGACCCTTGGGATCAACCTCGGCGCTGGTGTCGAGCGCGCTCTCGACCATCTCGCGGCCGACGCCGACCAACGCGCGCAGCAGCGCCAGATCGTAGATCTGGCCGGCGAAATCGCGCGCCCCGATGATCGCAGCGCCGCTGCCGGTGAGCTGCGCGAGATAAGCGGGGCCGCCGAGCTCCTTCATCTCCTCGTCGGCTTCGAACAAAGGCCGCAAGGTGACGGGGTTGGCGATCATGTTGCGATCGATGAGCTTCAATATCTGCTCGTAGATCCGCCCGTGCAGCGGCTCGAAGAAATGATCGGGACGGAGCTTGAGCTGGATGTCCTCCGCGAGGCGATTGTCGATCATCAGCGCGCCGAGCAGCGCCGCTTCGGCCTCGACATTCTGCGGAAGCGAGGGCGACTGGCTGGGCGACGGTTCGACCAGAGCGAGGGAGGCGGCGAGCGGGGTGACCATGACAGCGCTTGTAAACCTTTGCCGCCCGAACCGACAGGGGCTGGTGCGCCGAAGCCGATGTTTTGGGTGGATTTTCGTGTAGGGCGCTGTGGATAAGCCTGCCCTCCCCCGCTACAGGGGGCCATGGCCGAACCGCGCATCATCGAGATCAGGCTCGACGAAGGCTCGATCATCCGCCGCAACGCCGATATCGAGCATGAGCGGAGAGTCGCGATCTTCGACCTGCTCGAGAAGAACCATTTCTCGCCGGCCGGCTACGACGGACCGTTCAAGATCCTGATCCGGATCGAGGAGGATCGGCTCGCGATCGATGTTCACGACGCCGACGGCGCTCCGCTCGACGTGATCCGCGTCGGGCTGGCGCGCTTCCGCCGGGTGATCCGCAATTATTTCGCAGTCTGCGAAAGCTATTTCAAAGCCGTACATTCGGACGCGCCCAAGGGGATCGAGACGGTCGACATGGCCCGGCGCGCGCTTCACAACGAAGCGGCCGAGCTGCTGCAGGAAGCGCTGGCGGGAAAGATCGAGGTCGATTTCGATACCGCGCGCCGCCTGTTCACGTTGATCTGCGTGCTGCACATCAAGTGAGAAAGCCGATCATTGCCGCCTTCGCTGCGCTGTTCGCGGTGGCTCCGCGTCGACGAGGCGAAGGTCCGGTCGATCGGCTCGTGGCACAGCTTGACTCGGTCGCTCACGCCCTCGATTGCCCGGTAGCACAATGACATTGGCGGAGATCATCTCTTGAGCATCATGGCGGACAAGTGGATTCGCGCGCGGGCGCTCGAGGACGGCATGATCGAGCCGTTCGTCGACGGCCAGCGGCGCGAGGGGACGATCAGCTACGGCCTCTCCTCTTACGGCTACGACGCGCGCGTCGCGGACGATTTCAAGATCTTCACCAATGTCGACAATGCGATCGTCGACCCGAAGAATTTCGCATCGAACAGCTTCGTCGACCGCAAGACAGATTGCTGCATCATCCCGCCGAACAGCTTCGCGCTCGCGCGGACAATCGAATATTTCCGGGTGCCGCGCGACGTGCTCGTCATCTGCCTCGGCAAATCGACCTATGCGCGCTGCGGGATCATCGTCAACGTCACGCCGCTCGAGCCGGGCTGGGAAGGCCACGTCACGCTCGAATTCTCCAACACCACGCCGCTCCCCGCCAAAGTCTATGCCAATGAGGGCGCGTGCCAGTTCCTGTTCCTGCAGGGCAACGAGCCGTGCGAGACGAGCTACGCCGACCGCGCCGGCAAATATATGGGCCAGCGCGGCGTGACGCTCCCCAAATTGTAGGGCCCAAATTGGTGAGAACGCGCGCGCGCAGGGTGCGAAGCCGGCGCCGCCATCGCATTTCCGCCGCCATTCCAGCGACAAAGGCGGTTACAACGAAATTAAGGTCGATTTTACGGGTTTGGCCGCCCGGTTTAACACTTAATCAACCCCCGTTCCCTAGTTTGAGAAACGCACGAGGTCCGTCCTGCGGGCCATGTGGACGTGCACAAGGAACAAGGACAGGGCTATGACTTTCTTCAAGATGATCAAAGATACCAAAGCTGCCACCGCGATCGAATACGGCCTCATCGCCGCGCTCATCGCCGTCGCCGCTGTCACCGCGATGCGGAGCCTGGGCAGCAAGCTGACCACGACCTTCACGAACGTGACGACCGCGATGACCGTTTCGTAAGAAACGCGTTCTCAAGAAAAGGGGGCGGAGGGCAGCAGCCTTCCGCCCCTTTTTTTGCGCCTGCGGCGGGCGCAGGCCTTCGGAATTAGGGCTTCTTCTGCGCCGCGCCGGCTTCGTCCCCGCCGGCATCTTCCTCCTTCGGCCGGAGCGACGAGGAAAGGCCGGCGCTGTGCGAGGCCGTGGTCGGCCCGCCTGCCGCGTCATTGGCAGCGTCGATCTCCAGCTCTTCGGGCTTGGGATCGTCGCGTTCCTGGGGGGGTTCGCGATCGCCTGCGCTCTGCGGTTGCTTGGCATCCATCCTGAGGCTCCTTGGTGGTGGCGTTAACGGCCTTGATGTCGAATGTTGGCGGGTCTCCCGCGCTTGCCGCGAAGCGGGCCCTTCCGATCGGGGCCCTTTCCTGCGCCCTTGCCTTCCGGGCGCCCTCCGCGCCGGCCGTCGCGGCGCGCCGGGCGATGGCCGGCGCCGCTGGGCTGATCCGGAAGCTCGAAGCGCAATCCGCCGCTGACCGGATTGGCTTCGGCGAGCCTCAGCTTGAGGCGCTGCCCGGGCTCGAAGCGCGTCCCGCTTTCCTCGCCGATCAGGCTCTGGGTGGTCTCGTCGTAACGATAATATTCGCTGCCGAGCGTCGAGACCGGGACGAGACCGTCGCCGCCAAGCCCCTCGACGGTGGCGAAGAAGCCGAACGACTGGACGCCGGTGATCCGGCAATCGACCAGCTCGCCGACCCGTTCCGACAGATAAGCGGCGACATAGCGGTCGAGCGTCTCGCGCTCCGCCTGCATCGCGCGCCGCTCGAGCTGCGAGATCAGCTCGCCGGTCACTTCCATCGCCTCGGTGTCGGCATCGGTGAGACCGCCTTCGCCGAGGTGATAGGCGCGGACCAGCGAGCGATGGACGATCAGGTCCGAATAGCGCCGGATCGGGCTGGTGAAATGGGCGTAGCTGCCGAGCGCGAGGCCGAAATGGCCGACATTCTCGGGCCCGTAATAGGCCTGGGTCTGGGTCCGCAGGATCTGCTCCATGACCTGCGGCCGGAAGTCCGCATCGCCGATCCGCTCGATGATGTGGTTGAACGTCTCCGGCCGGATCACCTGCCCCAGCGCAAATTCGACCTCGAAGGTCTTGAGGTAATCCTTCAGCGCGGCCAACTTCTCGCGGCTCGGCGGCAAATGCGCACGATACATCACCGGCGCCTTCTTCGCTTCGAGCGCCTTGGCCGCAGCGACGTTGGCGGCGATCATATAATCCTCGATCAGCCGGTGCGCGTCGAGCCGCTCGCGCGGCTCGACCGAGGTGATGCGGCCCTTCTCGTCGAGCATCACCTGGCGTTCGGGAAGATCGAGATCGAGGGGTGCGCGCTTGGCGCGGGCGCGGGAGAGCGCGCCCCAACAGGCCCAGAGCGGCTTGAGGACGGCTTCGATCAGCTCCGGCCGCACCGGCGGGTCTGCGCGGACCATGTCCGCTTCCGAAAAATAGCAGGTCGGGGACGAGACCTCGATCGCCTCCTCCTCCCCCTCCTGGGCGGCCGCGGCATTGGCGCCGTCGATTGCGGCCTGGGCATCCTCATAGGCGATGTTGGCGGCGATGCGGACTCGGGCGCGGGTGAAGCGCCAGCTCTTCAACTGGCCGTCGGCGCCGATCCTGAGATGGCAGGCGAGCGCGGCACGATCCTCGCCTTCCTTCAGCGAGCAGATTTCCGCGCTCAACGTCTCGGGGAGCATCGGCACGACCCGGTCGGGAAAATAGACGCTGTTGCCGCGCCGGCGCGCTTCCTTGTCGAGCGCCGAGCCCGGCCGGACGTAGAAGCTGACGTCGGCGATCGCCACGACGGCCTGCCAGCCGCCTTGATTGCCGGGATCCTCGTCACGCGCCGCCCAGACGGCATCGTCATGGTCGCGCGCGTCGGCCGGGTCGATCGCGACGATCGGCAGATGGGTGAGGTCCTCGCGTTCGCCGAGGTCGAGCTTGGCGACCCGTTCGGCCTCGGCCAGGACATGATCCGGAAATTCATGCGGTATGCCGTATTTGTGGATCGCGATCAGGCTGAAGCTGCGCGGCGCGAACGGATCGCCGAGCACCGCATCGACCCGCGCGCTGATCCGCGGCGGACGCCCGACCTTCTCGGCGAGCACCAGATCGCCGGGCTCGGCCTTGCCGCGGTCGGAGATCGGCAGCTCGCGCCTTTCCTTCTTCTCGACCGGCCGCAGCCAGAAATTCTCGCCCTCCTGATGGACGACCCCGAGCACCAGCTCGCTGCCCTTGAGCAGCTTCTTCATGACGTGCGCGAGATAGCCGGTGCCGCGCTGCTCGGTGCGCGCAAGGATCCGATCGCCCGGCGCGAGCGCGCCTCTCCGGCCGCGTTCCTGGACTCGCAGGCGCGGCTCGGGCGCCTGGGCTTCCCAGCGCTCGGGCACGGCCCAGGCGGTGCCGCTGTCGTCGATGTCGACGATGCGCAGCACGGTCACCTTCGGGACGCCCCCCAATTTGGTGAAGGCGCGCCCGGGTGTCGCCTCGATCAGGCCCTCGTCGCCCATGTCGCGAAGCAGCTGCTTCAGCGCGATCTTGTCGGCCCCCGAAAGGCCGAACGCACGCGCCAGCTCGCGCTTGCCCGCCGGCGAGTCCGAGCTCTCGATGAACTCGAGGATCTGCTCGCGGGTGGGAAGGCCGGTTCTGATCTGTTTTCGTGCCATGCGCTTCAATGACGCTGCGGCTGGGGCTTGGTTCCTTCGGCCGGCGGCGACGCCTGCGGCAAAGGACCGAACGCGCCGCCGGGAACCGCCGAGGCAACCGGGCTTTCATGATTGTCGGCCGAGATCGCAGAGACCCCGAAGATCCAGTCGTCCACCCTTATCCCCTTCAGCACATGGCGGTTCACACCGGCCGCAACCACCTCGCTGTTCGTCCAGCCGGCCGCGTCGGTGGGACGCCAACTGATCCGATAATGCGCCGCAGCGGCGACCGGGCTCCAGCTGATCGCCGTGTCGGGCGAGACTGCGCCCTCGGCAACCGGCGCGGGCACTGCCGGAGCACGGGCAAGCGCCGCAAGCGCCGCCACGTTCAGCCGCACGACCTTCGCCAGATAGGCGAAATCCATCTGCTCGATCGTGTCGCCATAGGCGACGCCGCGCTCGACTCTCAGATCCTGGTGTTGATGATTATAATTCTCGACCGCGACGGTGAAGCGGACCGCTGGGAAGCCGGCCTCGAGCATCGCAAGATGATCGCCGCCGCGGGCATAGCGGTCGCTGCGCCAGATCGGGCGGACATCGAGCCCGAAGCCGCGATCGTCGGCGAGGCCGTCGATGAACCGCGCCAGATTTCGCGATGGCGAATCATTCTCGCCGCCATGGCTGCGCTGCGCGGCGATCAGCTCGGGCGTGGCATCGGCGCGCGTGCCTTCCGAGAAGATTCGGACGTGCCCTGCATCGCAGACGCCGTCCGAGCCGCAGCTGTTGCCGATGATGTCGTTGTTGAGCATCGCCATCACCTGCCACCCCTGCGCGCGGGCATGATCGGCAAGCAATTTGCCGCCAAGCAGCCCCTGCTCCTCGCCCGACAACAAGGCATAGACGATCGTCGCCGGAAATTTGTGGCGCGAAAGCACCCGCGCCGCCTCGATCACCGCCGCCGATCCCGAGCCATCGTCGTTCGCGCCGGGCGCGTCGGACGTGGCGTTCATCACGTCGCTGACCCTGCTGTCGATATGACCGGCGATGATCACCACCCGGCGGGGATCGGTGGTGCCGCGCTGCACCGCGAGGACGTTGGTGATCCTGGCCGGAGTGGGCACCCTTTCGTGGGTGACGACATCGGACGGCGTCACGATCGTCAGGCATCGGCGGCAGGCGCGCGAGTGCCGGCGAAGCTCGGCTTCGCTCCAGCGCAATGCCGCGCCGATGCCGCGCTTCGGGTCAGTCTGCGACGACAAGGTGTGGCGCGTGCCGAAGCTCACCAGGCGTTCGACCACGGTCCGGAGCGACGCTTCAGAGACACCATCGCTGATCTCGCGCGGCGGAGCGGCGGTGGCTGCGCTCGCCACGGCGCCGAGCGCGAGGACGAAGAAAGGCCGCTTCATGGCGCGGCTGTGAACCCGCTCGGCGCGGGACGCAAGCGGCCGCTAGCCCACGCCCCGGGTCAGGCCGGAACGACGGTTTGCTCGATCGTGCCGAACAAAGGATGGCCGTCATCGTCGTCCATCCAGATCCGGACGGTGTCGCCATGCTTGAGGAACGGCGTCGATGCCGTGCCGTCGAGGATCGTCTCGACCGTCCGCACCTCGGCGAGGCAGGAATAGCCGCGCCCGCCGCGCGCGACCGGCTTGCCCGGTCCGCCGTCGGCATCGCGGTTCGAGATCGTCCCCGAGCCGATGATCGAGCCGGCGCCGAGCGGCCGGGTCTTGGCGACATGCGCGACCAGCACCCCGAAATCGAACGTCATGTCCTCGCCCGCATCGGCGCGGCCCAGCGGCTCGCCGTTGAGATCGACGTTGAGCGCGCCGTGGAGCTTGCCGCGGCGCCAGCGATCGCCGAGCTCGTCGGGCGTGACGAACACCGGCGACAGTGCCGAGCCGGGCTTCGACTGGACGAAGCCGAAGCCCTTGGCGAGCTCGGCCGGAATGAGGTTGCGCAACGAGACGTCGTTGATCAGGCCGACCAGCCGGATGCGGCCAAGCGCCTGGGTGGACGTGGCGCCTTGCGGCACGTCGTCGGTCACGACCACGACCTCGGCCTCGAGGTCGCAGCCCCAGGCCTCGTCGGCGAGCGGGATCGGGTCGCGCGCGCCCATCATCTGGTCGGACGCGCCCTGATACATCAATGGGTCGGTCCAGAAGCTCTCGGGCATGTCGGCGCCGCGCGCCTGCCGCACGAGCTGGACATGGTTCACATAGGCCGAGCCGTCCGCCCATTGGTAGGCGCGCGGCAGCGGCGCCGCGGCCGAGCGTTCGTGAAAGCGCATCATCGGGATCGCCTCGTGCGCGAGATCGGTGGCGAGCAATTCGAGCTGTGGCGCGATCCGATCCCAATCGTCGAGCGCGGCCTGCAAGGTCGGGGCGATGTGCGTCGCGTCCGCGCACCAGGCGAGATCGCGGCTGACGACGACCAATCGGCCGTCACGGCCATTCTTGAGCGATCCCAGCTTCATCCTCGTCCCTTTTCTCTCCGCAGCACTGAGGCTGCAACTGGCACTTCAAGAAAGCCTTGGCTAGCCCGGCGAGCTTAGGAGGCGAGCCGCGTGCGCGCGTCGCTGCGCTGGTTGGAGCGGCGGCGCAGGTCGTCGACGCAGCGTCCGGCCGTCTGGCCGTCCCAATATTCGGGCCTGCGCAACAAGCGCCGCGGCGCCTCGAGCGCTGCGCCGAGCGCGCCGAACAGCGAGTGCGGCGTGACCAGATGGTTGGTGCCCTCGCTGAGCGTGATCGGCCGCTCGGTGTTCGCGCGCAAGGTCAGGCAGGGGATGCCGAGATAGGTCGTTTCTTCCTGGACGCCGCCGCTGTCGGTGATCACCGCCGCAGCGCCAAGCACCAGGCTCATGAAGCCGACATAGGGCATCGGCTCGATCATCCTGACGCCGGCTTCGGCCAGCCGCCGCTCGAGGCCGTCGGCCGCGAGGCGCTGCGCGGTGCGCGGATGGACTGGAAAGACGAGCGGCAGCCTTTGCTGCACCGCGGTCAGCGAGTCGACCAGCGCAGCGAGAGTCGCGCGATCATCGACGTTCGAAGGGCGGTGCAATGTGACGACGCCATAAGCAGCGCCGGCGAGGCCATGGCGGCGCGGCTCGGCCGCGGCCTCGATCGCGGGGCGGACCAGCTCGAAGCTGTCGAGCATGATGTTGCCGACGCGGCTGATCCGCTCGGGCGCGACGCCCTCGGCCAGCAGATTGGCGTCGGCGTCCGGCGACGGCGTCCACAGCACGTCGGCGATCGCGTCGGTGACGAGGCGGTTGATCTCCTCGGGCATGTCGCGGTCGCGGCTGCGAAGGCCGGCTTCGAGATGCACGGTCGGGACGCGGAGCTTGGCGGCGACCATCGCGCAGGCGGCGGTCGAATTGACGTCGCCGACGACCACCAGCCAATCGGGCCGGTCTTCGAGCGCGACCTGCTCGTAAGCGATCATCACGCCGCCGGTCTGCTGGGCATGGCTGCCCGAGCCGATTCCGAGGTGATGATCGGGCTGGGGAAGCCCGAGATCGGCGAAGAAAGCGTCCGACATGTTGACGTCGTAATGCTGGCCGGTGTGGATCAGCACCGGCGCGAAATCGCCCGCCGCGGCAAGCGCGTGCCAGAGCGGCGCGACCTTCATGAAATTCGGCCGCGCGGCGGCGACCAGATGGATCCGCTCGGTCATGCCCCGCAGATTAACGGGCAAGGTTTAACAAGCCGTCATCCACTCGAAATGCGGGCGGATCAGGTTCGCGATGTTTGTTCCAGGATGCTGGTCGGAGGCGTGACCTTGCAGCCATCGGTGAAATGCGCGCAATCGAACCAATAAGGCGTTCGCTTCGCGGGCAAGCTGTCTGGAAACTTGCGGTGGAGAAGAGCGAAGGCCTTGCGCGAATAGGTGCCATGGCCGCCCTGCCGCTGGCAGCCGTAGCGGGTGGCGCGCACCGCCAGCGCCAGCGCCTCGTCACGACCTTCGCGACGGCCGAACCAGCCGCGGTTCTCGGACCAGTCGATCGCGCGCTTCGTCAGCAGTTCGGGAGCGCTGGCGATGTGCGCCAGAGCTTCCGCTTCGTCGCGGTCCTGCCCCTGCCATAGCCAACTCGAACGCAGCAGAGGCTCGAGCGCGGCGGGCGCGCCCAAGGTTGCGAGGATGTGCACGTTGTAGTCCTCCGTCGAAGGACCATCGAAATAGGTCAGGTACAAGGTGTCGGCAGCCAGCAAAACATGCCGTCCCGATTCCCAGGCGCACCACCAATTGTTGTCGCTATGCAAATAGAGATCGGTGCCGGTCAGGCCGGTTGCGCCGCGGGATGTCTGCACCGCCGCACGGCGATTTTCGGTGATCAGGATGTTGAGCCCGGGCGAGCGCAAGACGTCGAGCAGCAAGGCGCGATTGTCGGGACGAGCGCCGACGGGCGAGATCCAGGCGCCGGTGATCTCCGGATTGAGCCGGCGCATCAGCAGGTCGAGATCGGCAAGAATGCGACGTTCCAGCGCATAAAGCCGCGTCCATGCCACCCGCGCGAACAGGGCGCGCGCTTCGACCGGCACGTCCGGGCGCCGTGCAAGCCGCTCGAGCTTCGCGATCGACAACAGGTTCAAAAGACCGGGAGCGGAATCGAGGGCCGCCGGAAGCTGTTTGATGACCTCATCCTCGTCCTCCGCCAGGAGCAGCAGGAGCCTCGTCCGGCTATAGTCACCGTCCGCCGGGACGAGGCCGGCATCGCGCAGCTGACGCGCCTCGGCGAGACGTCCCGCCGCGGAGAGATAGGCCAGCGCATCCTGCATTGCCTGGACGAAATGAGCACCGTCCCGATACGGCCACGCCCGCGCCTGCTGGAGCACCGCTGCAAAAGCCTCGTCACGCTCCTTCCCTTGCGAATAGAGAAGCGCGGTTCGAACCTGATGGTAGAAGAGCGTCGGCGCAGCCGCGAGCGCCGCTTGATCGCCGGCCTTCGCTTTCGCGGCCAATCTCGCGATCTCGCCCCATTGTTCGCGCCCATAATTTTCCATCAGCGATGCGCGCACGACTTTCCATTGCAGGCCGGGCGCCTCCCGGTCCTGCCGTTCCGCATAGCGGGAAACGGCCCGCCAACGCCGGTCGGAGCGCGGAGCTGAGACTATGATCCAGGCCCGAGTGTCGAACGGGGATTCGGGCACGAGGAGCCAGGCGACGAACGGATCGTTGGCGGCTCGATCGGCCATCGCGCGACTGGCAGTCGCATCCGACGGGATCGCGCGCGTGAGCCACCAATCAGGCTCGGCGAACTGGCGATGGAGCTTGTCGATGTCGGCGAGCGCCCGCGCGTAGCGCTCGCGGGTTGGCGAATCAGCAAGGCCGCGCGCCGGAACCTCCAACGCCTGAAGCGTGATCTGAACCTGAAACTGCCTAAGCTCGGGATCGCGACTCCAATAGGCCACAGAGCCGACCAGCGCCTGGACGAGCGGGTGAATCCCCGCGTAGCGTGAATTGGCGAGGATCGCACGGGCGCGGGTCATCAGCGCGCGGCGCTGCCGAGCATGGGTGTTCTCGATGTCCGGGACTTCGTTCGCCAAGGTCATGTAGACGGCGATCGCCGCATGCGGCGAGGACGAAGCCGCGATACGCCTGAACGCCGGGCCGGCGTCGGGGTCCTTGCGATAGAAGAGCAGCGCCGCCGCCTGATAGGCACGGTCGTCCCGCTGCAGCTTTGCCAGCCGCGGACCGCGCAGGCGAAGCGGTGGAGGCAAATCGTGCGCGTGCTGCGACTTGTCCCACAGACACGCCGAGAACACCGCGTTTTGTGTCGCGAACCATTGCCTCACATAGGGATGATCGGGGCCAAGCGCGGCGATACGCGCTTTCGCGACCTCAAGAGCATAGTCGACCCGGCAATTTTCGGTGCTGACATATTGGCTGCGTTCGTCCTGCGGAACCATCCGGCCGACCAGCGCCTCGTCGGCTTCGCCCAGCGCTGCACGCGAATAGAAAGGCTCGACCTGCGGATCGCCGAGTCCCGACAACGCGCGCAACGTCGCGACACCGCGTGGATTATAAAAATAGTCGTCCATTCGCTGCGCGATCTGCGACCGTGGCTTGCCGTCCGGCCAAAAGCGCGTGGCCGCAGCCGGCGTGCCAGTGAGGAGAATGACGAGAATTGCCGTGGAGCGACCCAGCCGCGCCATCGCCTTCAGACATCGAAAAGAACCGATCCTCATGGCCTTTCTCCTCCCCTCCGAAGTGCATCCCCGGCTGTCGAGCCGCCAGCGTCTTGTTCGGGAAGATTCGGCCATTCCGCGCCGTCCAGCGATTGCGTGGTGCGGGCGCGTACGGCATTGTACGTACTTGTCCGGAGCGAGGAAACGGAGGGGGTGAGATGGACGGCGGCGACCGCAACACCTCAGCGCTTGTCGCCGATCGAATCCGCGAGGAGCTCGGCCGTCGGCGCGTGACGCGCCAGTGGCTCGCGGACGAGGCGCGGATCAGCCTTTCGACGCTCGAAAAGGCCCTCGCCGGGCAGCGCCCGTTCAGCACCGCCACCCTGGTACGCATCGAAGAGACGCTGGGGATGGCGCTGCGTGAGACCGCTGCGGATAAGCGCGGCAGCGCCGCCCCCGACACGCTCGGCGCTTACACGCGCGCGGCGGTCCATTGGCTCGAGAACGATTATTGCACGGTGCGGCCGTCGTTCGAGACGCCCGGAGCGATCTATGCCTATCGCACCCGGATCGCATGGGACGACGCCAAGGGACAGCTCAGCTTCTTCGAGCACGACCGCGCCGATGCGCCCTATGCGCAACGTGGCGACGTCGCCCTGCCGCACCAATCCGGCCATATTTATCTGAGCACGCGCGAGGCTGGGCAATTTCGCCTGGCCATCCTCGCCCGTCCGACGATCGACGGCAGGCTGTTCGGGCTGCTGACGACGCTTCAGGCGGCGGGCGGCTCCCGGCTGGTGCCAGTCTCCTGCCCGCTTGCGCTCGTGCCGTTGTCAGCTTGCGCGCCGGCACTGGGCCTGGTGCGGCCGGGTGAGGACGATTTCGCGATGCTGGCCGCTCATCTCGAACGTATCGAGACAGAGGGTTTCGCGCGGCTGATCACGGCAAGCGCACGTGCACCCTGATCCTTAGGCGCCGGCTCACGGCCCTTCGTGGAGCGGATCGGTGCCGGGTTCGGGGATTTCGTCGAGCTTCTCGCGGTTGCGCTCGCCTTGCTCGACCGCCTGCTCGTCCTTGTCGACAGTCTCGCCTTTGCCCGCGTTGCTGCTTCTCTCGTCCATCGTCACTTCCTTCCCGCCCCAAAACGCCTGTGCGGCCATCCTGCTCCGCAGGAACCCGTCCGGCCGATGCCGGTTGAACCCGGCATGGCGCTCCCAGCGAAGCTCGCGCACGACCTGGCGAAAAAAGGTGACATGGTCATTGGCTGGAAGCTCGACCGCGCCCAGCGCAGCGAGCTGCTCGACCGCTTTCCGCCGAAATTCCGCGAGACGGTCGCCGATCACGTCACCCTGCGGCCGCGGGTGGCGCGCGATTCGGAGCTGCCCTGCGAGACCGCGGGCGAGATCGTCGGGCGGATCGACGACGATGCCGGCGTCGAGGCGATGGTGGTGCGGATCGACGGCACCACCGGGCGGCCGGACGGCAGCACCTACCATATCACCTGGTCGCTCGGCCGCGGCCGCCACGCGCGCGAAAGCAATGATGTGATCGCGCGGCTCGGGTGGCAGCCGCTCGACCCGATCCCGATCAAGCTCGAGCCCGCGTCGTTCCCATGAGCGCCGGAACCTCCCCGTGACCGAACGCCAGCTCTATCTCGATTGCGACGGCGTGCTCGCGGACTTCGAGCGCGGATCGGCGGCGATCCTCGGCATGCCGTCAAAGGCCTATCAGGCGCGGCACGGGCCCGGCAAATTCTGGCAGCAGCTCGCGCGCGCGCCCGATTTCTACGCCGAGCTGCCGATGATGCCCGACGCCCAGGAACTGTTCGGAGCGGTACGCCACCTCGATCCGATCATCCTCACCGGCTTGCCACGCGGGAATTGGGCCGCCGACCAGAAAAGGCGCTGGGCCGCCCGCCACTTTCCGGGGACGCGGATCATCACCTGCATGGCGATCGACAAGCGCAACCATTGCCAATCCGGCGACGTGCTGGTCGACGACACACTCAAGCATCGTCATTTGTGGGAAGAAGCGGGCGGGATCTTCATCCATCACAAGACGGCTCGCGAGTCGATCGAGCAGCTCGCGGACTATTTCCCGATCGGCTCGGTGAGGCGAAAAGCCGGCTGAGCCATATAGTGATTTCAAGTCAGGTGGAATCACCTGACGACTCGGAAATCACGGAAACAAAGAGAATCAGCCCTTGCCGTCGCCGAACAGGCCGTACGGGTCGCTCATCGCGAGCATCGCGTCGGGGCGGGCGAGCGCGACCAGGGTCAGCCCGGCCTGGAGCGCGCGCTCGACCGCGAGGCTGGTCGGCGCCGAGACGGTGACGAGCAGCCTGATCCCCGCCAGCACCGCTTTCTCGATCAATTCGTAGGAGCAGCGCGAGGTGAGCAGCGCGAAGCCTGAAGGCATGTCGATCTTTTCCCGCAGGCAGCAGCCGATCAACTTGTCGAACGCATTGTGACGGCCGACATCCTCGCGCACCGCGATCGGCCGTCCGCTCGCGTCGATCAGCGCCGCGGCGTGGACTGCACCGGTCTGGATGTTGACCGGCTGATGCTCGCGCAGCGCCTCGAGCGCTGCGAAGATCGCGGCGGTTGAAACCTGCGGCGGCGCGGCCAGCCGCGGCAGCGGCCGCAGCGCCTGCTCGAGATTTTCGATGCCGCACAAGCCGCAGCTCGATTCGCCGATGCGATGGCGCACCCGTTCGAACACCAGATCTCGCCGCTCCGGCGCAAGCTCGATCTGGAGCAACAGCCCGGCCTCGGCAGCCAGGATCTCGACCTCGACGATCTGCTCGGCGCGCTCGATCAGCCGTTCGCTGAGCGCGAAGCCGAACGCGAAATCCTCGAGATCGTCGGGCGTGGCCATCATCACCGCATAGCCGATGCCGTTGAAGCTGATCGCGATCGGGGTCTCGGCCGGTACGATCCGCTCGCCTCGCGCCCAGCCTTGCGGGGTCAATCTGGTGGCCGGGAGCGTTTCCGTACGCGGCGGAACGCGCATTTCAGCCGCCGGTGACGCTCATGTGGCGCTGCACCGCCGGCTCCGCGCGCGCGACATCGAATTCGTGGCGGCGCGGCTTGCCAGCGATCAGCCGGTCGAGCGCCGCATCGACCGATGCCCGGCCGCCGCCCCGCAGCAAGTCGCGCAGCTCGACATTCTGGTCATGGCCGAGGCAGCCGAAGATCGTGCCGGTGGCGGTGATTCGGACTCTGTTGCAGCCGGCACAGAAATTGTTGGTCAGCGGCGTGATCAGGCCGAGCTTGGCGCCGGTCTCCTTGACCTCGAAATAGCGCGCCGGCCCACCGCTGCGGTGCAGGCTCGGGATCAAGGTGAAGCTCTGCTCGAGCCGCTGCTTGACAGAGTCGAGCGGCAAATAGCGGTCGGTGCGATCCTCCTCGACCTCGCCGAGCGGCATCGTCTCGATCAAGGTCAGATCGAAGCCCTGATCGCCGCACCAGCGCAGCATCGCCTCGAACTCGCCGTCGTTGAGCCCTTTGAGCGCGACCATGTTGATCTTGATCTCGAGCCCCGCGGCCTTGGCCGCGGCAATGCCGCCGAGCACCTGATCGAGCGCGCCGCGCCGCGTGATGCTGCGAAAGCGCTCCGGGTCGAGGCTGTCGAGACTGACGTTGATCCGCCTCATCCCCGCCCCGAACAAAGCGTCCGCCACCGGCGCGAGCTGGGTCGCATTGGTCGTCATCGTCAGCTCGTCGAGGCCGCCGTCGCTTCCCGCGCCGACACGCCGTCCGAGCGTCTCGACCAATTGCAGCAGATTGCGCCGCACGAGCGGCTCGCCGCCGGTCAGGCGGATCCGCCGCACGCCGCGCGCGATCAATATGTCGGCTAGCTCGGCGAGCTCCTCGAGCGTCAGCAAGTCGCGCCGCGGCAGGAATTCCATCTTCTCCGCCATGCAATAGCGGCAGCGAAGGTCGCAGCGATCGGTGACCGACAGGCGCACATAGTCGATCCGGCGGCCGAAGCCGTCGATCATCCGGGACTGATCGGCCGCGCGATCCATGCTCTCACCGCTACGCGCTCCGCCGGCTCGGGGCAAGCAAGGCGCTTGCATCGGGCCGGCCAGCGATCGACAGAAGGAGGATGGACGATGCGGCCCCTGCCCCTCCCGCCGACACCGCCGTCGTGATCCTCGCCGGCGGCGAAGGCCGGCGGATCGGCGGCGGCAAGCCGCTGCGCCGCCTCGCGGGCGCCACGCTCATCGAACATGCGTTGCGCCAGGCGACGCCCTTGTCCCCGATCGTCGCCATATCGGTAAAGGATCGCGGCCAGCTCGGCGCAATCGCGGCCGTGCCGCTCCTGGTCGACGGACAGGGCGAGGGTCCGATTGCCGGCATCGCCGCGGCGCTGGGCTTCGCGCGGAGCCAGGGCCTCAGCTTCGTCCTGACCATTCCCTGCGACACGCCCCTGCTTCCGCCCGACCTGCTCGCGAGGCTGTCCGAAGCGCTTGGCGCGGCGCATGGTGCTGCGGTCGCCACCAGCGGCGCCAACATCCATCCTTCCTGCGCCCTATGGCGCTCCAGCACCGCCGAAGCGCTGCCGGCCTATCTCGCTTCTGGCCGGTCGTCGTTGAAGGGCTTCGCAGCGCAGGTCGGGATGGTCGAGGTGGAATGGCCGGCCTCGCCGTTCGATCCCTTCTTCAACATCAACAGCGCCGACGATCTCGCAGCCGCAGAAGCGCGGATCAGAAGTCGATGACCTCGACCGCGTCGCCGGCCTCGCGCGCCGGCGTGCCGGCACGCTGACGGATCAGCACATCGGCCTGCGCTAGGGTGCGCTGGGCACCCGAATCCTGATTGGCGAGCGGCTGCACCCGCTCGCCCTGCGCGACGCCGCGAACGAAGGTCTCGCGGTCGCCACAGGCGCCGAGCGGCTCGCTTAGCGACGCATCGCGCCAGCGCAATGCGCGGGCGGGATCGTCACCGCCAAGCCGCAGCAGCAGCGGCGCGAGCAGCAGCCGCGCGGTCACCAGCGCCGAGGTCGGATTGCCGGGCAGGCCAAGCACCAAAGTGCCTCCCGCGGTCCCGAGCCAGACCGGCTTGCCGGGCTTGATCGAGACTTTCGAGAAGATCAGCTCCAGCCCCTGCGCGGCAAACATGGTCTTGGCGAAATCCTTCTCGCCGACCGACGCGCCGCCGGTCACCACCACCAGGTCGCACCGCGCGAGGGCGAGCGGCGCGGCGCGCTCCATCTCTTCGCGATCGTCGCGCAGGCGCAGACGACCGACCACCTCGCCGCCCCAATCGGCGGCCAGCGCGGCAACGCCGAGCGAGACGCTTTCGGGAATCCTGCCCGGATGCTCGCGCGCCGTACCCGGCTCGGCCAGCTCGTCACCGGTACCGATGATCAGGACACGCGGCCGCAGCCGCACCTCGACCAGCCCGGCGTCGCCTCCGGCGGCTGCGACCAGCGCCCGCGAGTCGAGCCGTCGCCCCGCCGGGAGCAGTTCGTCGCCAACCCGGAAATCCGAGCCGCGCGGCCGGATGTGACGCGCGGCCGAGACGGTTCCATCGACGATCGCGCGATCGCCCTCGCGCCGGACGACTTCCTGGACGACCACCCGGTCGGCGCCCACCGGAACCGGTGCTCCGGTGAAGATGCGGACGCACTCGCCGGCGCCGACCTCGCCGGCGAAGCCCTCGCCTGCGAACGCCTCGCCGATCAGGCGCAGCTCGGCATGCTCGGAAAGATCCTCGTCGCGCACCGCATAACCGTCCATCGCCGATACGTCGGCCGGCGGCGAGTCGATCTCCGCGACCACCGGCCGGGCCAGCACCCGGCCATGCGCCCGGGCCAAGGTCACCCATTCGCGACCGAGCGGCGCGCCGATCGTGGCGACGATCCCGGCCGCGTCGTCGAAGCTGATCATGCCTGCCAATCGCCCGAACGACCCCCGGCTTTCGCCGTGACCCTTATGCCACCGATCGTCATGCCGCGATCGACCGCCTTGAGCATATCGAACAAGGTCAGGCAGGCGGTGGAGACGGCGGTCAGCGCCTCCATTTCGACGCCGGTGGGGCCCTTGGTGCGCACTTCGGCGGAGACGCGGAAGCCCGGCAGCGCCTCGTCAGGCTCGATCGTCACCGCGACCTTGGTCAGCGGCAGCGGGTGGCAGAGCGGAATCAAATCTGGCGTGCGCTTGGCGGCCATGATGCCGGCGAGCTCCGCGGTCGCGACGACGGCGCCCTTGGGCGTCCTGCCCTCGCGCACCAGGACCAAGGTCTCCGCCGCACAGATCAGCACACCCTCGGCGGTTGCGCGCCGGTCGGTCACGTCCTTGTCGGTGACGTCCACCATCTGCGCACGCCCGTCGCCATCGACGTGGCTCAATCGCGGGCCGGCCCCAGTCACGGGCAGACGTCGCGCAGGCGCGGGATCTGGCCGGCGAGCGAGCAGGGCCGATAGCGGCTGTCGAGCTCGAGGCCGAGGACAAGGTCCCAGCCGTCGCGGCAGGCCCCGGTCGATCCCGGCAGGCAGAAGACGAACGTGTCACGAGCCTGGCCGGCGAATGCGCGCGATTGCAAGGTCGACACGCCGACCGTGCCGAGGCTGGCCTGGTGGAACACGACCGAGAAGCCGTCCATCTCGCGGTCGAGCAAAGGCCGAACCGCCTCCGGCGTCACGTCGCGCGGCGCGAAGCCGGTTCCGCCGGTGGTGATCACCACGTCGACCGCCGGATCGTCGACCCAGCTTTTGATCTGCGCCCCGATTTCCGCGACGTCGTCGGTGACGATCGCCTTGCCGGCAAGCTCGTGGCCGGCGGCGGTGATGCGCTCGCACAGCAAGGCGCCCGACTTGTCCGACACGACGTCGCGCGTGTCCGACACGGTCAGCACCGCGATGCGTAGCGGATAGAAAGTCAGGCTCTCGTCAATTCCGGCCATAAAAACTCCACGAGGGCGGCATCCTTACCGCCCGGATTTGGTCCATTGCGTCTTCCCGGCGCGCCGCAGCGTCAAGCCCCGACTTGATGCGCCTCAGCGGTCGCCCAGCAAGGTGTCGACGATCAGGTCCGCGGCCTCGGCGGCGCTCATCTGTGTCGTGTCGATGCGGATATCGGGCTTGTGGGGCGCTTCATACGGCGAATCGATGCCGGTGAAATTCTTGAGCTGGCCCGCGCGCGCCTTGCCGTAGAGGCCCTTGACGTCGCGGCGCTCCGCCTCCTCGATCGGCGTGTCGATGTAGATTTCGATGAACTCGCCGGGCGCCATCATCTTGCGCACCATCTCGCGCTCCGAGCGGAACGGCGAGATGAAGGCGGTGATCACGATCAGCCCGGCGTCGGTCATCATCCGCGCAACCTCGCCCACCCGGCGGATGTTCTCGACCCGGTCCGCGTCGGTGAAGCCGAGATCCTTGTTGAGCGTGTGCCGGACATTGTCGCCGTCGAGCACGAAGGCGTGGCGGTTCATCCGGTAGAGCCGCTTTGCGACGAGGTTGGCGATCGTCGATTTTCCCGCGCCCGACAGTCCGGTGAACCACAACACCGCCGGCTGCTGATGCTTGAGGCTGGCGAGCTGCTCACGGCTGATGTCGAGCGCCTGCCAATGGACGTTCTGGCTGCGGCGCAGTGCGAAGTGGAGCATTCCGGCGGCGACCGTGTTGTTGCTGATCTTGTCGATCAGGATGAAGCCGCCGAGGTCGCGGTTTTCGGCATAAGGCTCGAACACGATCGCGCGGTCGGTGGAGAGATTGGCGACCGCGATCGCGTTCAGCTCGAGCGTCTTTGCCGCGAGATGCTCCATCGTGTTGACGTTGATCTCATATTTGGGCTGCTGGACGGTGGCGGTGACCATCTGCGCGCCGAGCTTGAGCCAATAGGAGCGCCCCGGGACCATCGCCTGCTCGGCCATCCAGACCAGGGTGGCCTCGAACTGGTCGGCGACCTGCGGCGGCTCGTCCGCCTTGGCGATGACGTCGCCGCGGCTGCAGTCGATCTCGTCGCTCAGCACGAGGGTGACCGATTCGCCGGCGACGGCTTGGTCGAGCTCGCCGTCGAACGTCACCACACGAGCCACGGTGGTCGTCCGGCCAGACGGCAGGACCCGAACGGCATCACCGGGTTTGACGGCGCCGCTTGCGATCAGGCCGGAAAAGCCGCGAAAATCGAGGTTGGGGCGGTTGACCCACTGGACCGGCATGCGGAAGGGCTTGTCCTGATCGACATTCTGGTCGAGCTCCACCGTCTCGAGATGCGCGATCAGGGTCGGCCCATCGTACCACGGCATGCTGGCCGAGGGCGCGACGATATTGTCGCCCGCAAGCCCCGAGATCGGGATCGCGAGAAACTGCGCTATCCCGATCTCGTCGGCGAAGGTGCGATAGTCCTCGACGATGTCGTCGAACACCTCGCGATCGTAGTCGACCAGATCCATCTTGTTCACCGCAAGCACGAAATTGCGGATGCCGATCAGCTGCGCGAGATAGCTGTGACGGCGCGTCTGGGTGAGGACGCCCTTGCGCGCGTCGATCAGAATCACCGCGAGCTCGGCGGTCGAGGCGCCGGTGACCATGTTGCGGGTATATTGCTCGTGACCCGGCGTGTCGGCGACGATGAACTTGCGCTTGTCGGTCGCGAAGAAGCGGTAGGCGACGTCGATCGTGATGCCCTGCTCGCGCTCGGCGGCGAGGCCGTCGACGAGCAAGGCGAAATCGATCTTCTTGCCCTGCGTCCCGACTTTCCTGCTGTCGGCCTCGAGGCTGGCGAGCTGATCCTCGAAGATCATCTTGCTGTCGTAGAGCAGCCGTCCAATCAGGGTCGACTTGCCGTCGTCGACCGAGCCGCAAGTGATGAAGCGCAGCAGATCCTTGTGCTGATGCTGCTCGAGATAGGTGTCGATATCCTCGGCGATCAGGCCGTCGGCACGGTAGGATGAGGTCTGAACGGTCACCGCCATTTCAGAAATAACCTTCCTGCTTCTTCTTCTCCATGCTCGCCGCCTGGTCGTGATCGATCGCCCTGCCCTGCCGCTCCGAGGTCGTCGTCAGCAGCATTTCCTGGATCACTTCGGGCAAGGTCGCGGCCTCGCTCTGGACGGCTCCGGTCAGCGGATAGCAGCCCAGGGTGCGGAAGCGGATCGATCGCGTCACCGGCACCTCGCCGGGCTTGAGCGGGAAGCGCTCGTCGTCGACCATCAGGATCAGCCCGTCGCGCTCGACGGTCGGCCGCGGCGCCGAGAAATAGAGCGGGACGATCGGGATGTTCTCGAGGTGGATATATTGCCAGATGTCGAGCTCGGTCCAGTTCGACAAAGGGAATATGCGGATGCTTTCGCCCTTGGCCTTGCGCGCATTGTACAGCCGCCAGAGCTCGGGGCGCTGGCTCTTCGGGTCCCAGCGGTGGTTGGTCGAACGGAACGAGAAGACACGCTCCTTGGCGCGGCTCTTCTCCTCGTCGCGGCGCGCGCCGCCGAAGGCTGCGTCGAAGCGGTGGAGGTTGAGCGCCTGCTTGAGCCCTTCGGTCTTCCACAGATCGGTATGGAGGCTGCCGTGGTCGAACGGATTGATGCCCCGCTCCAGCGCTTCGGGATTGCGATAGACGATCAGCTCCATGTCGCTCTCCCGCGCCATGCGGTCGCGCAGCTCGTACATCGCCTTGAACTTCCAGGTGGTGTCGACGTGCAGCAGCGGAAACGGCGGCGGCGAGGGAAAGAAGGCCTTGCGCGCAAGGTGCAGCATCACCGCCGAATCCTTGCCGACCGAATAGAGCATCACCGGCCGCTCGCACTCGGCGACCACCTCGCGCATGATGTGGATGCTTTCGGCCTGGAGGCGCTGGAGATGCGTCAGCCGGCGCGGGCTCAATCGAGCCGCCTGGTCAGCCGAGAGGGTTTGCGATGCCATCGTGCTTCAGCATCCCGCCACGGCAGCCGCGGCGGCATCGGTGCGATATAAGTCGATTTGCGCCACCGGCGTCTCCCCTTGCCCTCGCCATCGTGCCGTTTCCGGCCGCGCAGGACAAGCGGTCATGAGGACGCGCCCGTCGCAGGTAGACGCGCCCCATGAGCTTTACTTCGGCTCGGCTCAATCCTTGCCGAACTTGAACGCGCAGATCTTGTTGCCGTCGAGATCGCGGACATA
>NZ_JAKFCG010000025.1:0-1698 GCF_036677245.1 Sphingomonas sp.
CTCAAGCCCCCTCCGCCAGCCCAGACGCAAGCCGGTGCATGGCGCGATGATCGGCGTCATCGTCCTCGATACCGGCTTCGACCGGCTGCCCGGCGACGTCGCCAATGCCGGGACCTGGGACTTTCCGGTGCAGTTCCGCGTCGTGCGCGGCGTCAGGCCCAAGGACGTGATCGAGGGCGACCCAAAGGAGTCGCTCAGTGCCTTCCGGGAGGCCATCGACGATCTCGTGGCGATCGGCGTCGCCGGCATCACGACGAGCTGCGGCTTCCTCGCCGCCGTCCACCCGGAGTTGCGCCGCTATTGCCCGGTACCGATCGCAACCTCCAGCCTGATGCAGATCCCGCTCGCACTGAGCCTGCTTCCCGAGAGCCGGACCGTCGGCGTAATCGTCTCGGACCGCAAGGCGCTGGAAGACCGCCATTTTCTCAATGTCGGCGCTCCACTCGGCCTTCCGCTCGGCGAATTGCCGGAGGAAGGCGTCATTCGCTCGCATATGCGCAACAACGAGCCGCTGGCCGATCACGCCGCCCAGGAACGCGAAGTGCTGGCTGTCGTCGACCGCATGCTCGCTGAGGCGCCGTCCATCGGTGCCATCGTCAGCGAATGCGCCAACCTGCCGCCGCACTCGGCGGCAATCCAGCGCGAATTCGGCTTGCCGGTCTTCGACATCGTCACCCTGGTGGACTGGCTCCATGCCGCCATCCAGCCACGGCACTACGGCAGCGGCCCGAGAATGCAGAGATGACGGCGACCGGTTACGACCTCGTCGTGGTCGGCGGCGGCCTGATCGGCGCCGCGATCGCCTGGGGCGCCAGCCGGAGCGGTGCGAAGGTCGCGCTTCTCGATGAAGGCGACGTGGCTCACCGCGCCTCGCGCGGCAATTTCGGGCTGATCTGGCTGCAGGGCAAGGGCGTCGGCAAGCCGGCCTACATGCAATGGTCGCTGCGGGCCGGCCGGATGTGGCAGGCCCTCGCCGAAGAGCTGGCCGGCGCCACCGGGCTCGACACGGGCTGGCGCCCCGCCGGCGGCCTCAACTTCTGCTTCTCCGAAGCCGAGTTCGAGAAGCGCCGCGACATCCTTGCCCGTACCCGCGCCGATGGCGGCGAGATCGCGATGGAATTCCTCGATCGTGCGGCGTTGCGCGACCTTATGCCCGGCGTCGGCCCGGCGGTCGTGGGAGCCTCCTATTCCCCGCAGGATTCGCATGTCAGCCCGCTCTATCTGCTGCGCGCGCTGCAACAGGCCCTGCAGGATGCGGGCGGCAGCTACCGACCGGGCACCGCGGTCGAGGAGATCCGGCCCGAGGCGGGCGGCTTTTCCGTCGCGACCGGCTCGGGCCGGGTCCATGGCCGGCGGATCGTCCTGGCCGCCGGTCTCGGCTCCGTCCGGCTCGCGCCGCAGCTCGGCCTGTCGATGCCGGTGAAGCCCGAGCGCGGTCAGATCGTGGTGACGGAGCGCGTCCGCCCATGCTTTCCCTATGCCGCCAATTGCATGCGCCAGACGGTGGAGGGCTCCTTCCTGTTCGGTAGCAGCCATGAGGAGGCCGGCTTCGACGACGGCACCAAGGTGGCAACGGCCGCCGATCTTTGCGCGACGGCGCTGCGCGTCCTGCCCGGCCTGGCCGCGGCCGGCGTGGTGCGTCTCTGGGGATCGCTGCGCGTCATGACGCCGGACGGCCTGCCGATCTACGAGGAATCC
>NZ_JAKFCG010000026.1:0-10315 GCF_036677245.1 Sphingomonas sp.
CGGCGGGTGGTCGGGCTCAGCCTGGTCGAGGCGATGCGCGCGATGCTGCCCGGCGCCGATCCCGACCTGCACCATGCGCTCGCCGAGGATTACAAGCTCGCGTTCCACCGCCTGCGCGACAATGGTCTGGTCGACGAGCCGCTCTATCCCGGTGTCGCGGAGACGCTTGCCGCGCTCGACGAAGCGGGCTGGCTGCTCGGCGTCGCCACCGGCAAGTCGGATCGCGGGCTGTCGCTGTGCCTCGAGCGGCACGGCATCGCACCGCATTTCGTGACCCTGCAGACCGCCGATCGCCATCCGTCCAAGCCGCACCCGGCGATGATCGAAGCGGCGCTCGCCGAGACCGGCACCGAGCCCGGACAGGGGATGATGATCGGCGACACGAGCTATGACATCATGATGGCCAAGGCCGCCGGGGTGACCGCGGTCGGAGTCGCCTGGGGCTATCACGAGCGCGAGGAACTTCTCGCGGCCGGTGCGGATTACATCGCCGAGCACCCGTCGGACATCGTCGGTTTGATCAAGGCTTTCGCATGAACCCAGAGCTCCCGCCCAGCGACACCACGTGGCGCAACCGCTTCATCGCGATCAACCTGGTGCGGATCGGCGGAACATTGCTGGTCCTGATCGGCCTGCTCGCCTGGCAGACCGACTGGCTGCGCGAGGAGGGCTGGATCGGGCTCGGGCTGCCGCTCGCCCTCGTCGGCCTGCTGATCAGCTTCGGCGGCCCGCGCTGGCTCGCGGCCAAATGGCGCACCCCGCCCGGACGATGAAGCGCTTCTACAAGGACGTGTCGGTCGAACCGCTCGAGGACGGCTGCCAGATCCTGCTCGACCGCCGGCCGGTGCGCACGCCTGCGCGGCTGCCGCTGAGCCTGCCGAGCCTGGCATTGGCCGATGCGGTCGCCGAGGAATGGCGCAGCCAAGGCGAGGAGATCGACCCGCGGACGATGCCGCTGACCGGCCTCGCCAACGCGGCGATCGACCGCGTCGTGCCCGACCCCGCCGCCTTCGCGCGCGGTCTTGCCGCTTATGGCGAGAGCGATCTGCTCTGCTATCGCGCCGAAGGTCCCGAGGCGTTGATCGAGCGCGAGGAGCAGCTTTGGGATCCGTTGCTCGCCTGGGCGCGCCACCGTTTCGACATCGATTTCGAGATCACGTCGGGCATCCTCCATCGCCCCCAACCCAAGCGCACCACCGAGCAGCTGGCGCGCGCGGTCGCGGCCAAGGATGCTTTCGTGCTCGCGGCTCTGTCGCCGCTGGTGACGATCAGCGGCTCGCTGGTCATCGCGCTCGCGCTGGTCGAACGCGCAATCGATCTCGACACGGCATGGTCGGCGGCGACGGTCGACGAGGCCTGGCAGGCGGAGAAATGGGGCGAGGATTTCGAAGCGACCGCGCGGCTCGAAGCGCGCCGCAAGGAGTTCGCCGCGGCCCACCGCTTCGTCGAGCTCCTGGAGGAGCGTGCCGACGCGTGAAGCTCCGGTCCCGAAGGCGGGACCGCTGCAAAAGGTGCCGAGTCACTCAAAAACCGTTCGGCCTGAGCTTGTCGAAGGCCTTTCCTTCTCTGAGCAAGAAGGAAAGCGGTTCGACAAGCTCACCGCGAACCGAGTTTTGCAGCGGTGCCGAAAGCGGGAGTGGCGTACCCGGCGGCAGGAGTGGATCAAAGATCGCTGGTCGCACCGGCGGGAGCGGCCCGCGCTGAGGCCTTCGGGAGCAGCTTCAGGATGATGAAGCCCGCGACACCTAACGAGATGCATTCGGCCACGAACATGTAGATCGCGTAGCCCCACGCTTGATGGAACCAGATCGGTTCGCCGAACCGCAGATATCCAACCGCAGCGACGACGAAGAGGCCGAGGATCCTGGCCTGGTCGGCAAAGCGGACGATGTGGCGCGAGAGCAGATAGAGGCCGGCGGCCATCAGCAGCGCGACGATCAGCATGTGGACGAAGCCCGCGATCATCGCGCTGGAGCTTGCCGGCGCGAAGCCGTGGATATTGTAGTGGACGGTCGCGACCGGGCCGCGGCTGTACATCTCGCTCTGCGCGCGGGTGTCGCCGCTCGGCACGTAATAAGTGCCGGTGCCCGGCAGATGCGCGGCAAGCGCGCTCTGGACGGAGGCGGCCTGGATATCGTTTAGATTGCCGACCGCGAGTTTCTGGAGCGGCGTCACGAAGAAGATGAAGCCGATGATGAACATCGCGACGGCGGCCGCCACCGCTCCCACCACTGCGCGTGCCATATGATCTCCCTTGTTTTCGCCCTGTTTGGCGAGGGGGGGTAAAGCAAAGCGCGGCCGGAGGCAAAAGCCCGGCAGCGCCGGATCAGCCGATCAGGCCGCGGACGAAATCGTGGAGGCCGGTGCGGCGCGAGGCCTTGAGCCGCTCGGCGTCCAGGACCGCCTGGACGTTGGTGAGGCAGGCCGCCGCATCGTCGTTGATCAGGACATAATCATATTCCGCCCAGTGGCTGATCTCGGCGGCGGCGCGGGCCATGCGCCCGGCGATGACCTCGTCGCTGTCGGTGCCGCGCGCGCGCAGCCGCCGCTCGAGTTCGGCCATCGACGGCGGCAGGATGAACACGCGGACGATATCGGGATCGACCTGCTTCAATTGCTGGGTGCCCTGCCAGTCGATGTCGAGCAGCACGTCGCGCCCGCTCTCGATCGATTTGCGCACCTCTGACCTCAGTGTGCCATAGCGCCGGCCGAAGACGTGCGCCCATTCGAGGAACTCGCCGGCTTCGACCAGGCGGTCGAACTCCTGGTCGTCGACGAAATGATAGTCGCGCCCGGCGACCTCGCCGGGCCGCATTGGCCGGGTCGTGGCCGAGACCGACAGCGCAATGCCGTCGTCCGCCCCGAGCAGCAGGCGCGCGATCGTCGATTTCCCAGCGCCGCTCGGGCTCGACAGCACGAACAGCAGGCCGCGTCTTTTCAATTGGGAGCCTTGCGCCATAAGGGGCTAGTGCGGCGAAGGGGGCTCATGGTCAAGCACGGCAGGACAAAGCGGATCGGGCGACGGCACATGCTGGTCGCGGCACTGATCGTCGCGCTCGCCGCGGTCGCGCTGCACGCGATGGGGCGGCCGCTGATCTGCACCTGCGGCGAGGTCAAATTGTGGGCGGGGGCGGTCCAGAGCGCCGACAACAGCCAGCATCTCGCCGATTGGTACACACCGAGCCACATCATCCACGGCTTCCTGTTCTACGCGCTCGGCTGGCTGTTCCTGCGCCGCAACCCGCCCGGCGATCGGCTGGTGATGGCGGTGGGCATCGAGGCGGCATGGGAGCTGCTCGAGAACAGCCGTTTCATCATCGACCGCTATCGCGAGGCGACGATCGCGCTCGGTTATGCCGGCGACAGCGTGATCAACTCGGTGGCAGACATCGGCTGGATGGTCCTGGGCTTCGCGCTCGCGCGCCGGCTCCCCGTCCGCACGATCGTGATCATCGCCATCGGCTTCGAGCTGCTCGCCTTGTGGGCGGTGCGCGACAATCTCACGCTCAACGTGCTGATGTTGGTGGCGCCGATCGACGCGGTCAAGCAATGGCAGGCAAGTCTCTAAAAGCCGGGCAAAGTAGAATTTGCTCGAAGGTGTTGAAGTCGGATCGAAAGCGCTGAAGATATGGCGCGAACGATAGTGCGGGGAGCGAGGATGAAGAAAGCGCCAGGGCCGTTTGATGTCATCGTCGCAGGGGGCGGGCCGGTCGGTCTTTGCCTGGCGATCGATCTTGGCCGTCGCGGGGTCCGCACCTTGCTGATCGAGCGCAACAAGACGTCGTCGAAATGGCCGAAGATGGACCGCACCAACGGCCGGTCGATGGAATTCTTCCGAAGGATCGGAATCGCCGACCGGGTGCGCGCCTTGGGCTATCCCGGCGACGTTCCGCTCGACGTGTTCCTGATGAAGCGGTTGAGCGAGCCGCCCGTCGCCGTGATGCAATTTCCTTCCGTCGACGAATGGCGCCGCCGCACGGCGCTCTGCCATGACGGCTCGCTGCCGCTCGAGCCCTATCAGATCGTCGCGCAGAACAAGATCGAGCCGCTTCTCAAGGAGATCGCCCAGGAGACGCCCAACGTCACCGTGCGCTACGATTGCCCGCTGGTGAGCCTCGAGCAGGACGAAGATCGGGTCATCGTCCACACCCGCAGCTCGAGCGGCGAGGAGGCGGCCTACGAAGCCTCCTATCTTGCCGGATGCGACGGCGGCTCGAGCACGGTGCGCAAGCAGCTCGGCATCGCGCTCCATGGCCAGGGCAACATCCGCGAGCTGCGCCAGGTGGCCTTCTATTCACCCGACCTGTTCGAGAAGATCCCCTACGGAAAAGGCCGGCATTATTCGTTTCTCAGCAGCCATGGGGCGCTGATCGTCGTCCAGGGCGACCGCAAGGAATTCACGCTCCACACCGATTTGCCCGAGGGCACCGACTTCAAGCCGATCATCGCCGAACTGGTCGGTTTCCCATGCGACATCCATGTGCTTCATGTCGCCAGCTGGCGGCACAATCTGCTGCTTGCCGAGCATTATCGCGATCGCCGTGTCTTCCTGGCCGGAGATTCGGCGCATCTCGTCATTCCCAACGGCGGCCTCGGCATGAATACCGGCCTTGGCGATGCCTTCGACCTGTCGTGGAAGCTGGCGGGCCGCCTCAAGGGCTGGGGCGGCGAGGCGTTGCTCGATTCGTACGAGCAGGAGCGGCGCCCGGTCGGCGCGTTCAACGTCGACTCTGCGGGATGGGCGGCGGCCGGCGTGCCGCTCTGGCTGTCGCTGATCCGGCCCGAAGCGAACGAAGACACGCCCGAAGCGGCCGACCTGCGTCACGAGATCGGCAAGTCGTTCCTCGTCAATCACGGCCGCACGCACGGCATGCGCGGCGCCGAATATGGCTATTCCTATGCCGGCTCGGCGATCATCGCCGATGAAGAGGGCAATGAGCCGGTGTGGGACCGCAATGTCTATGTCCCGCACACCCGCCCGGGCGCGCGCGCCCCGCATATGTGGCTGCGCAGCGGCACGCCGCTCCAGGATGTGCTGGGCGACGACTATACGCTGCTGAGCTTCGCGGCGCCGGCAGGAGGGCCGGACGGCAGCACCGCCGCGCTGCAGGCGGAATTCCAGGCGCGCGGCGTCGGCCTGCGGATCCTCGCGCTCGACGAGCCCCACATGCGGGGCTTGTACGAGCGGGATCATTACCTGCTTCGCCCCGACCTCCATATCGCGTGGCGAGGCGACGAACTGCCCGGCGATGCCGCGGCGCTCGTCGATCTCGTGACGGGGCGCTGAGCCCTACGCGCGATCAAGGCAGCAGGGGGATGCTCTCGCGCACGCCGGAATAGGATTTCTCCTCGATCAATTCGGAGCGAAGGCAAAGGTTGATCGCGCGCTTCAGCGCCGCGCGGCGGTCGTTCTTCTTGTAGACCGCGCGCGCGAGCCGGATGAATTCGTCGCCGAACAGCGCCGCACATTCGGCTTCCCTGATTGCGTCCTCGATCTCCCACAACTCCTCGTTGACCGCGCGCAGTTGCGCAACGAGCGAAGCGACGTCGTGCTGGGACAGGCCCTCGGCGGCGATATCGAGCAGCAGCGCATGTTCCTTCGCGACATGGGCATGCGCCTCGCGCTCGGCGATCCGGGCAAGCTTGATCTCCAGGATCGTGATCTTGTCGAGCAGTTCGCCCCAAGAGACGGGCACGGCGGGGGTGGCAATGGTCATCCGCGTGCCCGCTGTTCGACGGCAAGCTCGCGATCGACGAGGGCGCGTTCGACCGCCTCGACGACCGCCGCCCAATCTCCAGGCCGCGGCTGCGCGAACAGGCGCATCGACGGGTACCAGGGGCTGGCGCTGTCCTCGGGCGACCAGCGCCAGTCGGGCTCCGCCTTGAGCAGCAGCCAGGTGGGCTTGCCCATCGCTCCGGCGAGGTGCGCGACCATCGTGTCCACGGTGATGACCAGATCGGCGGCGGAGGTGAGCGACGCGGTCGCCCCCATGTCGTACGGGCAGCCGCCCGGGTTCAGCACGGGAAGGTCGGTGGGCTCGGCGACCAGCGTGATGCAGCGCGCCGAGCGGCAGATCGATCCGAACAGCGAAGCGGGAACGTTGCGCTCCGGATCCCAGTCGCCCGAGGCGTAGCAGATCGCGATCGTGCCGGGCGGCAGCGCCGCCGGCGCGACGCGCAGATAAGGTGGCCGCGCGCGCGACGGCGGCTCGCGAAGCGCGCAGTCGAGCTCGGTGATCTCGATCTCGCATTCGGCCGCAGGCAGCGGAGCAGCCGGATCGAACGGGACGAGGCGGTCGATTCCGGGCATGCCCGCAAGCAGGCCGCAGAGACGCTCCTGCGCCTCGACCGTGACCGAGGCGGCGCGCGCGGCGAGGCGGGGCAGGTAGCGCGCGAACTGGATGGTGTCGCCGAGCCCGTGATAGCAGCGGACGAGCACGTGCCTGCCGTCGCATTCGGCGCCGTCCCAGACCCAGCGGAGATGATAAGGCAGCGCGGGATCGTCGCGCGAGGCCGGGTCGCGGCACGCATTGATCCTCTCGGCGATCGCCCACGCTTGCTCGAAGCGCCCGGCGCGCATCGCGGCGATCCAACATTGGTTGAGCCTGGACATTCGCTTCGCACTGTCGCTCAGTCGGACTGCTCCAATGACATGCGCCACCGGAAGCAGCTTTGGTTGCCCTTCCTTGCCCGTCGCCTTCAGGCTCCGCCGATGCCCTGCACGACCCGGCCGGTGCCTTCGCACTCCGGACAGGGCTTCTCGCCGAGCCTGCCGGTGCCGTTGCACCGCCGGCAGATGTTCTCGCCAGTCCCCGGAGTCCCCGGCGGCGCTTCGTCGCCGGGCGCGGATTCGGTCGAGGGACGATCGGCGTCGCTCATTGTCTGAAGCTCGCGCCGGTTGCCGCGCCGCCCGCGAGCAACGTCATTGCGGCAGCAGTGGCGGCCAAGACGAATTGCGGCATCGGCAGTCTCCGGTGGAGGTGCCGTGCCAACCGGGCAGCGCGCGGCATGTTCCGGCCCGCTTCGCTCAAAACGAAGCGAGATAACCTGGATCAGGCAATTATCTGCCGAGCATCGCCTCGGGCTTCACCACCCGGTCGAAGGTCTCCTCGTCGACCAGCCCGAGTTCGAGCCCGGCTTCCTTGAGGGTGAGGCCTTTCTCATGCGCGTATTTGGCGATCTTCGCGGCATTGTCGTAGCCGATCTCCGGCGCCAGCGCGGTGACCAGCATCAGCGAGCGGTTCATCAGCTCGCTGATCCGACGCTCGTCGGGCTCGAGGCCGTCGAGCGCGCGCTCGGTGAAGCTCTCCATGCCGGTGGCGAGCAGGTCGATCGAGCGCAGCACATTGGCCCCGATCAGCGGTTTGAACACGTTCAATTCCATATGGCCCTGGAGGCCGCCGATCGTTACGGCGACATGATTGCCCATCACCTGCGCGGCGACCATGGTCAGCATTTCGGCCTGGGTCGGGTTGACCTTGCCCGGCATGATCGAGCTGCCCGGCTCGTTCTCCGGGAGGCGAAGCTCGCCAAGGCCGCAGCGCGGGCCCGAGCCGAGCAGACGGATGTCGTTGGCGATCTTGGTCAAGGAGACGGCAAGCACGTTGAGCACGCCCGAGAATTCGACCAGAGTGTCGTGCGAGGCGAGCGCTTCGAACTTGTTGGGCGCGGTCTCGAACGGAAGCTGGGTGAGCTTGGCGATCTCGGCTGCGAACGCCTTGTCGAAGCCGGCCGGCGCATTGAGGCCGGTCCCGACCGCGGTGCCGCCCTGCGCGAGCTTGTGGAGGCGCGGCAGCACGCCTTCGACCCTGGCGATGCCGTCGCGCATCTGGGCGGCATAGCCCGAGAATTCCTGGCCCAGGGTCAGCGGCGTCGCGTCCTGCAAATGAGTGCGGCCGATCTTGACGATGCGGTCCCAGGACTTCGCCTGCGCATCGAGCCTGGCGTGGATCTTCTTGAGCGCCGGGAGCAGTCTCTTGTGCACCGCGCGCGCGGCGGCGACATGCATCGCGGTCGGAAAGCTGTCGTTGGACGATTGGCCCATGTTGACATGGTCGTTGGGATGGACCGGGCTCTTGCCGCCCTTCTTGCCGGTGAGGATCTCGTTGGCGCGCGAGGCGATGACCTCGTTTGCGTTCATGTTCGATTGGGTGCCCGAGCCGGTCTGCCAGATGACCAGCGGGAATTGATCGTCGTGCCCGCCCGCGGCGACCTCGCCCGCTGCCTGCTGGACCGCCTCGGCGAGCTCGGCGTCGATGTCGCCGAGCCGCGCGTTGACCCTTGCCGCCGCCTGTTTGACGAAGCCCAGCGCGTGGACGATCTCGATCGGCATCTGCTCGCGCTGGCCGAATGGGAAATTGTCGATCGAGCGCTGCGTCTGCGCGCCCCAATAAGCATCGCCGGGGACCTCGATAGGCCCGAAGCTGTCGGTTTCGGTGCGGGTGGTGGTGATCGAATTCATGGCTCTTCCTATCCCCTGGCCCTAGCTTGGTGGGCCCTATTCGCCCGGCCCTATCCACTCGGGTTGGGCGAATTTCAAGCCACGGCCGTTTGCTCGCTGATGATGTGTGGCGTGTAAGAGGATCCGGCGCCCTGGTGGAGGCCAGCCGGATTGAAAGACGGGCAGCCCTATTTCTTGCGGCTGAAGTCCACCGACACGACGTTCGAGCCATCCTCGACCGGCTCGGCGAGCGGGTGATCGTTCTCTGCCTGGTCGTGATCCTGCGGGCCGTGCGATTCGGTCTGGACCTGGAATTGCAGCGCGAAATTGACCGCCGGGTCGTGGAAACCGGTGACCGCGGAAAACGGGATCACGAGCTTGGCGGGCGCCTGGTTGAAGCTGAGGCCGACCTCGAACGTGTCCTCGCCGACCTTGAGATCCCAGAAGCGGTTCTGGATGACGATCGTCATCTCGTCCGGAAAGCGTTCGGCAAGATGCTTGGGGATGTCGACGCCGGCGGCGCGAGTCTTGAACGTGATGTAGAAATGGTGGGTGCCCGGAAGCGAGCCGGTCGCCTCGATCTGTCCGAGCACGCGTCCGACGACGGCGCGAAGCGCCTCCTGGACGATCTCGTCATAGGGAATCAGGCTGTCGGGCGTGTCGTCGCTCATGCCTTATCTGGTAGCGCCGAGCGCAATAGGGTCAAGCCGCTTGCGCTCGCCAGATGCCCATCGTTAAGCGAAAAAGCTTCAGCCACGGGAAGAGCTTGCCTGCCTTCCGCAACGGAAAGCAGGCGCGGAGCGAGGAAGGGACTGCCATGCCGATCGATGCGACCCGGCCCTATGACGACGACAATATCTTCGCGCGCATCCTGCGGCGCGAGCTGCCGTGCAAGCAGGTGTTCGAGGACGATCATGTCCTGGCGTTCCACGACATCAATCCGCTCGCGCCGGACCATATCCTCGTCATTCCCAAGGGGCGCTACGTGTCGTGGGACGATTTTTCGGAGCGCGCGCCCGACGAGGAGATCGCGGCGTTCGTGCGCGCGGTCGGCCGCATCGCGCGCGAGGCCGGGCTGGTCGCGCCCGGCTATCGCCTGCTCGCCAACGTCGGCGGCAACGGCGGGCAGGAAATCCCGCACCTCCACGTCCATATCTTCGGCGGAAAGCCGCTCGGGCCGATGCTGGCGCGCTAGGTGGGCCAATCGCCGCAGGCCGGCGATAGCGCTTGCGCAGGGCGATTTAGCGTTTAGGTTTCGCGAAGCGCGGGCACTGGCCGCCGGCGGAGGGTAGGGAGTTTGCTGATGGCGACCAAGGCACGCGGTGGTCTTCTTCCGCGCATGATGATGCGCAAATCGGTCGAGCAGGTTCAGCAGGAAACCGCCACCAGCGAGCTCAAGCGATCGCTCGGCCCATGGAACCTCGTCTTCCTCGGCGTCGGCTGCATCATCGGCGCCGGCATCTTCGTGCGGACCGGCAATGCCGCGGCGCTCCACGCCGGCCCAGCGGTGCTGCTGTCGTTCGTGGTCGCGGGCGTGGTCTGCGGCCTCGCCGGCCTGTGCTATGCCGAGCTTTCCTCGACCCTGCCGGTCTCGGGATCGGCCTATACCTATTCCTACACGACGCTCGGCGAGTTCGCGGCCTGGATCATGGGCTCGCTGCTGCTGCTAGAATATGGGCTCGCCGCCTCGGTCGTCGCGGTCGGCTGGTCAGGCTATATGGTCAGCCTGCTCGGCGACCTGGGCATCCACATACCGGCCGCGCTGACCGGGCCCGCCGGCCATGCCAAGACGCTCGGCGACGGCGCGGTGATCACGACCATCTTCAACCTGCCGGCGTTCCTCGTCTGCGTGGTGCTGTCGCTGCTGCTGGTGCT
>NZ_JAKFCG010000027.1:0-7512 GCF_036677245.1 Sphingomonas sp.
GTGATCGCGCCGAGCTTGATCGGTTCGAACAGAGACGGCATCAAAACTCCTTTCCGAAGGACAGGGCGCACCGTTAGCGGGATTCGATGCGGCGATGAACCACCCAATTCCCGTCGCCCCGCAATGCGGGCGCCTGGCCGCCGCGCCGGCTTGAAAGCGGCCGAGCGCGGGCGCATCTTGGGCGCGACCGGAGTGGATGATGATCGCGCCCAATGAGATGACCAGCCCGCTAGACATGACCCTCGACGAGCTACGCGCCGCGCTCGCGCCGCTGATCCCGGGCAACGCCGCCTTCGACGGGTGGAGCGACAAGGCGTTGGCGATGGCCGCTGCCGAGCTTGGGGTGCCGGCGGAGCGCGCCCGGCTCGCCTTTCCCGGCGGCGCGCTCGAGATGATCGATGCCTGGTTCGATGCGATCGATCGGGCGATGGCCAGCGCCTGGCCCCTCGAGAGGGTCGAGCAGCTCAAGATCCGCGAGCGCATCCGCACCTTGATCCTCGACCGCATTGCGATGATCAATCCGCACAAGGAGGCATTGCGCCGCGCCTTTGCGATCCTCGCCTTGCCGCAGAATGCGATGGCTGGAGCGCGGCTCGCGTGGCGCGCGGCCGATCGGATGTGGCGGATCGCCGGCGACGTCTCGACCGATTTCAGCCATTACAGCAAGCGCGGCATCCTTTCGGCGCTCTACACGTCGGCGATGCTCGTCTACCTCGACGACGACAGCGAGGATCTCGTGCAGACCCGCGGCTTCGTCGACCGCCGCATCGACGACGTCATGCGCTTCGAGAAGTTCAAGGCGCAATGGCGCGGCAGCCGCGAGCGGCTGCCCAGCCTCAGCCGCTTCCTCGGGCGGCTGCGCTACCCGGTCGGCTGAAGTGATTTCAAGTCAGGTGGAATCACCTGACGACTCGGAAATCACGGAAACAAAAGAAATCTCAATTCCGGGTCAATGAACCGGGATTGAGTCTGAGTGAGACCCTCGGGGATCCTCAGAACAATCCCGCCAGCCAGTAGAAGAGCGCCGCGACGACGCCGGCCGCGGGCAGGGTGACGATCCAGGCAAAGACGATCCGGCTGGCGATGTTCCAGCGGACCGCCGACATTCGGCGCGCCGCGCCAACCCCGACGATCGCGCCGGTGATCGTGTGCGTGGTCGAGACCGGGATGCCGAGCCACGTCGCGCCGAACAAGGTGATGGCGCCGCCGGTTTCGGCGCAGAAGCCCTGCGCCGGGGTCAGCCGGGTGATCTTCGACCCCATCGTGTGGACGATGCGCCAGCCGCCGAACAAGGTGCCGAGCCCCATCGCCGCCTGGCAGGTGATCACGACCCAGAAGGGCACGTGGAAGCTGCCGCCGAGCATCCCCTGCGAGTAGAGCAGCACGGCGATGATGCCCATCGTCTTTTGGGCATCGTTGCCGCCATGGCCGAGCGAGTAGAGCGCGGCCGAGATCAGCTGCAGCCGCCTGAAGCGCCGGTCAGCGGTCGGCGCGCTCGTTCGCGAGAACAGCCATGAGGTGATCAGCACCAGCAGCAGCGCGAGCAGCAGACCGATCGACGGCGACATGATGATCGCGGCCGACGTCTTGAGCACCCCCGACCAGACGATCGCGGAAAGCCCGGCCTTGGCGGTGCCGGCGCCGATCAGCCCGCCGATCAGGGCGTGGCTGCTGCTCGACGGAATGCCGAGCCCCCAGGTGACGAGATTCCAGGTGATCGCCCCCATCAGCGCGCCGAAGATCACCTGCGGGTCGACGATCGCGGCGTCGATGATTCCGGTCCCCACCGTCTGCGCGACGTGCAGGCCGAAGAACAGGAAGGCGATGAAGTTGAAGAAGGCCGCCCAGGCCACCGCCACTTGCGGGCGCAGCACGCGCGTCGAGACGACCGTGGCGATCGAGTTGGCAGCGTCGTGCAGCCCATTGAGGAAGTCGAACGCCAGCGCCACCCCGATCAGGGCGAACAGCAGCGGAAGCGCGAGGGTTTCGGTCATCGGTCGGCCGAATCAGGCGTGGTCGATCGCGAGACCCTGGATCTCGTTCGCGACATCCTCGAAGCGGTCGACGATCTTCTCCAGATGGTTGTAGATCTCGTTGCCGACGATGAAGTTCATCGCATTGCCGTCGCCGTGGGCGCGAAACAGGGCTTTGAGGCCATTGTCGTGAATCTCGTCGGCATGGCCTTCGATGCGGACCAGCCGCTCGGTGAGCTCGTGCAGCTTGGGGGCGTTGCGCCCGATCGAGCGCAGCAGCGGCATCGCGTCGGCCGTGATGCGCGCGGCCTCGACGATGATCGCGCTCATGTCGCGCATCTCCTGCTCGAACTCGCGCACTTCGAACAAGGTGATCGCCTTCGCGGTCTGGTGCATCTGGTCGATCGCATCGTCCATCGATCCGATCAGATCGGTGATCGCGCTGCGATCGAACGGCGTGACGAACGTGCGGCGCACGTCCTGCAGCACCTCGCGCGTTATCTCGTCCGCCTCATGCTCGCGCGCGATGATCTCCCGGCAATGCTCCTCGATCGAGGTGCCGCCCTGCAGCAGCTTGGCGAGCGCGTCGGCGCCGGCGACCAGGGTCGCGGCATGATCCTCGAACAACTCGAAAAAGCGGCCCTGCTTCGGCATTAACGCATGAAACCACCGCAGCATCGGCACCCTTTCGCTTATATTGCGGCGGACCCATAACAAGGCGCGGGTGCCGCGGCTAGCGACCGGCGCATCGGCCTTGAACGAGGCGATGATCGCCTTCAGTTCGGCCTCCTCGACCGCGTCGGCGGCATCGGCGAGCGTGAACCAGCGTGTGTCGCGTTCGCTCTGCTCCGGCCACTCGTCCGCCTGGGAGACGAACGCCAGCGGGAAGACGTCGACCGCGACCTCGCGCGTCGAGCCGTCCTTGCGGCGCTTGAGGTAGCGGTAGGCGCCGATCGCGCTCGGGCAGGCGATGCCGGAGACGCCGGCTTCCTCATAGGCCTCATGCGCCGCCGCGAGGTGCGCCGGCAGACCGCGGATGCGATTGCCCTTGGGGATCACCCACCGCCGCGTCTCGCGCGATGTGATCATCAGCAGTCGCAGCGATCCGTCGCTTTCCACTCGATAAGGAAGGGCCGCTATCTGTCGAATAGTTGCTTCTCGCGCTGCATTGCCGTTCCTCGGGCCATGGGTTGGCCGTTGCATTCGGCTTTTGCGGTAAACGCTTCTTTACGGTTCCTGTTCTAAGAGTCGTTTTTGTCGACCTGCGCAAGCGCCAAGGCCATGCGGCAACCCGCAGGGAGCGCAGATGGCAAGGGTTAATCGTCACCGAATAAACTGAAGCCGGGCCGCGATGGCGCGGCGTTGAGTGGATCAGGATTAAAGGTGCCGTGGACAGGGGCATGAACTCGCCGATCGACGCGCCTCGGTTCTTCGCCGATTGGTTGGTCGACCCCAGCGGAACGCTGCCCCAAGAGACGCGAACGGCGCTGCTGCGCAGCCTGTTCAGCATGCCTCCGCTCTACGTTGCGGGGCTGCTTCACGCGGTCGGCATCGCCGCAGTGATCGCATTCCGTCTGCCGACCCAGCTGTTCGTGATCTGGGGGGCGGTCGAAGTCGCCCTGATTGCGTTGCGCATTGCAGTCTTCTTCGTCTGCCATCGTGCACTTGCCGCCGGGACGCCGTGTCCGCTGCGAACGCATTTCGTGCTCGCCTTGCTCGGTTCGGGCAGCCTGGGCTGTGGCACCTTCCTCAGCGTGTTGAGCGGCGATTGGGTGGTGGCGACGATCGCCTGCCTTTCGAGCGCATTCACCGCGGGCATGGTCTGCCTGCGCAATTTCGCCGCGCCGCGCCTGGTCGTGCCGATGGTCGTGCTGCTGCTCGGCCCGTGCGCGCTGGCGGCCTTTTTCTCGGGCGAGCCGATCATGCTGTTCCTCGGCGCGCAGATCCCCTTCTATCTCGGCGCGATCGCCGCGACGTCGTTCCAGCTCAACAAATTGCTCATCAAAAGCTTGCTCGCCGACCATGAGGACGAGCGCAGGGCGCGCCACGACGTCCTCACCGGCATGCTCAACCGCAGCGGCCTCGCGCGCGACATCGCCGAGCGCATTGACGCGACGCCCGAACAAAGCCTCGCGCTCTTCTACCTCGATCTCGATGGCTTCAAGGTGATCAACGACAGCTTCGGCCATCAGGTCGGCGACGAACTGCTCAAATCGGTCGCCGAGCGGCTGCGGTCGGCGACCGGCCCGGATCATTCGGTGGGGCGGCTCAGCGGCGATGAATTCGTCGTCGTCGCACCGGCTCGTTCGGCCGCGGAGGCGCTCGCGTTCGGACAATCGCTCGTCCAGACGATCGGCGAGATGGGCTATATCATCGGCAGCGAAGCCGCGATCATCGGCGTCAGCGCCGGCGTCGCGCTCTACCCCGATCACGGGCGGGATCTCGGCGCCTTGCTCTCCGAAGCCGACACCGCGCTCTACCAGGCCAAGTTCTGGGGTCGCGCCAAATGCGTGATCGCCGGCAACGGTAGCGCTGCCCGCCTAACGACGCCGAGCGCGACGACCTTCGCCGCACCATCGGCCAACCTCTGGGGCGCCGACGCCGCATAACGCAGGGCCTGCCCGCCCGGGACGGGTAGACAATTTCCCTTCCTATCCAGCACAGGCAGGCGGCGCGCCTTGCCTTGCAAGACTCTGGTCTTTCCTGCACGTTATTGATAATCAGTTGCATCAACAGCAAATGAGTCCAGTGACCGTGCGCCTCGACCAGCTTCCTTTCCGTACGCCCGCGACGGTGACCGACGTTCGCTGGACGGCGCTGACTCCGGCCGAGGCGAGCCGCTTGCGCAACCTCGGCCTCGACGAGGGCGTCCGCATCGAGGCGCTGCACGGCGGCCCGATCGGACGCGATCCGCTCGCGGTGCGGATCGGGCGGATGACCGTTGCGATCCGGCGCGCGCACGCCCAGACGATCTCGGTCGAAACGGCGCAATGACCTCGATCCCGCTGGTTGCGGTCGTCGGTAATCCCAATGCCGGCAAGAGCGCCTTGTTCAACAAGCTCACCGGCGCGCGCCAGAAGGTCGGCAATTATCCCGGCGTCACGGTCGAGCGCAAATCGGGGCGGCTGTCGCTGCCCGACGGCAGGCCGGTCGAGCTGGTCGACCTGCCCGGCGCCTATAGCCTCGATCCGTCGAGCCCCGACGAGGCGGTGACTCGCGATGTCGTCGTCGGCAAGCAGCAAGGCGAGCGGCTTCCCGACGCCTTGCTGCTGGTGATCGACGCGACCAACCTCGACAACCACCTGCGTTTCGCGCTGCAGATCATCGCGCTCGGGCTGCCGACCGTCGTCGCGCTCAACATGGTCGATCTCGCCGAGCGCGACGGCCTGATCATCGACGCCGCGGCGCTCGAGCGCGAGCTCGGCGTCCCGGTGATCGAAACGGTCGCGGTGCGCCGCCGCGGAGTCGACGAGCTCAAGCTCGAGCTCAGCACGGCGATCGGCAGCGCGCGGCGGATGCGGGGCGCAGGCGAGGAGGATTTCGTCGCGCTGCAGCGGCGCGCGCGCGCGATCGCCGCGGCCGCGACCGTCAGCGAGACGGCGACCCGCCGCTGGAGCGCGCGGCTCGACGTGATCGCGCTTCATCCTTTGCTCGGTCCGCTGATCTTCACCGCGATCATGTTCGTCATGTTCCAGGCGGTGTTCGCCTGGTCGCAGGCGCCGGTGGCATTGATCGAGGCGGCGGTGAGCGCCGCCCAGCAGGCTGTCCTCGCGGCGGTGCCGGACGGCTTCCTCCAATCGATGCTGGTCGACGGCGTGCTTGCGGGTGTCGGCTCGGTGATCGTCTTCCTGCCGCAGATCCTGATCCTCTTCCTGTTCATCCTTCTGCTCGAGACCACCGGCTACATGGTCCGCGCGGCGTTCCTGATGGACCGGCTGATGGCGCGGGTCGGCCTGTCCGGTCACGCCTTCATCCCATTGCTCTCCTCGTTCGCCTGCGCCGTCCCGGGCATCATGGCGACGCGGACGATCGAGGATCCCAAGCACCGCCTCACGACGATCATGATCGCGCCGCTGATGACCTGCTCGGCGCGCCTCCCGGTCTATGCGATCATCATCGGCGCGTTCATCCCGGCGCGCAGCGTCGCCTCGGGCATCGGGCTGCAGGGGCTGGTGCTGTTCGCCCTCTACCTCATCGGCATCGTCGGCGCCTTGCTTGCGGCGCTGGTGCTGAGCCGCACGATCGCCAAGGGCAATCACCAGGGCTTCATGATGGAAATGCCCAAATATCAATTGCCCCACCCGCGCGACATCCTGCTCGGCCTGTGGCAGCGCGCGATCATCTTCCTCAAGCGCGCGGGCACGATCATCCTCGTCTCGACGATCATCCTGTGGGCGTTGCTCTCCTTCCCGCAGCCGCGTCCCGGCGAGACCGCGCTCGACAGCTCGATCGCCGGCAAGATCGCCTCCGGGCTCGAGGTCGTGATGCGGCCGGTCGGCTTCAACCACGAGATTTCGCTCGCCCTCATCCCGGCGATGGCCGCGCGAGAGGTCGCGGTCTCGGCGCTGGCGACCGCTTATTCGGTCCAGCAGAGCGATGAAGCCCAGGCCGAGCAGTCGCTGACCAGCCAGCTGCGCGGCCGCTGGAGCCTGCCGACCGCGCTCGCCTTCCTCGCCTGGTTCGTGTTCGCGCCGCAATGTCTGTCGACCGTTGCCGTCGCGCGGCGCGAGACCAACGGCTGGCGCTGGCCCGTCTTCATGCTCGTCTATCTGTTCGCGCTCGCCTATATTGCCGCCGGCGCGACTTTCTGGGTGGCGACTTTTCTAGGGCTTTAGGAGCAAGATGATGGCGGGCAGCGTCAACAAGGTCATTCTCGTCGGCAATCTGGGCAAGGATCCGGAGGCCCGCACGATGGGCTCGGGCGGCGAGGTCGTGAACCTGTCGGTCGCGACGTCGGAGAATTGGAAGGACAAGGAAGGCAATCGCCAGGAGCGGACCGAATGGCACCGGGTGGTGATCTTCAACGAGAATCTCGGTCGGGTCGCCAAGCAATATCTGCGCAAGGGCTCGAAGGTCTATCTCGAGGGCGAGCTGCAGACCCGCAAATGGCAGGACAATAGCGGCCAGGACAAATATTCGACCGAGGTCGTGATCCAGCGCTTCCGCGGCGAGCTGGTCCTGCTCGACCGCCGCGAGGGCGGCGGCGGCTTCGGCGACGACATGGACAGCATGGGCGGCAGCAGTGGCGGCGGCTTCGGCGGGGGCAGCTCGGGCGGCGGATCGCGCCAGCAGCGCCCCGCGCCGGCGTTCGACAGCGACCTCGACGACGACGTTCCATTCTGATTCGCGGCCGTTCTGATCCGCGGCATTCTCCTGCCGCGGAGAAGCCTAGCCTTTCAGACTATCCCTCAACCCTGCGAGCCCGGCGAACGGGCTCGCCGCCTCCTGCGCCTCGTCCTCGCTGACCACGCCGGCCTCCTTGAGCACCTCCTCGGCGCCGGCTGCGCGCGGCCAGGGGTCGAGGCTCAGCGCGAGCGTT
>NZ_JAKFCG010000028.1:0-4174 GCF_036677245.1 Sphingomonas sp.
TCTGTTCACCGTCCAGCAGAGCGTCGCCAATGCCGGCGCCGGCGCGATCGCGGTGCGGCCCTTCGCGCTGGTCAGCCGCGTCGGCGTGTCGAAGGACCCTGACGCCTGGACGATGCACGTCGGCCCGATCGGCGTATTCGGCGACGCCGCCGAATATGGCGTCGATTTCGACTCGCTGATCGAGGAAGGCCCGCGCCGGTTCAACACGACGGGAGGCTGGCTCGGCTTCGGCGACAAATATTGGCTGACCGCGATCGTGCCGGACTCCCGCGGCGCGGTCGAAGCCGGTTTCCGCGGCACGGGCAACCGCTATCAGGCCGATTTCACCCCTTCGCCGACGATCCTCGCGCCGGGCAAGGCGGCGACCTACCAGTCGCGGCTGTTCGCGGGCGCCAAGGAAGTCGCGCTGCTCGACCGCTATCGCAGCGAGCTTGGCATCGCGCGCTTCGACAAGGCGATCGACTGGGGCTGGTTCTACTGGTTCGAGAAGCCGATCTTCTACCTGCTCGACTGGCTGTTCCGGATGATCGGCAATTTCGGGCTGGCGATCATGGGCCTGACCCTGATCGTGCGTGCCCTGATGTTCCCGATCGCGCAGAAGCAGTTCGCATCGATGGCCGCGATGCGCGTCGTCCAGCCGAAGATGAAGGTGATCCAGGATCGCTACAAGGACGACAAGCCGCGGATGCAGCAGGAGATGCTCAAGCTCTATCAGGAAGAGAAGGTCAATCCGCTGGCGGGCTGCCTGCCGATCCTGATCCAGATCCCGATCTTCTACGCGCTCTACAAGGTGCTGATGCTGTCGATCGAGATGCGCCACCAGCCGTTCGTGCTGTGGATCAAGGATCTCTCCGCGCCCGACCCGCTGACGCCGGTCAACCTGTTCGGCTTCCTGCCGTTCACGCCGCCCTCGTTCATCGCGATCGGCGTGCTGCCGATCCTCGTCGGCGTGACGATGTGGCTGCAGTTCAAATTGAACCCGCAGCCGACCGACCCGGTGCAAAAGCAGATGTTCGCGCTGATGCCGTGGGTGCTGACCGTGGTGATGGCGCCGTTCGCCGCCGGCTTGCAGCTCTATTGGGCGACCAGCAACATCCTCACCATCGCGCAGCAGAAATGGCTCTACAGCCGGCATCCGGGGATGAGAGAGGCCGCGGAGAGCCAATGACCGACGAGCGCGACCAGCAGCCGGCGCCGGACGAAACGAATCCCGAAGCCGAGCGCGACTCTCCCGAGCTCGCAGAAAAGGCCCGCAAATTGTTTTCGGGGCCGATCGCCTTCCTCAAGTCGGCGCCGAGCCTGCAGTTCCTGCCGACCGCAGACGTCGGCGAGGTTGCGTTCGCCGGCCGCTCGAACGTCGGCAAATCCTCTTTGCTCAACGCGTTGACCAACCGCAACGGCCTCGCCCGCACCTCGAATACGCCCGGCCGCACGCAGGAGCTCAACTTCTTCGACGTCGGCGCGCCGCCGATCTTCCGGCTGGTCGACATGCCCGGCTACGGCTTCGCCAAGGCGCCCAAGGACATCGCCCGCAAATGGCGCCACCTCGTCAACGACTATCTGCGCGGACGGCAGGCGCTCAAGCGCGCGCTCGTGCTCGTCGACAGCCGGCACGGCCTCAAGGATGTCGATCGCGACATGCTCAAGATGCTCGACGAAGCGGCGGTGAGCTACCGCCTCGTCCTGACCAAGAGCGACAAGATCAAGCCGACCGAACTCGCCGAGATCGAGCGGCTCACCGCCGAGGAAGCGCGCAAGCACCCCGCCGCGCATCCCGAGATCATCGCGACGTCGAGCGAGACCGGTCTCGGCATCGATCGGTTAAGGCGTGCGGTTCTCGAAGCGATCGGTTAGCAGACCTCATGCTCAAGCTCATCATCGGCAACAAAGCCTATTCTTCATGGTCGCTGCGCGGCTGGCTCGCGGTCAAGCAATCGGGCCTGCCGTTCGAGGAGATCGTCGTCCCGTTGTTCAACGAGGAATGGGACAAGAAGACCGCCGGCGATGAATTCGCGCCCTCGGGCGGCAAGGTGCCGATCCTGTGGGACGACCAGACCGTGATCTGGGATTCGCTCGCGATCATCGAATGGCTCGCGGACAAGACCGACCGCGCGCGCTACTGGCCGCGCGACGATGCGGCGCGCGGCATGGCGCGCTCGATGGCGGCGGAGATGCACTCCGCCTATCCCGAGCTGCGCCGCGTCTATTCGATGAACGTCCGCAAGCAATTCCCGCAGGCGGACGTCCCCGACGACGTGCGCGCCGAGATCATCCGCATCCTCGAATTGTGGGCCGAAGCGCGCGCCCGCCACGGCAGCGGCGGCCCCTATCTGTTCGGCGATTTCGGCGCGGTCGACATCATGTTCGCGCCGGTGGTGACTCGGTTCGTGACTTATTCGGTGCCGCTGCCGCGCTTCGCCGCCGCTTATGCCGAGGCGATCCTCCACCATCCCTGGATGCGCGAATGGATCGAGGCGGCGCAGGAAGAGCCGTGGGTGGTCGAGCGCTACGAAGCGCCCGCGGGCTAGCTGGGGTCAGGCCCCATAAGGCGTCCCGTCCTTGCGGGTGAAGCTGCGGCTCGCAGGATCGAAGCGCATGTCGATATCGGGATAATGGCATTCGCTGCCGAGAGCCCGGCCGACGGCGATGAAGATGCAGTCACGGTCGCTGCGATTGACGAAATGATGGCCGTTGGCGACCTTCTTCGGGAACGAGGCGCATTCGCCCGCGCGCAGCACGGTCTCGCCGCCCTCCTCGATCAGCACCGCCTCACCCTCGAGGATGACGACGAACTCGTCCTCCTCCTCATGCCAATGGCGCTGGCTGGAGATGCCGCCCGGCTGGAGCACGACCTGCGTCACGCCGAAATCGCTGAGGCCGGCGACCGCGCCCAGGCGCCGGACGTAACGCTTCGCCAGGGTCGCTGCGAACGGCGGCGGATAGATGGTGTTGTTGGTCAATTCGACCGCGTCGAGATCGATCTTGGGCATATCGGCGTCTCCACTGTGCAACCGCTCGCCGCCTTGCTACGCGAGGCGATATGACAAGCGCAATCGACCCGGTCGACCTCACTTCCCGCCTGATCGCCTGCCCGAGCGTCACCCCGCACGAGGCCGGCAGCCTCGACCTGCTCGAAGCGGCGCTGACCGGCATCGGCTTCGCCGTCCATCGCTTCAGCGCCGGCGCGGCGCCCGATGGGCCGGTCGAGAATCTGTTCGCGACGCGGGGCAGCGGCGCACCGCATTTCGCGTTCGCGGGCCATATCGACGTGGTCCCGGCCGGGCCGGGCTGGACGAGCGATCCGTTCGTCCCCGAAATCCGCGGCGATCTGCTCTACGGGCGCGGCGCGGTCGACATGAAGGGCGCGATCGCGGCGTTCGTCGCCGCCTGCGCCGACACCGATCCGCAAGCCGGAACGCTCAGCCTGATCATCACCGGCGACGAGGAAGGCCCGGCGACCCACGGCACGGTCGCGCTGATCGACTGGATGGCCGAGCGGAACATAAAGCCCGACATGATCCTCGTCGGAGAGCCGACCTCCGAGGCTCGGCTCGGCGACACGATCAAGATCGGCCGGCGCGGCTCGGTCAACATGTGGGTCGAGATCCCGGGGATCCAGGGGCATGTCGCTTATCCCCACCTCGCCGACAATCCGCTGCGCAGGCTGGGCGACGTGCTGAGCGCGCTCAACGGCATCGCCTGGGACGACGGCAATGAATGGTTCCAGCCTTCGAACCTCGAAGTGACCGCCGTCGAGACCGACAATCCGGCGCACAACATCATCCCCGGCAACGTTCGGCTGCGGCTCAACATCCGCTTCAACGATGCCCATAAGGGCGAGGAACTGGTCGAGCGCATTCGGAGCCTCGTCGCCGGCGCCGCGCCGGGCGCCACACTGACGGCGATCATATCGGGCGAGGCATTCCTCAGCCCGCCGGGCCCGCTCAGCCAGATCCTGGTCGAGGCGATCGCCGCCGAGACCGGCCTCAACCCGGTCCTCTCGACCGGCGGCGGAACCTCCGATGCGCGCTTCCTCTCGAAGCTGTGCCCAGTGGCCGAGTTCGGCCTGGTCAATGCGACGATGCACAAGCTCGACGAAGCGGTCGCGCTCGAGGATCTGAGGATGCTGCAGAAGATCTATCGGCGGGTGATTGCGGGCGCGCTTAGCTAGATC
>NZ_JAKFCG010000029.1:0-13690 GCF_036677245.1 Sphingomonas sp.
ATCCTTGCGACGCGATCCACTCCCCACCAGCAAATGATCTACAAACCCAAGCTGACCCGTCATCATGACCCTCCAGGTTTAGCCTAGAGAATCATTCCTCACCGACTTTTGCAATGGTCCCGCACGCGGGAGGGGGGAAGATCATCCGCGACAAATAACCTCCCCTCCCGCTTGCGGGAGGGGATTGAGGGGTGGGCAAGAAGCCGCCTGCCCCGCGTGATTTTTCAGATGGAGGTGAGTGAAGCCCACCCCCTGCCCCGCCTCCTTGCCGGAGGGGGTTTCTAATTCCCGGCGAAATCCTCGAGCGCGTGCTTGAGCTTGCGCAGCACCACCGGATCGCCCGGCGCGCCGTCGATCGCTTCGTCGGCGAGGTCGAGCAGGCCGACCGCGCCAAAGCTCGCGGCGATGCTCTTCAGCCGGTTCGCGGCGAGCAGCCAGTTGGCGTCGCAACGCGAACGACCCATCAGGTCGGTCTGCCGCGCGGCGCTTTCGACGAACGCGGCGCGCAGCTCGGCGACGAGATCGGGATCGCTGCCGACGGCGGCGGCGAGCGAGGCGTTGAGGGCTCCGGGATCATAGACCATCCCTCCCTCGTAAGGCCGGTACGTTAACGGTGCGTTTCCTTGGACTCTTTCCCACCGCTCGAAACATGATAAGATGGGCCATGACAACAGGTCCACAGCGCGCGGACGCGCAGCCGGAAGACGGCACGGGGGAGGTCGAGCAGACCGATTGGTCGGTCGTGCCGATGGGCGGCGAACATGCCGCGGCCGAGGAATGGGCAGACCAGCATCCCGATACGGCCTCCTGGCCGGCCCGGCTGCTCGCCGGTCTCCTGATCCTGCTGTCGCTCGCCTGGCTTGGCGCGTCCTTGTGGGTCGCGCTGCGCTCCGAAGCGGTGCTGACGATCGAGGCCGCCGTACGCTGGGTGCCAGTGGTCAGTGTGCCCTTGATCCTGCTCGCGGTCGGCTGGGTGCTGTTCGGCCGCACTTCGCGCCGGGAGACCGAGCGCTTCACCCGCGCGGTGACGGCGATGCGCACGGAAAGTGGCGCGCTCGAGAGCCTGCTCGCGGTCGTCGCAGCGCGGCTCGAGGAGAATCATGCCCGCCTGACCAACGAAGCCGCGAAATTGATGTCACTCGGGGACGAGGCTTCCGACCGCCTCGGCCGGGTCGCGCATTATCTCGCCAAGGAGAGCGCCAATCTCGACCGCAAGTCCGAAGCGCTCGAAAATGCCGCGCAAGCGGCCCGCGTCGATATCGGCGTGCTGCTGCACGATCTGCCGCGCGCCGAGGAGCAGGCGCGCGCAGTCGCGGAGGCGATGAAGGAAGCCGGGCTTGGCGCGCATGAGCAGGCAGGCTCGCTCGAAGGGCAGCTTTCCGCCCTGATCGCGCGCGGCCGCGAGGCGGACGAGATCGTCGGCGGCGCCGCGCAGCGCCTCGCCGCGCACCTCGCCCGCATCGAAAGCACCGCGACCAGCGCGACGACGCGGATGGACGAAGCCGCCGGCAGCATGACCGCCGGGGTCGACGCTGCGATGAGCCGTGCGGCCGAAGCCGTCGATGCGGCACGCTCCGGCCTGGAGGCGCAGGGCAGCGCGATGCTGGCGATGATCGAGCAGAGCCGCTCGGCGCTCGAGCGCGCCGGCGAGGACGCCGGGCGCAACCTCGCGCAACGGCTGGAGCATATCGGCGAGAAGATCGAAGGTCTTGCCGCGCACCTCGCCGCGCAGGATGCGGCCAGCCATGCGCTCGTCACCGGCCTCTCCAAGGATCTGGCCGAGCTCGATCAACGCTTTGCGGCGCTCAGCGACACCGGCGAGACCGGCACCGGCGCGTTGGCGGTCTCGGTCGAGGCGGTCCGCCAGGCGCTGAGGGAGCTTTCGGAGGAGCTCAGCGGCGAGCAGGACCGCGCCGGCGAGTTCATGGCGCGCGCGAGCGAGATGGCGGAGGCGCTGAACGGCGTCACGCAGCAGCTCAACGACGATCTTCCGACCGCGCTCGGGCGGGTCGAGGCGCTCGCCGGCCAGACGCACGGCGCCGCGACGCGGATCGCGCCCGAGATCGAGGCGATCCGTGCGGCCGCGGACGCAGCCGCCGCCAAGGTCGCCGAAGCCGAAGCGAGCCTCGCGCGCCAGCAGTCCGCGCTCGACGTGCTGATCGCCACGCTCAGCAGCGGCCTCAACACCGCCGAGGAGCAATTGCGCGGCCTCGGCGCGGCCACCGAGCAGGCCGACGAAGCGGCGCGGCGGATGACGGCGAGCACCGGCCCCGAGCTGATCGAAGCGTTGATCCGGGTGCGCGAGACCGCCAACCAGGCTGCCGAGCGGGCTCGCGAAGCAATCTCCGCGGTCATCCCCGAAAGCGCGGCAGCGCTCGGCGAGGCCAGCAAGACGGCGGTCGTCGACGCGATCAACAGCACGGTCAGCGAGCAGATGAGCGTGCTCACCGAGCTCGCCCAGCGCGCCGTCAAGACCGCCCGCAAGGCGTCCGAGCGGCTCACCCGCCAGATGCTGACCATCGGCCAGACCACCGCCGCGATCGAGGCGCGGATCAACGAGACGCGCAAGGAGAGCGAGGATCGCGACAGCGAGATATTGTCGCGCCGCGTCGCCTTGTTGATCGAATCGCTCAACTCGACCGCGATCGACGTCACCAAGATCCTGTCGAACGAAGTGACCGACACCTCCTGGGCGGCCTATCTGAAGGGCGACCGCGGCATCTTCACGCGGCGCGCGGTCCGCCTGCTCAACTCCGGCGAAGCGCGAGAGATCGCGCAGCATTATGAGGAAGAGCCCGAGTTCCGCGACCAGGTGAACCGCTACATCCACGATTTCGAAGCGATGCTGCGGCGGATCCTCGCCGACCGCGAAGGCACGCCTCTTGGGGTCGCCTTGCTTTCGTCCGACATGGGCAAGCTCTACGTCGCCTTGGCGCAGGCGATCGAGAGACTGAGATAGTTGCCTCCCCGCCCGCTTGCGGGACCGCTGCAAAAGTTCCGGGTCACCCAAAAGCCGTTCGGCCTGAGCGTGTCGAAGGCCTTTCCTTCTCTGAGCAAGAAAGGAAGGCGGTTCGACAAGCTCACCGCGAACGGAGTTTTGCAGCGCTCCCGCTTGCGGGAGGGGAGGCAGCCGCGTCCTGGTTCGTCCGGGGGACGAACCAGCCGCTGCATCGGATGGGCACAGAATAAAATCCGTTCGGCCTGAGCTTGTCGAAGGCCTCTCCTTACGCTCTTTTGGAAGCATGCCGTTCTGGACGTACATGCTCCACTGCGAGGATCGCAGCTTCTACGTCGGTCACACCGATAATCTCGAAGCACGCATAGCTGCTCACAGCTTCGGCTCGTTTGGAGGCTATACCGCCTCGAGGCTGCCGGTCGCGCTGGTCTGGTCCGAACAATTTCCCACGCGTCTTGAGGCATTGGCTATGGAACGCCGGATCAAGGGTTGGACCCGTGCAAAGAAAATGGCGTTGATCCGAGATGATTGGGACAAGATCAGCAGCCTCGGAAAGAACATGAAGTAAGGGCCTTCGACAAGCTCAGGCCGAACGGTTTTTTGGATGACTCGGCTACTTATGCAGCAGCCCCACACGCGTGAGGGGAGCTATGTTATTTCTCAGGCGGCGCGGCCCAGTCGAGCATGTCGACGCTCACCCAGCCGTAGATGTAATTGAGGTAGAACAAAGCGAACAGCGCGCTCCCGAGCAAGGTCGCGTGCAGCACGGCGCGGCCGAAATTGAAGCGATGCGGCGCGCTCTCGGCGTGGCCGGGCATGCGCTCCACCCCCGCCTCCTCGTCGGTCCGGACGCCGAACGGGATGACGAGGAAAAAGCTCATCACCCAGAAAAGCAGATAAATCGCGAGGATAGAGCCCGGCTTCACATCACACCCTGAGCAGCATCACGTCGATGACGGGCTTCTTGCCGGTCCATTCGGTCGCGCAGCGGCGCACCGCGAGGCGGACCGCTTCGCGCAATTTATCCTCCCCGCCCTTGGCCTTGCGCGCGGCGGCGGCGGCGGCATCGCAGACCTCCTCGACAAAGGCCGCGCGATCCTCCTCGACCGGAATACCTTCCAGGCCAATTTGGACGTCGCCGACCAGCTTGTCGTTGCCGTTCATCGCGAACGCAACCGAGATCACGCCGTTCGCCGAGATCTTACGGCGCTCGTTCATCGTCGATCCGTCGGCGGCGAGGATCACGTCGCCGTCGAGGATCAGCCGCCCGACCTTTTCGTGGCCGATGATCTTGGGCCCGTCCGGTGCGAGACGCACGACCTGGCCGTTCTGCTGGACGATGCCCTGGGGAACGCCCTGCGTCTTGGCGAAGCGCGCATGCTCGGCGAGGTGACGCATCTCGCCGTGCACCGGCAGGATGATCTGCGGCCGGATCCATTTGTACATCTCGGCGAGCTCGGGCCGGCCGGGATGGCCCGAGACGTGGACGTCCGCCTGCCGATCGGTGACCATGTCGATCCCTTTGGTGGCGAGCATGTTCTGGATGCGGCCGATGGCGATCTCGTTGCCCGGGATCTGCTTCGACGAGAAGACCACGAGGTCGCCCTTGTCGAGCTTGATCTTGTGGCTGTCGAACGCGATCCGCGCGAGCGCTGCGCGGCTCTCCCCCTGCCCGCCGGTGGCGATGATCATCACGTCGCGCCGGGGAAGCCGCATCGCCTCGTCGAAATCGACGGTTTCGGGGAAATCCTGGAGATAGCCGACGCTCTTGGCCACTTTCAGGATGCGGTCGAGCGAACGGCCGGCGACGCAGACCGTGCGATTGGTGTCCTTCGCCACCTGCCCAAGCGTCTGCAGCCGCGCGGCGTTGGATGCGAAGGTGGTGATCAGCACGCGCCCTTCGGCGGCGGCGACGACGGCGTCCAGCCCCTCGCGCACCGTCGCTTCCGATCCCGAGGCCTCCTCGTTGAACACGTTGGTCGAATCGCAGACCAGAGCGAGGATGCCGTGGTCGCCGACGGCGGTCAGCTCCGCCGGCGTGCTCGGCGCACCGAGCTGCGGCGCCGCATCGAGCTTCCAGTCGCCGGTGTGGAACAGCCGCCCGTAGGGCGTGTCGATCACCAGCGCGTTCATCTCCGGGATCGAGTGCGCCAGCGGCAGATAGCGCAGGCCGAACGGGCCCAGCTGGAACTCGCTTCCAAGGTCGACCGTCTTGAGCGTGACTTCGCGGAGCAGCCCCTCTTCCTCGAGCTTGCCGGCGATCAGGCCCGCGGTGAACGGCGTCGCATAGAGCGGCACGCCGAGATCGGTCGCGAGATAGGGAATCGCGCCGATATGGTCCTCATGGCCGTGGGTCAGCACCACCGCGAGCAGGTCTTCGCGCCGTTCCTCGATGAAGCTGAGATCGGGCAGGATCAGCTCGACACCTGGATAAGCGGGATCGGCGAAGGTCATGCCGAGATCGACCATCATCCATTTGCCCTGGCAGCCGTAGAGATTGACGTTCATGCCGATCTCGCCGGAACCGCCGAGCGAGAGGAAGAGAAGTTCGTTGCCGGGCTTCATATTGTGGTGTCGATCCTTTGATAGAGCAGCCCGAGCCCCGTGATCGTCAGATCGGGCTCGATCGCGTCGAAAATGTCGCTGTGCGCGGCGAATAGGGTGGCGAGGCCGCCAGTGGCGACCACCTTGGTGCGACGCCCGATCTCGCGGGCGATACGCGCCACTAGCCCCTCGATCATCGCAATATAACCCCAATAGATTCCTGAGTGCATCGCCTCCTGGGTGCTGCGTCCGATGACGCTTGTGCCCGGCGCCGGCGCCTCGATCGCGATCCGCGGCAGCTGTGCCGCCGCAGCGACAAGCGCGTCGAGCGACAAATTGATCCCCGGCGCGATGATCCCGCCCTTGTAGGTGCCGCTGTAATCGACCACGTCGAACGTGGTTGCGGTGCCGAAATCGACCACGATCAGATCGCCCGGATGGGCCTCGTGCGCGGCGATCGCGTTGACGACGCGGTCGGTGCCAACACTCTCCGGCTCGGTGATATCGATGGTAATCCCAAAATCGACCGGTGGACGGCCGGCGATCAGCGCCTGGACCCCGAAATATTTGCTCGCGAGCACTTCGAGGTTGTGCAGCGCGCGCGGCACGACCGTGGCGATGATCACCGCGTCGATGTCGCTCCGGCCCAAGCCCTCCAGCGCCAGCAACTGGTGGAGCCATACGGCATATTCGTCGGCAGTGCGCCGCGGATCGGTGGCGATCCGCCAGCGGGTGCGGATCGCGCGCCCGTCGAGCACGGCGAAGACGACATTGGTGTTTCCGGCGTCGATGGCGAGGAGCATGGCTCGGGCTTTCAGATCAGGAAGACGTCACCGGCGTGAATGACATGGGTGGACCCGTCCGCCAAGCGAAGCCGCAACGCGCCATTGTCGTCGAGCCCGTCGAACAGGCCGTCGAGCGAGGTACCGCCGACGTCGGTGGTCGAGAGCGCCGTGCCGCGCGGATGGGCCTTTTCGAGCCAGCGCGCGCGCACCGGGCCGAACCCCTCGCTCCGCCAGCGCGACAGCCAGCCGGCAAAGCTGGCGGCGAGATCGACCAGCATTCCGGCGGGATCGGCGGCCGCCCCGCCGAGCGCCGCCAGGCTGGTGGCAGGCCGCGGGGTGTCGCGAGGATGATCGGCCAGGTTGACGCCGAAGCCGATGATCACCGCATCGCGGTTTCGCTCGAGCAGGATGCCGGAGAGCTTGGCGCCCCCGGCGAGCAGATCGTTGGGCCATTTGATCCGGATTTCGGCGTCGCCGGCATAGGCCTGGACGACTTCGTGAAGCGCGACCGCGGCGACCAGCGCAAGCGTCGCCGCGGGCGGATCGGTCGGCTGCAGCCGCACCAACGTGCTGGCGTAGAGGTTTCCGGCCGGCGATTGCCACGGCCGGCCATGGCGGCCGCGCCCGCCGGTCTGGCGTTCGGCGCGAAGCCAAGCGCCCTCCGCAGCGCCCTGCTCGGCAAGCATCGCGAGATCGTCGTTGGTGGAGCCAGTCTCTGGGACTGTGCGGATCAGGAGCGATCGCTCTTCGTCAAAACAGCGCGCCGGCGGCATTCTGCGTCATCGCCTCCAAGGGCGCGATCAGGAAATAGCCGAGCGGCGACACGAACAAGGCGGCAGCGGCAATCAGCAGGCCTTCGGTCAGAGCGGGGCTGCGCTCGTACGCCGGGGCGGGATCGTCGAAATACATCACCTTGATGATCTTCAGATAATAATAAGCGCCGATCACCGAGGTCGCGATGCCCACTGCGGCAAGCCAGGTGAGCCCGGCCTCGACCGCCGCGCTGAACACGAAGAACTTGGGCCAGAAGCCCATCAACGGCGGAATTCCGGCAAGGCTGAACATGAACAGCGCCATCGCCGCAGCGAGCAACGGCCGCGTCCGCGACAGGCCCGAAAGCGAGGCGATCGTCTCGACCGGCCGGCCCTCGGCATCGCGCATCCGCAGCACGACGAGGAACGAGCCCAAAGTCATCACGACGTAGACCGCCATGTAGAACAGCACCGAGGCGACTCCGTCGCGCGTGGCGGCGGCGAGGCCGATCAGCGCGAAGCCGACATTGTTGATCGAGCTGTAGGCGAGCAGCCGCTTGATGTTCGCCTGGCCGATCGCCGCGACGCCGCCGAGGACGGTGGAGGCCAAGGCCATGAAGATGACGATCTGGCGCCATTCGAACGTCGCCGGACCCATCGCCGAGATGGCGACGCGGGTGAGCAGCGCCATTGCGGCGACCTTGGGTGCGCTGGCGAAGAAAGCGGCGACCGGCGTCGGCGCACCTTCGTAGACGTCGGGCGTCCACATGTGGAACGGAACGGCGCTGACCTTGAAGGCGATGCCGGCGAGCACGAAGACGATGCCGAACAGCTCACCGGTGGAGATGCCGTCGCGCTCCAGGCCGGCGGCGACGTCGGCGAAGACGGTCGAGCCGGTGAAGCCGTAGAGCAACGACACGCCATAGAGCAGGATGCCCGAGGCAAGCGCGCCGAGCACGAAATATTTGAGGCCCGCTTCGGCCGAGCGCTCGTCCTGCCGCTGGAAAGAGGCGAGCACGTAAGCGGCGAGGCTCTGCAGCTCGAGACCCATGTAGAGCGTGAGCAGGTCGCCCGCCGAGACCATCATCCCCATGCCGACCGACGAGAGCAGGATCAGCACCGGATATTCGGTCTTGTAGCCGCCGTCGCGCGCGAACCAGCCGCTCGCCGCGACCAGGGCGACCGCGGCTGCGAGATAGACGATGATCTTCGAGAAAGCGGCGAAACTGTCGGCGATGAACAGCCCATCGAAGGCGATCCCGCCGGCGTCGAACACCCCGGGCGTGACCAGTGCCGCGACCAGGAATGCGCCTATGGCCAGCCAGGTCGAGAGCCTGGCGGCGCGGTCACCGGCGTAAGCCGCCACCATCATCAGCGCCAATGCGGCGATCGAGAGGATGATCTCGGGCAGAGTGAGGATCAGCGAAGTGCCCATCAATGCGCTCCTGCACCGGCCGCTGGGGCGCCATGGGCTGCTGGCGCAGCATGGGCGCCATGCTGATCGGCAGCCGGCCTGGCAGGGCCCTTTACCAGCTGTGCGTCGCCGGCCGGCTTGGCGCGATCGATCCGCTCGAGCAGCACCCCAACATCCTTGCGCATCGGCGCCATGAAGCTCTCCGGATAGACGCCCATCCACAGCACGACCGCAGCGATCGATGCCAGCATCGCATATTCGCGCCGGTTGAGGTCCGGCATCGCCGCGACATCCTCCTTGACCAATTTGCCGTAGGCGACGCGCCAATAGAGGTAGAGCATATAGGCCGCGCCGAGGATGATGCCGGTCGTCGCGACCACCGCCACCAGGCTGCTCGCCTCATAGGCGCCGACCAGGCTCAAGAACTCGCCGACGAAGCCGCTCGTCCCGGGCAGACCGACCGAAGCCATGGTGAACAACAGGAACAAGGTCGCATAAGCGGGCATGTTGGTGGCGAGGCCGCCGTAGCGGTCGATCTCGCGGGTGTGGAGGCGATCGTAGATCACGCCGACGCAAAGGAAGAGCGCGCCCGAGACGAGACCGTGGCTGAGCATCACGACCAGCGCGCCCTCGAGCCCCTGCCGGTTGAACGCGAACAGGCCGATCGTGACGAACGCCATGTGCGCGACCGAGGAATAAGCGATCAGCTTCTTCATGTCGCGCTGCACCAGCGCGACCAGCGACGTGTAGACCACCGCCACCATCGACAGGCCCATCACCAGCCAAAACAATTGCGCCGAGGCTTCGGGGAACATCGGCAGCGAGAAGCGGATGAAGCCATAGCCGCCCATCTTCAGCAGCACGCCGGCAAGGATCACCGACCCGGCGGTCGGCGCCTGGACGTGCGCGTCGGGCAGCCAGGTGTGGACCGGCCACATCGGCATCTTGACGGCGAAGCTCGCGAAGAAGGCCAGCCACAGCCAAGTCTGCGCCTCGGCCGGGAAATCGGTGACGAGCAGCTGCGGGATGTAGGTGGTGCCCGCGAAATGGACCATCCACAGCATCGCCACCAGCATCAGCACCGAGCCGAGCAGGGTGTAGAGAAAGAATTTGTAGCTCGCGTAGATGCGCTGCGCGCCGCCCCAGATGCCGATGATCAGGTACATCGGGATCAGCCCGGCCTCGAAGAACAGGTAGAAGAGGAAGATGTCCTGCGCGACGAACACGCCGATCATCAGCGTCTCCATCAGCAGGAATGCGGCCATATATTCGGGCACGCGCTGCTCGATCGACTCCCAGCTGGCGGCGATGCAGATCGGCATCAGGAACAAAGTGAGCATGATCAGCATCAGCGCGATGCCGTCGATGCCGAGCGCCCAGGCGAACACGCCGAAGATGTCGAGATGCTCGACGAACTGCCATTGCGCGCCGCCGATGTCGTAGCTCGCCCAGAGCAGGATGCCGAGCGCGAGATCGACCAACGTCGCCGCGAGCGCGATCCAGCGCGCCGACGAAGCGCTCGTGAACAGGCAGACGATGCCCGCGAACAGCGGGATCGCCAGCATCAGCGAAAGGATCGGAAATCCAAGAGCGTTCATCGTGCGGCCATCGCCCAGGTCGCGGCGGCGGCCAGCCCGAGCAGCATCACCAGCGCATAAGTGTAGACATAGCCCGACTGCAGGCGCGCGGTCAGCGCGTTGCCGCCGACGATCAGCGCGGCCGCCCCGTCGGGGCCAAAGCGGTCGATCGTGCGCTCGTCGCCCTTCTTCCAGAAGAAGCGGCCGAGCCACATCGCCGGGCGGACGAACAGCACATTATAGGCCTCGTCGAAATACCATTTGTTGAGCAGGAACAGATAGAGCGGCTCGAACTGCGCGACGAAGCGCTCGGGCAAGGTCGTGTTGCGGATATAGGCCCAGAAGGCGATCAGGAAGCCGATGATCATCACCGTTCCCGGCAGCAGCTTCACGACCAGCGGAGTTTCGTGAAGCGCGTGCATCAGATGCGCGTCGAATGCGATGCTCGTACCCCAGAAATGCAGGCCTTCCTCGGGATCGAGGAACGCGCCGTGGAATATCAGGCCGGCGAACACGGCGCCGATCGCAAGCACCCCAAGCGGAACGAGCATCGTCCACGGGCTCTCGTGCGGATGATAGCCGCCGGTGCCGGTCGGAACCTCCGCCGCCGACGCCTCGTGAGGACGCGTGTCGTGGCCGCTGTCCTCTTCGGCGGGATCGTCGTGATGCGCGCCGTGGGAATCGTGCCCGTCATGCGCGTCATGCAGCGCGTGCTGGATATGCTCGGAGGCGGCCCAGCGCGGCTTGCCGTAGAAGGTCAGGAACACCAGCCGCCAGCTGTAGAAGCTGGTCAGCAGCGCCGCGACGATCGTCACCGCGAACGCGAAGCCGCCGACGCCGGTCGTGCTCTGATAGGCCGATTCGATGATCGCGTCCTTCGAGTAGAAGCCGGCGAAGCCGAAGCCCGGAAAGCCCGCGACCTGGATGATGCCGACGCCGGTGATCGCCAAGGTGCCGGCGAGCATCGCCCAGAAGGTCAAAGGTATCTCTTTGCGCAAGCCGCCGTAGAAACGCATGTCCTGCTCGTGGTGCATCGCGTGGATCACGCTGCCCGCGCCGAGGAACAGCAACGCCTTGAAGAAGGCGTGCGTGAACAGGTGGAACATCGCGGCGCTATAGGCGCCGACCCCCGCCGCGACGAACATGTAGCCCAGTTGCGAACAGGTCGAATAAGCGATCACACGCTTGATGTCGTTCTGGACGGTGCCGACCGTGGCCGCGAACAAGGCCGTCGCCGCGCCGATGAAGGTCACGAACGCGAGCGCGGAGTCGCTGGTCTCGAACATCGGCGACAGGCGGCAGACCATGAACACGCCGGCGGTCACCATCGTCGCGGCATGGATCAGCGCCGACACCGGGGTCGGGCCCTCCATCGCGTCGGGCAGCCAGGTGTGGAGGCCGAGCTGCGCCGATTTGCCCATCGCGCCGACGAACAGCAAAAGGCAGAGCGTCGTCATCACATCGACGCGATAGCCCAGGAAGCCGAAGGTCGCGCCCGCCATGTCGGGAGAGGCGGCGAGGATCGCCGGGATCGAGACGGTGCCGAACACCAGGAAGGTGCCGAAGATGCCGAGCGAGAAGCCGAAATCGCCGACGCGGTTGACCACGAACGCCTTGAGCGCGGCGGCGTTGGCCGAGGGCTTTTCGTACCAGAAGCCGATCAGCAAATAGGAAGCGAGGCCGACGCCTTCCCAGCCGAAGAACATCTGCACGAGGTCGTCGGCGGTCACCAGCATCAGCATCGCGAAGGTGAACAAGGAGAGATAGGCGAAGAAGCGCGGCTGCGAGCGATCCTCCTCCATATAGCCCCAGCTATAGAGATGGACGAGGCTCGAGACGGTGGTCACGACGACCAGCATCACCGCCGTCAGCGCATCGACGCGCAGCGACCAGCTGACGGCGAGATCGCCCGAGTGGATCCAGTCGAGCACCTTGTGCACGCCGGCCGTCTCGTGGCCGGTGAGGAAGCCGATGAAGATCGGCCAGCTCAAGGCGCAGGAGACGAACAAGGCACCGGTCGTCACCAGCTTGGCGCCGGTGTTGCCGAGCCGGCGGTTGCCGAGACCGGCGATCACCGCCGCGATCAGCGGCAGGAAGACGAGGAGCTGGACGTTCATCTCAACCCTTCATCTGGTGGATGTCGTCGACCGCGATCGTGCCGCGGGCGCGGAAGTAGATGACCAGGATCGCGAGCCCGATCGCGGCTTCGCCGGCGGCGACGGTGAGCACGAACATCGCGAACACCTGGCCGACCATGTCCCCAAGGAACGCCGAGAAGGCGACGAGGTTGATGTTGACCGCGAGCAGGATCAGCTCGATCGCCATCAGGATGACGATCACGTTCTTGCGGTTGAGGAAGATGCCGAGCACGCCGAGCACGAACAGGATCGTGCTGACGACGATGTAGTGTTCGACGCCGATCACAACTGAACCCCTTGCCCGATCTCTGGCTTCACGTTCCGCGTCGCATCCTGCGGACGGCGGCGCACCTGCTTGCCGATGTTCTGCGGACGGGAGTCCTTACGGTCGCGCAACGTAAGCACGATCGCCCCGACCATCGCGACGAGGAGGATGATGCCCGCGCTTTCGAACAGGAACAGGTACTGGCCGTAAAGGAGCTGTCCGATCGCCGCGATGTTGCTTTCAGCCATCACGGGCACTTGGTCGGCGGTTCCCGTGCCAAGCTCGATCCGGCCGGCCTGGTATGCGCCGATCCCGAAGATCAGTTCGGCCAGCAGCACCAGCGCGATCAGCAGGCCGAGCGGGAAGTTCTTCACGAAACCGGCCCGCAGCGACGCGAAGTCGATATCGAGCATCATCACCACGAACAGGAACAGCACCGCGACCGCACCGACATAGACGATCACCAGCAGCATCGCGATGAACTCCGCGCCGACGAGCACCATCAGGCCCGCGGCGTTGAAGAACGCCACGATCAGCCAGAGCACCGAATGCACCGGGTTGCGCGAGGTGATCACCAACACCGCGGACGCGATGGTGAGGGCTGCGAATAGGTAGAAGGCGAGGACCTGGATCATGTGTCGGCGCGGCCCCTATCGGTAGGGCGCATCGGCTTCAAGGTTCGCGGCCAGTGCCCGCTCCCACTTGTCCCCGTTGGCCAGCAGTTTCGCCTTGTCGTATAGCAATTCCTCGCGCGTTTCGGTCGCGTATTCGAAGTTCGGCCCTTCGACGATGGCATCGACCGGGCAGGCTTCCTGGCAGAAACCGCAATAGATGCACTTGGTCATGTCGATATCGTAGCGCGTGGTGCGGCGGCTGCCGTCCTCGCGCGGTTCGCTCTCGATCGTGATCGCCTGCGCCGGGCACACCGCCTCGCACAGCTTGCACGCGATGCAGCGTTCCTCGCCATTGGGATAACGGCGCAGCGCGTGCTCGCCCCGGAAGCGCGGGGACAGCGGGTTCTTCTCGAACGGATAGTTGATCGTCGCCTTGGGCTTGAAGAAATACTTCAGCGTGAGGGCATGCGCCTTCACGAACTCCCACAGGGTGAACGATTTTATGAAATGGGCGACGGTCATCCGTACCTCGTGAACATGAGCCAGCCTGACACGAGTACGACGAACATCAGCGACAGCGGGAGGAACACCTTCCAGCCGAGGCGCATGAGCTGATCGTAGCGGTACCGCGGCACGGTCGCCTTC
>NZ_JAKFCG010000030.1:0-4898 GCF_036677245.1 Sphingomonas sp.
TTCCTGTTCGGCACGATCGTCAACCGCGCTCCGGTCGTGCTCGCCATCTCGACCGACGGTGCGGCGCCGATGCTCGGCCAGTCGATCCGCACTCGGATCGAGACCTTGCTCCCGTCCGGCCTCTCCGCCTGGGCGAAGGCCGCGCAGTCCTGGCGGCGGCAGCTCAAGGCGCGCATCGCCGACTTTGGCGACCGCCGCACCTTCTGGGAGCATTTCACCCGTCATGCCTGGGCGAATATCGGCAGAGCCCCGACCGACGCCGATCGCGATGCCTTGTTCGCTTCGGTGGAACCCGGTGCGAAGCGTGGCCGTGTCATCCTCGTCGGTGCCGGGCCGGGCGACCCCGAACTGCTGACGATGAAGGCGGTCCGTGCACTGCAGGCGGCAACGATCATCCTCTACGACGATCTCGTGGCGCCCGAGGTGCTCGAGCTCGCCCGCCGCGAGGCGCGCAGAGTTGCGGTCGGCAAGAAGGGTTACGGGCCCTCGTGCAAGCAGGACGACATCAATCGCCAGATCGTCGAGCTTGCGCTCGCCGGCGAGACGGTGGTTCGGCTGAAAGGTGGCGATCCGTTGGTTTTCGGCCGTGCGACCGAGGAGGTCGAGGCCTGCCGCGCCGCTGGGATCCCTACCGAGATCGTCCCCGGCATTTCGGCCGGGCAGGGCGCCGCAGCCGCGCTCGGCTTCTCGCTGACCGAGCGAAGTGTCGCGCGCCGCATCCATTATGTCACCGGCCACGCCGCCGACGGCAAGTTGCCGCAGGATATCGACTGGTCCGCGATCGCCGATCCCGGCGCCACCACGATCATCTACATGGGCCGCCGCACCTTGGCCCAGTTCGTCGAGCGCGCGCTGGCCGAGGGGCTGGATCCCGGGACACCCGCGGTCGCCGTCGCTGCCGCGACCCGGCCTGACCAGGCGCATGTGGCTGGCCGCATCGTCGATCTTGCCGCTTTGGTCGAGCAGCTCGATCCGGCGGCGCCGATCACGATCATCGTCGGCAGGGTGGCGCGCGAGCAGTCGATCGCTCCCGCCAATGTTCTTTCCTTCCGGGCCGCAGGGGTCGCGTCGTGAGCGAAGAGACTTTGATCCAGGAAGATATCGAGATCCAGGAAGGTGTCGGGCTTGAGGAAGGTGCCGGCTTGGAGGAAAGCGCGGGGCTGACCCACCTCGAAGCGCTCGAGGCCGAGAGCATCCAGATCATGCGCGAGGTCGTCGCCGAGGCCGAGAAGCCGGTGATGCTCTATTCGGTCGGCAAGGATTCGGCCGTGATGCTGCATCTCGCGCGCAAGGCGTTCTATCCCTCGCCGCCGCCGTTCCCGTTGCTTCATGTCGACACGACCTGGAAGTTCAAGGCGATGTACGAGCTGCGCGACCGCGTCGCCCAGGAGAGCGGCATGGACCTGCTCGTCTATCGCAATCCCGAGGCAATGGCGCAGGGGATCAACCCCTTCGACCACGGCAGCCTCCACACCGATCTGTGGAAGACCGAAGGGTTGAAGCAGGCGCTCGACAAATATGGCTTCGACGCTGCGTTCGGCGGCGCGCGCCGCGACGAGGAGAAGAGCCGCGCCAAGGAGCGTGTGTTCAGCTTCCGCACCGCGCAGCACCGCTGGGATCCGAAGAACCAGCGCCCCGAGCTGTGGAGCCTCTACAATGCGCGCAAGGCCAAGGGCGAAAGCATCCGCGTCTTTCCCCTGTCCAACTGGACCGAGCTCGATATCTGGCAATATATCTATGCCGAGAACATCCCGATCGTGCCGCTCTATCTTGCCGCGCCGCGCCCGACGGTCGAGCGCGACGGCATGATCCTGATGGTCGATGACGACCGCTTTCCGCTCCGGCCCGGCGAGACCCCGGTCGAGCGCAAAGTGCGCTTCCGCACCCTGGGCTGCTATCCGCTGACCGGCGCGGTCGAGAGCGAGGCGACGACCTTGCCTGCGGTGATCCAGGAGATGCTGGTCGCGACCACCTCGGAGCGGCAGGGTAGGGCGATCGACCATGATCAGTCCGCGAGCATGGAGAAGAAGAAGCAGGAGGGCTATTTCTGATGGCCACCGCGCTTCGTGAGCTTGGCGGCGCGACGCCCGACGCGATCGCCGCCGAGGTCGACGCCTATTTGAAGGCCAACCAGCAGAAGTCGTTGCTGCGCTTCCTGACCTGCGGCTCGGTCGACGACGGCAAGTCGACCTTGATCGGACGGCTGCTCTACGACAGCAAGATGCTGTTCGACGATCAGCTGAGCGCGCTGGAGAGCGACAGCAAGAAGGTCGGCACGCAGGGCGAAGCGCTCGATTTCGCTTTGCTCGTCGACGGCCTCGCCGCCGAGCGCGAACAGGGCATCACGATCGACGTCGCCTATCGCTTCTTCACCACCGACAAGCGCAAATTCATCGTCGCCGATACCCCCGGCCACGAGCAATATACCCGGAACATGGTGACCGGCGCCTCGACCGCCGATCTCGCGGTGATCCTGATCGACGCGCGCAAGGGCGTGCTCACCCAGACGCGGCGGCACAGCTATCTGGCGCATCTGCTTGGCATCAAGAAGCTGGTGCTCGCGATCAACAAGATGGACCTGGTCGATTTTTCGCAGGCGCGCTTCGACTCGATCGTCGCCGATTACCGCGCGTTCGCCGACCAGATCGGAATCGAGGAATTTCTTCCGATTCCCTTGTCGGGCCTCGCCGGCGACAACGTCACAGAGAGCAGCGCCAACGCGCCGTGGTACGATGGCCCCGCATTGCTCGAATATCTCGAGAACGTGCCGGTCGGCGACACCAGCCTGCGCGGCGAGCCGTTCCGCATGGCGGTGCAATGGGTCAACCGCCCGAACCAGAATTTCCGCGGCTATGCCGGCACGATCGCGAGCGGCGAGATCCGCCCGGGGGACCGTATCTCGATCTTTCCCTCCGGCCTCAGTTCGACGGTCGACCGGATCGTCACCTTCGGCGGAGACCTCGACAAGGCGATCGTCGGCCAATCGGTCACCCTGACATTGATCGACGAGGTCGATTGCTCACGCGGCGATCTGATGGTCGCGACCTCGGCGCCGGCCGAGGTCAACGACCGGCTCGGCGCCACCTTGGTCTGGATGGCGGCCGAGGCGATGGTTCCCGGCCGCGCTTATTGGCTCAAGATCGGCACCCAGACGGTCACCGCCAGCGTCGCGCGAGTCGACGAGGTCATCGACGTCAACACGATGGAGCGTCAGCCCGGTCAGCCGCTCGAGCTCAACGATATCGGCCGCTGCGAGATCCTGCTCGACCGCAAGGTCGCGGCGCAGAGCTATGCCGACAACCGCCATCTCGGCGGCTTCATCCTGATCGACCGCGCGACGAACGCGACGGTCGCGGCCGGCATGGTCGATTCCTTTCCGCAAGCGGCCGACACGGCAGCCGGCGACCATGCGGCGGGGCGGATCATCTGGCTTACCGGCTCAACCGAGGAGAAGATCGCGGTCGCGCAAAAAGCGCAGCAGCGGCTCGGCGCACGCGGGCGGCCGACCTTCGTGCTCGACGATGCGAGCCTGCGCGAAGGTCTCAGCGCCGATCTCGGGAGCGCGCCCGCCGACGAGAATGAGCACAAGCGCCGCGCCCGCGAGGTCGCGCGTCTGATGAGCCGTGCCGGTGTCACCGTCCTGGTCGCGCTCGACGCTTCGCATGAAGCGAACGAGCTCGGCAGCGACGTCCATGTCGCCGACGCGTCCGACGATTGGGCGGACTGGATCATCTGACCTTCAGCGGGAGCGACTCGCGGCGCGTTCACTGATCGCTTAGTCATCTTTGTCAATCCACAAAAAGCATAATTAGCCGAACTAGTTACAATACTTGATGCAGTTCTGCATCAGTTCCCAAAAAACATCTGGAAGCAGTTTGCGACGTCTGGCCTTTGCTGGCGCAGCTACGCTAGGCGCCTGATCCGCGGATGCAGCAGCCGCTGCACATTCGGTGTCCCGCCCAGTCCTGGGCGTGGAACCAACCCAACAGGAGATCAGGTGAATGTCGAAGCTTCATTCTACGTGGGCATTGCTTTTGTGCACGGTCAGCGCGCCGGCAATGGCGCAGGAACTTGGAGCGCCTGATCCAGCGCCGGCTCCGGCCGCGGCCGCTCCTGCAGCGACCGCAACCAGCGAGGCGCCCGCCGCCGACGAGGGCGGTTTCGAGGACATCGTCGTCACGGCCACTCGCCGCGAGGAGCGCCTCCAGGACATTCCCGTGACCGTCACCGCGATCGCCGGCGAGATGCTGCAGGCCGCCGACGTCACCTCGGTTCGCAACCTCACCCAAGTCGTTCCCGGCTTCAACGGCGCGCGCAACTTCGGCGTGTTCACGCCGACCATCCGCGGCGTCGGATCGAACGGCATCTCGGTTGGCGACGAGGCGAACGTCGCAACCTATGTCGACGGCATCTATCAGGCCGATCCCTTCTCGACCTATGTCGAGCTGGTTGAGGTCGAGCGCGTCGAAGTGCTGCGCGGCCCGCAGGGCACCGTGTTCGGCCGCAACGCGACCGGCGGTTTGATCAACGTCATCACCCCCGATCCCAAGTTCAACACCAGCGGGCGGCTCGCTGCCCGCTACGGCCGGACTGCCGAAGGCACCGACGATTACGATTTCCGCGGCTACCTGACCGGTGGCCTGACCGAGACGGTCGCGGCCGACGTTGCGGCGCTCTATCGCAAGACCGACGGCTATGTTGAGGATCTCGTCCGCGGCGGCAAGCTCGGCGAGCTCGAAGTCTTCGACGTGCGCAGCAAATTGCTGTTCCGTCCGAGCGACACGATGAAGTTCGTCCTGATCGGCGAATATTTCGATTCGAACAGCTCGGTGAATTCGCCGCAGCCCTATGTCGACCGCACGACCGGTCTCCCGAACACCCTCGGGCGGTCGTTCGGC
>NZ_JAKFCG010000031.1:0-34604 GCF_036677245.1 Sphingomonas sp.
CCGTTGGGACACACGCGCGCACCGCGACGACGATCCGCAGCGGATCGACCCCAACGGCAAGCCCTATGGCCCGTGGCACGATGCGACGACGGCGCTGACGGGGCCGGCCGCAGCCGCACTCGGAGCGCTCGCGCGCGACCGCTGGAAATGCGCGACCGGCGAGCAGCTCGCGCCGGTCGAGGCCGAGCGCGACTGCTGGCCAAAGGGGCTGGTTCCAGCATTCGAGAATATAGACGTCGCGATCGCGCGCACCCGGCCGGACTATGGCGACGAGCAGGAAGTGCATGAGATCGAGACCCTCTATCTCGACCTGATCGCCCGCGCCCGCCGGAGCATCTACGCCGAGAGCCAATATTTCGCGTCGCGCAAGCTGGCCGAAGCGCTCGCGGCACGGCTCGCGGAGCAGGACGGACCGGAGATCGTGCTGATCAATCCCGAGCAGGCCGACGGCTGGCTTGAGCAGGAGGCGATGGACACCGCGCGGGCGCGCCTCCACGAGGCCTTGCGCCGTGTCGACACCAACGGGCGCTTTCGCATCTATCATCCGTTCACCGTCGCCGGCGTGCCAATCTACGTCCACGCGAAGATCATGGTGATCGACGATCAGGTGCTGCGCGTCGGATCATCCAATTGGAATAACCGATCGCTCAGGCTCGATACGGAATGCGACATCGTCGTCGACGCTTCGCGCTCGGCCGATGGCGACGAAACGGCGGCGACGATCACCACGCTGCGCAACGGGCTGATCGCCGAGCATCTCGACATCGAACCGGAGACGATCGCAGCGACGTTCGCGGAAACGGGATCGCTGATCGCGACGATCGACCGGCTCGCGGGACCGGGACGATCATTGCGCGATTATCGCACGCCCGACCTGGCAGCGGTCGAGAAGTTCCTCGCCGACAATGAGGTGCTCGATCCGGAAGGGCCGGACGAGATGTTCGAGCCGATCGGCCGCCGCAGCCTGTTCCGCAGGCTCCGCAAGCCCCGCTGAAGGCTGCTCAACGACCCACGACGATCTTGACCCGCTCGCCGGCGCGCACCGGCGCATCGGCGGAACGACCGTTGAGCATCAGAAAATGGGCCAGCTTGTGATCGGTCGCCATGCGCGCAGCGAGCGACGCGGCGGTGTCGCGCGCGCCGGCCGCGACGACGTCGATGATGCGCGGACGCAGGGCTGCCGCTTGCTGAGGAGAGAGCAGGCGGAACGACCGGAACAGCTCGGTAATCGCCACATCGGCCGCTTCGGTGGGCGGCGAGATCATGATGAAATGATGCGCGCGCCCATCGCCACCGTCATAGGCGGCGATCGAGAGCTCGATCGCCCCGGCCTCCGTCGCGGCGCGAACCGCCACGATGATCGCCGGAACCCCGTTGACCAAGCTCCTCGTGGGCGGGCCGACCTCGGCAGTGGCGCCCTGGAGTAGCCGAGCGACGAGCGCGCTCACATAGGCCTCAAGGCCATCCGCCGGCAGCCTGCCCCCACCGAACTCGCCTCTCACCCCATCGGGTCCTTCGATCAGGATCGCCGCGGGACTGTTGGTGAGCGTGAAGCCGGGGGGCGCGGTGAAGGCGATGCGAAGCATGGGATGGGCAAAGTTCCGGCCGACGACAAACCCCTGCTCGGGATCATCGCCGTAAAGGAGGCCATCGACTGTATCGAGATAGGGGGCCTTGTTCTCGGGCAGAGCGTCTTGGGCAAGGCCGGTGGCGGCTGCAGTTTCGCGCGCCCGCTCGATCCTGTTCTCCGTGAGCGGATGGGTGCGCGACCATTCGGGGATGCTGCTTGCCTCGTCACGGCCGCTGGTTTGCGCAAGGAAGCGCTCGTTGCGAGCCAAGGCGCCGAACATATCGGCGGCGGCATAGGGATCGTAGCCAGCCTTCGCCATGGTGGCGATGCCGAGATCATCGGCTTCATATTCCTGCTTGCGCGAATAGCGCAACGTGAACAGCGCGGCTGCACGTCCGGCGATGCGGGTGAGATTTTCAGAGCCGGTCACCAAGCCGACCGCATAGACGCCGAGGCTGCGCCACAGCGACCGCTTTTGCTGCCGCTCGCTATGGTCGGCGACGATATGGCCGGCCTCATGCGCCAGAATCGAGGCAAGCTCGGCCTCGGTGTTGACGATCCCGAGCAGCCCGCGGGTGACGTAGATGTAGCAGCCAGGGACCGCAAAGGCGTTGACCACGTCGGTGTTGACCAAGGTGAACGTGCATTGCCGCGGCAGCCCCGCAGCGGCGGCGACCCGCTCGCCGAGCGCGGCGACGTAGGTCGCTTCGTCGCCCTCGTAGCTGCCGCCGAATTCGCCGAGGATCTGCGGGTGCTGCTCAGCCCCGAGCTGGCGCTCCCAATCCTCGATATGCGGCGTGTAGCTCTTGCTTCCCCCGCCGCCGCAGCTGCCGAGCAGCAGCAGGAATGGCGAGAGAATATGAGCCTTCAGCCTCACCGGGTTTTTTCCGCTTCGATCCAGTCATCGATCTTGGCTTCCAGGACCTGCATCGGCAGCGCCCCGGACATCAGCACCTGAGCGTGGAACGCGCGGGGATCGAATTTCGGACCGAGCTCGCGCTCCGCCTTGGCGCGGAGGCGGCGGATGGTCAGTTGACCGACCTTGTAGGCGAGCGCTTGGCTCGGAATGGCGATGTAGCGCTCGACCTCGGCAGTGGCGTCGGTGCGGCCCATCGCCGAATTGGCGAGCATATAGGCGATCGCCTGGTCGCGGCTCCAGCCTTTGGCGTGGATGCCGGTATCGACCACCAGCCGCATCGCTCGCAGGATCTCGTCGTTGAGGTGGCCGTAGCGCTGATAGGGGTCGGTAAACAGGCCAAGTGCGGGACCGAGGCTCTCGGCATAGAGCGCCCAGCCTTCGGAGAAGGCGGTGTTGCCGCCGAACCGCTGAAACGCGGGCAGAGCCTCATTCTCCTGAGCCAGGCTGATCTGGAAGTGATGGCCCGGTATGGCTTCGTGAAGGAACAAGGTCTCGAATCCCCAGGTGAAGCGCGTGGGGAGATCGTAGCTGTTGTAATAGAAAACGCCGGGGCGGCTGCCGTCCGGGGTGCCGGGCTGATAGGAGCCGCCCGCCTCGGTCTTCTCCTTATAGGCGGGGACCGGCCGGATCTCGAGCGGCGACTTGGGGATGGCCGCGAATTCCCGGGGCACCGCTGCGCGCACTTTTTCGTCGATGGCGAGAAAGGCATCGCGCATCGCATCGGCCGACGCCGGCGCGAATTTGGGATCGCTGCTCATCGAGGCGAAGAATTCCGGCAGGGTCCCCTTGAAGCCGATATCCTCCTTCACTCTTTCCATCTCGCGGTGGATGCGGCCGACTTCCGCAAGCCCCAGCGTGTGGATCGCCTCGGGGGTCATGTCGGTCGTGGTGGTGCTTGCCACCAGATAGGCATAAAGCGCCGGCCCGCCGGGCATCGCGCCGAGGCCGACGCTCTCGCGGGCCTGCGGCAGATACTCGTTGGTGATGAAATCGCGCAGCCGGGCATGCGCCGGAAGCAGTCGGTCCCGGATGAACGATGCATAAGCTGCTGTGAAGCGCGCGCGATCGGCGGTGGCGATCGAGGGGGGGAATTTGGTCACCGGCTTGTAGAAGGTCGAGCCGGTCACGCCTTCGCCAACAAGCGCGTCGAGCTGGCCGACGACGTTGGTCATCACCAGCTTCGGATTGGTGATCCCCTGCGCCAGACCTTGCCGCATCCGCACGATCGCGTGATCGAGATAGGTGACGTAGCCTGCAAGGCGCGAGAGATTGTCGCGGTAATCGGCGATCGTGTTGAACGGCGCCACGCCGTCTCCCGACGCGAGGTCGGGGACGAAGGTCTGCATGCCGGCGAAATGATCGATCGGCCGCACGACCGTCGCGCGCAGCAGCGCCGGCTCATAGCTCTTGAGATCGAGGGTGCGCTGGAACTTGAAGACATCGTAGCTGATGCGTTCCTCGCGCCCCAGCGCGTTGCGATCGATGCGGGCAAGCGCGGCGAGATCGGCGATCGCAGCCTGCTTCTCGGCCGCGAAATAGGCGTCGTTGATAAAATCGCCGAATTGCGACGCGTAGCGCATGTCTCCACGGAACAACGCCTGGAGCGGGTTGCGCTTGAGCATCGCCTCGTCGCTCGCCGCGAACAGGGCACGCAGCCGCGCGGCTTGTGTCTGCGCGTTCGTCGTCAAGGCGGTCGAAGGAGGCTGCGCGAGCGCGGGTGCAGAGGCGAGCAGCAGCAAGGCGAGGAAAGACAGACTTCTCATGGACGAACTTTCGGCGGGTGCGGCTCACTAATCGTCGCTCGATCGGCCGGGAAGGAAAATGTCGGCCGACATGGCGCGTTAGGGCTGTTCAACGCAGGACCCGCTGAACCGTGCCGCGCGTCCGGCCAGGCTTTGTCGCCAGCCAGATGATGTGGTGCGCGCCGCGTCCCTGGCGCGCGCGCGTCTTGACCTCCTCGACGGCAAAGCCCGCGCGGCGGAGGCGCTCCGCAAAACGCGGGTCCGGGTAGGCCGACCAGATCGCCAGGATACCGCCCGGGCGCAGCGCCGATCGTGCGGCGTCGAGACCCTTGGCAGCATAGAGCCAATCGTTGGCCTTGCGGGTGAGCGCGTCGGGACCATTATCGACGTCGAGCAGGATGGCATCATAATCCTGGTGGGCGCTGCGGATCATGGCGCCGACGTCGTCCTCGACGATCGTGACCCGTGGATCGGCGAGGCTATCGCCGAACAGAGGCGCCAGCGGGCCGCGCGCCCAGGCGACCACCGCCGGCACCAGCTCGGCAACGACCAAAGCGGCGCCCTTGCCGGCCTGCGCAAGCGCAGCGCGAAGCGTGAAGCCCATGCCGAGCCCACCGATCAGGAGCTTGGGCGCGGGTCGTGCCGCGAGGCGCGCGCAGGTCAGGGTGGCAAGCGCCTCCTCTGATCCGCTCATGCGGCTGTTCATCAGCTCGATCCGCCCGAGCATGATCGAGAAGTCCGTACTATGCCGGAGCAGGCGAATTTCGCCGCCGCCGTCAGGCATTTCGGCGGTCGCGACGAGCACGCGCGGTATCATTCGACCTCCCGGTTCGACTCAATCCCGGTTTGATTGAACCGGGATTGAGTCTGTTTCTTTGTTATCCGTGATTTCCGAGTCGTCAGGTGATTTCACCTGACTTGAAATCACTATGCGGAGCGGGCGCGCGACCGCGGCTATCGGCCGAGCCGCGGCGCGGCCTGATCGAGCTGTGTGCGGCGATATTCACCCTGGCGATCGAACATCCAGCCGGGATATTCGGGCGGAAGGCGGCTGACGTCGTCGAGCTGCTTCATTTCATCGGCGCTAAGGCTGACCGATGCAGCGGCGATATTGTCGGCGAGCTGGTCTTCGCGCCGGGCGCCGATGATCACGCTGGTCACCACCGGCCGGTGCAGCAGCCATGCGATCGCGATCTGCGCGACCGAGACGCCGCGCGCTTCGGCGAGTGGGCGCATGGCGTCGATCACGGCAAGGCCGCGATCCTGATCGACGGGGGGAAAGGCGAAGCCGGCGCGGCGGCCATCCGCGCCAGTCTTGCCATCGCTGCCATATTTGCCGGACAGCAGCCCGCCGGCGAGCGGGCTCCAGACCAGCAGGCCAAGCTCCTCCGATTGCAGCATCGGCACCAGCTCGCGCTCCAGGTCGCGGCCGGCGATGGTGTAATAAGCCTGCAGCGACACGAAGCGGGCGAGGTCGAGCCGCTCCGAGATGCCGAGCGCCTTGGTGATTTGCCATGCCGCCCAGTTGGAAATGCCGATGTAGCGCACGTGACCGTGGGCAACGAGCGTGTCGAGCGCATGCAGCGTCTCCTCGATCGGCGTCGCGGGATCGAAGCCATGGATCTGGTAGAGATCGATATGCTCGAGCTGCATCCGCTTCAGGCTTGCCTTGGCCGCCTCCATGATATGGTAACGCGATGCGCCGCGGCTGTTCACGCCCTCGCCGGTCTGGCCGAACACCTTCGTTGCCACCACGACCTCGTCGCGCCCGAGGCCGAGATTCTTGAGCGCCTGTCCGGTGATCTGCTCGGAAAGGCCGTTGGAATAGACATCGGCCGTGTCGATGAAGTTGATGCCGGCGTCGAAGGCGCGGCGAATGAGATCGTCCGCCTCCTGCTGCTGGACCGCGCCGATATGCTCCCAAATGCCTTCGCCACCGCCAAAGGTCATGGCGCCAAGGCAGAGCTCCGAGACGAACAGGCCGGTCTGGCCGAGCTTGTTGTAACGCATGGGACCCTCGCTGATGTTAGCCGTGGATGGTGCATGGCGGGCTGTATGAGGTGAGGGCGGGGCTGCCAACGCATGAATCGGAGATATCTGTGCCCGGCTAGCGGATGACGCCGAGGGCGATCAGCGTCAATGGACGAGCGCATCGACCGGACGCGGCGGACCGCCGCCGTCCTGGAAATGAAGATAGAATGGGTCGAATTCCCCGACTTCGACCAACTGCTCCCAGTCGACGAGCGCGCCTGCACGCAGGATCATCAAGGTCCGCTTGACCTGGATCGGAGTCAGGCCGAGCGTGTCCCCCAGGTCCTCGTGCGTGATCGGAAGCGGGCAGTGATTGTCCGCGACCAGCCCTGCCGCCCGCGCCCTGGTCACGACCTCGCAGAACAGATGCGCCATCCGGGCATGGGCGAGCATCTGGCTGTTGCGCATCAGCCAGGCGCGGAAGATCGACGCCTGGACGAGCGTCTCGTGCCATAGAGATCCGACCAGGCTTGGCCGGGCGGCCATCATCGCGAACAGTTCGGAATGGGGGACAAGGCCGATCTGCGAGCGTGTCAGCGCGCCAAGACTGTTGTCCATCACCCCGATGTGGAGCGTCTCGAGGCTCGGCGTATCGGTGGGCAGATAGAAGGAGTGGATCTGGCGAATGCCCTGCGGGCCCGAGGTATAGCGATGGAGCAGCCCGCTGAGCACGACGACGACGTGAGTTGGACGATCGCCGATCTGGAGAATGTCCTCGCCACGCTCGACCCAGCGGATTTCGCCGTCGATCCTCAGCAGCGCCTCTCGATCCTCTTCCGACAGATCACCGATCAGGCTGAGGTGCCGGACAAAGACTTCACCGATTGCCGTCACGCATCATTCCTTGATTTCAAAGGCATCGCGAAACGGCAGCGCGAGCAGGATCGTGCCGTCCTCTCCGGCGATCTCGATCCTGCCGCTGAGGTCGATGCACCCCTTGAGGATCTCATCGCTCAGGATCGAGCGGGCGCCGCGAACGGCTTCGTCCCTCGCGGCCTCGATATTGGCTAGCTCCAGACCTTCGTCATCGGGAGCGACGAGCATGCCGTCATAGACGTGGAAGTAGAAGAGCGGCATCGATCGACTCTTGAGGAACCCGGCACGCAGGCGCAATAACATGGGTTCAATCAAACGCTCGCTCAGCGCGGGTTCGCCTGCAGCCAAGCCAGCACGTTGTTGGGTGCGCTGTCACTTCGTCAGCAGACGTCTCGCCGGTTCAGGTACGGAGCTGCTTCGCGACCATCGGCGCCACGCGCGTGACGATCGCATCGACGCCGGCGGCATTGGGGTGGATGCGGTCAGGCAGCATCAGCGCCGGCGATCCGATCACGTCGGCGAGAAAGAACGGATAGAGCTCGGCACCATATTCCTTCGCCAGATCCGGGTAGATGGCATTGAAGCGTGCGCCATAGTCGCGGCCCATGTTCGGCGCAGCGACCATGCCGGTCAGCATGATCGGGATGCCGCGGCGCCGCAGCTCGGAGAGAATGGCGGAAAGATTGTCGCGCGCCACCTGCGGATCGAGCCCGCGCAGCATGTCGTTGGCGCCGAGCCCGACGATCGCGAGATCGGGCTTGCGGGGAAGGCCATCCAAAGTGAAGGCCAGGCGTTGCAGTCCGGACGCAGTGGTATCACCCGAGACACCGGCATTGTGGACGCTCGCGACGATCCCTTGCGCGGCGAGCGCCTGTTCGAGATCGTGCGGAAAGCTTTCGTCCTGCCTCAGCGCATAGCCGGCGTAGAGGCTGTCGCCGAAGGCAAGCACCAATTTCTCGTCGCGCGCCTCGGGGGAGGCGGCTTCCTGGCGGATGGTCGCCGCCGTGCTGCCGGTTTGATCCCGGGACGCAGTGTCCGCCGAACCGCCGCCGGAACATGCAGCAGCAGCCAAATGGACAGGAAGCAGCAACGCCGCGTAATGGGGGGTCTTGCCGCTCATCAAAAGGCCCTTCTCCCGCAATGCATGGGAAATCCAGTTCGCGCGATATCGGTATCAGCGCCCGCAATGTCACCCTGTCGCTCGGCGCCAAAGGCGCGGCAACCGAGATATTGAAGGGGATCGATCTCGACATCCCCGGCGGCGAGAGTCTCGCCATCCTCGGACCTTCGGGTTCGGGCAAATCCTCGCTGATGGCGATCCTGGCCGGGCTTGAGCGCGCCACCTCCGGCGAAGTCTCGGTGGCGGGGGTCGATTACGGCCCGTTGGACGAGGATGCCCTGGCGCGTGCCCGCCGCGGAACGATCGGCATCGTGCTGCAGAGCTTTCATCTCCTGCCGACGATGACGGCACTCGAGAATGTCGCGGTTCCGCTCGAGCTTGCCGGGCGCGGCGATGCGTTCGCGGCGGCGGAGGCGGAGCTTTGCGCGGTCGGTCTCGGCGATCGGTTGAGCCATTATCCGGCGCAGCTGTCGGGCGGCGAGCAGCAGCGGGTTGCGATCGCCCGCGCGGTAGCGCCGGGCCCGGAGATCATCTTCGCGGACGAGCCGACCGGCAACCTCGATGGGCAGACCGGCAGCCTCATCATCGACCTGCTGTTCGAACGGCAGCGTGCAAACGGTGCGACCCTGGTGATCATCACCCACGATCCGATGCTGGCTCAGCGGTGCGACCGGATCGCCCGGATGCGCGACGGCCGCATCGTCTCGGATGAGCGTGTCGTGGAGCAGCCGGGGGCGGATCAGGCGCAGTGACCCCACTCGGCTGGAAGGGATGCTGGAGAATAGCACGCCGCGACCTCAATCCCCGGCTGCGGGGTTTGCGGCTGCTGTTCATCTGCCTGTTCCTCGGGGTTGCGACCCTGGCGGCGATCGGCAGCCTGACCGCAGCGATCACCGGGGCGCTCGCCGAGCAGGGCCAGGAGCTGCTCGGGGGCGACGTCGAAGTGGGCATTGCCCAACGCGAGGCGACCCCCGAAGAGAAGCATGTTCTCGACAGGCTCGGGCGGGTCAGCGCCACAATCAGGATGCGGGCGATGGCGCATCGCGTCGAGCCCACTCCCTCCGGCACGTCGAACGGGCCGGCGGCTTTGCTGTCCGAGATCAAAGGCGTCGATCGCGCTTATCCGCTTTACGGCAGCCTCGTCTCACGCCGGGGCGCGAGCGTCCGCGAGTTGGGCCCATCCGATATATTCATCGACGAGGCGCTGGCCGGGCGGCTCGCGCTGCGGATCGGCGACAGGCTGCGCTACGGCGAGGCGATGTTCCGTGTCCGCGACTTGATCGTCAAGGAACCCGACCGGGTCGGCGAAGGCTTTACCCTGGGTTCGGTGGCGATCGTCTCGCTCGAGGGTTTGCGCCGAACGCAGCTGATCCAGCCGGGCAGCCTGTTCGAAAGCAAATATCGGATCGCGCTGCCGCCCGGCGCCGATGCCGGCGGGGTCGCCAAGGCCTTGACCAAGCGCTTCAGCTCGGCGGGTTGGGACGTGAAGGATCGCGACCGCGCCGCGCCGGGCGCGAACCGCTTTTTCGAACGGATGGGCCAATTCCTGTCGCTGATCGGGCTCGTCGCATTGATCGTCGCCGGGATCGGCGTCGGCAACGGCGTGTCCTCCTATCTCGGGCTCAAGCGCGGCGGGATTGCGACGCTCAAGGTCCTCGGCGCGGCCTCAGGCGACATCGAACGCATCTACATGCTGCAGATCGGCGCCGTGGCAGCGGCGGCGATCGCTTGCGGGCTCGGCGTCGGGGCGCTGCTGCCCGCCGGCCTGATCGCGCTCACCGGCGACCTGCTGCCGGTGGAAGCGCGCGCAGGCTTTCATCCGGCTCCGCTGGCGGCGAGCGCGGCTTATGGGTTGCTGATCGTGCTGATCTTCACCCTGCCGGCGCTGGCCCGCGCGCGGATCCTCCCGGCGGCGGCGCTGTTCCGTACGACCGTCGAGCGGCGTTCGGCAATCGACCGTCGTGGCTGGCTGATCATGATCGTGTCGGCGCTCGCGGTCCTGCTGCTCGCGGTGCTGACGGCGCGGCAGCCGCTGTTCGCGCTTGCGGTGCTCGGCGCGGCCGGCGCCGTGCTCCTGCTGCTGATGCTGATCGGCTGGGCGGTCAAGCGGCTCGCGGCGAGACTGCCGCGGCCACGCCGGCCCTTGCTTCGGCTGGTCCTCGCCAATTTCCATCGCCCGGGCGCGCAGACCGTGCCGCTGGTCATCGCGCTCGGGCTCGGCCTGACTTTGTTCGTCACCTTGACCGCGATCCAGACCAGTCTCGATTCCGAAATCAGCCGCAGCGTCCCCAAGCGCGCCCCGAACCAGTTCGTGCTCGACATCCCGATGGGCGAGCAGGCGAAATTCGAGGCACTCGTCCGCGCGCACGCGCCCGAAGCGCGTCTCAACCTGGTGCCGTCGCTGCGCGGCTTGATCATAGCTTACGGTCGCCAGCGGGTCGCCGATCTCGAGGAGATCCCGCAAGGTGCGTGGTTCCTGCGCGGGGAGCGCGGGCTGACCTACAGCGACCGGCTGCCCGAGGGTAGCGAGCTCGTCGCCGGCCAATGGTGGCCCGAGGATTATTCAGGCCCGCCGCTCGTCTCGCTCGACGAGGAGGCCGCCAAGATCATGGCAATCGGCGTCGGCGATACGCTGACCGTCAGCGTGCTCGGGCGCGAGATGGAGGCTCGGGTCGCTTCGCTGCGGCGGATCAACTGGGACACGCTCGGCTTCAACTATATCATGGTGTTCTCGCCGAACGCGTTGCGCAGCGCGCCGCACAACCTCACCTCGACGATCACCATCGATGCGGCGCACGCACCGGCGGTGGCGCGCGCGCTGCTCGCCGCCTTTCCGTCGATCTCAGTGATCGAGGTCGGCGAGTTGATCGGGCAGGTGCGGACGTTGCTCGATCAGATGGCGGTCGCGATCGGCCTTGCAGGCTCGGTCACGATCCTTGCCGGAATTGCGGTGCTGATCGGGGCGATCGCCGCGGCGCGGCAGGCGCGCAGCTACGACAGCGTGATCCTCAAGACCTTGGGCGCGACCCGCGCCCAGATCCTTGCCGCGCAAGGGCTGGAATATGCCCTGCTGACGGCGATGCTGGCGCTGGTGGCGCTAGCGCTCGGCAGCGCCGCCGGCTGGTACGTCATCGTCGAGCTGTTCGAGTTCGGCTGGGCACCCGATTGGCCGATGGTGCTTGCGACGCTCGCCGTCGGCGGTCTGATTACGCTTGGGATCGGCCTTGCCGGATCGATTCCGATCATCTCGGTTCGTCCGGCGGCGGCGCTGCGCCAGCTCGAATAGTCGTGAGGCTTGCGCGCGGTCGCTATTTCTTGCCCGCCCCGGCCTGCTCGAAGGCATGCGCCGCGCGATAGATCGTCGACTCCTGCCAATGCTTGCCGATCAGCATCAGGCCGACCGGCAGCCCATCGCTGAACCCGCAGGGGATGGAGATGGCCGGGTGGCCGGTGACATCGAACGGCGAGGTATTGCCGATCATGTCGAGCGCGGGGATGGCTATCTCGGTGATGCCGGCATCGGGCGGCGGCACCTTCGATGCCTTGTGCGGCACGGTCGGCATCAGCAGCAGATCGTATCGCGCCAGCGCCGCATCGTAGCCGGCGGCGATGCGACGCGCGACGTTCTGGGCCTTGGCATAATGCTGGCCGCGATGCCTGTTGAGCACATATTGGCCCATCAGCATCACCACCTTGAGACTTGGGGAGAGCTCGTCGGCATGGTCGCGCCAGCCGTCGTGCGCGCGCATCAGGCTTGGCAGATACACGCCCTTCCAGTTGAAGCCGAAGCCGTTGCCGTGCATCATCTGCATCAACGCGCCTTCGTGGGCGATCGCGCTCCACACCGCCTGGCCCGGTCCGCCATGCACCGGCACCGAGACCTCCTCGACCTTGGCGCCCATCTTCTTGAACAGCGCCGCGCCCTTGCGCACCAGATCGTTGACGTCGGATTCGGCGTTCGGCAGCAGGAAGCCTTCCTTGACAACGCCGATCCGCATGCCCTCGACATTGCCGCCGAGCGCCTTGGTGTAATTGTCGACCTTGACGCCGATCTGCCGCGGATCGAGCCCGTCGGGGCCGGCAAGCACTTCCAGAAAAAGCGCGTTGTCGGCGACGTTCGCCGTGATTGGCCCGGTATGATCGATCGTCGCCTCGATCGGCATCAGCCCGGTATAGGGCACCAGCCCGAACGTCGGCTTCATGCCGACCACGCCGCAATAAGCGGCGGGGATGCGGATCGAGCCGGCCTGATCGCCGCCGATCGCCATGTCGACGTCGCCGGCCGCGACCAGCGCCGCGCTGCCCGACGACGATCCGCCGGCCATGTATCCGGCCTTGACCGGATTGGCGACGACGCCGGTGGAATTGGTGTGGCTGCCGCCGGAAAAGCAGAACAGCTCGCAATGCGCCTTGCCGAGGATCACGCCACCTTCGTCGAGGATGCGCTCGACGATCGTCGCGTCGATCTCCGGCACATAGCCTTGCAGGGTCGAGGAGCCGTTCATCATCGGCACGCCGGCGACGCAGACATTGTCCTTGATGGCGAAGGTCCTGCCCTTGAGCTTGCCGCTCTTGGCGCCGCGGATCTCTGATTTGTAATACCAGCCGTTGTGCGGATTCTCTTCGGGCGACGGCCGATAGCCCGGTGTGCGCGGGTATTTCACGCGCGGCAGTTCGTCCGGCATATGCTCGAGCAGGTCGTAGGCGGCGATCGTCGGCGCCATCAGCCCGAGATATTCCTCGAGCTGCGCCGGCGACAAGTGCAGGCCGAGTTGCTCGGCCACGCCGGCCAGTTCATCGACAGTAGGCTGGTTGACCCTCATTCTGATCCTCCGTGCTCGTATCGACCGGAGCGCGGACCGATCGGGCGTCTGCTGGAACGGGATCGCGCCTCCGCCTGCACCGACGGGAGGTCGGAGCGTCCGAGTTCTTATCGGAGCCGTTACGATGCCGCAATGCGGGGAGACTCGTCTTCCCTTTGATTGACGCTAACGCCTTGCGTGACTAACCTTCGACAGAGGCGCGAGAGCAGGTAAGCACATGACGCACGACGATCATGAAGATCACGATCATGGCAGGCGCGATCACGGAGGGCACGACCACGCCTATGACGGCCACCACGATCGTCACAATGCGCCGCCTTCGGACGCGGCGCTGCGGGTCAAGGCGATCGAATCGCTGCTGACGGAGAAGGGGTTGATCGTCCCCGAGGCGCTCGATGCCATCATCGAAATCTACGAGAACAAGGTCGGCCCGCGCAACGGAGCCCGGGTCGTGGCCCGGGCCTGGAGCGACCCGGCCTACCGCCAGCGCCTGCTGGAGAACAGCACCGCAGCGATCGCCGAACTCGGCTACGGCGGCGTGCAGGGCGAGGACATGGTCGTGGTGGAAAACACGCCCGACATCCACAACATGGTCGTGTGCACTTTGTGCTCATGCTATCCGTGGCCAACGCTCGGCCTGCCGCCGAATTGGTACAAGTCCGCGCCCTACCGGTCGCGCTCGGTGATCGACCCGCGCGGCGTGCTCAAGGAGTTCGGGATCGAAGTTCCCGAAACCACCGAGGTCCGGGTGTGGGACAGCAACGCCGAGCTGCGCTACTTCGTGCTGCCGATGCGGCCCGCGGGCAGCGAGGGCTTCGACGAGGAACAGCTCGCCGAGCTGGTGACACGCGACTCGATGATCGGCACCGGCCTGCCGAAAGTGCCTGCCGAGCACGCGCGGTGAACAGCATTCACGACATGGGCGGCATGCATGGCTGGGGCCCGATCGTACCCGACGAGGACGAGCGCTATTTCCCCGAAGGCTGGCAGGCACGTGTCTTCGGCCTGTTCTTCGGCGGTTTTGCGGGCGGGCATTTCAACATCGACATGCTTCGCCACGAAATCGAGAAGATGCCTGCGCACGAGTATCTCGCCACCTCCTATTACGAACATTGGCTGCACGCGATGGAAGCCCTGTTCATTGCCGACGGCACCTTGACCCGCGAGCAGATCGAGCAGCGAATGGCCGAACTGAAGGGGGCGCATTGATGCCTCTGCTCGTCCCGGAGATGGTAGGGCCGATGCTGAGCACCGGCCTTTCCTCGCGCCGGCCGGACGCGATCGCACCGCGGTTCAAGGCGGGTGATGCGGTGCTGGCGCGGAACGTCCACCCGGTCGGTCACACGCGCCTGCCGCGCTATATCCGCGGCAAACGCGGCGTCATCCACGCCGATCACGGCGTATTCGCCTTTCCGGACGCCGCCGCGCATGGCCAGGGGCACAAGGCGCAGCACGTCTACAGCGTCTGCTTCGAAGCGCGCGAGCTGTGGGGAGAGCAGGCGTCGGCGCGCGACACCGTCTATATCGATCTGTTCGACGACTATATCGAACCCGATCCCGCCGCGGCGAGAGCGGCGGCGGCGGGGCCGAGCCGAGGCCGGTGACCTCGGCCGTACCCCCGATCGAGTCGATCCCGCGCGATGGCGAAGGCCCGGTGTTCCGCGAGCCGTGGGAGGCGCAGGCGTTCGCGCTGGTCGTGCAGCTGCATCAACGTGGCCTGTTCACCTGGAAGGAATGGGCGGACACGCTGAGCGCGGAAATCCGCGCGGTGGGAGAGCGCGGTGAGGCCGATACAGGTTCTGATTATTATCATCACTGGCTCGCCGCGCTGGAACGGCTGCTCGCGGCCAAGCAGCTGACCGACGCGGCGCAGCTTGGCGCGCGCCGCGAACAGCTTCTGGCGGAGTGGCCAAGCGGGCACGATCATGTCGCGCGGCGGGAACCGGTGAGGGTGGCCTGACACGAGCGACGAGTGGCGCCGGAGAATGCGCGGGTGAGGGGGGCTTGGATGCGAACGGTCGACGAGGAAGGCATGGGCTCGCTGGAAATCTTTCCGCTGCCCACCGAGGAGCCGGCATTGCGCGCGCTGCTCACCGACCTGTTCAGCGAACATTGGCAGGCCATTCGCTTCGGCACGTTGATCCAGGGCGCGGTGTTCGAGATCGCCGCGCCGAACGCGCCCGAGAAGATCTCGATGATGGACGGCTACATGACCGTGGATTTCGGCGCCTGGCACTTTCATCTGTGCATCGGCGAGCATCGCGGCAGCGAGGGCCATCCGGTGTCGCCCGCGCTCGCCCGGCACCGCCGGACGTCGCGTGCGGAACTGTATCGCATCGTCAATGGCGGTGCGCCGTCGTCGTGGGGGCTGCGGCTGTTCAACGGCGCGGGCGAGCAGCAATTGACGGTGATGTTGCCCAACCCGTTCCTCTCGGAGGAATCAGGCCTGCTCGACGTACCCGACTGGACGCAGCTCGCGCTCTGGGACCGGTTGCGCAGCCGCTATCTGGACCTCGAAAGCGACCCGCGCGACCGCAGCGCGAAGGCCTTCGTACACCCCTGAGAGTCGCCCACAAGGCACGCCCCAGTGGCGCCGCTCACTCGATCGGTTCGCCGAGCATCAGCGCGCGGACGAAGCGGACCGGCGGCGAGCCGTGGCTGAGCAATTCGTCGTTATAAGCCTTGAGATCGAACGATGCGCCGCGCCGGCGCCTCGCCTCCTCACGCAGCTCGATATGCTCCGAATAGCCGACGAAATAGGAGGGGAGCTGGGTCGAGCCGAGGGTGGCCCGCGTCCATTTGCCGGCCGCTTCACGCTCCTGCTGGAACCCCATCCGCGTCATCAGCTCCATCGCCTGCTCGCGGGTCATGCCCTCGGTGTGGATGGCGATGTCGATCAACGAGTTGGTGATCGAGCGGAGCCGCATCTTGAGAACCGTGAGGCGGAACAGAGGGTCGCCGTCGAGATAGCCGGCGTCGGCCATCATCCCCTCGGCGTAGACGGCCCAGCCTTCGACGAAAGTGCCCGACGAAAGCACCGCGCGCAGCAGTGAGCGGTTCTGGTTGGAATGGGCGATCTGCACGAAATGACCTGGCATCGCTTCGTGGATGCTGAGATCGTGGATCATGTAGAGATTGTATTCGCGCAGGAACGAGGTGACCTGCTCGGCGGTCCAGTCCTCCGGCAGCGGCGAGACCATGTAAAAGGTGTCGAGATGGCGCTCGAGGGGGCCGGGGCTGTCGCAATAAGCGACCGCCACGCCGCGCATATATTCGGGCACGGGGATGATCTTGACTGGCGTCGCCGGAAGCGTGATCAGGCCTGCTTTCGCCACGAATGCGGTGGCCTGGGCCAGCGTGTCTGTCGCGGCCGCCATCACCCCATCGCGGGACGGACGCTTGGCGTAGCTGAGCTCGAGCGCCGCTTCGATCGCCTTTTGCTGTTGCTCGGCGGTCGGCGAAGCGGGAAGCGCGGGAGCGCCGGCACGCCCAGCGAGGATCTGCCGCGCGAGCGCATACATTTGGGCGCGCGTATCGACGAGCGCGCGATTGGCGCGCTGCTTGATCTCGGCGCGCCCAAGCGGCGAGACCAGCGCGAAGCGAAGCTTGGTATCGTACAGCGCCGGTCCGAGCCGGAAATCGCCCTTGGCACCGGGCACCAGCACCTTGTCGAGCCAGATCTGGTGCTCGGCGACAGCTGCCTTGAGGGTGGCGAAGGCCGTGTCGAAGCGGCCGCGGTCTTCCGGCGACAGAAGATCGCGGTGGGGGATCAGCATCTCCTGCACGATCGAGACGAGGCCCGCATTCTGCTTCGCGACGGTGGTCGCGTAGATCGGCGGGACGCGGGCGGGGACCAGATTGGCGCGCGCCTGCGCGAGCAGCGCCGGGATTGCGGCCATGCGCGCGGTCGCGGATTTGAGGCGCACCTCCCACGGCGCGAAATCGCGCGCGGCCAGGCTGTAGAGCGATGTGCCAGCCGTATCATTGTAGATCTGCGCGTCCCACGCCCAGTTCTGCAACGTCTCGTCGGTCCACAGCGCGTAGCGCAGATTGTTGTCGAGCAGAGCGGCATCGACCTGATTGTCACGGCCGAGCGAGCGGCGGTCGATGCGGCCAAGCTCGGCCAATGTCTCCCTCAAGAAGGCGTTGGTGCGCGCGCGTCCAGCGGCGGACATGTCGGTGACCCTGTCGTCATAGCGGTGATCACCGAGCCCGGTCGCATAGGAGGGGTTGAGGCGCGTCAGTCCGTCGAGATAGCGTTTCGCCAAATCGGCGAAGGCAAGATCGGCAGGCTGCGGGCTCACCGGTGCGACGGCAGCTTGGCGGGTGGCGGCGCAGCCACCAAGCGGCGACAGAGCGGAGGCAAGGCACAGGGCGACGACAAATTTCCGCATTCCAAACACTCCTGCCGGCCGCGAGCATTATGTCCGCGCCGCACCAGGCGTGCAAGGCAGCCCGCACTGCCATGCGGCGGCCTGCAAGGGCTTGCCGCCGCGCTTGTTTTTCGATTGGCCCGGCAGCAAGCTTGACACTAGGGAGAGGCTGAGGCCGACAGGCCATAAGGCGAGGGACACATATGGAAGCCACCACCGCGCCATGACAGAAGCTTCCAAGAGCGGTGCCGGCAAGACGGGAATGACCGCGCCCTTACACAATCCCCTCTATCGCAATATCTGGCTGGCGAGCCTGCTTTCGAACCACGGTTTAATGATCCAGGGCGTTGGCGCGGCGTGGGCGATGACCGAGCTCACCACCAACGCAAGCATGGTCGCGCTGGTTCAGACCGCCACCACCTTGCCGATCCTGCTGCTCGCAATGCCGGCCGGTGCGATCGCGGACATGTACGACCGGCGGGGCGTTTCGATCGTCGCGCTTCTGCTCTCGATCACCGGGGTCAGCATCCTCTTCGGGCTTGCGCTGACGGGGCAGATCTCGGCCTGGGCGCTGCTCGCCTTCTCGTTCCTGATCGGCAGCGGCACGGCCATCTTCTGGCCGACCTGGCAGTCGTCGGTGAGCGATTATGTTCCCGTCGAGCTGCTGCCCTCGGCCGTCGCGCTCAACAGCATCAGCTTCAACGTGGCGCGCAGCTTTGGACCGGCGGTCGGCGGGGTGATCGTCGCTGCGGCCAATGCCGTCGCGGCGTTCGGAACCGGGCTATTGCTCTACTTCCCGATGCTCATCGTCCTGCTGCGCTCCAAGCGCACGGCCGAACCGGCGCGGCTGCCGCCCGAGCGGCTGAGCCGGGCCGTCATCTCGGGCATACGCTATGTGTTCCACTCGCCGCCGATCCGCACCGTGATCGTCCGCGCGTTCGTGCTGGGCCTGATGGGAGGGTCGGTGCTCGCGCTGTTGCCGCTGATCTCGCGCGACCTGCTCGGCGGGGATGCCAAGACGTTCGGATTCCAGCTCGGATCGTTCGGGATGGGCGCGGTGGTCGGCGCCTTCAATGTCGCGCGGGTCAGGAATCGCTTCGGCTTCGAAGGCACATTGCGCTCTTCGGTCGCGGTGATGGCGTTCGCGGTCGCGGGGGCAGCGATCAGCCGTAACGAGCTGCTGACGGCAGTGTGCATCTTCCTCACCGGCGTCGGCTGGATGCTTTCCACCACGACGTTCAACGTCGCGATTCAGATCTCGGTACCACGCTGGGTGGCGGGACGCTCGATCGCGTCCTTCCAGGCAAGCGTATCGGGCGGCATCGCCCTGGGCAGCTGGGGGTGGGGCGTGCTTGCCGAAGCGACCAGCGTCGAGACCGCACTGCTGGTCTCCGCCGCGGGCATATTTGCCGGAGGGGTCCTCGGATTGTGGATGCGTGTGGCCGACGCGGCGAAAACCTATGCCGAGGAATCGGAGGTGCCACCCGACCCGGAGGTCAAGCTGGCGCTGACCAGCCGCAGCGGACCGATCGTCATCGAGCTCGAGTATCGCGTGCCGGCGGAAGAGGCGCGCGCCTTTTACCGGCTGATGCTCGAAGTGCAGCGCAGCCGGCAGCGCAACGGCGCCTACGGCTGGTCGCTCGCGCGCGACGTCGCCGATCCGGAGCTGTGGATCGAGCGTTATCATTGCCCGACCTGGCTCGATTTCCTGCGCCAGCGCAGCCGCCCGACGCAGGCGGAGCGGCTGCTCCATCAGCAGGCCATGGCTTATCATCGCGGCGAGGAACCAGTGCGCGTGCGCCGCATGCTCGAGCGGCCATTCGGTTCGGTACGGTGGAACGAGGAAACCCGCGATCGCGGCGCCGCCGATATCCTGCCGCTGTCGCCGCAAGGCGGCAATTAGGGCAAGCCGCGATCAAGTTGAATCGCAGCCTGCCCTTTAATTGTTTGATGCCGCATTGCTTCTTGCAAAAAGCCGGTACCCACCTTTTCGCGCAATGCTCTAGGCCTGCCTGACGCGTGGCGCTGGAAATGGCCTCGCTGATCGCGCTAAAGAGGGGCGGCCGCCCCTAGCTCAACCGGATAGAGTGCTGGGCTTCGAACCCAGAGGTTGCAGGTTCGAGTCCTGCGGGGCGGGCCATCCGCTCTAGACAGTCATCGACGCTTTGCCGACGGCGGCGCTCCTAGCCGACCCCCGTCGATGACTCGAGTGCGGAACGGTCCACGACCAAAGGCGTTAATTCGTGAAACCGCCGTAACGGAAACGGCAAAGCATCAAGAGGAGAAACATGCCAGCGAGTGATGGCAATCTGCTCGAACCACTGGTCAGTAAATTAAGCAAGCTCGCGGAGCTGAGCGAGACAGGCCGAGCAGCAATTCTCTCCCTACCCTATACGACGGAGGACGTTCGGGCAGGACGTTACCTGATCCGCGAAGGCAGCAGCCCCGACCGTTGTTGCCTGTTGCTTCGCGGCTTTGCCTGCCGCAGCAAAATGTCTGCGAACGGCGGCCGGCAGATCGTCTCCTTCCATCTTCCAGGGGACCTTCTCGACGTGCAGCATTTGCTGCTCCGCGTCGCCGACCATAATGTCGAGACGATCACCGACGTGACGGTCGCGTGGATCGCCAAGGACGACCTCAGCCGGCTTGCCTTCGAGCATCCGGATATCGGCCGCGCGCTGTGGCGCGACACCTTGATCGACGCGTCAATCTTTCGCGAGTGGGTCCTTAATGTCGGGCGGCGCGACGCGAAGGTGCGGATCGCCCATATGCTGTGCGAATTCGCCGCGCGATGCGTGGCGGCGGGGCTCGGAAGCGCCGAACGCTTCGAATTGCCGATGACCCAGGAACAGATTGGCGATGCCACCGGCCTCACCCCGGTGCACGTCAACCGCATGTTGCGCGTGCTTGGCGAGGATGGCGTGATCGCCCGCGCCGGCAGAACGATCAAGATCGCCGACTGGGAGCGGATGCGACAGGTCGCCGATTTCGATGCGACTTATCTTCATGCCGCCGCCTGAGCAGAGGCCGACGCGGGGCAATTCATAAAGCCGGATCTTTTTCAGCCAAACAGCGAGCGCCGACTGTCATGCCACGTTACTTCTTCCACCTGTATGACGACATTGTTCTGCACGACGAGGAAGGCATCGAACTGCCCGATATCGCGGCGGCCAGGGACGAGGCCGTGAGAGCGGCAAGGGAGATGGCGTGCCAGGAAGTGCAGAACGGGAAGTTGTCGCTGCATCATCGCATCGAGGTGGAGGACGAGCAGAACCGCCCGGTACTGACCTTGCCGTTCAAAGCGGCGTTCGCCGTCGAGGACAAGAGCGCCGGGTGAGGGCGCGTGGAGGTGGCGGACAGATGAAGTCAGTGCAGGTGCACGGCGCCCGAGGAAATGACGAGCATGAAGCCGACGAAGATCGCGGCCATCCAGGTCGAGTGCGCCCGAACGCGTTCTGAGGTCATCGGCTATTCCTACGACTCAGGTGAGTCTCACCAATAAGCCGTGGCCGGAGAGGGGGCATTAAGAAAGGTTAATGGAGCAGGCGCCTGGCGCAATAATCACGGCAGGTCGCTGAATTCCCGATAGCGAACCGTCAGTTCCTCGCCGACGCGGATCACCCGGCGCGCAAAGAAATTGAGCTCCGCATCCACCGTGACGTTCGGATCGTCGCCGGGCGCGGGCTCGTTGAGATACCAGCCCGGCGTCAGATTGTGGAAGTTGACCGGGCAGCCGATCCTGTCGCCCCGCGAGATGCCGAAATCGCGGTAGAAAGCGCGCTCGGCCTCGCTCAAACCGGCATCGTCGAGTGCGGCCTTGTCGACCCACACCAGCTCGACGCGATCGTTGGCGAAGATGTTGGTGCCTTCGCCGATTTCCCTGATCGCAAGGACGCCGATGCCATGGACGCGCGACAGGCCGAGCCGGACATAGACATGATGGTGCGGCAGCTCTGAAGTCATCGTGATCGGCTCCGTCGTCGGCGACAGGTCTTGAACGCGCGGCAAAATTAAGTCGCCGCGCGTGGCGCTTCGGGATAACGTTCGGCGCAGACAATGAAAGCCGCCTTTGCCGTTCCGATGAGACGATCGCGCTGATGCGCTTTCTAGGCGTGACCGAAACCTGCGATCTTGCCGCACTTTATCTTCGTCTTGCCCAAGCGGGACATGAGGTGAAGGTCTCGATCAGCGAGCCGCTCGCCAAAGGCACGCTCGCCGGGCTGGTTGCGCGCGCGGCGGGAGACTGGCGCGCCGAACTCGATTGGGTGCGGGAGGCCGGCGAAGAGGGAATCATCCTGTTCGAAGCCGTCTCCGAAGGTTTCGGAGCGCTGCAGGATGCGCTGCGACGCGACGGCTATCATGTGATCGGCGGCAGCGGGTTCGGCGACCGGCTCGAGAATGATCGCGCTTATGCGCAGATGCTGCTGGGGGAGCTCGGCTTTCCGACTGCCCATGCCCAGGAGTTCTCCGATCCTGCCGCCGCCGATGCTTTCGTGCGCGCTCGGCCGGCGCGCTACGTGCTGAAGTTCAACGGCGGATCGGGAACCACCTTCGTCGGCCAGCATCGCGACGGGCGCGATATTCGGGCAATGATCGCCGCGCGGCTCCGCCGACGAGAGGGCGAGCAGGAGGGCGAGACGCCGCGGTTCATCCTGATGGAGCATATCGACGGCATCGAAATGGGCGTCGGCGCCTATTTCGACGGCACAAGCTTTCTCACGCCGGCGTGCCTCGACTGGGAGCATAAAAGGTTCTTCGCGGGCGACATGGGCGAAATGACCGGCGAGATGGGCACGGTCGCGACCTTCGATCGCAGCGGCAGCTTTTTCGAGCGGACTCTGAAGCTGATCGAGCCCCAGCTGCGCGAGGCGCGCCACGTCGGCTACGTCAACCTCAACACCATTGTGAACGAGGCGGGGATCTGGCCGCTCGAGTTCACCACCCGCTTCGGCTATCCCGGCTATGCGGTGCTCGACCCGCTGCAGCAAACCGGCTGGGCCGAGCTGTTCGGGATGATGGCGAGGCCACGCCGGGAGAATTGCTTCGTCGCTCGCGGCGGCTATTCGGTCGGGATCGTGCTGACGACGCCGCCTTTCCCTTATTCGCGCAAGGAGGTCGACGAGCCTGTCGGGCTCCCGATCCTGTTCGACGAGATGGACGACGAGGACTGGCGCCATCTGCATTACGGCGAGGTCGGGCTGGACGGCGACCAACTCGTCACCAGCGGGCTTTACGGCTGGACGATGGTCGTGACGGGACTGGGCGCAACGATAGAGGAGGCGCAGGCGGAGGCTTATCGTCGCGCACGCCAAATCTCGATCCCCAATGCGAGATACAGGCTCGACATTGGGGCCCGCCTGATCGACCACGATTATGAACAGCTTGTACGGATGGGCTTTCTGGACCCTGCTTAATTCGATGCCCGCGGCTGGGCGGTGGGCGCTGGTTGTTTCGCGGCGGTTGGGGGCAAGCTGCATGACCATATCATTCGACGACCGCGGCAGGGCGATGGCGTTCAAGACGCTGACGATCCTGCTGATGCTGATGGCGGCCGTGTCGGTGGCGCGCGGCTGCAGGAGCGCGTTGGTCCCGTCCGGAAGCTTGGACCTGGGAGTCTCGCTCAAATCCGCGCAGCAGCTGCAGCGCGAAAATCCCTACCAACGTCATTTGTCGGGCAGGGCAGCGCAACCGGACTCGCCGCACGAGCGGCTCAATCCATTCCAGGCGCAGCCGGTGCAGGTTCCATCGGCGCTGATGCTGCTCTGGCCGTACAGCTTTCTACCGTGGCCCTGGGCGAAGCTTGCGTGGTTGATTTCAAACCTCGCGTTCACCGCTGGACTGCTCGTCCTGGCCTTCCGGCGCTTCCTTCCGGGCCGCCCGCTGTGGGTCTATGCCGCCGTCGCAAGCCTGTTCGTGATGAGCGTGACCTGGCGGAACCTGGTGGGGAACGGCCAGCATCTGCTCGCCGGCCTGTTCTTCCTGGTCGTAGCGATCGAGCTGGCGGACAGGGATCGGAGGGTGCTCGCCGGCATCGCGCTGGCGTGCGCGCTGCTCAAATACAGCGTCATTTTCTTCCTGCTCCCCTATTTCGTCCTCAAGCGGCAATGGGCCCCGGTCGCGATCGCCTTTGGCGCGCATGGCCTGATGACCGCTGCGATCGCGCTGCGGCTGGGCGAGGATCCAGTCTCGCTGGTCGGCCAATCGCTACGCGTCGCAGCGGATCTGCGCGCGGCAGGCTATCTCGACCTGTTCGCGCTGTTGAATGGGTTTGGCGCGCCGGCGGCGGCGGCCCCTGTGGCGGCGCTGATCCTCTGGGCGGTGTCGCTGTGGCCCGCAATCAGGGGGCGTGCCGCCGACCGCGATCTCTATCTGGCGGGACTTTGCTTCGCCTCGACGGTGATCATCTATCACCGACCGTATGATTTCATCGTGCTGCTGGTGCCGTTGCTCGTCGCGATCCAGCGCTGGCAAATCTCGCGCCTGTTGTCCGCGCTCATCTTCCTCAACGTGCTTATGAGCTGGTTCCTATACCAGCCGGCCGCGACCTACACGCAGTGGCTCGAGGGTCGAAGCAGCGCTTATTATCATGCGGTCGCATTGCTCTGGTACGTGACCCTGGCAATGCTGCTCTACAAATCATTCGTCCGCGAGGGCGGCGTGCAGCGGACGCCGACATGAGAATTTCGCTTTCGACGCCTCCCGCTGATCCCACCCAGTCCGATTTCGGCTAGTGCTTGGCTCGCATCAGGAGAATCACGCTCATGTCGGACGGCGCCACGAACCTTTCAAAGAATATCGCGCTGCTGATCGATGCGGACAATGCCTCTCCCGAAAGCCTCGACCCGGTCCTGACCGTGCTCGCCGAGCTGGGCACGGTGAACATCCGCCGCGCCTATGGCAATTGGAGCAAACCGGCGCTCAAGGGGTGGGCGGGCATCGCCCACCGCTACGCGATCGAGCCGCAGCAGCAGTTCGACATCACCAAAGGCAAGAGCGCGACCGACATGCGCATGATCATCGATGCGATGGACATGCTGTTCCGCGGCCATGTCGACGGCTTCGGGATCATGTCGAGCGACAGCGATTTCATGCCGCTGGCGATGCGCATTCGCCAGGACGGGCTGCCGGTCTATGGCTTCGGCACGGCCAAGACGCCGGAAGCCTTCCGCCAAGCCTGCACGCGCTTCATCGACGTCAGCGCGCTCGCCAAGGCGGGTGAAGACGCCGCTTCGGAAGACCGCGCTTCGGGGCGTCAGGCCAAGATCGACGAGGAATTGCTCGACCTGCTCGGCGCGGCCTGGAAGGCCTCGAAGCGCGACGAGCGCGGCTTCGCGCGTCTTTCCGAGGTCGGCGAGCGCGCCGGCAATCGCTCGTCGTTCGACGCGCGCAACTACGGCTTCTCGCGACTTGCGGAGCTGATCGAAGCGCTGCCCAATTTCACTTCCGAAAAACGCGACGGCGCGACCTGGGTCAAGCGCGTCCGCTAGACTCAATCCCGGTTTGATTGAACCGGAATTGAGTCTAGTTCTCTTTGTTTTCCGTGATTTCCGAGTCGTCAGGTGATTCCACCTAACTTGAAATCACTATCAGGCGCCCCACCCGCGGCACCAGCCGACGATCAGGATGTACGCTCCGTCCCGACCAAAGGCGCTTGGTGCAAAGCGCGACCGGCCGACGCTCCTGTGTGCGCGGCGGGCTGCGCGCCCGAAGCCGGCGTCGATTTGAGGCGGGTCGCGGTGGAAAGATGCATTCCCACCGCCAGCAAAAGCGCCAAACAGGCCGACAGGATGCTCGGCACCCGCCCGCTCACCGCATAGTGCATCCAACGCTCCCTAATCGATGCCGTCCGCCTCCAGCGGATGGATATGCCTTAGGACATCGGAGGCTGCGTAGCCGGCCTTTGCGACCGGAGCCGCGTCCTGGGCGACGAAGCGGCGCCGCGGGGAAGCTCCTACTCCAAAATGGGCAACGCCTGGGATAAGGAGTAGAAAGCGCGTCGAGCGAACGGGAGGATGAAGATGAGCAGCGATCCTGACGACGGCTTCGGCGCGGCGGAGCAGCCGCCTCGGGTGCTCGGCGGGGCAGTGCCTTATCTCACCTTGTCGGACGCCGGCGCGGCGGCCGAATATTATAAGGAGGCGCTCGGCGCGGTGGAGGTCGACCGGCGGCCGGCGCAGGACGGCAAGCGGCTGCTTCATTGCCATCTCTACATCAACGGCGGTTCCGTGATGCTGTCCGATTTCTTCCCCGAATATGGCCATCCCGTCGAAAAGCCGCAGGCTTTCGTGATCCACCTCCAAGTCGAGGACGCCGACGAATATTGGGAGCGCGCGACGCGTGCGGGGATGGTGGTGGTAATGCCGCTTGGGCGGCAGTTCTGGGGCGACCGCTACGGACAGCTGCGCGACCTGTTCGGAGTGACCTGGTCGTTCGGCGCACCGGCCGGCGAGGCATAGGGACGCGTGCCATCCTGCTGTGCCATCCTGCTGTGATGGGGGCGCGAATCCGCTTCCCTCGCCGCCGCTCTTGGGGCATGTTCGTGGTTCCAAGCCGCATTGGGAGAGGACCATGCTTACGCTTGCACTCGCCGCCGCATTGGTGGCTGCACCCGACGCCGGGGCGGGGTCGCCCGGGCAACTTCGCAAAGATTTTGGCGCGTGCCTCAACAAGTTCGTCGAAGCGAGCGTGAAGGACCGGCTCGCACCCGACGCGTTCACGACCGCCGCCAAGGCGGCGTGCGCGACCAAGGAGGCAGCGTTCCGCAAGTCGATCGTCGACGCTGACCTTCGGATGAAGATCAAGCAGGCCGAAGCCGAAGAAAATGCGAACATGCAGGTCGAGGATTATGTGGTGAACGCCGCGGACAAATACGCCGGCTACGTCGCGGAAGCCCCGAAGCCCGCAGAGGCGCCCACGCTCGCCGAGGCGCCGAAATAGATTTTAGATCGACGCGGGCGGCGAGGGGTAAGCGCGCCCTTATTCGCGCCGGCGCCGATCCCGCCTTGTGAAATGAGAGCCAGAACGGACTGTCCGCCGCTCTGGCTCTGCTTCGGTTCAAGCGGCACCGCCGCGTTCAGCGGCAGTAGCGGACCTTCACGCGCCGACCGATGTACGGATCGTACACCCGGCGCGTGTAGCAGCCGCCCCGATAGCGGTGATGACGGGAATAATAGCCCGGCCCATAGGAATGGTATCCGTAGTAAGCGCCGTAGCGGGGCGGCCCGTAATAGGACCGGTGATAGGGACCGTAGTCGTAAGAATAATGAGGCCCGCGGCCATGGTCCGACGCGAGCGCGGCACCGATGCCGAGACCGACGATGCCGGCTGCGATGGCAATTGCCGCGTCGTCGCCACCACCGCGATGACGATGCCAGGAACGTGCATCGGCCGGCACGGCCATGCTTGCCACGCCGACGCTCAAGGCTAGACCCGTGATGATTCTCCCAACTCGTTTCATGACAAAATACTCCTCGTCATGTCGTTCCCCTGCCATGGTTAAACGTTTCGGCGGGCGTTGAGTTCAAGAGGCGGTGCGCTCCATTCGGGTCGCTAAATTGCTCGCCACCGCCGTCTCGGGCTCCGTCCCGAGCGCGGCGCTGAGCAGGGGACTTCGTCTCGCCGGCGGCGCGCTCTGGAAGCGGATGCAGGCTGTCGCGAATCAACACGGCGTAGAGGCTGCTGCGAAGCGCCGGCCCGGGAGATGTCATCACCATCCTGCTCGAGTTGCGCGCTCGCCTTGCTCGTCCAGCGGCCAACTATCGTCATCGAGGCAGAGCTCACCGCGGATGTCGGCGGCGATGTCATAGAGCGCATCGCATTCGAACAGGTCGAAGGCTGCGTTGACCAATGCGAGACCACAAGGGCTGCAAAAGAGCATGCCGCGGCCCGCGTCGCGACGCGCCAAGGCAGCTGCGCTGATCAGGGTGTCGAGCTTTTCGGCTTGCGGATGGATTGACAGAGCCATCATTCAGCTATACGACGGATTTGTCCGTCAGTCAAGTTGTTTGAGCGATGCCCTCGCGGACGTGCCGGCCAATCGGGCAAGCTCCAAGCGGTAGCGCCATTATGGATTCGATTTTCGGGCGTCCGTCACACGTTGTTAATGTCGTGCGAGCGACAGTTGGAGGGCCGCGACGATCGGGGCGCCTCCGAGCCATAGGAAAAGTCCTAGACTTGTAGGAAATAGCCGACCAGAACAAAAGGAGAACATAGGCTAGGAGGTTTGTATGCTTGTCGATACTGGAGTTCTCCTCTCCGCGCCGGCCTGCGCCGCCGGTTGCGATCCTTGCTATCGCAGCTGCGCGCTGACGCGCATCAAGCTCAATTGGTGGGAGAGGGAGGAGGAGCGGCTTTTGCGCGGCCGCGTGAGGGAGGACGATCCTCGCCGAGAGGCGTGGCAGGCTGAGCTGGCGGAAGCCCGAGAATCGCTGCGACGGCTTCGGCTAGGAATGACGCTTTCCGTTCCCAGCTTCCCCGGCGCGGCATTTCCGGCAAGCTATCCAGGAGCGCCTGCTCGAGCTCGGCTGCACTAGGCAGCTCCGAGCGCAAGCGGATCCCGAACACCGACAAATCCGTGCCGAGCGCGCCGGCAAGCGCCGCTAGAACCTTGAGCGAGGGATTGTTGTTGCGGCCCTGCAGGATGTCATAGACGACGTCGCGGTCCAGCCCCGCATCGCGCGCGAGACCGCGCTGGCTGAGCGGCCCAAGCGGCTTCACCGCGGCACGCACAACATCGCGCACGAGCTCCATGTCCACGGCCGTCGCGGAATCCGACGACATCGCATTGGCCGAGCTCGCCAAATCCGTTCTCGAGTCACGATTGTCGGAAGGGGCGAGACGCTCGCCGCTCGCAGTGTCGGTTGGTTTCGCCGGATTGGTCCGTTCGGACAGCATGGCGCTCTATCCCATGTTCGCCTGCCGCTTCACAACATACGGACATATCCGTCAAATCGCTTGACACGACGGACATGTCCGTCAAATAAGGACATCCCCATTCGAGCGGGAGGATCAGCATGGTTAAGAAGACGAAACGCAAGCAGAGGGACGGTGCCGGCCAGGTTGCGACGGGCGCAGAGCCGATCGTCAATGAATTCACGGCCCGGCAAGGCACCTACCGTCCCTCGACCGTGGTCGATCTCGGCAACGAGCTTGGAGGGGGGCGGCAGAAGACCTACCGCGTCATCCGCAATCTCTATCCGACGATCGTCGATCGCTGGCTTGCCGAAGGCGGGCCCGGCTTCGACGAACCGCAGCGCCGCGCGATCGACCATTGCCGCGCGCTCTGGCACCGGCTCGGCGGAAGCGGGACGTTGGTGGCGAATCTCAACTGGATCGGCGGCGGCAATCCGGGACGCGAGCGTGGCCTCGAGCAAGCCGAGGCGCTCGCCCAACTCGGCCAATATGAGAGCCGAATTCCGCGGGCTTATTGGCGCGTGTTCGAGAATGTCGTCCGACACGACATGGCGGCGGGCGCCGCTGGCTCGCACTTGGCGAAAAACAGCGCGCAGCAGCAAGCCCATGCCAAGAATTGCGTCGGTTTCGTCGCGAGCCTGATAGCAATGTGGCGCGGCTTCTAGACCCATCCTCCAGCGGCGAGGACCAGGGAGCCTGTTCACCAGTGTCGGGCTGGGCAAGACAGACTTTGAAGCGATGGCTTGAAATGCGGCGTTGTGGCTGGAGCGAGGGACGAAGGCTGGCTCGCCGTGAAAGGCCGGGTGGGCGCAGACAGCGCGCCGACAGCGAGCACTTGCCGGTGATGCGGCAATGAAGCTAGGAAAGCGCAATGAGGCGCGTTTCATTTCCCTTTGCCAAATCGGCTGTCCTGCAACGGCAGGATGTGGCCGCGGCTTGGTTTAGCTGACGATCAGCGCCTGAATCGACCCCTGCGCCGGCCCAAAGAACAAGGCGGCGCTTCGAACCACCGGAAAATCGACCATGCAGCATCAGATCGACGACGTCCGTATTCGCGAGATCAAGGAAGTCTCGCCGCCTTCGCACGTGCTGCGCGAATTCGGATTGAGCGAGCAGGCGCGCGAGACTGTTTATGCGGCGCGTTCCGCGATCCACGCGATATTGAACGGCACGGACGACCGGCTGCTGGTGGTTGTCGGGCCGTGCTCGATCCACGACCCTGCAGCGGCGCGCGAATATGCCGAGCGGCTGAACGGCGAGCGGCGGCGGCTTGGCGATCGGCTCGAGATCGTGATGAGAGTCTATTTCGAAAAGCCGCGCACGACGGTCGGCTGGAAGGGGCTGATCAACGATCCCGACCTCGACAACAGCTTCAACATCAACAAGGGGCTGCGGATCGCGCGCGAGCTGCTGCTCGACATCAACGAAGCGGGCCTTCCGGCCGGCACCGAATATCTCGACATGATCACGCCGCAATATATCGCCGACCTGGTGTCATGGGGAGCGATCGGCGCGCGCACGACCGAAAGCCAGGTGCATCGCGAGCTCGCCTCGGGCCTGTCCTGTCCGGTCGGCTTCAAGAACGGCACCGACGGCAATCTGCGCATTGCGCTCGACGCGATCAAGGCCGCTTCGCAGCCGCACCATTTCCTGTCGGTCACCAAGGGCGGCCATTCGGCGATCGTGTCGACCAGCGGCAATGAGGATTGCCACATCATCCTGCGCGGCGGCAAACAGCCAAATTACGATCGCGCCAGCGTCGAGGCGGCCTGCGGCGAGGCGTCCAAGGCCGGCCTGCCGTGCCGGCTGATGATCGACGCCAGCCACGGCAACAGCCAGAAGAAGGCGGAGAACCAGCAGAATGTGGTGCGCGAGCTCGCCGATCAGCTCAAGGCTGGCGAGCAGCGCATCTTCGGCGTGATGATCGAAAGCCATCTCGTCGCTGGTCAGCAGGAGCTGGTGCAAGGCAGGCCACTGACTTACGGCCAGAGCATCACCGATGCTTGCGCCGGCTGGGACGACAGCGTCGCTTTGCTCGATGCCCTGGCCGCAGCGGTGGACCAGCGCCGATCCGCGATCGCCGGCGGCCTTGGCGCACTGCCCCAATCCGCCGCTCGCTGATCCCAGCCGGAGATAACGCCGCGCCTCGGGCGGCGATGCTGCCCGGCGCGCGGAAGCTTAGGGCAAGCTGCGATCAGATGAAATCGCAGCTTGCCCTATGTTTGTTTGATTCCGCATTGGTTCCTGCGAAAAGCCGGTACCCACGTTTTCGCGCAATGCTCTATAGCTGTAGAAGAAGTCTAGAGCGGAATGCGCGATATCTGGATCACGCATCCCGCTCTATTCGTTTGTTACCGCATCGTTTTCCGCGCAAAACCGGTTCCCACTTTTGCGCACGATGCTCTAGCTGTAGAAAATGTGGGTGCCGATGCGCGCCACGCGGGTCAGGCGGCGGCCCCAGGACGGCGCGACATAGGTGGCATGATACCACAAGACGTTGGGCGCCACCTTTTGCGCGCGGCCGTTGATCGCAATGTCGGCGATCGCGAGCGCTTTGCGCCAGCCTTCGCTCCTGGTGTCGGGGGTCGGGAAGCGGCCGCCGCGGATGAACGAGAATTGCGCCGGCTGGGTGACGACCCCGCAGATCGTGGTCGGATAAAGACCCGAGGCGGTGCGGTTGAGGATCACTTCGGCGACCGCCAACTGGCCTTCGATCGTCTCACTACGCGCTTCGAAATAGATCGCCTTGACGAGGCACATTTCCTCGCTGTCCTGATCGCCGAAATTGACGAACGAGATCACCAACTCGTGGAGCGGACGGTGCTGCTGCGCGACCGCGGGCCGGGTGGGCTGTGTCGCTGCGGGCTGAGGAACGGCAAAGCCGGGTCTGGCGGACGTCGCAGAGGGAGTAGATCCAGGCTGTTCGGCCGTGACCGCACTGACCGTCGCGATTGGCGCGGCTTGCGGCCCCTGGACTAGCTGCGCTGCTGCACCAGCGGGTGCGGCTTCGGCGATCGACGGCATCGAGAAGGACGCAAGCATCACGAGGGCCGCGGCAAAGCCGCCGGCTCGAACCAAACCGAACATTCATATCCTAGCTTGTGCGGTCGGCTGATCCGACGGATGCGCTAAAATGCGGATCCCGATCGCCCCCCGACTGGCATGCCCCCCATTACGGTGGCCGCGCCCCACAAAGTGCGATTGAGCGAATGACCGCACCAGGAGATCGAGTCAATCAAGCCAGAGCAAAGCAGCGATGAGCTGTGATCGACTCAGGACGAGCGGAGGGAACTTTCTAATTAACTATATTTATCAATATGTTCGTTGCCTCACCGAGGGGAGGGTAGCGGCAAGAGCTTAATGCGCCGCGCGCCGCGGCGCGTGATCGCCGCTTCACTCTCCGATCGAACCGATCAGCGGGACGGCCAGAGCGCCAGGTCCTGACGGGATGCTCGCCGCTGGTTGGTCGCCTTCAATCCCGAGACGCCGAAGAGGTTCAGCGCGCGCTGCCAGCTGAGAAACTCCTCCAAGGTCAGCCGATAGAATTGGCAGGCCTCGTCGATGGTTAGCAAGCCGGCCTGGACCGCGCCGACCACCTGGGCCTTGCGCCTCGCGACCCAGCGTGTGGTCGTCACCGGCGGCACCGATTCGGTCGCCAACAATGTGCCGATGTTTTCGCCACGGTTTCCGCTCGGGCGTCGCGGGTTTCGAGTTCGCTTGGGCATTGCAGACCTCATGTTTCAAACGCCGCCCCCGGGACAGGATCAGAGCCCGCCCGTCCTAACGAAATGGAACCGATCATGGTTAATTCGCCGAAACGGATCGCCTTAGCGATGGATCGCACGCCACCGGCTGAAGTCCGGCAGGCGGCACGGGGAGCGCTAATGCTATGGTATTCGTGCGTCTAAAGGAGGAGGGACCGGTGATCGCGATCGTCTGGCGCTACCGAGTTGCTCCCGCGAGCCAACGGCAATTCGAGCAAACCTATGGGAGCGCTGGCGATTGGGCAAAGCTGTTCGGCGAAGCCGAGGGCTATGTCCGCACCGAGCTGCTACGCGGCGGTGACGGCGATTATCTGACAATCGATTATTGGCTCGGGGCCGCTGCCTGGGAGGCGTTTTCAGCTGGCCAAGGCGACGCGTATCGCGCGCTCGACGCCCGCTGCGATGCGCTCACCGAGGCGGAGGAGCGGATCGGCCTGTTCGCCGTCGCGGCTGGGCTGAACTGAGTCGCGCGGCCGGCAAGAATCTCATCCCGGGCTGATGCAATCGATCCCGGATTGGGATACTCATTGAGCTGAGCAGCCGACTCACCCTTCGGCAGGGGAGGCCCGACTTGAAGTCCAGCCTAGACTCGACCGCATCGCGCGCCACGCGACCGGTCGCCGAGCATCAACGCTTCCCTGCGGCCCGCGGCTCAGCGTTCGAACATCATCTCATCGAGACCCGAAAGGTCTCGCCGCAGAGCGAGACCGCCGCAACAAATCAGCTAGGATCGTGGCGAACCATGGCGACGGTGGCGGTGGTCGTCGTCACGACCCTGCTCATCCTCAAGCTGGGCATTTGGTATTTCGTCGGGCTAGTCTCGGTTTACGTCGGGATCGATGTGGCGCAACGGCTCAAGACCCGGCGCGAGGGGCGTAATTCGAAGGCGATCTCGGTCGTGCGCGAGCAATCGGCGCGGACGATCACCTTCAACGGCCCTCGCTGGCATTGCGGCCGCGCCGCGCGCGTCGCTCATCAATGCGGCTGGATCGCGCAGCCGATGCAGCGCGGCGGCTTGTGGCGTTCGACGATCCGCTTCCGCCACGCGCGGCGCGCGACATCGGCCGCAGAGCTGCTCGAAGCGCTCAGCAGCGCCAAGCTCGCGACGCGAATCGCCGTCCGCGATGCTGTTCCCCACGTCGATTCGCGACCGCCGCAGAGCTCTCGCCACCTCAGCCGCGACATCTGATCGTCTGATCCTCCGTCCAGCGCCGCGCATGGTGGAGGGCTTGCTGGTGCAGGCTTTGGCCGGGCTGTGGCTGGCGCGCCACGCTCAACGATTTCGCGAACCGGCCTGCCAACGAGCGGGTTGACGCCACTGGCGGAAGCGTGGAGCGTCGGCGCAAGGCAGGTTCAGGGGATGCAGAATGGGGTTCAGGCTTGTCCCTGCGGACGGATCGCGCGACACGCGCATCGAAGATCCGTCCAACCTCTACCTGATTCATCCGGCCGGCCGGCTGCTGCTGCCGCTCGCGCTGCGCGCCGGGGTTTCGGCGAACACGGTTTCGGTGGTCGGGCTCCTGCTTGGCGCGGGAGCGGCGCTGGCCTTCGCGCATTGGAGCGACTGGCGGTTGGCGACCCTGGGTTTGCTGCTCTGCGTCGCGTGGCTGATCGCGGACGGGCTCGACGGCATGATCGCGCGCGCAACGAAGACCAACAGCGCGCTGGGCAGGGTATTGGACGGGCTGTGCGACCATGGCGTGTTCTTCCTGCTCTATTTCAGCCTTGCCTGGTCGATGGGGACCGTCGAGGCGTGGGTGCTGGCGATGGCGGCCGCGACGGCGCACGCCGTGCAGGCGAACCAGTACGAAGCCGAGCGCATACGCTTCCACCGCCGCATCAAGGGCGATCCGGGCGGACCGCCGCTTCCCAGCTTAGGCAACCCGGTGGTGCGGCTCTACGACAGCTTGACGCGGCTTTTCGATCGCTGGGCGGGACAGTTCGACGAGGAGCTGGAGCGCAGTGCCGATCCGCAGCAGCTTGGCGCGATTTATGGCGAACGCGCGGTGCCGCCGCTCAAGATGATGTCGTTGCTGAGCGGCAACGTGCGGGTGCTGGGAATCTATCTTGCGTGCCTAGCGGGCGACCCCCGCCTGTTCTTGTGGTTCGAGCTGATTGGTCAGTCGCTTGTAGCGCTGAGCGGCATCTTCTGGCATCGGGGGATCGAAGCCACCTTCGTCAGGAAATCGGTCTCGCGTTTCAAAGCATGATCGGCCAAAGCTTGACCGGTAGAGGGTGAGCACGCCAGAGGTGGCTACCTCGGCCATGCGGGAGTGGATAAATTGAACGTTTTCAACCGGGCCACGGTGTAGGATGGCGGATATCAACGTTGCAGTCGTTGGTGTGGGCAATTGCGCGAGCTCGCTGGTGCAGGGGATTGCGCATTACCAGAACGGCGGGGCCAATGCGCAGATTGGCCTGATGCATTGGGATCTGGGGGGATACCGCCCCAAGGACATCAGGTTCGTTGCGGCGTGGGACATCGATGTTCGCAAGGTCGGCGAGGATCTGGGGCGTGCGATCTTCGCCAAGCCC
>NZ_JAKFCG010000032.1:0-36922 GCF_036677245.1 Sphingomonas sp.
TTCATCGTCCACGACACCGAGCCGGCGGCCTATGGCTGGAACGTCGTCCAATCCTCCTGGACCGGCGCGCAATATAATATGGACGATCCGGCCAACCATATGGACCAGTCCAAGGTGATCGGGTGGCTGACCAACCCGGCCGCCCAGCGCCTGTTCGCCAATGCCGGCAAGGATCTCGCCACGTTGAGCGCCGCCGCGCGGCAGCCGGGCTTCAAGGCGGTGCCGCTGGGCATGAAGGCCTCGATCAGCCTCGCCAACCAGATCAAGCGGCAAGCCTCGAACAACGTGATCGGCATCCTGCCGGGGACGACGCGGCCCGACGAATATGTCCTCTACAGCGCGCATTGGGACCATCTCGGGCGCTGCGATCCAGCCCCGGACGGCGACAATATCTGCAACGGCGCGATCGACAATGCGACCGGGGTCGCGGCGCTGGCAGCGCTCGCCGACGCCTTCAACCGCGCCGGACGTCCCGAGCGCTCGATCCTGTTCCTGGCGGTGACAGCGGAGGAATCGGGCCTGCTCGGCTCCGAATATTATGCGGCCAACCCGCTCTATCCGCTGAGCAAGACGGTCGGCGGTATCAACATGGACGCACTCAGCCTCGCCGGCCCGACCCGCGACGTCGTGATCGTCGGCCCCGGCAAGTCGGAGCTCGAGGATTATGTGAAGCGCCACGCCGCCGCGCAGGGCCGCATTGTCGTTCCCGAGCCGACCCCGGAGAAAGGCTATTATTATCGGTCCGACCATTTCAGCTTCGCGCGCCAGGGCGTGCCGATGGCCTATTTCGAGGCCGGCGACGATCTGGTCAACGGCGGCAAGGCGGCGGGCGCCGCGGCGCAAGCGGATTATACCGCCAACCGCTACCACGGTCCCAAGGACGAATATGATCCCAATTGGGATTGGACCGGAGTCGTGCAGGAGCTTCAGCTCGCTTATGCGATCGGCCGCGAGCTCGCCGACGGCGACGCCTGGCCGAACTGGTATCCGAGCGCCGAGTTCCGCGCGGTGCGCGAGAAATCGCGCGCCGGCCGATAAGCGACGTGACTGCACGCCAGCCTCCCGAATGGGCGAAGCATGACTTCGTCTGGATCGGCTTTCCGAGCCACGCCGATCTGTGGGTCGAGGATCTGACGCCCGCGCGCGAGGAAGTGATCGATTTCGCCCGCGCGGTGCGCGCCGGCGGCGCCGGCGAGGAGGTGCGGCTCGTCGCCGCCGACGTCGAGGCGGCGGAAGCCGCGCGCGCGCTCGGCGGGTGGGATTTTCGTATCGACGAGCAGGCGTTCGGCGATATCTGGCTGCGCGACACCGGGCCGATCATCCTCGCCGACGGCGAGCGCCGCACGGCGGCCAGCTTCCGCTTCAACGGCTGGGGCGGCAAATATGATCTTCCCGGCGACGACAATGTCGGGATGCGGCTCGCCGCCAGCGCCGGTCTGCCGGCGCAGCGCCACGAGTGGATCCTCGAGGGCGGCGCGATCGACGTCGACGGCACCGGCCTGCTGGTCACAACCCAGCAATGCCTGCTCAACCCCAATCGCAACCCTGGCCTTTCGAAGGCAGAGGTCGAGGAGCGCCTCGCCCACGATCTCGGCATCAGCCGGGTTTTGTGGCTCGGCGAGGGGCTGCTCAACGATCACACCGACGGCCATGTCGACAATCTCGCGCGCTTCGTGGCGCCCAACCGGCTGGCGATCCCGGTCGCGGCCGGCGACGACGATCCCAATGCCGCCGTCTACGCCGACGCTTGGGCGCGCGCCGAGGCTGCGGGGGTCGAGGTCGTTCCCCTGCCCTCGCCCGGCCGAGTGCAGCGCGACGGCGAGATCGTCCCGGCCTCCTACATGAACTTCTACATCGGCAATGCCGCAATCGTCGTGCCCCTTTACGGCGCTGCCAATGACGAAGCGGCGGTCGCCGCGATCGGCGCTTTGTTTCCCGGCCGCAAGGCGATCGGCCTTCGCGCCGACCATGTGCTGACCGGCGGCGGCAGCTTCCATTGCATCAGCCAGCAGGTGCCCTCATGTTAGCCGCGCAATGAACCAAGTCACCGTCGCCGCGCTCCAGCTCGCATTCAGCAACGATATCGGCGCGAACATCGCCCATGTCTCCGAGCTGGTGCGCGAGGCCGCCGCCAAGGGTGCCCAGGTCGTGCTTCCGCCGGAATTGTTCGAGGGCCTCTATTTCTGCCGCACCGAGGACGAGGGCCTGTTCGCCAACGCCCGCCCGACCGCCGAGCATCCGGCGGTGCAAGCGATGCAGCAGCTCGCCGCCGAGCTCAAGATCCACATCCCGACCAGCTTCTTCGAGGCCGATGGGCCGCACCATTACAACAGCCTGGCGATGATCGACGACAGCGGCAGGATCATGGGCGTCTACCGCAAGAGCCACATCCCCGACGGGCCGGGCTATGAGGAGAAATTCTACTTCCGGCCCGGCAACACCGGCTTCAAGGTGTGGAAGACGCCGCAGGCGACCTTGGGCGTCGGCATCTGCTGGGACCAATGGTATCCCGAGACCGCGCGCTCGATGATGCTGATGGGCGCCGAGCTCCTCTTCTACCCCACCGCGATCGGCAGCGAGCCGCACGACCCGAGCCTCGACACCAGCCGGCTGTGGCGGCGCGCGATGATCGGCCATGCCGTCTCCAACGTCGTGCCGGTGATCGCCGCCAACCGCATCGGCGAGGAATGCGGCCAGAATTTCTACGGCCACAGCTTCATCTGCGACGAGCGCGGCGACATGCTCGCCGAGTTCGGCGCGACCGAGACCGGCGTCATCACCGCGACGCTCGACCTCGATAGCATCAAGCGCCACCGCGCCGCCTTCGGCTTCTTCCGCGATCGCCGGCCCGAGCTTTACGGGCGGTTGACGGAGGATATCTAGCTCCGAAGCCCACCCCAGTTTGCCGCTTCCTGGCTCGTTCGGGGAACGAGCCAGCGGCAAACTCCTCCCGCCAGCGGGACCGTTGCAAAACTCCGTTCGCGGTGAGCTTGTCGAACCGCTCTGCTTCTTTCCCAGCGAAGGAAAGGCCTTCGACGGGCTCAGGCCGAACGGTTTTTGGATGCCTCGGCTACTTATGAAGCAGTCTCGGTTGCGGGAGGGATGCACGGATTATCGAAGGACTGCGTTCCCTATGGCTCAGCGCGCGCCGGGCCCGGTCTGATCCCGCAGTTCGAGCGCGCGCTCGAACACCTGCTCGAACATCGCCGCGGTCAAGCGGTTGGTGTTCTGGTTGTAGCGCGAGCAATGGTAGCTATCGATCAGGATCCGCCCGTCGGGAAGGTGATGCTCGGCGAGGTGGCCGAAGCGATAGGCGGAGAGCTTGCCGCCGGCGGTCCGCACCGCCGAGCCGTGCGCGATCTGGCCGAGCGCGACGAGCACGCGCACGTTGGGCAAGGTCTCCAGCCCGAGCGCGTAGAAGGTGCGGCAGGTCGCGATCTCCTGCGGCGTCGGCTTGTTTTCCGGCGGCAAGCAGCGCACCGAATTGAGGATCACCGAGCCGGCAAGGCGCAGGCTGTCGTCGATCCGCTCCTCGTAGGAACCCTCCGCAAGCCCGTATTTGAGCAAGGTGCGGTAGAGCAGGATCCCCGCAAAATCGCCGGTGAACGGGCGGCCCGTGCGGTTCGCGCCATGCTTGCCGGGCGCAAGGCCGACGATGCCGAGCCAGGCGTCGCGATCGCCAAACGCGCGCACCGGCGCGTTCCACCAGTCGGGATATTCCTGCCGCAGCTCTTCGCGGAAGGCGACGAGGCGCGGGCACAACGGGCAGTCGCGCGGCGGCTCGGCTTCGGGAACGGGACTGGGCGGGACGAGGGCGTCGAGAAGCATGGCGGACGTCTAGCGTGGATTTCGCAAAAGTGGGCAGCGGATTTGCGGATTCGGCGCGCGTTTCCGCCCGCTTCGAAATGGTCTAGTCGCCGCACCGTGAACAAGACGATTTATGCGATCGCGCTGGGCTCGAACCGGCACCATGGCCGGCACGGTGCGCCGGCCGGCGTGCTGCGTGCAGCGCTGGGCGCGCTGGCGGAGCGGGGCGTGACCGTCGAGCGTGTCTCCCCAATCCACCACACACGCGCGATGGGCCCGGCGGGCCGCGCCTTCGCCAATGCGGTGGCGATCGTCACCACCCGCCTCGACCCGCCGCAGCTCCTCGCGGAGCTCAAGGCGATCGAGCGAAGCTTCGGCCGCCGCGCCGGCCGCCGCTGGGGTCCGCGCGTGCTCGATCTCGACATCATCCTGTGGTCCGAAGGCTGCTGGGAAGGCGGCGGGGAGACAGGGCTGCTCGTCCCCCACCCCGCAATGCGCGAGCGCGGCTTCGTGCTCCAGCCACTCGCGCAGATCGCCCCCGGCTGGCGGGACCCGATCAGCGGCGCCAGCATCCGCCAGCTGCTCACCCGCCACATGAGGCGGCAGCCGCTCCACCGGCCCGGTTGACCGAGGCGACCGGCGCACCTAGGGCATCGCCTTGGTCGGGCCCATAGCTCAGTCGGTAGAGCAACTGACTTTTAATCAGTAGGTCGCTGGTTCGAATCCAGCTGGGCTCACCAAATTTTCTTCGCCTCGCTCGGGACCAACCCCTTGAGGGAAAAGCGGCGAGAGGGCTGCCACCGCCGCCACAACCAAGCAGACAATGTCGGTGCTGCGCGTGTTGAAACGGTGGAAGTGCCCGAGCGACATCAGCCGATCTTAGATGGCTCCAACCTCCGCTATGAGCGGTCTGCGGACGTTCCTTTACGACTACGGTCCCTTGAGCAGAGCCGCGCCTTCGATGAGCGCTTTGGCAAAGTCCGCGCGGCCATGGGCGTTACCTTGTGGCTCAAACCCGTAGCCGCCAAAGCAAACGACTAAGCTGGCGATAACATAGCTTGCAGCCCGCAGCTCTGTGGATCTCCGCACATGAATTGACATAAGCGCGTGGCGATCGCTGATGCGGAACGGAGCAGTGGAGGCGGCAAGGCGCTCGTTGATCCAGCGTACTTCTTCGGCTGATAGACTTGAAGGCGAGAGCTGTCCTTCCAGATAGGCGTCGTTGCCATCTACGGCGACGGAGGCGCCATCGGTCACCACCTTCTGGGCATCAAGAACCGGAAAGCGCCGGACCTTTATGGGATAGCCTTTGCGGCTGGCACACTGCTCGACCGCGGCCAGCGTCGGCCATTGATCCGCAGGAACAGCCACATAGAAATCAACGCTCATGCTTCGGACTCCGCGAGGTTGATGACAGTAGCTTCCTCGGCCGTATCCGCTCCAGTGCTGATGGCCTCAGATAATCCCTCCACCAAGCATCAGGCGGATTCCCCCGACGATGATGACGACAAGATTGAGGTTTCGCCCGCTTTTTTGCCGGGACACGACGCCGAGGCCCAAGCCGACCAGAGCAAGGGGGATGATCAGCCAATAAGCCCAGCCGAGCAGCGGAAAGAAGGCGAAGACGCCCAGGACCAGCGCAACGGCACCGACGAGAAGAGATAGGAGGTTCAGCATCAGGGCATGATGGGCGTCGATCGTCTCGCGCGCAAGATCGTGACCTTAGGAGCTATCTTAGCTGCCTCATGTCCCCAGCGGGTAGAAAGTGAAAGTTCGGCAGCCTAATGTGATTACATGGGAGCTGATGGACACCAAGCGACTGAGCTTCCGGAGCGTCACCTTGGACCTCTGCTGCTCCTCGGAATGCTAGCTTTTCCCGCCGTCTTCGTTTGGTTGTTTTTGCGCAAAGGATATCCGCGTAGCTTGCGAACGGCGGCCTTCACCTTCGCAATTGCAATGACGGCGATTGGGGTACTTGGCGCACCTCGCTTCTAAAAGAAGCGACCCTGGCCCTCCCTTTGAAAGGCGGACATCCCAAATTGAAAACACTGCTGCCAGCCGCTCTAATGCTCCTGTCCGGATGCTTCGTCGGTGACGAAAACGATTGGGCGAACCGAGAGCAGATCGTCCAGGCGGCAAGCCGTTGCGGCATCACTGATTTCGAACCGAAACCAGTCGGCGGTGCCTTTACGGCATATGTTCCCACCGCCGTGCCAGCCGCCCAGGAGAAGGAAGACTGCATTTACCGCGACCTAGCCCATCAGGCCCTACTCGCTACACGATAAAGAAGCGACAGGTCGATCATGGGTGGGAAACGGACGCGCGGCCTGTAAGTTGTGCCGATGGTAAACCTGCGAGAATCTGGTTTTTTCGCCCTCGCCTGCATCCTGTTCTCTGTCCCGGCGACGGCGCAGGAAAGAACAGCAGTCGAGTGCTATGACGCGTTAGTGTCGGCTCGCATCACCGAGCAAGTACCGAGCGAAATTGGCGATTGCGGCGACGACTGCATCGTCATGTCGTGGCCCTGGTTCATCGATCTTGATGTCCGCCGGGTTCTGGACGGCCTCGCCCCGAAAGGCACTGTGACTGTTCTCGCAGTTCAGCACACATATTTTCGCCGCGATCTTGGCTTCAAGCGCTGGTGGCTCAGGCGGAACTCGCAAGGTGGGTTCAACCTCCTCAGCGAGGAAGACGACGTCAGGCTCAGCCGCTGCGCTCAGGGCATAGCTCCTGCCAAGGCGTACATCGAGCCGGACGCAGGCGGCACGCTTGAAGAGCTACGGCTTGAAGCCGAAAAGCGTTACGGACGGAGACGGTAGGCTTACGTCCGGAAAGGGTGGTCGATTCAGTTGGTCGTTCAGGGCAACCCTAGGTAGTTGGTTCGAATCCAGCTGGGTCCATCCCTCCCCGTCAAATCCACCGCCAGATGCCGGCGGCCCAACCGCTCAGCGGAATGTGCGCCCAGGTCGCTGCGATCCAGACCAGGATTCCGCCGGCGATGTCGTGCATGCGGAACCCGGACAATCGCGCCTTGCCTGCGGCGATTCCCGCGAACGGGAGGTAGCTCGTCTTTGCTTCCCAGGCCGGCCAGAAGTCGGGCTGGAGGCGTTCCTTCTTTCGGTCCTGCAACGCCGCGCCTGCCAGCGCCAGGACGATGATCGCGAACGCGACGATGATGTTCGCCGCCACCGGAAAGACGGCGATGTGGCACGCGCCCCACAATGCGAAGGACCACATCATCGGATGGCGGGTGATGGCGAACACCCCGCGCGCTTCCGGCGCGGTTTCCGATTGCTTGGCGGTTACGAGCGCTGGATTGCCGATCACCGAACCCATGAACAGGATCGAGGCAATCAGCATCAGAACCGACACGATCGCCCACAAAAGATCGCCCACCGGCCAGAGAAATTGCGTGGGCGGCGCAGCCCGATACGCCAGGATCATCCAACCCAATGTGACGAAGGCGACCAGCGAATAGAGGCCGAGAAATGCCTTCTCGCCCAGCGAGGCGACGAGCGACTTCCTGAAGGGATGGGAGAGCAGGAAGTGACTGCCGACGAAGGCAACGGCTGACGCCAGCACCGCAGTGATCGTTCCCATATTCGACCCTCCCCTAAGCGTCCCGGCCCGTTCTGCGAAGCGTATCAGGTCACGACGAAATTCCTTACCATGCCGGCACCATGAAACCCGCGAAGAAATCGGCGAGCGCGGCATAAGCGTCGAGGGGGAGGATGTGCGCGACATATTGGTCGGGGCGCACCACCACGAGGCAGCCGCGCTCGCGATCGATGCCTCGAAGGTCGAAGATGTCGCTTCCGCTCGTTCGATCGGCACAGAAGAGCTTCTCGTAGTCGATCAGGCCGTAAGGGCCTTTGCGCGGCAGCAGGAGGGACGGCATGGCTTCGAGCGCAAGATCGCGGTGCGGCTGCTGGAAGATTGCGCGGACGTCGATCACAGAGTCGATGTCCGCGCCGGCGGGCGTGTAGCGCCGGACGGGGGATTTGTCCGACGTCGACAGGAACCAGCAAAAAGCGCCGATGCCGGACGAAGGATCGGCCGGGTCTTCGTCCGCCGCGAAAGCAAACAGGCGCCAGCGGCCGTCGGCCTTGACCGTGTGGCCCAACTCCATGGGCCTGGCGTCCGCCAGGCGGATGATGGACGCCGAATGGAAGCGCATTCCGATCGGGAAGCCGGCAGCGAGCTGCTGATGGGCCGGCTCGGCGGTGATGATCGACGGGCGATAACGCGTTGCGGTTCCCGCAGTGAAGCGTCCCTGCCGGATGAAGTAATTCTTGAACTCGACCGGATCCACGACCTCGCGATCGGAGGCGGACGCGCTGCCGGGCTTGGCGCTGAACATCCTGGCGAACTCGCGGTCGAATTCGATCAGCTCCTCGGCGATCGCCCGGCGCTCCGAGGAGTAGGTGTGGAGGAGCTTCGGCGCGGATCGCCCGGTCAGGACCGCCGCGAGCTTCCAGCCGAGATTGAAGCTGTCCTGCATCGAGACGTTCATGCCCTGCCCGGCTTTCGGACTGTGGGTATGGCAGGCGTCACCGGTGATGAACACGCGCGGAAAGCCATCACCCGCTCCCTCATCGGCGAGGTCGTCGAACCGGTCGGCGAGCCGTTGCCCGATCTCGTAGACCGACCACCATGCGACCTCTTTCACCTCGAGCGTGTAAGGCCTGAGGATCCGCTGCGCCGCCGCGATCAGGCGATCGACGGTGACGTTGCGGTTCGAGACCCGCTCGTTCGCGTTCAGCTTCTCGAGCTCGATGTAGAAGCGGACGAGATAGCCTCCTTCGCGCGGGATGATCAGCACGCTGCCCTCAGCGGCCGAATGGATCGTCGCCTTGAGCCTTATGTCAGGGAAATCGGTGACGGCGAGGACGTCCATCACACCCCACGCCTGATTGGCCGAATCGCCGTGAAGCACGCGGCCGAGCGACTGGCGGACCGCGCTGCGTGCGCCATCGCAGCCGACCACGAAGCGCGCCTCGATCGTCTCGATCCGGCCGGCCTGCTCGCCGTCGAGCCGCTCGAGCCTGGCCGTGACAGGGAAAGCGTGCGCTTTGGCGGGCCCTTCGTGCGCGATCGTCAGATCGACCAGACGAAGCCCATAATATGGCGCCATGCGCGTCGGCGAATTGCGCATGACGTCGAGGTAGAAATCATGCACCCGCGCCTGGTTGAGGATCACGTGCGGGAATTCGGAGAGGCCGTCTTCGGTGTCCTGGATCCGGCCGTGGCGGACGATTTTCTCGGGCGTCGTCCCGTCGGGCTTCCAGAACGAGACCTCGTTGACCCAATAGGCCTCCTTCAGAACTCTTTCGCTGAAGCCGAACGCCTCGAACATCTCCACCGTCCGGCAGGCGATGCCGTCCGCCTGGCCGAGAAGCAGCGGACCCGGCCTGCTCTCGACCACCAGGGTCTCGATCTCGGGAAAGGCGGCGAGTTGCGCGGCCAAGGTCAGGCCGGCCGGGCCCGAGCCGACGATCAGGACATCGACCGTCTTCGGAAGCTCCCTCGGAAGCGCCTCCGACGCCTCGCCGTAAAGTTCGGCCGGTTCGGACAGATGAGGATCGCCGGGCCTGAACCCGTTCAAATGAAACTGCATGGCTGCTTATCGCGCAAGCGCGCTCGGCGAAGAAGCGCTAGCCAATTTGCGGCTGGGCCATGTTCGCCTGGGCCACCTTCGGCTGCCCCATCTTCGGTGCAAGCCCGATCGACACGCGATATTCGTCGGCGGTCGCGGGGCGGCGGCCATGGAGTTCCGCAATCTGCTTCGCCATGTTGAACATCTCGAGGTTGCCGGTCAGCATCTGCTCGCTGTTCGGATATTTCCAGGGCGTGTCCTCGACACCGACGCGGATGTGCAGCCCCATCATCGTCGCCAGGGTGGTCATGTACAAAGATGCCCGCCCCGCCGCGCAGACGGTGATCTGGCTGGCGGCGTCGATGTCGCGGATCTGGTTGACCATCATGAACAGATGCTGCGCCATGTCCTGGGCGTTGCGGACGCTCGTTCCGGAAATCAAAGACCGCCCGGTGTCGAACGGCAGCCCGTAGAGGACGATCCAATAAGGCGTGCCGGCAATCACGCCCGTGTCGATCAGCTTGCGCTTGGCGAGCTCCACCTCGCCGGTGCTGTGGACGACGATTTCCGGCTTCACACCATATTCCTCGAGCGTCCGCATCGCCGGAAGCACGAATGCCTCGGGATGCCCGGCCGCGCAGGGCGCGACCTCGGCCTGCCCTGCCTTGGCGGGGCTCATACACTCCTCGAACGATTTGCCGTTGAGCACGTTGAGGTTCGCCACGAAGCCGTCGCCGAACCGGGCGCGTAGCGGCTCGAGCACGGCGGCATAGGCGTCGACCGGAGGCAGGTCGCGATCGAGCCGGCGGCCGCGATTGTCCGTCACCCAGGTGAAGTCGACGTGGATCCCGCACGCTCCCGCTTCGATCACCTCCGACGCGGAATCGACATATTCCTCGATCGAGGTCGGATGGCCGGCGCCCATGCCGTCGCTGACGAAGCGCCCCGAAACGGCAACGTTGATCGCGATCTTGTCCGGGATGTCCCACTTCGGCTGCGTGTCCGCCGCAGCGACGAATTGATATTCTTCGTTCTCGCGTCTCGCGGCTTCCCAAAGTGAAGGATGTTCCATCGCGCATCTCCCGTCTGCCGCGCCCGCATGAGTACCTCGCGGTGCCCGTGCCTGATCCTATTTGATGCGTCCCCCGCGCCTCCCGCGCCCAGATCTAACCCGCTTCGCTCGGGTGGACACCGTAGCGGCCCGTCTCCATCAGTTTCGAGCTCGGCAGCGCGGCATCGGTGAAGCGAAGCGTTGCCCGCGTCTCGATCAGGAATGCCGCATAGCCTTCGGGAACGTCTTCGGACGGGCCGTGATGCGTCACCCCCTTGGGCACGATCGTCAACGTGCCGGGGGTTGTGCAGGCGCCATAGGCTCCCGGTCCGCCGACATAGAGGATGATCTCGTCATAATCGGCGTTGTGATGGATAGGCGGACGCATCTTGGCCGCGCGCGCGCTCAAGTCGAACACCAGCATGATATTGTCCGGCGAGGCGAGGAAGTGGGCCGGAGGGCCGCCCAATCCGCCGTAGCTCACCTGCTGGATCGCGGCGAGGTTGAGCGCCCAGAGCGGAGCCTCCCCACCCACCTGGACGATCGCTGCGAGCGGGTCGACCGGCTTCACGAATCGGGTGATCCCGTCCTCGGCCTTGAGCAGCAGGATGTGGCGTCCCTCCCCGCCGGGCTCGCCGGGCGCGCCGCTTGGGGACTCGATCCGCGGCCGCCTCACGTCCTGCGCGAAGTTGATCATGCCGAACGGTGCCGGCGTGTCGAACTTGAGCGCGCCAGGGCTCTCGACGATCAGATCGATCAGATCGCCGCCGTCCGGCGTGACTCTATAGGCCGACCCCTTGGGAATGCAGACGAAGTCGGCCTGGCCAGCGTCGAGGTTGCCGAATTCACTGTCGAAGCGTGCGCCGCCGCTCTGGATGAAATGCAGCTCGTCGCACTCGACGTTCTTGAGTGCGAACCCCATCGCCGCCCTGCGCCGCGAGAGGCTGAACTTCACGCCCTGACGCGAGGTGAGGATCAAGGTCGGCAAGGCATCAGGATCGTCCTGGTCCGCCGTCTTCAAGGTCGCGAGCTCTATCCGCCGTGGCGCATGCGGCCCTTCGACCGAAATATAGTCAGGCGTGTAGCCGGGCTGGAGTGCGACCGCATTGACGCCAAGAAAACCATCCCGGCTCCAAAGGTGAACATTGGGCTCGGACGGCTCCAGCTTCGGCGCTCCAGGACCAGCGAGATCTTCCATCCTAATCCCCCTTTTCTCGAACGTGCTCCAATCCGAGCCATTAAGTCCTCACAACAAGGTGGAGGGCATTGGAAACTCGGGTGTCACGTTCAGAGTAGATGCGCCGACCGAATTTATCATCATTGGTACTTGGTTGTCGAAGTGACCTCAAGGCCGGCATACATGCTGGACCGCTGCAAAAGAAAGTCGAGTCACCCCAAACCGTTCAGCCTGAGCTTGTCGAAGGCCCTTTCTTCTCAGCAAGAAAGGAGAGCGGTTCGACAAGCTCACCGCGAACGGAGTTTTGCAGCGGCGCCGCATGCTGGATGCCGCCGCCTTTGCAATCGTTCCGGCAATCGTTCCGGCGTTGCAAAGAATGATTAGCCCGAAGCCCGACGGCGAATTACAACGCGATCAGATCGAAGCCGCAAGGGCTCAGCAAGGGAGAGAGCAGTGAAGGAACTCGACGCAGTCATCGACGATATCAAGAAGACGTTCGGCTCGTTCACGCCGGAGACGCCGCTGGCGGCGATCCGCAGCGCGGTCGACAAGCTCTTCGTCCATGAGACCGACGCCGAATGCACGCGCAAGCGCATCACCCTGGGCGATGCCGAGGCCGAGCTGATCACCGCCAAGGGCGTCAGCCAGGAAGATGGCGCGATCCTCTACCTCCACGGCGGCGGGTTCGTGGTCTGCTCGATCGATTCGCATCGCGGCCTCGCCGAGCGGCTTTCGCAGGAAGCCAATGCCGCCGTGCTGCTGGTCGGCTACCGGCTTGCGCCCGAGCATCCGTTCCCGGCCGCGCTCGACGACGCCGTCGCCGGCTACGAGTGGCTGCTCGCCAACGGCCATGATGCCTCTTCGCTCGCCATCGCCGGTGACAGCGCGGGCGGCGGGCTGGCGCTCGCGACCCTGCATGCGCTCAGGCAGCGCGGCCTTCCGCTGCCGACCTGCGTCGCCGTGCTTTCGCCGTGGGTCGATCTCGAGCTGAAGGGCGAATCGATGGTGAGCAGGGCCGACCTCGATCCGCTCGTCACCACCGAAGGCCTGACAGCGTGGGCCGGCTGCTATGCTCCGGGCATGGACCTCAACAACCCGCTGCTGCAGCCGCTCAAGGGCGACCTCAACGGCCTGCCGCCGATGCTGATCCAGATCGGTGAGCGCGAGGCCCTGTACGACGATTCGAAGAGCCTGGCCGATGCGGCGCGCGCCGCCGGGGTCGAGGTCGAGTGGCAATATTGGCCCGACCAGATCCACGACTTCCAGATGTTCGGCCATCGCCTCACCGATGCGCGCAAGGCGATCAAGGCCATCGGCGCTTTCATCCGCAAGCGGCTCGACGCGGCACGGTGAAGCCCACCTGAGGAAGGGATCGGCCGGCCAACGCAGCCGGCCGATCCTTTTCTGCAAGCGTCAGACTCAGTCCCGGTTTAATTGAACCGGGATTGAGTCCGTTTTTCTTTGTTTTCCGTGATTTCCGAGTCGTCAGGTGATTCCACCTGACTTGAAATCACTAGCCAGCACCGACCTCGACGACGATCTTGCCGATCGCCTTGCGATCGCTGAGCCAGGCGATCGCCTCGCCGCCGCGCTCGAGCGGGAATCTGTGCTGGATGCTCGGCCGGATCTTACCTTCGCTCCACCAATGGAAGAGCTGCGCGACATGCTCCCGGACTCGCTCCGGATCCCGCGCCATCAGCCCCGCCCACAACACGCCGCGAATGTCGCAGCCCTTGAGCAGAGCCAGGTTGAGCGGAAGCCTGGGGATGCCGGCCGGGAAACCGATGACCAGATAGCGGCCTTCCCAGGCGATCGCGCGCAGCGCCGGCTCGGCATAATCGCCGCCGACGGGGTCGTAGATGGCATTGGCGCCGTCCGGGCCGACCGCGGCCTTGAACGATGCGCTGAGCGCTTTCGACGCCTCTTTGTCGAACGGGCCGCGGCCGTAGACCATCGCCGCATCGGCGCCGAGACGACGGGCGGCTTCGGCCTTTTCCTCGCTCGACACCGCAGCGACGACTTTCGCACCGAGTGCCTTGCCGATCTCGATCGCCGCAACGCCGGTGCCGCCCGCCGCGCCGAGCACGAGCAAGGTCTCGCCCGGCTGCACCTCGCCGCGATCGACCAATGCGTGGATCGTGGTGCCGTAAGTGATCAGCAGAGCCGCGCCTTCGGCAAACGGCATGTCGGCCGGCAGCCGAAAAGCGTTGGCCACCGGGACCACCGCATATTCGGCGAGCCCGCCGTAGAAAGTGATCGCGATCAGCCGGTCGCCCGGCGCCCAGCCCTCGACTCCCGGCCCGAGCGCATCGACGACCCCCGCGACCTCGCCGCCGGGCGCGAACGGGCGCTCGGGCTTCAGCTGATATTTGTCCTCGAGGATCAAGGCGTCGGGATAGTTGATCGAGCAGGCGATGATGCGCACCCGAAGCTCGCCCGCACCCGGCTCGGGCATCGCCGTCTCGACCAGTTGCAGCGTCTCGGGGCCGCCTACGCCGACCGACATCAATGCTTTCATTATCCCTCGCTCATGATCATTTGAATTGGATGCTGCGGCCTAAGCATTTTGCCTGGCCTGCGCCAAGGATCCGGAGAGACTTAGCGATCGAACACCATCAGATAGATGATGATCCAGACCGACAACAGGAGGTTGATGATCGGTATGGCGCGGATGATCACCGGACCCCAGGCAAGGCCGACGAGATCCAGCGCTTCATTGTCGTCGCGGCGCGACTGCGGAGCAGCGGCTGCGGTTGCGCGCTGTGCGCCCACTGGGTCCGGGTCACGCGCAATCGACGCTTCGGACGGCCCCGGGCCGGGCGGCACCGCGGCAATGTCGCCATCGTCGCGCAGCAGCCGCTCGAGCCGGGCCACGAATTCCTTCATCAGCTTGGCGCCGATCTCGTCGATCAGGCCGGTCCCGAACTGCGCGGCCCTGCCGCTCAGCGCATATTCGCTGTCGATCGACACCTCGCACGCGTTGCCGTCGGGGCGGACCTGCATCGTGGCGAGCACCTTCGCCTCGCCGCCGCCGCGTATCTCCCTGCCGGTGCCGCGAACCTGGAGGCGGTGGGCGGCATCGTCGCGCTCGATGAAACGCAGATCGCCGCGGTAGGTCATTTCGATCGGGCCGATCTTCACCTTGACCCGCCCGACATATTCATCGTCCTCGCCGCTCTCGATCGCGGCACCCGGCATGCACGGCGCAACCCGCCGGAGGTCGAGCAATATGGGCCACGCGCGGTCGGCCGGAACGGGCAGTCTGAAGCTGTATTTGAAATTCACGGCAGCCGCTCCTTGCAACAGCCCGCGCTCACCGGCTTAGGCCGGCTGCGGAAACCGCATCGAAAATCCGCTGCGGCGAAGCGGGAAATTGCTCGATCGTGATGCCGAGGCAGGCGAGCGCATCGTTGACCGCGCCGGCCACCGCGGCCGGCGACGAGATCATCGCCGATTCGCCCATGCCCTTGATGCCGCCCGGCACCAGGCTCGACGGCGTCTCGAGATGCGCGATCTCGATGTCGGGAACGTCGTCCGCGGTCGGCAGCAGATAATCCTGCAAGGTCGCGGTAACGAGCTGGCCGTTGGCGTCGTAGATCAATTCCTCGAGCAGGATCATGCCGATGCCCTGCGCGACGCCGCCGCGGATCTGGCCCTCGACGACCGTCGGATTAATCATCTGGCCGCAATCCTCGACCGCATACATCCGTTCGACCCGGACGAGCCCGGTCTCGATATCGACCTCGACGATCGCGGCATGGCCGCCATTGGCGAGGATGATGTCGGCGGGATCATAGGCCGCGGTCGCTTCCAGCGCCGGATCGAAATCCTCGGGGTGGGTCGCGTCCGCGAAATAGATCGCGCCGACGACCTGCGCGAACGGCATCCCCCGCCCGGGCTCGCCGCGGACATGGACCATTCCCTCGCTCATCTCGATGTCGTCGGGCTCCGCCTGCAGCAGACGCGCGGCCACCGCGCGCATCTTCACGCGCACCATTTCCGAGGCGCGCCCGATCGTGCCGGCGCCGATCACCGCCGACCGGCTCGCCACCGTGCCGAAGCCGACCGAATGCTTGGTCGAGCCCATGTTGATCGTGACATCCTCGACCGGAATGCCGAACGCATCGGCGGCGATCTGGGCGAGCGTGGTGTGATGCCCCTGCCCCGCCGTCACGATCCCGGTGGTGACGGTGACCTTGCCGGTCGGCTCGACCCTGACGGTAGCGGTGTCGTGCGAGGTGATCGGCGAATCGAGGAAGTGCATCGTGCGCGTGCCGATGCCGGTGGGTTCGCTGAAGATCGACAGGCCGAGCCCGAGGTAACGGCCCTCCTTGCGCGCCGCCGCCTGCCGTTCGAGGAAGGCGGGATAGTCGATCATCGCCTCGAGCTTGTCGACCGTCTCGAGGAACGTGCCTTCGCGGATGGTGTGGCCAACCCTCGAGACATAGGGAAAGTCCTCCTTGCGAAGGACGTTGCGGCGGCGGATCTCGAACGGGGAGATGCCAAGCGCGCGCGCGCCGCGATCGAGCAATATCTCGCGAGCCAGCACTGGCCCGGTGAAACCCACGCCGCGATACGCGCCGATCGGGCATTTGTTGGTGACCAAAGAGTAGCTTTCGAGCGCCAGGGCGGGGACTCGGTAGGGATCGGTCGCGACGAGGATGCCGGAATGGCCTTCGATCAGCGCCGTCCACGGGATCGTGTTGTAGGCGCCGGCGTCGGTGGTGACGCTGTCGCGCATCGCGAGGATCCTGCCCTCGGCGTCGAACGCCATGGTCATCTCATTGACCTGCTGCTTGGCCTGTGGCGCCCTGAGCAGATTTTCCTGCCGGTCCTCGATCCAGCTCACCGGCCGGCCAAGCTCGATCGAGAGCAGGCAGGCGAGCGCTTCCTCGGTGTGAAGATGCGCCTTCTGGCCGAAACCACCGCCGACGAATGGCGTGATCACTTCCAGATTCTGCTCGGGGAAGTTCAGGAACATCGCGAGCAGGGTCTTGATCAGATTGGGCATCTGCGTCGCCGACCAGCAGGTCAGTGTGTTGGTCGTCCATTCGTAGCGCGCGACGAAACCCCTCGGCTCCATCGGCGAGGCATTGACGCGCGGCGTGCGGAAGCAGCCTTCGACCTTGGCCGCCGCCTGCGCAAAGGCAGTCTCGACGTCGTCGCTGAGACGATCGCTGTAATAGAGCAGGTTGCGCGGAACCTTGGCGTTGGCGAGATTGTCCGCCGCCTTGGCAGTGTCGACGTCGCCGATGATCGGATAGTCCTCGAAATCGACGATGATCGCTTCGAGCGCGTCTTCCGCGAGCGCGCGCGTCGTGGCGACGGCCACGGCGATGCCCTCGCCCGCAAAGCAGATTTCATCGTCGGCAAGGACTGGCTGGACCGTTCCGACGAAACCGGGGATGTCCATCGTCGCGGGAAGGCCGCTGCATCGCTCGCGCACATCGCGGCCGGTCCAGACCAACACCACGCCCGGCATCGCGGCCGCCGCGGCGACATCGATGCTGGTGATGCGGCCGTGCGCGATCGGGCTGCGCAGGACCGCGGCGTGCAGCATATCGGGCAGCACAATGTCGGCGACATAACGGGCCCTGCCGGTCAGCAGACCTGGATCCTCGCGCCGCGGGACCGACACGCCGATCGATTTCGGGCGGATGTAGGCAACTTCGCTCTTACCCATGGGCGGCCTCGCTCGGCACGGCTGATGCGCCTCCCTCCGCGATGCGCTGCTTGGCAACGTCCATCACCGCATCGACGATCGTCTGATAGCCCGTGCATCGGCAGATGTTGCCCGACAGCGTCTCGCGCACTTGGGCCCGGGTGGGATCGGGATTGTCGTCGAGCAGCCCCTGCGCGGTGGCAAGCATGCCCGGCGTGCAAAAGCCGCATTGCAGGGCGTGGTGGCGATGGAAGGCATCCTGCAATGCGTGCAAGGTCCTTCCGTCCCCGCCGGCGTCGCCGGTCATGCCCTCCACCGTGCGGATCGTCCGCCCATGCGCCTGCACGCCGAGCATCAGGCAGGATCGCGCGGGCACGCCGTCGACCAGGATCGTGCAGGCGCCGCAAATGCCGTGCTCGCAGCCGACCTTGACGCCGGTCAGCCCGAGCTGCTCGCGCAAAGCGTCGGCAAGGCTGGCGCGCGGCATGACGCTGAAGCGACGTTCCTGCCCGTTGACCGTCGCGACGGTTTCGAGCGCGCCACCTGCCTCCGCGCGACGCATCACCTTTCTCCTTTCGAAAGCCGCATGATCGCGCGGCGGACCAGCACCGCGATCACCGAGCGTCGATAGGCGGCATCGGCGTTGGTGTCCGACCGCGCGGCGAGATCGCTCGCCGCCAACCGCCCGGCTTCGCGTGCGGCGGGCTCATCGAGCAGGCGCCCGACGAGATGGGCCTCGGCCGCGGCGGCGCGGACCGGACGATCGCTGACTCCGCCGAGCATCACCCGCGCTTCGACGCATCTGCCGTCCTCGATGCGGAGGCCAACCGCGGCCATCGCCAGCGCAAGATAGCCGTTGCGGCGCGCGACTTCCTCGAACGCCCATTGCAGTTCATTGGTGGGAATATCGATCGCGACGAGCAGCTCGCCCGGTTCGATCGCGGTCGTATAATGGCCGAGGAAGAAATCCGAGGCCGGCACCGCGCGTTGCGAGCCTTTACCGTGCAGCAGCATCGTCCCGTCGAGCGCGGCCACCACCAGCGGCATTTCGGCGCCGGCATCGGCATGGGCGAGGCTGCCGCCGAACGTGCCACGGTTCCGCACCGCCTGGTGCGCGACATGACGCAAAGCTTCCGAGAACAAAGGCAGGCGCGACGCGATGTCGCGCGAGCGCGCGTTTTCGGCATGGGTCACCATCGCGCCGATGCGGAGAGAATTTTCACCCAATACGGAGTTTTTGAGAGCGCCGATCCGGTCGAGGTCGACCAGCATGCTCGGCGCCGCCAGCCGCAACGCCATGATCGGCATCAAAGATTGCCCGCCGGCGAGCGGCCGCGCATCGGGGTCGTCGGCGAGAAGGTCGACGGCCTCTTCCAAGGTCTCGGGCGCAGCGTAAGCGAATGCTGGAAACTTCAACCGGCCCCTCCCCTGATTGACCGGCCTATTCGTGCCGGTCTCTCTTATCCCCGCTCAACTCTCGATCAGAAACGCCTGCTCCGTCTTCTTTCGGCGAACATGTTCCGCGGCGCGAATTTCGTCCACTGTTAAGTCGCACCGTCCTCGACGACGATCAATGCATCGAGCGCGATTGCCCCTTGGCCTTCGGGATAGGCAACCACCGGATTGACGTCGATCTCGGCGATCCGCGGGCAAGTGACCATCAGCCGCCCGATCGACGCGGCGATCTTCGCGGCCGCCGCGACGTCGACTGGCGGCGAGCCACGAAACCCCCGCAGCAATCTGGCGCCCTTGAGCTTGTGGAATTCCTCGACGATCTGCGCTTCCGGCAAGGTCGGCGCGAGCAAGCGGACGTCCCCCAGCGCCTCGATCCAGATCCCGCCCATGCCGATCAGCAGCACCGGGCCCCATTGCGGATCGCGCCGGGCCCCGACCGCCAGTTCGAGCCCGCGGCCGCCCATCTTCTCGACCAGCACGCCGTCGAGCGCGAGACCAGGCGCCGCCTTGGCGACGTTGGCGTGCAAGGTCGCCCAGCCGCTGCGCAGGCCGGCCTCGTTGGCGATGTCGAGCAATACCCCGCCCGCCTCGCTCTTGTGCGCCAGCGCCGCCGATTGGGCCTTGAGCGCCACCGGATAGCCGATGCGCGCGGCGATCGCCGCCGCCTCATCGGGCGATCGCGCCAAGCCGCCTTCGGGAACCTTGATGCCGATGCTGGCCAGCAACTGCTTGCCGCGCCATTCGGGCTGCGCGCCCGGACCGAGCTCGGGAAGGTCGGGAAACGGCTGCACCGCCGGCCGCTCGGACCATGACAGACGCCGGCGCGCGAATTCGGTCAGCCGCGCCAGTGCCCGCATGCCGCGCTCGGGCGAGCGCAACACGACCATGTCATTGCTGCGCAGGATGCGGGCATCCTCCTCGGGCAGCGGCACGTCTTCGTCGTGGATCACGTAGACCAAAGGCTTGGCGCTGGTGTGGCTGACCGCGCCTTGCGCCCAGATCGTGCCGATCGGAGGGGGGACGTGGGGATTGGAGACGAGCACGCTGCCGAAGGCGGGATCGGCGAGCACCGCGTCGGTCGCGATCCGGATGACGTCGGGCTCCCAGGCGATGCTGGTGCCGATGTCGAGCGGGTTGCGGACCGTCATGTAATCGGGAAGCCGCGCCTTGATCGTCTCGACGGTCGCCGGCGACATCGGCGGCAGGTCGACCCCGAGCGTCTCGGCATAATCGGCTGCAATGACGCTGATCGCGCCCGAGCCGGTGACGACGCCAAGGCCTTTGCCGTCATGCTCGGGATAGCGCCAGACGAGCTGGCCGACGTCGATCAGCTCCTCCAGCGTGTCGACCATCAGCACGCCGCTGTCTTCGGCAATGGTCCGCATCGCCGCATAATCCTTGACCAAGGCTCCGCTGTGCGAAGCGGTCTGTGTGCGCGCCCGCGCGCTGTGGCCGGGATGATAAAGGATGACCGGCTTGCCGCAGCGGCGCGCGCGTTCGGCGACCGCGATCATGTCGGCGGGCCGGCGGATCTGCTCGGCGTAGCAGACCACCGCGCTGGTGGTTTCCTGGTCGATCAGCCAGTCGATGAAGTCGGGAAGGCCGAGATGCGCCTCGTTGCCGGTCGTGACCATGTAGGAGACGGCCACGCCGCGCGACCTCAGGGTCAAGGTCGTGTGATGGCCGATGCCGCCGCTTTGCGTCACCACCGCCACGGTGCGGCCGATGTCGGGGCCCATTGCGACGATCTTGTGCGACGGCGCGAGCATCGCCTGGAACGCGTCGATATAATTGTAATAGCCGACGCAATTCGGCCCGACCAACGCCAGTCCGCCTTCGCGCGCGATCCGTCCGATCTCTTCCTGCTCGCGGCGCCCCTGATCGCCGGTTTCGGCAAAGCCCGACGCGAAGCAGACCGCGCTTTTGACGCCGTTGGCGATGCACGCCTCGACCGTCTCGCGCACCGCGTCGGCGGCAACGACCAGGATAGCGACGTCGACGCCGCGCGGCAGCTGATCGACGCTGGTGAGGCAGGGCAGCCCCTGGATCGTGCCGCCGCTGCGGCCCACGAGATGCACCTCGCCGGAGTAAGCATCGCCGAGCAGATTGTAGAGCACGTTGGCGCTCGGCGTTCCGGGCTTGGAGGACATGCCGACGATCGCGACCGAGCGCGGCCGCATCATCGCCTCGATCCCTTCCGCCCAACCTTCCTCGCGCCGTCCCGCTCCGGCCTGGTGCATCTCAGCCTCTTCCCCTGCTCCGCTTACAAAAGATCGCGATCAGCGCCCCTTGAAGACCGGCGCACGTTTCTCGGCGAACGCGCGCGCGCCCTCCTGCGCATCCTCGCTGTGACTCACGGAGGCGAAATTCACCGCCTCGAGCTTCCAGGCGTCCGCCCACGAAAGCCCGAGCGCGCCCCACACCGTCTCCTTGGTCTTCTGGACCGCCATCGGGCTGTTGGCCGCGATCAGCTGGGCGAAATGCTCGGCGCGCTCCATGAGCTGGTCGGGCGCGACGACCTCGTTGATGAAGCCCATCTGATAGGCCTCCTGAGCATCGAACCGGCCGCCGGTGAGCAGCACCTGCATCGCCTTGCACAAAGGGATCTGGCGCGCCAGGCGCACCGTCGAGCCGCCGCCCGGCATGAACCCGAGCGCAACTTCGTTGACCGCGAAATATGCGTTTTCGCTCGCGATCCTGATGTCCATCGCCTGGAGCATCTCCGACCCTGCACCAAAGGCGGCGCCGTTCACTGCGGCGACGATCGGCTTGTAGAGCGGGCGATTCTTGAGCATCGCCCAATTGGTCAGCTCGGCCTCATGATCGTGGAAGCGGTGATCCCATTCGTCCTCGGGCTGCCGCGAGCCGGTGATCAGCGGCAGGGTCAAGCGGACATCGGCGCCGGCCGTGAAGGCCTTGTCCCCAGCCCCGGTGACGACCGCCACCCGCATCTGGTCGTCCGCCGCGAAATCGGTCCAGGCGTCGGCCAGCTTGCAGAACATCTCGGGGGTCAGCGCGTTGCGCGCTTCCGGCCGGTTGAAGGTGATATAGGCGATATGGCCGCGCTTCTCGTACAGCAGGGGTCCGGTCGACATCATAGGCTCTCTCCGAATGGCTGGTGTCTGTGCTTAGAACAGGCGATCGTTCTTGACGTCGAGTCCGAACAGCATCTTGCCCGAGGGACGGTACATTCGGGTCTGCACGATACGATGCGCGGAGATGGTCATGACATCGCGCAACAGCCGGTCGATCGGGCTCTTCAGCTGGATCGCCGAGGATCCGGCAACGTCGTACATCTGCAGCACCACGTCCTTGGCGACGTGAGTGACATGCACCTGGCACAGGCGGAACAACGAGCGCTGCTCGCGCGACGGCGCGTCGCCGCGGACGAGCGTGTCCCAGAGATCGCCGATGACATCATAGACCCATGAGCGCGCCGAGCGCAGCGCCGCCTCGGCCTTGGCGACCGCCTCGTGCGATTCGCCATAATCCTTGAGCAAGCCCGTGCCGGGAAAGATGCGCTTGGTCTCGCCAAGCGCGTAAATATAATCCAGCGAAGCGCGCGCGATGCCGAGCGGCATCGTCACGTGCGAGTAGAGGAACAAGGGGGCGAAAGCATAGAGCGGGCCCTTGTGGTGCGGCGGATCGAGATCGTCGAACGTATGGCGTTCGGGCACGAACAGATCCTTGAGCACGTAATCGTGGCTGCCGGTGCCGCGCATCCCGGAAACCTGCCAGCTTTCGAGGTCGACGGCGGCGCTGCTCTTGGGGAACATCGCGACCCGATATTCGGGCTGGCCGTCGGGAAGGCGGTTGATCTCGCCGCCGACGGTGACGAAGCAGCCCGCCGACATCACGTCGGAGTGGCGACAGCCGCTGCCGAAGCTCCATTTGCCGTTGACCCGGTAACCGCCCTCGACCCGCTCGGCGCGGCCCATCGGCCCATAGCTCCCGGCCGAGACCACGTCGGGATTGGGGAACAATTCCTTCGCCGCGCTCGGCTCGAGATGGGCAGCAAGCAGGCCGCTGATCGCGGCGAAGGTGCCGAGCCAGCCGACCGCGCCGTCATAACGCGACAGCTCTTCGAGCGCCTCGATCTGCGTCAGCGGATCAAGCTCGAGCCCGCCCATCGACCGCGGCCACGACGCGCGGAACAGCCCGGTCGAGCGCAACGCATCGACCACCTCATCGGGCAGGCAGCGCTCGGCTTCGATGCGGTCGGCGGAGCCGCGGATGAGGGGCTCGAGCGCCTTGATGCCCGCAAGCAGCGACGGCGTTTCGGGCAGTGGCTGCGACCTTTGTTGGTTCGGCATTTCCCATCTCCCAACCTCGCTCGAAGCGGCCCTGGAGGCGCTTGTGAATTGCTGCCCGCGGCGAGGAATTGCAGGCATCGTTTCAGATTCCCCAAATCGGCACAAGCCGCCGGTGCGCCCCGTTCAACAGACGAACCCCGCCCGCAGCCGGCTTGCGCCGGCGCCTCCCCCGGCACAGTCTAGCGACGATAATGTGGGCATCGGCTGCGCTGCGTGCGGTTGCTTGGCCTGCGACATGATCGGCGGGGAGGATGAGATGAGCGGACCACTGACAGGGTTGAAGATCGTCGAGCTCGCCGGCCTCGGGCCGACCGCGTTCGCGGCGATGATGCTCGCCGATCATGGCGCCGAGGTGATCCGGGTCGAACGGCCGGGCGCGCGGCCGGCGGAGCGGGATCCGCTACTGCGATCGCGCAAGATCATGACCGCGGATCTCAAGTCGGCGGCCGGGCTCGAGACGGTCCGTGGGCTGGTTCGCGAGGCCGACGGCTTCATCGAAGGCTTCCGCCCCGGCACGACCGAGCGGCTCGGGCTCGGCCCGGACGAGATGCTGCGCGACAATCCCAAATTGGTCTACGGGCGGCTGACCGGCTGGGGACAGGATGGCCCGAACGCCCAATTGGCGGGCCATGACATCAATTACATCGCCTTGACCGGCGCGCTTCACGCGATCGGCACGGCGCAGCAGCCGGTGCCGCCGCTCGCGCTGCTCGGCGACTTTGCCGGCGGCAGCACGATGCTGGCGTTCGGAATGGTCTCGGCGATGCTCCATGCCGGCCGCACCGGCCAGGGCCAGGTCGTCGATTGCGCGATGATGGACGGCGCCAATGCGCTGATGACGATCTTCCATGGCCTGATGGCGGCCGGCTATTGGGAAGACCGCCGCGAAGCGAACATCGTCGATGGCGCCGCGCATTGGTACGGCGTCTATGAAACGCTCGACAATCGCTTCATCTCGATCGCGTCGATGGAACCGCAATTCTATGCGCTGCTGCTCGATCGGCTCGGACTGGCCGACGACCCGGAATTCGTCCGCACCGAGGATTGGCAGGCGCAGCACAACGACAAGGCAAGTTGGCCCAAGCTGCGCCGGCGGCTCGCCGACATATTCCGTACCAAGACCCGCGCCCAATGGTGCGACCTGCTCGAAAATACCGATGTCTGTTTCGCGCCGGTGCTGAGCATCGAGGAAGCGCCGCACCATCCGCATGCCCAGGCGCGCGAAGCGTTCGTCACGGTCAACGGCGTCGTCCAGCCGGCGCCGGCGCCGCGTTACTCGGTGTCGAAAGTCGCCCCGCCCCGACCGCCGGTGGCGTGGGACGAGAGCGACGCGCCGGGCTAGTTTGATGCCGCATTGCTTGTTGCGAAAAGCCGGTACCCACCTTTTCGCGCAATGCTCTGGCAGTTTGAAGGGAAGCCGGGCGCCGTCTCGGATTCAGGCCGATGTTTCGGCGAGCCGTCGCTCGACGGTCGCGACGACTTGCCGCAGCGGCTCGAGGTAGAGCGCTGCCGCTTGCTCGATCGTGATCGCGGTTCGAAAGAAGACGACATTGATCGCGCCCACCACCCGCCGGTCCGCCATCACCGGCAGTGCGATGCCGCTGATCTTGGGGTCGAACAGCCCGTCGGAACTTGCATAGCCGGCGGCGCGGGTCTCGGCGATGGCGCGCTCGATCGCTTCGTCCTCGCCGATGATCCCAGGCTCGGCGGACCGCATCGCGAACAGCGCCGTCGCCAGCTCGTCCTGCGTCATGCTCGACAGCACGGCCTTGCCCAATGCCGATTGGAGGATCGGACGATGCTTGCCGACCAAGCCGCGGGAGAAGGTCATCGAGGTGAGATGATGGCTCGACGCCACGATCTTCAGACGCCCGGCTTCGAGGATCGCGAAATCGCTCGGCCAGAAGATCCTCTCGACCAGCTCGGCGAGCAACGGCGAGACGATCTCGGCCAATCTGTCATCGGCACGGATCGCTGCGGCGATGTCCTTGAGCTTCGCGCTCAGCGCATGGCTGCCGTCCTCGTCGCGGCGGACGACATAGCCGCACCGCACCATCGTCGCGAGCAGACGATAGATCGTGCCGCGATCGATGCCGGTCGCCGCCGACAGCGACGCCGGCGAGCTCCAGCCGTTGTCGGCCAAAGCTTCGATCAGGCTCAGCCCGCGGTCGAGCGCGCGAACGTCCGCATAAGGCGTGGCCTTGTCCCCCCGATGTCGCGGCATCCAATGACCCAAAGACAATGTTGAACCCAGACCAAGCTATAAGAGATTATGATCTCCGCCGGTACCCGAAGTTGCGCCTCGTCGGAGACGATATTGCGCAAAGATGGACGGTGGTTTCGCATGGCGGGGCGCGCGTGCTTCGGCGCGGCTTTCATTTTGCTGCGGGGTCCGTAACTTGGCGCGCGCCGTGCACTGATCGGCAACGTCGAGCCGAGGAAGCAGATGGACGTGCCTGAACTGACTTTCATCCCGGTGCTTGGTGTCGGTCAAGTTCGTCCCGGCGACGATCTGGTGACATTGCTCGGCAGCGCGCTCGCGGCGCAAGGAATTGCCCTGCTGCCCGACGACATCCTCGTCGTCACGCAGAAGATCGTCTCGAAAGCCGAAGGCCGATACGTCGCATTGCGAGACGTGCAGGTCGGGGATCGGGCGGCCGAGCTGGCTGCGGTCACCGGCAAGGATCCGCGCCTGGTGCAGCTTGTCCTGGACGAAGCCTCCGCTGTCGTCCGCGCCGCAAAGGACGTTCTCATCACCCGCCACCGCGCCGGCCATGTGACGGCGAACAGCGGCATCGATCAATCGAACAGCGGATCGAGCGACGGCGACCTTGCCTTGCTGCTCCCGGCCGATGCGGATGCTTCGGCGCGGAACCTGCGGGCGGGCTTCGCCGAGCGATATGGGTGCGAAATCGGCGTCGTCATTTCGGACAGTTTCGGCCGGCCGTGGCGCATCGGCACCGTCGGTGTCGCGATCGGCGCGAGCGGAGTGCCGGCGCTGTGGGATCGCCGCGGAGAAGTGGATCGCGACGGACGCGAGCTCAAGGTCACCCAGGTCGCGATCGGCGACATGCTCGCCACCGCGGCCGGGCTGGTGATGGGCGAAGGCGCGGAGGGCGTTCCGGCGGTGCTGGTCCGCGGCGTCAAGCTGCCTTCGCGCGATGTGCCGGCAGCGGCGCTGATCCGTCCGCTGGAGCAAGATCTTTTCCAATGAGCGGGGGTGCAAGCGAGAAGATCACCGGCGACAAGGTCGTGGTGCTCACCGGCGGCATCGGCGGCGCCAAGCTGGTGCGCGGGATGATCGACGCGATCCCTGCCGAAAAGGTCACGGCGATCGTCAACACCGGCGATGATTTCGTCCATCTCTCGCTCAACATCTCGCCCGACATCGACACGCTCCTCTACACGCTCGCCGACAAGGCCAATCCGATCCTCGGCTGGGGACGCCGCGACGAGAGCTGGAACTTCATGGCGGCGCTGAAATCGCTCGGCGGCGAGGATTGGTTCGCGCTCGGCGACGGCGACCTAGCGCTCCACATCATCCGCACGATGAAGATGGCGCAGGGCGCCTCCCTGAGCTCGGTGACGGCGGATTTTGCGCGCGCCTGGGATATCGCCGCGCGGATATTGCCGATGAGCGATGACAGGGTCGCAACCGAGCTCGTCACCGACGAAGGGCTGCTTTCATTCCAGGATTATTTCGTGGCGCGCCGCTGCCAACCGGCCGTGCGCTCGATCGCATTCAAAGGTGCCGACAGTGCGGCCGCGACACCCGCCGTGCTGGCAGCGATCGCCGACCCGCTTGCACGCGCGATCGTCATCGCGCCTTCGAACCCGTTTCTCAGCGTGGATCCGATCCTGGCCGTCCCGGGCATAAGCGAGGCTCTGGCTGCGGCGACCGCTCCGGTCGTCGCCATCTCCCCGCTCGTCGCGGGCCGCGCGGTTAAGGGCCCGACCGATAAGTTGATGACCGAGCTTGGCCTCGCCGTGAACCACGCCACGATCGCGCGTCATTATGCAGGGCTGATCGACGCGATGCTGATCGACAGCGACGAGCCATCCGGCAGCTTCGACGGCATCGTCGCGGCACGCACCAACACCTTGATGCAGACCCTCGACGACAAGATCCGCGTGGCCAATGCCGCGCTCACGCTCGCTGACAGTTTCGGCAAATGAACTACACGGCGATCAATGATCGAGAACGATTGTTGACCGCTTGCATGAGCCCAAATTGTGGTTAGGCTCTACGCAAATTGCGGGCCGCAAGTCGAAGGATCGTAACCCCCAACCGCTCGCGGAAACTTTCCGAACCTGCCCAACTATAAACAGACCGGCCGCAGCCGGATTAGGGAGGAAGCATATGGATGTTCGCAGGGTTGTTACCGGCTACGCCAATGGCAACAAGTCGGTGGTCGTAACCGACGGACCGGCCACCAACCATTATGAGATGAAAAGCTTGCCCGGCTTCGCGCGGACGATCCTGTGGTCGACCAACTCCCCTGCCCTCTATCCGGCAGGAGAAGATCCGGCGCCGTCGGTGACCAGCCTCCATCCCGAGCCCGGCGAAACCCGCTGCCTGCTCCTTACCCTCCCCCCCGACAGCTCGATGGGCAGCGCGGATTTCGACCCGCAGGCATTCTTCGCCGAAGGCCTCGAGCATTGCCCTGGCATTTTCGAGCGGATGGAAGCCGATCATCCGGGGATGCACCAGACCGACTCGGTCGATTATGTCATGGTGGTCGACGGCGAGATCTGGCTCGAGCTCGACAATGGCGAGACGACGCGGCTTCAGCAGCACGATTTCGTCATCCAGAACGGAACGCGCCACGGCTGGCGCAACAAATCGTCGGCGCCCGCGACCATCCTCGCGATCCTGATCGGTGCACGCCGTCGCGATGCGTGATCTGAAACGCGTGCTCGCGGGCGAACTGCCGTCGCACCAGGAGGCCCTGTCGCTCAGCGAGTGCGACGATCTCGCGGCGCTGATGGCGGTGGCCGCGTCGCTCCGCGACCAGGGCCATCCCAGGCTGATCACTTATTCGCGCAAGGTGTTCATCCCGCTCACCCAATTGTGCCGCGACTCCTGTCATTATTGCACGTTCGCGCACCCGCCCCGCCGCGGGGAGCGGGTGTATCTCACCCGCGAGCAAGTCCTCGAGATCGCGCGCGCCGGCGTCGCCGCGGGCTGCCGCGAGGCCCTGTTCACGCTCGGCGACAAGCCCGAGCTTCGCTATCGTGCCGCACGCGAGGAACTGGCCGAGCTTGGCCACGACACCACCCTCTCCTACCTCGCCGAGGTCGCCGGCCTGGTGCATCGCGAGACCGGGCTTCTCCCCCACATCAATGCCGGCGTGATGGACGGCGCCGACCTGTCTCGGCTGCGCGCGGTCTCGGCCTCGCAAGGGCTGATGCTCGAAGGCGTGGCCGAAGCGCTGACCAAGCCCGGCGGCGCCCATTTCGGCTCGCCCGACAAGGATCCTGCGCTGCGGTTGGAAATGATCCGCGCCGCTGGAGAAAAGGCAGTCCCATTCACCTCCGGGCTCTTGATCGGCATCGGCGAGACGCGGCGCGAGCGCATCGAAGCGCTGCTCGAGCTTCGCGACCTCAACGACCGCTACGGCCATATCCAAGAGATCATCATCCAGAATTTCCGGGCCAAGCCGGGTACCAAGATGGCGGGTGCGGCCGAGCCCAGCCTTGACGAGCATCTCTGGACGATCGCGGTCTGCCGGATCATCTTCGGCGCGCACATGAACATTCAGGCGCCGCCCAATTTGAACAGCGGCGCGCTTCCCAGCCTCGTCGCCGCGGGGATCAACGACTGGGGCGGCGTGTCGCCGGTCACGCCGGACCACGTCAATCCGGAATATCCGTGGCCGGAACTCGATCGGCTGGCGCGCGCCACCGCCGAGGCCGGGAAATTGCTGGTCGAGCGCCTGACGATCTATCCCGAATTTGCCCAGCGCCCGGCGCAATGGGTGGACCCGGCGCTGCAGACATCGGTGCTTCGCGGTACCGACAGCGAGGGCTTTGCGCGGGTCGACCAATGGACGCCAGGCTCGACAATGCAGCCGCTGGCCCAACCGCTGGCACACCCGCAGCACGGCCATCGCCCGAGCGCGCTGCAGCCGATCATCGAGCGCGCGATGGCGGCAGAAGCCCTGAGCGCGGACGAGATCGTCGCGCTCTTCGCGGCGCGTGGGGACGATTATCACCGGGTCTGCGAAGCTGCCGACGCGCTCCGCCAATCGCTGAGCGGCGACAAGGTCAGCTACGTCGTCACGCGCAACATCAACTACACCAACATCTGCTATTTCAAGTGCAAGTTCTGCGCCTTCTCGAAAGGCAAGCTCAGCGAAAATCTCCGCGGCCGGCCGTACAATCTGGCGATCGAGGAAATCCAGCGAAGGACGAGCGAAGCCTGGGAGCGGGGCGCGGTCGAGGTCTGCCTGCAGGGCGGCATCCATCCCGACTATACCGGCGCCACCTATCTCGCGATCTGCAGGGCGATAAAGGAGGCCTGCCCGGGCATCCACGTCCATGCCTTCTCGCCGCTCGAGATTTGGCAGGGCGCGGCCACCTTGGGGATGTCGGTGCGGCAGTTCCTCACCGATCTGAAAGTGGCGGGCCTGGGATCGCTGCCCGGTACCGCGGCCGAGATACTGGCCGACGACGTCCGCAAGATCATCTGTCCCGACAAGCTGACCACCGGCCAATGGCTCGAGGTGATCGAGACCGCGCACAGCCTCGGCTTGCGGACCACCGCGACGATCATGTTCGGCCATGTCGACACGCCGCGTCACTGGGCCGAGCATCTGCTTCACATAAAAACGCTTCAGACCAGAACCGGGGGGTTCACCGAATTCGTCCCGCTCCCGTTCGTGCCGACCGAAACGCCGATCCACATCCGCGGCCTCTCACGCTCTGGCCCAACCTACCGCGAAGCGGTGCTGATGCACGCGGTCGCGCGGCTCACTTTCCATGCGCTGATCCCCAACATCCAGACCAGCTGGGTGAAGATGGGGCTCGACGGCGCGATGGCCTGCCTCGAGGCGGGCGCGAACGATCTCGGCGGCACCCTGATGAACGAAAGCATCACGCGCGCAGCCGGGGCGGTTCATGGCGAGGAAACGCCGCCGCAGACGATGGAGGAGATGGTGCGCGCGTTGGGGCGCGAGCCCTGGCAGCGGACCACTCTTTATGCCGAGGCCGATGGCGAACGCAGCATGGCCTCATTCTTCGCGGCGCCGCTGTCGCCGCCGATCATGGCGCTTTCGCCGCAGCATTGAAGGTCCAGTCAAGACGCGTTCCTAATCAGCTTGCCGGGGAGGGTGATGTGAAATTCAGCATATATCTCGCGACTGCCGCCGATTCGTGGAAGACGGTGAAACGCGCGGAGGAACTGGGCTATTCCAACGCCTGGTTCTTCGACACGCCCATGCTCAACGCCGAGCTGTTCGTGGCGATGGGCGCCGCGGCGGTGCAGACGTCGCGCATCCGCCTCGGCACCGGTGTCATGATCCCCTCCAACCGGATCGAGCCAGTGGCGGCGAGCGGATTGGCTTCGCTCAACGCGCTCGCGCCCGGCAGGATCGATTTCGGCATCGGCACCGGCTTCACCTCGCGACGCGCGCTCGGCCTGGCGGCGCTGCCGCTCGCGCGGATGGAAGAATATATCAAGAATGTGCAGGGCCTGCTCCGCGGCGAGACGGTCGAGTGGGAGGCCGAAGGCGGCACACACAAGATCGCGTTCCTCAATCCCGAGCTCGACGTGCTCAACATCGACGATCCGATCGACCTCCATATCTCCGCATTCGGCCCCAAGGGGCGGCAGCTGATCGCCAAGCTCGGCGCCGGCTATATCGGCCTCGCCGAAGATCCGACCGGCCTGCCCGCGATGCAGCAGGCGTGGCGCGATGCGGGGCGCGACCCCAAGGACCTCCATTCGGTCCTGATTGCCGGCGGGACCGTGCTCGAGGACGGCGAACCGTTCGACAGCGATCGTGCCAAGGCGCAGGCGGGTCCATCGGCGGCGATGGTGTTCCACAATCAGGTCGAGCAGGAGGATCGCGAGACGGCGGGCGCGGCAGGCACCTCGATGGGGGTCCCCGAGCAATTCCACCCCCAGCTCGAAGCCTATCGCAAGATGTACGCCAGCTACGAGCCGGCCGATGCGCGCTATCTGATGAACCACCGCGGCCATCTGATGTACTTGAAGCCAGGCGAGGAAGCCCAGATGACGGCGGACATCATCCGCGCCTTCACCTTCACCGGTACCAAAGGCGAGCTGGTCGAGCGCCTTCGCCAGCTCAAGAGCGACGGGCTATCTCAATTCGGAGTCGAGATCAGATACGGCCACGAAGACGAGATGCTGGAGAAATGGGCGGAGGTTTTCGCATTGGTCTGATCGGGAAGCCCACACGGCTGGGCAATTCACCGCTTGAGGATGCCGCCGGCGGCGACAACGGCGTCGGCGGTATCGACATCGAGGCGCGCATTATCGCCGATCTCGACGTCGATGACCGGAACTCCGGCCGATTCGATCAGATGACGCGCGCCGACATCGCCTTCGAGGCGCATCACCTCGCTGCGCAGCACAGAGGGAAGGATGACCGGGTTTCCCGGCACGCCGCGGGCGACGGCGCGCACGATCGCCTGCCCTCGCGCCGCGCGGAAAGCGTCGATCAGCGCGCTCAGATCGGCAGTGGTCACCGCCGGCATGTCGGCGAGCATCACCAGCATCCCGTCCGCCCGCGCGGCTGCATTCGATGCGAAGCCGGCGATGAGCGAACTCGCCATGCCAGTGGCGAAATCCGGATTGTGCGCGATCTCGGCGGGGAGCCCGGCAAGTGCGGCTTCGATCTCGGCGTAGCGATGGCCGGTGACGACGACGAGGTCCGCAATATCGCTGTCGCAGGCCGCCTGCGCGATACGCCTCACCAGCGCAACTCCGTCGAATTCCGCGAGCAATTTGTGACGGCCGTCGCCGATGCGGCTCGCCGTCCCCGCCGCGAGCAGGACAGCCGCGACACTCGCCAGGCGATCGGCGCTGGTCTCGCGCGGCTGCGGGCGGCTCGGGATCTCGACCAACAGCCCTCCGACACCCATTGCGCGAATCTCTTGCGCGCCCACCTTCTCCCCGGCGAGCAGGCGATCGAGTACCCAATCGAACCCATTCTCCTTCGGGCTTCGCGCACAACCGGGCGCGCCAAGCACCGGGGTGGCGCCGACCTCTCCCAGCACCAGCAAATTACCGGGATCGACCGGCATCCCGACCTGGACGACCTCGCCACCGGCAAGCCGGATTGCCTGCGGGATGACATCGAGCGGATCTGAAACAGCCGATGCACCGAAGATGACGATGAGATCGGGCCTTCCCGCTTGCGCGCCGAGTGCGAGCCGGATCGCCTCGGCAACGGTGTCGGTGTCGTGAGGGACGCGTGCTTCGCTGACGATGCTGCTCCCAGATCGGGCAAGCCGCTGCTCGAGCACCCGCCGGGTCTTGTCGACCAGTGAACTTTTGAGCGAAGGCAGAAGCGTCAAAATCAGCGCGACCGCATGCGGCCGGAACGGCCTGACGTCGAGCGGCTGCGCGCTGCCGAGAATTTCGGCGGCTTCGGACACCTTGGACCGCGCGACGGCGAGCGGGATGATCTTGAACGTCGCCACCATATCGCCGGCCGCGACGCGCGCGTGATCGGCAAGGCAGGCAAGGGTGATTGCCGGATCGACCGCGTTGCACCGATCGACCGCCGCCTTGTCAGCGGTGAAAAGGCCAGCAACGGTCGCATAGACGTTGACCCTCCCGGTCGCGGCCTTCGAACAGCGCAAATAGGTTCGCGGCAGCGCCGCCGCGAGCCAAGTGGCCGCTTCGTCCTCCAGCATGTCATCGGATTCGAGACGTGCGCCCAAGACGGTCTTTATCCCCTCCCCGCTCATTTGCTCGACGTCCGATCGTGTCAGCCTATGGCCCTTGCGGAGGATCTGGTCCGACAGGCGGACGGCATGCGCCAGCACCAGCCCTTCGGCCTCCTCGACGGCGAAGGTCCGGAAGATCATCGGACCCCTTCCCCGGTCCTAGGTCGCATCGCGCATGCGCAAGGACTGAATGATTTCGGCCAGGATCGCGACGGCGATCTCGCGTGGGTTGGCCGCGCCGATGGCAAGCCCGATCGGAGCATGAATGCGCGCAAGATCGCTGTCGCTGGCTCCGCCCGCGGCGAGGCGTGCGCTTCGCTTCGCGTGTGTCTTGCGGCTGCCAAGCGCGCCGACATAGAAACAGCCGGTCCGGAGCCCCTCGGCAATCGCGAAATCATCAAATTTGGGATCGTGGCTGACCGCAACCAGCGCGCTGTAGCGGTCGAGCGGCCGATCGCTCAGCGCATCGGCGGGCCATTCGGCGACGAGCTCGACGTCCTTGAAGCGCTCGCCTGTCGCGAACGCGGTGCGCGGATCGACGATCGTGACGTCGAAACCCGCCAGTGCTGCCATCGGCGCGAGGATCTGGCTGATGTGGACCGCGCCGATTACCACGATTCTGGGCGACGGCAGATCGACCTTGAGGAACAGCCGGCGACCGCCGACGGCGACTTCCCTGGACACGCCGGAAGCGAAGGCCATGGCCACTTCGTCGCGAAGCGAGGCCTCGACCGCCGCGGCTTCGAAGATGATGTTGCTGCGCCCATCGTCGAGATCGGTGATCGTCAGCACCGCCTCGCGGGCCCTGCGCGCGGCGGTAAGCCGGCGAAGAATCTGCCCATCGTGCAGCTTCTCCACGTAGACGCGAATGCGCCCGCCGCACGACAGGCCGACGTTCCACGCATCCTCGTCGGCGACGCCATATTCGAGGAGCCGCGGGTCACCGGTTTCGAGCACGGCCCTCGCCTCGGTGATCACCGCGCCCTCGACGCATCCTCCAGACACCGACCCATGGAAATTTCCATCGCGATCGATCACGAGCTGACTGCCGGCGCGGCACGGCGCCGATCCCCAGGTTTCGACGACGGTTGCCATCGCAACCTGCCGGCCCGCCCCCTGCCATGCCTCGGCGACAAGCAGAGGCTCGGTCTGTTCAGACGCTTTCACGGCGGCCTTTCTGTTGTGCCCGCAGGCCAGACTATGGACGCTGGGGAGGTTCGGCAAGCACGCCGGCCGCGAGCAAGCGAGCGAAACTTGCTCGTCACGCGGCGCGCGTGAAAGCTGGTCGACTTGCCACCCCGCGTTCCAAAGCTTCGCCGCGATACTGCGGGACTTGGCGAGCAGCGTGTCGAATCGAGTGTTGAATTGTGCGTGTCGCAAGATTGTGTGACATGAGAGGCAAGAAAAAAATCTGATCGCATGTCGCAATGGCGGCGATGATGAGAGGAGAGCGACGTGACCGACGCACGAGCGCAGCACGATTGGCCCGAGAAGGCCATATTCGATCTGGTCGACGATGGAACGGTCGATCCGCGCATCTACACCGATCATGGACTTTACGCGCTCGAACAGGAACGGATCTTCGGCCGCGCGTGGCTGATGCTCTGTCACGAGAGCCAGATCGCCAAGCCGGGCGATTATCTCACCACCTATATGGGCGAGGACCCGGTGATCGTCGTCCGCCAGAAGGACGGCAGCATCCGCGCCTTCCTCAACCAGTGCCGCCACCGCGGCATGCGGATCTGCCGCGCCGATGCGGGCAATGCCCGCGCCTTCACCTGCAGCTATCATGGCTGGGCTTACGACATCGCTGGCAGCCTCGTGCATGTCCCGCTCGAGGAGGAGGCCTACGGCACGCTGGACAAGCAAAAATGGTCGCCGCTGCAGGTCACCAAGATCGCCAGCTACAAGGGCCTGGTCTTCGGCACGTGGGATGCCGAGACTCCGAGCCTCGAGGCCTATCTCGGCGAGGCGACCTTCTACATGGACATGCTGTTCGACCGCACCCCGGCCGGCAGCGAGGCGATCGGCGGCGTCCACAAATGGGTGATCCCCTGCAACTGGAAGTTCGCCGCCGAACAATTCTGCAGCGACATGTATCATGTGCCGATCTCGCATCTGTCGGGCATCACCGCCAACCTGCCCGACGGCACGCCGCCCGAGGCGGTACAGTTCGGCCGCGAGGGACATCAGTTCCGCGCCGAATGGGGTGGCCATGGCGCGGGGTTCTTCGTCGGCGAGGGCGGCAGGCCCTTGCTCGCGGGGACGATCGGTGCGGAGGCCGCCGGTTACTGGTTCGGCCCCTCCGCCGAGGTCGCCGAGCAGAGGCTCGGCGCGCTTCGTTCGACGCAGATGGGCGCCGCGCATATGACGATCTTCCCGACCTGCTCGTTCCTTCCCGGCGTGAACACGGTGCGCGCCTGGCATCCCCGCGGTCCGCACGAGACCGAGGTCTGGGCATTTGCCGTCGTCGACAAGGATGCACCCGAAGAGGCGAAGGACGCCTATCGCAAGGGCATCTTGCGTTCCTTCTCCCCCGCCGGCCTGTTCGAGCAGGACGACGGCGAGAATTGGGTTGAGATCCAGCGTGTGCTGCGCGGCCGCCAGGCGAGCCGCCAGCGCTTCAACGTGCAGATGGGAATGGGGCGCGCGGCTGCAAACGAGCGCTTCCCGGGACGAATCGGCTGGGTCTACGGCGAGGAAGCGGCACGCGGCTTCTATGCCCATTGGGCGCGCATGATGACCGAAGACAGCTGGGAGACGCTCGCTCCCGCCGAGGTGCGCAATGCTGCGGAATGATGCCGCGACGCAGGCTCCGGCGGGACTGGAGGGGCTGCTGCTCCAGCGCGAGATCGAGCACTTCCTGTTCCGCGAGGCGCAGCTGCTCGACCATCGCGAGTTCGAATCCTGGTATGCTTTGCTGGCCGACGACGTCCATTATTACATGCCGATCCGGACCAATCGGGCGCGGCGCGAGCAGCATCTCGAATATTCGAAGGCCGATGAAAGCGCCTTCTTCGACGACGACAAGGCTTCGATGTGGATGCGGATCAAGAAGCATTTGTCCCCCTCCGGCTGGGCCGAGGACCCGCCGTCGCGAACCCGCCACCTGGTCGCGAACGTCATCGTCGAGGAGGAACACGGCGACCTCTACAGCGTGAGTTCCGCCTTCCTGCTCTATCGCAGCCGCTCGGAGCGGCAGGTCGACATCATGGCTGGCGAGCGGCAGGACCGTCTGCGGCGGCGCGGCGCGAGCTTCGAGATCGCATCGCGCACGATTCTGCTCGATCAGGCGACTCTGCTCTCGAACAATATCAGCTTCTTCTTCTAAATCAGGAGCAAGCACCCGCAGAGGCGATCAAATCAACAACTCGAGCGTTTCTATTGAGCGATTGCTAGAGCGGCCTCGCTCGTTTATGCTGCACTGCACCATAAACGGAGGTTTACATGGCACGGCGCAAAAACAAGGCCAAGCCCGCGACGCCCAGGTTCGCGCGGACGTCCACGAGAAATGCAAAGGAACCGAGCGGCACCGGCACGACCGCCGACGCCGGGCTGTCACGGCTAACCCGCAAGGATGCGCCAATGCCGGCCGCGGTCACTCAGCCCGCCTCGCCAGAGGAGACGGCAGCCGAGACCCTGCAAGCATCCGAAGCGCTGGTTGAAGGGACGACTAGCGAGATGCCGTTTCCCGAAAGCGTTGAAGAAGCCGTGCCTGGTCTGGTCGCGGAGCTTGTCGCCGATGCGCCAACCCTGCTCGCCGAAGCAGTGGAAGCCGAAATCGACGCGATCGAGGCCGCGGTGGAGCAGGCAGGCGAGATCGTCGAAGCCGTTCTCGACGACAATATTGCGGCAATTGAGGCTGTGGTGGACAGCAATGCCGAGATGCTTGCGGCGATGGTCGAGCGCGAAACGCCTCCCCGCCCTGCGCGACGTGCAAAAT
>NZ_JAKFCG010000033.1:0-2823 GCF_036677245.1 Sphingomonas sp.
CTAGCCCCCGTCCTGGTCGCGCCCGTCCTGGTCGCGTTCATCCGCATCGAGCCCGTCGCCGTCGAGCCATTGGCTCTTGTCGATCGGGCCTTCGGCGCGCTCGTCGGTCAGCGACGCTTCATCATCGGCTGAAATAGCCTCGAGTTCGTCGGAATCGGGCGACAACGTTTCGCGATGCGCCCCCGGGTCGTGGTCGATGGAGGTCGGATCCATGCCTTCGCCCGCCAGCCCGGTGAGTTGCGCGATCGCCTCGTCGATGGCCCCGATCAGGGTGCGGGGATCGTCATCGCCGAAATCGGTGGCTTCGAGATCGGCCAGTTCGGCGCGGATCGATTGCAGGCGCGACAGCCGCTCGGCGGCCGGCCAGTCGTCGCCATAGAGCAACTCCTCGATTTCGGTCTGGCTCACCGGCTGCGCAAATCCCGGGGTGTCGCCGTCATTGCCGGCCGGCGTATCCTCGGCAAGCAAGCCGCGGAAGTGATTGTTGGCAGTCATTGGCCGTCCTCCCTTGGAGGCATTAACGCGCACACCCGCTAGCGGGTTCAGCCGAACATCTTAAGCCTCCGTTTACGCCGTATCGAGACATCAGAGGTTAAGCACAAGTCGTACCGGCCGGGGCAAGACTCCCTTCACCAGTTTGGCCGAGAGCAGGTGGGCATTGCATCCAGAAGGACGCGCCATCTTGCAGATCGTACTGACTACGCTTTTCCAGCATCACGACCTCCGCCTGGTGGCTCTGGCGGCACTGGTTTGTGCGCTTTCCGCCTTCGCCGGTATCACGCTGCTCAATCACGCGCGTCGCACCACCGGCGCCATGCAGCGGGCCTGGCTCGCAGTCGCTGCCTTTTCGGTTGGCTTCGGCATCTGGGCGACGCACTTCGTCGCCATGCTGTCGTTCTCGGCCGGCATGCCGGTCGGCTACGACCTGCCGCTGACGCTGGTCTCGCTCGGCGCCGCCATTCTGATCGTCGGCGGCGGGCTGTGGTTCGCCGCGCTCGGCACCCGCCGCTCCGATGGGCTGCTCGGCGGCGCCGTGATCGGCATCGGCATTGCGGCCATGCACTATGCCGGCATGGCGTCGTTGCTGATTGGTGGCGGCATCGTGTGGGAATCGCCCCTGGTCGCCGCTTCGGTGCTGCTGGGCATCGCCTTGGCCGCCGCGGCGATCTACTTCGCGGTGAATGGCGATACGCTGCGCCAGCGCATCCGCGCCACCGTCCTGCTCACGCTCGCCATCTGCGCCATGCACTTCACTGCGATGGGCGCGGCCGGCCTCGAGAACTGCTTCCCCATCGTCTCGCACGCCGACCAGACGCCGCAATGGCTGTCGCTGGTGGTCGCCGTGGTCTCGGTGATGATCCTGCTGTTCGCACTGGGCGGCACCTATCTCGACGTGCTCGACCGCCGCCGCACTGCCGCGGAAGGCGACCGCATGCGCGGCCTCGCCGACGCAGCCGTGGAAGGCCTCCTCGTGGCACGCGACGGCGAGATCGTGACCGCCAACCAGAGCTTTCTGGCGCTGGTTGACCGTCCGCAAGGCGACGTCAGCGGCCGACAGCTGTCTGAGTTTCTCGGTTCGGCCATCAGCACCATGCTGGCCGAGCGCCCCAATATCGCGATCGAGACCGACCTGAAGACCGCCTTCGGCGTGGTTCCCGCCGAGGTGATCCTGCGGCAGGTGGATTTCGCCGGCCAGCCGCACCAGGCCATCGCCATCCGCGACCTCTCGGCCCGCAAGCAAGCCGAGCAGCATATCCGCTTCCTCGCCCACCACGACGCCCTGACCGGGCTGCCGAACCGGGTGAGTTTCTCGCGCAAGCTCGAGGACGAGATCAGCCACGCCCGCCGGCATGAGCAGACCTTCGCCGTGCTGTGCCTCGATCTTGATCGCTTCAAGGAGGTCAACGACCTGTTCGGCCACGCCGCCGGCGATGCTCTGCTGCAGCGCGTCGGCAACTCACTGCTTGGCGCCGTGGAAGGCGCAGGCTATGCGGCGCGGCTGGGCGGCGATGAGTTCGCCGTGCTGCTGGGCGATATCGGCACACCGGCCCGCGCCGGTCGCATCGCCGAGCAGATCCTCGACGCCTTCCGCCGCACCAACGACCATGCCGCCAGCGGGGCGCTGATCTCGGGCTCCATCGGCATCGCGCTGTTCCCGGATAATGCGGATACCGCCGAACAGCTGATGACGCATGCCGACACCGCGCTCTATCGCGCCAAGCAGGACGGCCGCGGCATTTATCGCTTCTTCGAAAACGCCATGGGCGTCGAGGTGCGCGACCGGCGGATGCTGGAGCACGACCTGCGTCACGCGGTGTCGCGCAATCAGCTGCGCCTGGTCTACCAGCCGCAGGTCGACATCCAGTCCGGCGAGGTCACCGGCTTCGAGGCGCTGGTGCGCTGGAAGCATCCGGAACGCGGCGAGATCCCGCCTGCGGTGTTCGTACCAGTGGCCGAGGAAAGCGGGTTGATCCTGCAGATCGGCGAGTGGGTGCTGCGCACCGCCTGCAACGAGGCGGCGCGCTGGAAATCCCCGCTGTCGGTCGCCGTCAACGTCTCCGCGGTGCAGGTGCACTCGCCGAGCTTCGCGCAGACCGTGCACGAGGTGCTGATCAGCACGGGCCTATCGGCCTCTCGGCTCGAGATCGAAATCACGGAGACGGCGCTGATCCGCGACATGATGCGCGCGGTGACGACGCTCAGGCAAATCCGGGCGCTCGGCGTCCGCATCGCCATGGACGATTTCGGCACCGGCTATTCGTCGCTGGCCAACCTCCGGGCCTTCCCGTTCTCGAAGATCAAGGTCGACCAGTCGTTCATCCG
>NZ_JAKFCG010000034.1:0-3253 GCF_036677245.1 Sphingomonas sp.
GCTCGCGAGCCTGGGCGGCCTCGAACAGCGGCAGGGCCTCGTCATCCGGCAGGCGGCGTACCGCCCAGAGCGCCTCGCGCCGGTCGAGCCCGAGCGAGCGGAAGGCGTCGGCATCGGCGAGCAAGCGCATCGCCCGCGCCGGCAGACGCGCCCGGCGGGCGAGGCTTTCGACATCGCGGTAGCCTTCGCCGCGGGCGGCGACGAGGCGCTCCGCCCAATCCTCCTTGAAACCGTCGAGCTGGCGCAGGCCGAGACGCAAGGCATGGGGGCTCCGCTTTACCTCCCTCGCCCTCATCCTGAGGAGCGCCGAAGGCGCATCTCGAAGGATGGTTCCAGCGCGTTCTGGATCATCCTTCGAGACGCCGCTGCGCGGCTCCTCAGGATGAGGGCTGAGACCATCGAGTGCCGCCGCCTCCAGCACATTGTCCCAAAAGCTGGAATTGACGTCGATCGGGCGCGGCTCGACGCCGCCGTTCTCCTGCGCTTCCCGCACGATCTGGGCCGGGGCGTAGAAGCCCATGGGCTGTGAGTTCAGCAATGCCGCGGCGAAGATCGCCGGGTGATGGCATTTCAGCCAGGACGAGACATAGACCAGCTTGGCGAAGGAGGCGGCGTGGCTCTCGGGGAATCCGTAGCTGCCGAAGCCCTTGATCTGCTCGAAGCAACGCTGGGCGAAGGCAGGCTCGTAGCCACGTGCGATCATGCGCCCGACCATCATCTGCTCGTAGTTCCCGATGGTGCCGACATTGCGGAAGGTCGCCATGGCGCGGCGCAGGCCGTTGGCCTCGGGGTCGGTAAACTTCGCTGCCACCATGGCGAGATTCATCGCCTGCTCCTGGAAGAGCGGCACGCCGAGGGTACGGCTCAACACCTGGAAAAGCTCGTTGGCCGGGCCATGGGCAGGGTTCGGTGATGGGTAAGCGACCTTCTCAATCCCCGAGCGCCGGCGCAAATAAGGATGCACCATGTCGCCCTGGATCGGGCCGGGCCGGACGATCGCGACCTGGATGACGAGGTCGTAGAATTCCTTCGGCCGCAGCCTCGGCAGCATATTCATCTGCGCCCGGCTCTCGACCTGGAAGACGCCGAGGGACTCGCCGCGCTGCAGCATGGCGTAGGTCTCCGGATCACCCTGCTCCACATCGGCGAGGCCCAAATCGGGGCCGCCGTGCTGGCGCAGCATCTCGAAAGCCTTGCGGATGCAGGTCAGCATGCCCAATGCCAGCACGTCGACCTTCATCAGGTTGAGCGCATCGATGTCGTCCTTGTCCCATTCGATGAAGGTGCGGTCCGCCATCGCGGCATTGCCGATCGGCACGGTCTCGTCGAGCCGGCCACGCATCAGCACGAAGCCGCCGACATGCTGGGAGAGGTGACGCGGGAAGCCGAGCAGCCTGACGGCGAAACGAACCGCCTGCGCGATCACCGGATTATCGGGATCGAGCCCGGCCTGGCGGATCTGGTTGCGGGTGATGTCGCTGCCCCAGCTGCCCCATTGCGTCGAGGCGAGCCTGGCCGTCACGTCCTCGGTCAGCCCGAGCGCCTTGCCGACCTCGCGAATGGCGCTGCGCGGCCGATAGCGGATCACCGTCGCGGCGATGCCGGCGCGGTGGCGGCCATATTTCCGGTAGATCCACTGGATCACCTCCTCGCGACGCTCATGCTCGAAATCGACGTCGATGTCGGGCGGCTCGCGCCGTTCCTCCGAGATGAAGCGGGCGAAGAGGAGCTGATGCTCGGCCGGGTCGACCGCGGTGATGCCGAGCGCATAGCAGACGGCGGAATTGGCGGCCGAGCCGCGGCCCTGGCAGAGGATGCCCCGGCTCTCGGCGAAGTCGACGATCTCGCGGATGGTCAGGAAATAGCGGGCGTAATCGAGCTTCGCGATCAGGCCGAGCTCGGCGTCGACCTGCTTTTGCACCGCCTCCGGAATGCCGTCCGGATAGCGCATCGGCAGGCGCCGGCCGACCAGCTCGGCCAGCCAGGCCTGCGGCGTCCAACCGGGCGGGACGGGCTCCTCGGGATATTCGTATTTCAGCTCGCCGAGATCGAAGGCGATGCGGCTCAACAGATGCTGCGTCTCCTCGAGCGCCTCGGGGGCGTCGCGGAACAGCCGCGCCATCTCGCGCGGGCTCTTCAGGTGCCGCTCGGCATTGGCATCGAGCCGGCGGCCGACCCTGTCGATGCTCATGCCCTCACGGATGCAGGTCAGCACATCCTGGAGATCGCGCTGCTCCGGTGCGTCGTAGAGCACGTCATTGGTCGCCAGCAGCGGCGTGCGGGTCGCTGCCGCCAGCGCCTTCAGCCGTGCCAGGCGGCGGCGGTCGTCGCCCCGGCGCTGCATGGTGGCACCGAGCCAGAATGCGCCGGGCGCCGCCTGATCGAGGCTGGCGAGCACCACCGGCAGACCTGCGAGATCGCGCCCGGGCATGACGATCAGGAGCAGGTCGCGGGCATCGCTCAGCAGATCGTCGAGATGGAGGACGCAATCTCCCTTCTGCGCCCTCAAATTACCCTGGCTGAGCAGGCGGCAGAGCCGGCCCCAGCCGGCGCGATTGACGGGGTAGGCGACGATGTCGGGCGTGCCGTCGGAGAAGACCAGCCGGCTGCCGACCACGAGCCGGAAGACCTGCGCCATCGCCTGAAGCTGCCCGGCGGTGAAAGGCAGTTCGGCAAAGGCGGTGTTCTCGACCCAGACATATTCGCCGGGGCTGCCGCCCTCGCGCAGCTTCTCGGCCGGAGGCAAGCCATCCTCGCGCAGATCGCGCAGCGCGCTCCAGGCCCGCACCACGCCGGCCACCGTGTTGCGGTCGGCGATGCCCAACCCCGCCTGGCCGAGCAGCAGCGAGGTCATGACGAGGTTCGGCCCCGGCGAGGCGCCACGCAGGAAGGAGAAGTTCGAAGCGGCGACGAGCTCGGCGTAAAGGGTCATGGCATTGCCTGCCAAGCTTCATGGCCGGCTTGCGGGAAGAAGCACGACCTGCCTTCCGTTTCATTGCGGGTATCCCTGCGGAAAATGGCACAGGGGCTCCTCCCTTCCCCCTTGTGGGGAAGGGTATGGGGATGGGGGGCGAACGACCGGGTTCGAGGTTGCCTGTAGCCGAAGATCAGGCCGGTCCCACAAGAGGTCGCTCCGACTTTTCGCCCCCCACCCCTTCCCCTCCCCACAAGCGGGAGGGGTGCCCGCGCCACGCTTTCGGTTCGCGGAGCCCCTCTTGCGGGCAAAAGCACGCGCCGGCATTCCAGGCGAAGG